>NZ_CP020477.1:0-605000 GCF_002116695.1 Acidianus manzaensis
AAATTTTCGTCATTCTATCTTGCTGTTCTCTCAATCAATCTTTTGTTTTACGAAAAGTTGATGCTCAAAGAGGCTAAAAATTTTAAATCTTATAATAAGATTAAGGGAAAGGCTTGCTTCAAAACTAAGAATAGCTAAAAATTTTAAATCTAAAAGTTTAATTAATCCCATGTATCTATTTAACATTCATAACGACGATATGTACTCTATATCAGACACGAAAGCTTATCAAATCAAAATAGACGAAAAACAAATATCTTCTTTCATAAACAGATATATAGAGATAGAATACCCATCCCTTAAAGAAGCATTAGAAACTAAATTACCTTCAACCTTGATTAAAAGATTAATATCTGAATATGATCCAATAAGGAAACAAATTTATTTAACTAAAAAATTGAAACAACTCCTAAAGTATCATGATGAACTAACAAAATTAGGATTGAAAATAAAAATAGAAACAAAAGATAAACTACCCAGTGAAACTAAAGGAAAGATGGATAAAGAAGTTAAAGGCATACGCATATACTTTACTGACCAAGCTTACGATACATTACTCTTAGCTAGTGAAGAAAAAGGAAAGGATATATACAAAGCGAAGAACGGGATAATGATAGATCATACATTGGCAATTGCAGTTATAGACGAAAAACAATTACCTGAGTCTATCTCCTTATGTTATGATGCAAAAAATATGAAAATCATACTTTTATCCAGTACGCAATTCATTAATTACGGAACAGGTAAGTATACTGCACCTTGCGTTAGAGCAAATATAAGAGGAGTTTCATCATATAGAAAAGAAAGCGTGCTGACTATTGCAAATAAAATAGAAAAAGAAGGGGAAGGAGAGAGAAAAGAGAAGAAATCCATTAATCAGAAGAAGCATTCAAAAGATGAAGTAACGCAGTACTCAAAAGATGGATATGATTACATTCAATGCATCTTAAATGATCCTATATCTACAATATGCAAACAAATTTTAATAAGAAATGGAATACAGACAGACAAAGTAGATGAAATAACTTATTTGTTTTCTCCCTGCGTTTACGTTTACACTTCTGCTGAACTCTGCCTATCTCACATGCCATCTTACATTGCCTCTGACTTAATAAGATTTTTATATAAATAGATAGTAATTTGTGCAGAATTTGTGATTACTTAACACTGATTCAGCTGGCATTCCTAGTTGAGAAAAGAGCATTAATTTTCAGATAATCCACAAACTTAGTCTGTGAAGTATTTCAAAATTGAAGTTCTTTCTCTTAATCAGAACATTTCATAAAATTAACGTAAAGTATTCAGATAGTAGACACTACAAACTACTAGTACTTTTAGTGTGCTCTCTTATCCTTTTTTCTTATTATTATAATTAATACTATGAAAATTCATCATTTTTCACGTTTATGTTCAAGTTTTTTACCAGAGTTGATCAGTCAGAACTTCTTAATAAAATATAAATATATAGAAGCTATAATTTTAAAAACGTAATGCAACTTCTCGTGCATATTTTCACAGTATTATGAAAATGTCCTTTTATAAACTTCTTTTTTCTGACATCTTCTTATTATACTGTGAATCCTTAAAGGAATAACTCAAGCAATTCAATTTTAATATCTAAGATAGTTTGTGGATTTTCTGAAAATTGATATTCTCTCTATTAGGACTATTCATAGAATTATCGTATAGTTTTAAAATGATATACACGCACACTAAATCTAAGTTAGTGTATATTTGAACACTTTACTTTTTTGCTATGAGTTAATCAAGAGAAAAGCTTATTTCAGATATTCTCTCCACAAACTAAATCTAAGAAAAAATTTATAAGATATACCTAGAACAACTAGCATTTCATGGGTACCCATTATTCATTGGTACCCAGGAATTCTGCCAGCGATCTAAATTTAGGCTTCTCTTCAACCGATACGTAAGCGTATTCACTTTCCTTATCATCAAGCCTTATGTATCCTATTCCTCTGCTTTTTCCTTGACCTATAAAATATCCTAAATCTCTTAAGTATCTTAACGTCTCTTTCCATCCATTAAATATTTCATCGTCACCCCTTAGTATTACCTTTACATTCACTACTGGAGTTAGCACTATTTCTTCTGAAAATAATGATTTCTCTAAGTTAGTCTTTGATTTTCTATCTATAGTAACATGAGGCCTTACCACGGATTTAGCGTCTATTAAACTATCAGATATTGTTATTGCTCCCGCTAAGCTCTCCTTTTCATCATGATATCCGTAAATGTATTTAGCTGACTGACTCACTGACTCCGTTATCCTCCTAAACATCCCTTTCCAACTAGTTGAAGGTATAACATATTTATCCCTGAATTTTAACGCATAAATTGTATTTTCTCCTTCAATTTTAGTTCCTATTCTTATCCCGTTCGGAGTTAAGAATTTTAGGTTAAATAAACAAGCTTTCATTCTACCACCTTTAATAGTTCATGAAGATCTTTTATTGACAATAAGAAGTTCAACCCAGCTGGCCTTAAGTCCACATTTATTCTGTCAAGGTAAATTAAACTTCCTTCTTTAATTGAATTGAACACAGGCTTTTGACCTGAGTATTCATCTGTAGTAAACCAGCCTGAGTATATGCTAGTGTCTCCTATTATTGACTTAGCTGAAAGTATTTGATTTCCAAATAATTTTGTTACGCATTGGGAAAGGCAATAGGATAAACCCCCTTCTGATTCTGGGAATTCTACTTCCTTTACTTTTTGAATCTGTATTTCTTTGTTACCTCTATTCTTTCCCCTACCTACTCTTATCGTTTCTACTACGTCTATTATTTCGCTCGGTTGAGAAAGAGCCCACATTTCTCCCAGTTTTTTGTACTCGTAAGCGTACAGCATATTCGTAACTGAGGTAGCCTTATCTTTGTCAATCGCTACGTGCATTTCTATCGTTGACTCTGAAGAATACTGAGAGTATAAGTATTTTTCGTTCTCTTCCTTATTTAAAGTGATCAATGTCCCTATTTTTGGTTTTGGCGTTTCTTCACTCTTAAATTTCATGATCTCTTCTAAACTCTTTCCTTCTTTCATTTCTGCACTCTTTTTCTGCAATATTTCTTTCTCTTCTTCAAAAAGTTTAGATTTTCTAGATACTGCTGGTGAGAAGTAATGGGCTGGAGCTGAGCTTTTAGGATACGCTGGAGATACGTAATAGTTCTGATCAATTTTTCCCTTTTGATAATAATATTCAGCTAATATTGCTCCACGTAACGTGGTAGACGGAATGTAATCAGTTACGGAAAAATAATAATTCTTTATTTTTCTCATATAAGTAGTAGTATATCCGTCTATTTTCAATTTCAACAAAACGTACTTCGACATAGAATCACCATAAATAGTTTTCTAAATTAGTTACAATTTTTTTCATTTCTTCATCACATTTATATTTTTCGCATATGTTTTCAATTTTAAGATCAATCATAGCATTCCTTCCTAACCTCCATAGCCTTAAAGCGGACAAAGAGTAAAGAAGCAATTTAAGCATCCTTTCACGACACGAATCTCTGAAATTCACTTCTATTACCACTTCACTTTCCGGAGATATTGCTTCTTGCGAAAATAATCCCCCTTCCACTGCCTTCTGAGTTTTATCATCAATGGCTACTCTAGTAAATGAAACTTTATCCAATTTTTCCAAATCTGTCACAATATTTATGGTAAAACATCCTATATCCCTAGATTTTGGATAACCAAATAGTAAGCAGACATCGCAAGGTTTTCCAAGTTCTTTATGTTTTTCAGTTATTTCTTCTGGTCTAATCTTCCCACAGCTAGTATAATTTTGCGGTAAAAATTTATTTATTGCAGTCCTCATACTTCCCTTTATGGATGACGGCGGAATAATTAGATCATTTAATGAAATATCTGTCCTTCCTTCAGCTCCACCGCCTATCGTTAACGCAGTGTAATTTTTAATAAAAACTTTGAACCTCATAAACCAACACCTAACCTAAAAGTCTTTAACATGTAAAAATAATCTTGAATTGGAAGTATTTCCTTACCTTCTTTCTCCTTTATTTCAACGTACTTCCTCAGAATAAAACTGATCAAATCCTTTTCCTCCTTAGATTCAGCCCTAAACTTATACCTAAGCATATAAGCTAAAGTCGAAAGAAAATCATTCTCAAAAGAATATTCTACAATGTAATTTATGTAACCCAATTTCTCCCTAGTCTTCTTCTTACCTTGTTTCTTATCGTAATAATAAGATAACACATTCTTAAAGTCCATATAACCTAACATATTCAAAACTCCTTCAACATCCTTCAATTCATTCTTAAGCAATAAATATGAATTCCCATCTTCTATTCTCCTAACTACTCCGTCCGTCGCTAAAGATGATTCAAAAGTCAAACAAGAAATAGAAGTTTTAGGACTTCCTTCTATTTTAGCATCCTCCATCAATTGATCTACAGCCCTTATAGCAAACTGTATTGGATGATCAGGCTTTATCGTAAGTACACCAACCTTAAAAGTAAAACCAGTATACTCTTCAGCCCTCTGAAACATCTTCACAGCAAAAGGCAAAGAAATTATTGCAGGAGAAAAAATCAAAACATCGTCTCCGCCCAAATAGAGAACTCCAGATAAAATCCTTGAAGCAATATTCTCCTTATCCTGTTCTGACAAACTGCCTAAGTCTAACAACTCCTTCAACGTTTCATAAAACGAAGTCTTTATTCCATAGTCTAACCTAAAACTCCTATCAATATAATCAGAGAAAGTAATACTATTTCTAAAAATTTCCCCACCGTAATTTCCATCAGCCTTTATCAAGGATAAGTAAGTACTATCATTCGGATCCCTATATCCAGCTATGAACTCCATAGGATCTATATCCTTCCTAAAACTTTCAGGATTTATAGTATAATTTCCAACAATATAAGTAGAATTAACCTTAGCAGAAAATCCCCTGTTAATCGAAAGAGAGTTAACCTTATAACACAGAGAACATAACTTCATATTCTCGTTATTGATCGACACTATTTCTACAGCTGGTCTTATTCCACAGTTATCGCAAACCACGTGAAACCCTAGAGAGTAAACTTCCTCCTCCTCAGAGTTTACAACATACCTTTCAGTAGAAGAATAAAGATAAGGAGTAACCTCAGCAAAATTCCTAACGTAATTCCTATAAGCAAACTCAGCAATCCTAACAGAAAGCTTAACTCCAAATTCGTCCTTTCCCAAATCCCTTAAACTAGCCAACTTATTCTCTAAATCAGACCCAATATCCTTCCTCACCACGATGTAAGAATGTCCTCCATAACCACTCAGTAAAGCCTCGGCAGGAATCCTGGACTTTCCATTAGTAATATTGTAAAATAAATTATCAATGTAAACAAAGGAAGAAACTGTAGTCATGAAATCAACCAACATACTGGCAAAAGACATATCCCTCAAATTCGGAAAACTAGAAATAAACTTCTGAATACTTGGAAAATCTATGTAAACCAAATAACCTATAAGATCATTAGGTACAACCTTCGCGACATTAACCTTTTTATCGCTCTGGAAAACCTTCAATTCAGACTTTTTGTCAATCAAAGTACCAAGCAAATACTTAAACAAAGTAACGCTAAGCTCCTCGTACTTTTCCTTACCTAACTGATTAAAACATTCAAAAGACTCCTCCCTCCTCAGTTTATAACACTTCTCATCTTCAGAACCCTCCAAAGCCTTACCAATAATCTTACTTAACCTATCAGCGGAAGAAGCCAGTTCGTCAGCCTTACTCAGAATAGAATCGTAATCAGAATGATGCTGTAAAACTATATCCCTAACCCTGGTCAAAGGATCATAAATCTTATTATCTTTACCTATATTAGCCAAAACTTTATCCAAAATCTCCACTCCAGCCTTAACGTGATGCTCAGGTTCAAACAATTTCCCCAAATCGTGAAGCAAAGCAGCAATCCTCAAATAATTCAAATCCAGAGAAGACGCTTGAAGAAGCCAAACCAAAATAGAAGTCAACTGAAGATGAGAAGCCAAAGAAGAAACATTGTACCCAGGCCTAGTATCAGCAGGAGTATAAAGCAAAGCCTCATAAATTTCCTTTATAGAATTAATATAACCAGAAATCTGAGTAAGATTCAATTTCTTCCTTAAATCCTCTAATTTCTTCATCAAATCCTCAACATTCGTGTAATTAATCACATTACAATGCCTAGCAATAACATAAGTAAAGAAATATTCATAAGCAGTAGACAAATAATTACCACTCGACGGAGCATAAGACAACAACATCGGAGCCTTAAATATAAACGAAAGCAAATCAGCGTAAACATCGATAGCATGATCAGGACAAACATTAGAAGAAATATCAGCAAACACAGTCAACACTTGAACTACCTTCTCCTTCAATTCTTGATTCTTACTTTCATCAACAAACCTAACTTTTAATTCAGGAACTAGAAGCTTTCCCCTCATAATTCACCACCATATACAAATATTCCAATTCCTTTCCATTTACCTTAACAGAAATCTTTTTTTCATCGTTTATCACAGCATCAGCCAAAAACAAACACTCCTCCCCATTAAAAGAAAGAGACAAATCCCTCTTAACACAGATCTTCCTTTCCACCATTCCTACCAATCCTCCTTAAAATCTCTTGGCCTATATTTAGTTTGAAAAGCTTGAATAGAAGAGATAACATCAGAAGAATTGACAGCACCAATAGAAAAAGTAACCCTACCAAACCTCTTATCCTCATACTTAAATCTTCCCAAAAGCTGAACCTTACTTAAGACTCTCCCATTCTGAACCCTAATCCCAAAACCATAAAACAACATTCCTAACTCCTCCTTACTTAAAGAATTATAGACAACCTTTCCAGAAAACCTAGCACCCTTTTTAGCAACCTCATATCCAACATTACTTATCTTAATTACGTCAGTCTTATCACTGGATACAAAATCAGAAAAATTCACCCTACTAGCCAAACCAGAATTACCCAAAAGATTACACACCGGGCAAACATTAGGATAATCCTCTGGATCAAACCTATCACTCTTCTTATGCTCAGGTTTAAATATACTCTTATACCTTGGAGAATAATTACTTCCCCTGCTATCCACAATATAACAGCTACCAGGTATAGCTAACTCCAACCTAGTCCTAACCATCCCCTTAATAGTAGAACCGGGAATTACAGTCTTTCCCTCATAATGATTCATCAAATACATTTCCTGAGAAAAGAAATTATTAACCTCATTAGGTATATCACCTTTTAATGCCTGATCAACCAACTTATCCACATCAGAAATCGGCTTTAAAACTTCAACACTATACTCACCACTTCCAACGTGAAGATAATCAGAAACCACAGTCATTTCAACATTAATAATTCCACTAAATCCGCTCACTCTATTTCTAGGAGTATACTCACTCCTTTGGATATGGGATTGAGACACTTTCAAACGCCTCTACAAATTTTTTCATTTGTTCAAAAAAATTGTTAAAATCTTTCTCCTTGACGTGGGTAATTTCAACCGGTTTATCCTCATCCCCAATCTTATTATCTCCCTGAGAAGTGAAAGACAAATTCTCAAATCTAACGAAACCAAAACCCCTAGTCTTAAGTCCACCTAACTGAACATACTCATCATTAATATTCTTCATAATTTTAATTAAATATCCAATAGCATAATTAGGCAAATTATATCCTATTAATTTAAAAGGAAAAACCGAACCAGGCTCTACAAATTCAACAGTGAGCAAAGCCCTACGAGCAGCTGCCCCATCCTCCCTACTAATAGCTACCATAGTCCTTACCCCTAGAGTGTAAGAAGAAGACACTGAATCCAAAAACCTAACAGAACCAATAACACTCATAGTCCCAAACAATTTACAGTTCAAGCAAGTGTAATCCCAAAACGTCTTTAAAGCCTCTTCAACTTTCTCCTCCTTTATCAATCTCTGAAAATAATCCGCCTTTCTTTTATTATTTAAACAGTAATCCCTACCTACTCCAGAACAAACTTTGACATTCCTTGACCTCAATATCCTTTCTCCAGTAGACCTAAAAACTCCCTTCCAAGAAGAACCTGGAATGACAGGATTACCCAGAACGTCCTTTAAAACCTCATCCCTAGCCAAGCTAGAAGGAGAAAAATTAGCCTTCCCACCACCAATCCTTAAAGGAGCCGTATTTATCACATTACCCTCAATTATTACAGTCCTTTTTAAAACATCCTTTCTAGCAAAAGTATAATCTACCATGACGAAATCAACTCCTTCAAATCCTTTTCAGAACTTGACGAAAGAGTACGAAAAGAAACCCTACCTTCCACCAATTTAACCAAACCATAACCCACACTTTTCCTTCCTCCCACGAATACGCCATCGTTAACTAAAGTCTTCAAAAGATAACGCATAACCTCCACAGCCTTATTCTTCCATTCTTCTTTTTCTCCATTTATTATATCTAAATTATTTATTATCATGTTAAATTTAAAAGAAGCTCCAGGATCTACAAAATCCAAAGTATATAAATGACCAGCGTGTTGACCTCCAAAAACCCTATTTATTGTAACCATAGTACGCATAGAAATTGAATAATTACCCTCAATCACAGCGTCAAATAAGAAAACCCTAGACGAAATATCGTGAAAACCAAAAAGAATACAAGGAATACAGTAAATCCTCTTATTATTAACTTCCTTACAACTTGGCTCCTCCCTTTCTTTAAGATCATAAACCTTGTAAATTACATTATTTTCTCCCTCATTATTTTCTCCCTTATTCGTTTCCTGACTCCTCATATAAGCCTCAGCCAAACTACGCAAAACTCCCTTCAGAGTTGACCCAGGAATAACAGGCTTATCTCCCAGAGTTAATACAGGGTTATCAGTCAGCGAAGTAAACACTTGAGCCCTCCCTGAACCAATCCTCAGCGGAGTCTCATTCCTAAGAATACCTTCAATCCTCGTAGTCGAAACTATCCTATCCAAATCATAACAATCTGACATTAACTCACCTGGATAGAACTTCAACCACTCCTTTAAAATCCTTTACCTTAGAAATCTCAGCCTTCTTATTTCTTGCCTCCTCAGTATCTAAAGCCTCGTACAACCACTTAAAATAACCTAACAGCTCCAACGCCTCCTCTAGCTTCTTCCCTTTCAACTTAGATAAAAGAAGTTTACCAGTGTTTTGATCTATTTCACCCCTACGCATTTGCCTCATAATGTACAACAAAAGCTCATTTACATTCTTTCTAGATTGTAAAAAAATTTAACAAATTATTTACAGTACTACTGCTCACTTTTCCGAACGTAGTAGCAGAAATACCAATTTCTGTTGCTTCGTCCAATAAAGATTTATTCTGAGACACAATATTATTAGTAAAGAACATTTTTATAAAGATTATCCATTTACATGTTTGAAACAAACATAAAAACTAACTTAACTTTAAAGAAAACATGATCCATGAAATTTAAATCCGTTCATTACAACTTGAGCCAATCCCCTCATGTTTTTAAGATTTCTTTATATAGCCTTTCAATTTAATACTTAATTAAAAGGAAGGGATAAGCCCGTATTATTAAATCCACATTATAAAAGTAAGAATCACGCTAGTTTGTGGATCACATGAAAATTGAGGAGATACTAGTAGTATGTCTCATTTGAAAACTAGACGATAATTCTATGAATGATCCTAATAGAGAGAATAGCCTCAATTTCCAGATATTCCACAAACTACAATCTGGAAATCAATTTGCTCCAGACATAAGTGAATAAACGAGCTATTGAACTTACAATCCCCTACTGAATTATTCTTTTTTATTACGATCTTCAAGATTTGAATCGTTATGTCTTTCAATTTTTACAGGATTATTCAAAGAACAGAATCACTAGATGAATGAATTTCGGAAGTATACTTTTAATTCTATACTTGATTGATCCTAATTATTGTCCCAGCCGTAATAGCATACAAGATATATTGTTTTCAATTCCCTAAAGGATTAATCCTCATCATAGTCCCTGCAGTCATCGCGTATAAGATGTATAGCTTTCAATTCCCTAAAGGATTAATCACTTAGCCCGTTGATAAAACCAACCCGAGGACACCCAAGCTTTCAATTCCCTAAAGGATTAATCAATGGGAGTTAGGGCTAATTGCCTCTAGCCCGTATGTCCACGCACTTTCAATTCCCTAAAGGATTAATCTTATTATGAAATTTTAGAAGGTAAATCATATTGGGTTAGCTTTCAATTCCCTACAGGATTAATCCGGGAAAATATCAAATTAATGTGCTATCTTATACTACTTCTTTCAATTCCCTACAGGATTAATCAAGAAGAACTAAGGTGGCAGAATGATCCAGTAAATAATTGCTTTCAATTCCCTACAGGATTAATCATCATTTTGTATTTGCATTAAAAAGTCTATGTTAGAACATTCTTTCAATTCCCTACAGGATTAATCAAGAAATATGATTTTTACATTCCTAAGTTTAAGATGTATATCTTTCAATTCCCTAAAGGATTAATCTTATAGCGTACTGCAGTCCGTTGAATGATATCTACTACAGCTTTCAATTCCCTAAAGGATTAATCTGGGATACACAAATTCAATTTTCTGGGAGTCAACAATTCTTTCAATTCCCAAAGGATTAATCCTTTAGCGTACGCTTTTTAGCATCGTAGCATTTGATGAAGCTTTCAATTCCCTAAAGGATTAATCATGTCGGATCAAGATCTAGATGATCTCGTTAATTCAGTAAACTTTCAATTCCCTACAGGATTAATCAGAGTGAATCAACCGTTTGTGTGGAAGCTTATCGATTATCTCTTTCAATTCCCTACAGGATTAATCATCACAAGTTCTAAATGGTGAAGAATCAATAGAAAAGACCTTTCAATTCCCTACAGGATTAATCTGGATTTGACTCTGTTTTCCGACTCTGATTATCTATCTTTCTTTCAATTCCCTACAGGATTAATCAATACTAATAACTAAGAAATTACCATCAGACTACCTAAAATACTTTCAATTCCCTACAGGATTAATCCTTTTTCATGAAAAAGCAAATGATAAGTAATGATAATGTTACTTTCAATTCCCTACAGGATTAATCCTTTGACAAATTTAATAAGATTAATGACGAGATAATAGCTTTCTTTCAATTCCATAGTGGATTAATCAAAATATCAAGTTGTTGTTTTGATTCATAATGCTAAATACTTTCAATTCCATAGTGGATTAATCAAATTTTGGATGGCTACACACAATAAGCGCATTTGACTTTCAATTCCATAATGGATTAATCCTTAATCTGCCAGACTATGTCATCGCAGTAATTAATGCTCCTTTCAATTCCATAGTGGATTAATCAATAGAAGAAAGAGAATAGCAATCTCCATAAGATATATAAACTTTCAATTCCATAGTGGATTAATCTCAGTACGACGCTATCATCGCATCGTTACCAGTAAATTTGTATCACTTTCAATTCTATAGTGGATTAATCATTATCCCCGAAAAAAAGAGCAATTGCCTTTAGAATCTTTCAATTCCATAGTGGATTAATCTGGGTACAATTTTTCAATATAGTCTTTGAAAATATAGTCCTTTCAATTCCATAGTGGATTAATCTCACTTTATGATTTCTATCCTTCCATACTATGATATGTCTTTCAATTCCATAGTGGATTAATCACCATAAGAGACAACTAAGAAAAAAACAATAATTTCTGCCATTCTTTCAATTCCATAGTGGATTAATCCTTCTTTTAACTCTTCCTTATATACTATACCTTCACCACTTTCAATTCCATAGTGGATTAATCACATGGAAGGGATATAGATGTCTGAGAATTCTATAGAAAACTTTCAATTCCATAGTGGATTAATCAAGAACATATTCAGAAATTCAATTAACTGTAGAAAATCTCTTTCAATTCCATAGTGGATTAATCATAAACTTGTAAATCTAAGGATAAGGATTTAAGCTGTTCTCTTTCAATTCCATAGTGGATTAATCCAAAACAAACAATAGAACATAGAATTCATATTCTATATACCTTTCAATTCCATAGTGGATTAATCGTAACCATGATCCAAGTAGCTTCCTTAGAATATAAAGTTCTTTCAATTCCATAGTGGATTAATCGATCCCTGACTAGTTGAACTACCAGTTGTTGGATTGATAGTCTTTCAATTCCATAGTGGATTAATCTTTTCTTGTTTTTGTAATTTTCATTTTATTTATTTCAAACTTTCAATTCCATAGTGGATTAATCGCTTTGTGTTTTTTTCTGTGCCCCGCTTTGTTTTCGATTCTTTCAATTCCATAGTGGATTAATCCTTGAAGACTTCAGGATTACCTTCAAACCAATAACTACTTTCAATTCCATAGTGGATTAATCCGCCATACTTGGGCTCGATGAAACGGAGCCAGTAGGCATTACTTTCAATTCCATAGTGGATTAATCGAGTTCAAAACAGTTAGTGTCGGCAATATGACTATTAGTCTTTCAATTCCATAGTGGATTAATCATCATTTTTTTAATAGTTATATTTGTGGGAATTTGGTATTACTTTCAATTCCATAGTGGATTAATCGCTTTGTGTTTTTTTCTGTGCCCCGCTTTGTTTTCGATTCTTTCAATTCCATAGTGGATTAATCCTTGAAGACTTCAGGATTACCTTCAAACCAATAACTACTTTCAATTCCATAGTGGATTAATCCGCCATACTTGGGCTCGATGAAACGGAGCCAGTAGGCATTACTTTCAATTCCATAGTGGATTAATCGAGTTCAAAACAGTTAGTGTCGGCAATATGACTATTAGTCTTTCAATTCCATAGTGGATTAATCATCATTTTTTTAATAGTTATATTTGTGGGAATTTGGTATTACTTTCAATTCCATAGTGGATTAATCTAGAAGTCATGCAAAGAAGAATGGTATAGGTGGTGTAGCTCTTTCAATTCCATAGTGGATTAATCAAAGTACACAACATGGGGATATAGTGGACTAGACCATAGACTTTCAATTCCATAGTGGATTAATCCCTTCTTGTAAGAATTTAAGGATTTCATTCATACTACTTTCAATTCCATAGTGGATTAATCAAAATCTAAAACCATATAAAGATTGCAAGATTGTTATATTTCTTTCAATTCCATAGTGGATTAATCAAATAAGATCATTATTAAATCAACTAGAAAAAGAAAATGACTTTCAATTCCATAGTGGATTAATCCAACAATAATTGTCGAAATATATAGAAACCTATTAAAAATCTTTCAATTCCATAGTGGATTAATCGCATTTCAGGGTCTCGTAGTAGGAGGAACGAAGGCATACGCTTTCAATTCCATAGTGGATTAATCCGCCAGGAATGTTTCCTAGCGGGAGTTATTTATACCTAACCTTTCAATTCCATAGTGGATTAATCCTTTAACAAGCCCTTCATACCTTTGTACATAATTCCAACATACTTTCAATTCCATAGTGGATTAATCATTCCTTCGATAGAGAAAGTATAAACACTATGTTCAAGCGGCTTTCAATTCCATAGTGGATTAATCTTGAACCTTCTTGTAGAGATTATTATCGCTTTCTTAGAATAACTTTCAATTCCATAGTGGATTAATCATTCCAAATCCGTCAATAAAATTCACTCAGGATGAAATTCCTTTCAATTCCATAGTGGATTAATCAGGCACTGGTCAGCCTGCAGTAGAAGGACAACCTGTAAACCCTTTCAATTCCATAGTGGATTAATCAGTCTCATCGCAATCTGTAAGAAATTATCTCAATTCATTCTTTCAATTCCATAGTGGATTAATCATACAATCTCAACAGCTGTACTGTCAACATTTCCAGTCATACCTTTCAATTCCATAGTGGATTAATCACGACATTAAAAACGTAATAACACTATTAGCAGACAGCGTCTTTCAATTCCATAGTGGATTAATCGAAACATGACATTGAAACTGCTGAATACGGTCTTGATGAATCTTTCAATTCCATAGTGGATTAATCTCAGGAAGTCTATGTACACATTACGCTGACATACGCTTTCAATTCCATAGTGGATTAATCAGAAGAAGGTTGTAAAGAAGAAGTAGTATGTTGTAAATAACTTTCAATTCCATAGTGGATTAATCAAGTTTTTCGGTTAATTATAGATAACGCTACGTAAGTTTACTTTCAATTCCATAGTGGATTAATCTGCAATGAAGAATGTGTTTAGTTCGTCCATCAACCAGTCCATCTTTCAATTCCATAGTGGATTAATCATTTTATTAATCTCTTCTACAAAATACAGACAAACACCTTTCAATTCCATAGTGGATTAATCACAAGTAGAGTGGATATTCCACTCAATTTTTATCAGGCTTTCAATTCCATAGTGGATTAATCAATGAACAATATAAATTTCTCTCATACGAATTAAACTAACTTTCAATTCCATAGTGGATTAATCTCTTGGTCTTTTGATGAAAATTGAAGTTTTAGAAAGAACTTTCAATTCCATAGTGGATTAATCAGATTGGTTTTTTCCAGGACTAAGAGACATAATACATATACTTTCAATTCCATAGTGGATTAATCGAATTTACAACCTGCAAAAATTCCGTATCAACTTCTTCAGTTCTTTCAATTCCATAGTGGATTAATCAGTTTTGTAGTTTTCTAATTATATCTAATGCATTCTGATACTTTCAATTCCATAGTGGATTAATCACGCAAAAAACGAAACAAATTCAAAGTCCTTATTAATTGACTTTCAATTCCATAGTGGATTAATCCTGGAAAATTGTAATTTCGCGGCTGAAATTTCATTTAGATGCTTTCAATTCCATAGTGGATTAATCAAAGCAATACATTACCCTTCATTTCTGGAATATCATTTATTCTTTCAATTCCATAGTGGATTAATCATGATGATTGCGACAGCTGTACCGTTTTTCATATATTAAACTTTCAATTCCATAGTGGATTAATCCTTAATTCTTAAACTCTTTTTTCTCTTGGGTGGAAAAAACTTTCAATTCCATAGTGGATTAATCTCCGCCTCCCTTTTAACCTCATGCCCCAGTAAAAGCATACTTTCAATTCCATAGTGGATTAATCTGTTGGTTTTATATATCACCTATCTTAGTTTTTTCTTTCTTTGTTTATAAGTTTACGTGTTTTCCTTAGTTTTAGTTGCGACCGACTTCTCTAGTATTTACTTTTGCGTTTTTTGGTCGCATGGTCTTTTTCACAAATTGAAAGTAAAAATTGGTTTTTAAATGTAAGTTTTCTCTGATGATTTCGTTTTGGTCGCATTGAGACTCGAACTTTCACATTTTTAATCTCTAAATCAAATTCGAAAGTAACCCTTCCTGAAGTTTAACTTCTTTTTCCTAAATTCGTCAGAATACCTCAAAAACTTTATTATTCAAGTTCTTCTCTTCTGTTTTTTGTTTATTTTTAGGTTTTTCTGTGTTTTTATTCTCTCTTATAAATAGGCGTTTCGACGTGGAAAAAACTACGACGTAAACTTAAACACTTTTTATCTAGCTTTAAATCTAATATTAGATATATTATTTGAATATTTTACTCTAGTATGTGAGTTGTTCTACTTAGAAAATCTCGATTTCAGATTATGGGAATTGTTGGAACGCAGACACGAAAATTAGTATGTAATACGCAAAGAATTAAACGTAAAGAAATTATATACACAAAAGTTATTTACGTAAGCACAGCAATGCGTAAGTGCTTCTTTTTCATCTACAGTATCAATCAGTCTTGTTTTTTCACGTAAATATACCAATGTTAACTAACATTAATTTAGGGTTTATTGCAAGACACTTAGAGGATTATATAAGCTACAATTTAGATCGTATTATTTGTTGATTTTCATGACTGCAATCCAAAGTCTCAGATAGTAGAAAATTAACGAAAAAAAGAATGTCTAATATAACAAAAAATAATTGGCATTTCTATTTAAGACCAAAATATATAATACTATCCATTCATGGATTGTATGATGGAGTTTAGTTCTTTTCTAATTTTTTCTATTGATTTTTCTATGTTAGATAGACTTACGTCTTGAGACGATTGTTTTATATTCCCATTGCCATCGATTTGGGTTTTTGCATCTATTGACAGTCCACTGTGCATTATGAAGTTTCTATATTTTATTAGATCTGAGATCTTTTTCGTTATTGTTTCATTTACTCTTTCCTCGCATTTTCCGTATAATGTGCTTTCTTTAGTTTTATCCTCTGTGTCTTCGAATTTTCCTCCTCCGTTAATTTTCAAACAATACGCTATAGGATATTCTCTAGCTAAAGATAAAAACTTGTCGTAATACTTCACTTCAGCGTAAAGGTCAATAATATTTCTGAGAGAATCTAAGTCGTTGCTCGCCTTTATCCTGGATATTAAGCTTTTCACCGTTAAAGCAGAGTAGAAATTTGACAGTAGAATGGAAGTGAACTCTGACAATTTTGAATAGGAGTACCATTTCTCGTACGCGTCTTTCAAGGTCATTACTCTGTTTTCGAAGTTAGTCATCTCATCTTCCAGTTCCTTTAATTCTTTCACTGCATTCACTGGAAATCCGTTCCTTAACTCTGCTAGAAAATTCTTTATCCTGCCTGGATCGTGGGACTTTATTTTTCCCAATATATCAGAAATTTCTGGCATTTTATCAGGTCTAATTTCTTTCAATTTGTCTGAATAATCCCTAAAATATCTTTCGTCAACTTTCTTAATGGACTCTTCAGTCATTATAGAATCTTTCATTGCCTCAATAACGCCAGTTAGCTCTACAATGTTCACCTCTTGTTGCTGTCCAGGAGAGCCCATGACTGGGGCAGCGAATACTTTGGCATTAAACATTGAGGCCACAGTTAAAGAAATACTGGTTAACACGTTAGTCCCGTGAGTTAGATCTAAGATTATATCATAACCGTCATCACGATATTTTCTGAATATTGAATATATTACATTAAAAATGAAAACAGGGCTAAAGTTACTCGAATAAGGAACCCTGGCGTACTTATCATCTTTACTTTTTTCAAGGTTTGATCCATTAGCTTTTATAGCACTTCCAATACCAGTGTTTGGAATAACGTAAGCCTCTAAATTGCGTAGAAAAGCATCAATTTCCTCCTGGTTATAGTTCAACTTACTAGCCCTTTCCTTAATTAGTTGCGTGTAAGCATCCTTTAATTGGCCAGGATCTAGTTTATCTCCAGACGATATTAAAGAATCTGGCAATAAAGCCACTACCTTCTCTGGTTTAAAAATTTTATAAAGTGCATGAGCTGCAAAAAATGTTTTTTCACTTTGGTTAGAATATTTATAAGTTATTACATTATAATTACTTACATCCCCAGCTATATAAAATAGGACTTCCATAAAGAGATAAAATACTCTCTTGTATAAACGTTTTTGTGAACATGACAGTTTTCTGATCCTTCATGCATTCAGAGTATTAGAAATGCCTAGACCAATTCCCTTTTCTGTCTTTCTCAGAGCATTGCATGAAAACGTCCAGGTTTATTTTTCTTAGACATTTTCGCATAAACAAAAAGCGTAATAGTAAGAAGGAGGTGATAGAAGATGCAACGTTTAAAGGTTTTCGCATAAACAGAAGCGTGACATATGAGTTTAAAAATACCGCATTAACTTGCTGAGTAAATCCAAAACCGAATCTCTTCTTAATCTAACATTCTTTTACGAATAACGTATTTTAACAAAAACACAGTTGTACGTACCATTTGAATACTTAACGCTTATTTTACGAATAATTCTGATCTTGAAAATTGTCTCAATTTTCAGATTATTCACAAGCCACTTTACTCATACATTTTTAATTAACGTTTATTCATTTCAATTAGTTTGTGGATTGTCTGGAAATTAAGGCTATCCTCTTTATCAGAATAATCCATAGAACCAACATAAAGATTCAAATGTTACACACACTACATTTCAATACGAAATATTGGATTGGGAAGAGAAATGAGTGAAGAACACTATGGACGTTTATTTATTTCAATACCTTTCTGATTTTACGAAGGTCTAACCTAGAGAAAAACCTCAGTTCCCAGATACTTATCTCCAAACTGCCTTGATCAAGAAGTTGCCAGTTTTAAATGCTCACAGATAGAAAGCGTGTGGAATATCTGAAAATCAAGATTCTTCTCTTTATTAGAATTATCATCTAATTTTCAAATAATACACACATTACAGATAAAAGGGGAAATTTGAAAAACATGGAGTAAGACTTTAGACTCAGCCAGAACCATTGAGATAAAAGGGGAAATTTGAAAAACCAATAGTATTTTATATTTATCAGTTTTAAACGATTTCATTCATTTTCACACGGTTAAACTAGGCATGGCAGATGTTTTTTATATTCCTCTACTATTCTACTATAACTATTCCCTCTGTCTTTATTCGCAGCCACTGTATCTGATACCATCAGTGGTCCTAAAACTATTGGATAAACGCTTAGTAAATTTAGGCTAAAGCTCAGATTTTGGAACCATTTTAACGCTTTTATTGGTGAAATTACTTTATTATTTTCTATCGTTTCAATCACTACATCTGTAATTCTCTTATCTATTTCTATAGTAATTTTTTCTATTTCTTCTCTGCATTCTTCACAAAATTCAAACTGTTTCACTTGATTTATTTGACTTATGCTTCTCATTAATTTGAACCCTCTAGCTGCCATAGCTTCGTGGTGGTTAATAGATGCCAGTACAAACGGTATTCCAATATTATCTGTGTTTTTGTTATTTTCAAAGTTTTCATATATCTTATACAGCAAATAACCACTGTAGATTTCATGCCCGTAGTAATTAGGCCCCTTTTGGTAATTTTTAGAAGTTTTACCTAAGTCGTGAAGAGCTATTGCCAATTCAGTGTAAACTTCAATTTCCCTTTGATCCCTATTCAGCCTTTTAGCAATTATGGGCACAGTTTCTTGAAAGCATCTTCTGAACACATTTAAAGTCTCTATTCCATGTTGCGAGAACGTCTCTTTGCCTGAAAATGCCCAACACATTTTCTTATACTTTGCACTTCACAAATATAAACATTTGAGTTTTGCGATTCAACGCGATATTATAAGGTAATAATGGTTCTTCTCCACATGGATTCCTAGCGTTTTGCATTTCAACGTGATATTATAGTGATGAAAACTTAGAATTTTTATCCATTCCGTCAGAGTTTTGCGATTCAACGTGATGTCAACAGTATATGATCAATTATCCATCCAGTTATTGCAGAATTCAGTTTTCCAATTCAAGACGATATCAACACGAAAATTTCTCCGTCAATCCGTTTCGATACGTTAAGTTCTATGATTTACCGTGATATCCTTTTTCCTTAATAGAAAGCGTGCCATCACTCTGTGTAAAACCATATTATGTATTTCTGGCAGAATCCACTGTCCTATAGCTTCAACTCTTCCTCGCGGTAACTTAGCTTCTATTATTTCTGGCAGAATCTACTGTCCGATGCTCAAAAAGTAACGAATTAAACGCGTAGTATGCAGTATTTAACCTAAAGTGGTATAGTTTTAAACCACTCTGAATCTTTTTAGCGTTTGTGCCCCAGTTTGTGGAGCTATTGAGTATAGTTTTAAACCACTCTGAATCAGTTAAGTACGCTTAGTATACAGTATTTAACTAATTTTGGTATTGCTGATCAGAGGGATTCATTTTCAGATATTCCATACAAGGTTACATAAAGTTACCATGTAAATTAGCATTTGATTACTTAAAGCTCCACAGACTATCATTTAACAACTAAAAATTAACGCTCTATCAAGACATATACGGCTAGCGTAAAATATCCGAATAGTAATAGTAAAATTATCTAAAATAATAGACTTATAGACTTCAATTTCTTAGCAACCTAGAGCTCCATTAATCTCTTTAAACCTAGCTAAGAATTTCCAATTTCATATAAGATTAATCAAGAAAGTAGTGAAGTAAAGGGATTTTTGTTTCAAAAAATTCAATTCTCTAAAGGATTAATCTAAAGAAACTCAAGTCATCTGAACCTGTATAGTCTACTTCTTTCAATCTGCCAATGGATTAATCGTAGGCAAGAATTTGTAGCCAATGCTATAAGAAGAATCTTTCAATTCCCTAAAGGATTAATCATCCCTATGAAACAAAGAATCCCGCGGACTACTTGCTTTCAATTCCCTAAAGGATTAATCATAATCAATTTGAGACACATATCAGATATTATCATGACTTTCAATTCCCTAAAGGATTAATCAGGTTGGGTGTGACTGTACTCTGACAGGGGTGGGCATACCTTTCAATTCCCTAAAGGATTAATCAGGTTGATACATTTGGCTATATTGTAAATTCAGTTTTATCCTTTCAATTCCCTAAAGGATTAATCGTTATATTTTTATTGATGAAATCTCGCCTGTGGATCCCACTTTCAATTCCATAATGGATTAATCAGATTATTCAAAAGTATGAGTCGCTTTGCCCTGGAGTAACTTTCAATTCCATAATGGATTAATCATAATATAGTATAATTTTATGGGACATAGGATAAATGGAATCTTTCAATTCCATAATGGATTAATCTTAGAAAATGCGTTAAAGTCGTTTCTCGAACAGTATAAAATCTTTCAATTCCATAATGGATTAATCATAGCAATAAAAATTAGATATAGATTTTTGCTAAAAATACTTTCAATTCCATAATGGATTAATCACTTTGATGGTACACATTTCCCAGTAGAGCTGAGCTCTTTCAATTCCATAATGGATTAATCAGTCCTTCCCTCTGTCTGCCTTCTTCAAGTGATTTAAATCTTTCAATTCCATAATGGATTAATCTTGATTATTTTGCTAAGAAGAGAATTTTAATCATCAATTTCTGCTTTCAATTCCATAATGGATTAATCTAACGGATATGCAACAGTCGATATTAACGGTACTATTTTCTTTCAATTCCATAATGGATTAATCGCAAACTACACGAATTAATATCCAATTTTCAAACTGAACTTTCAATTCCATAATGGATTAATCTATGAAGGGTGCCGTTTACCTGAGTAAAGGCTTAATCTTCTTTCAATTCCATAATGGATTAATCAGTATCAGTTTGATATCCACAGACAGGGCAAACGTAACCAGTTCTTTCAATTCCATAATGGATTAATCTTGCAGATACTGATGATGAATTACTAGATTTTATACACTTTCAATTCCATAATGGATTAATCAGAGCAAAAATTCCATGGCGTAGGATACAAGAAGAAAGGAACTTTCAATTCCATAATGGATTAATCAATGAAATAAGATTTATACAACGTCATTACGAGTACGTTACTTTCAATTCCATAATGGATTAATCATTTTAGCGTACATTTTAGTGGCATGGGAAGGGTTCGAAGACTTTCAATTCCATAATGGATTAATCAAGAATTAGAGAAATAGCCCAAGAAGAAATAGAAAAACACTTTCAATTCCATAATGGATTAATCTGTGAGAACAATTGGACTTTGATGGAATTTACTCAAATGATCTTTCAATTCCATAATGGATTAATCAGGCGGTGTACCCCATAGTACACCCTTTTACTTACCCCTTACTTTCAATTCCATAATGGATTAATCAGAACCCTGAAATACCTGGTTTATAATTTATTGTATAATCTTTCAATTCCATAATGGATTAATCCAGAAACAATTCAAGTTCAACCACCAGGTACAATTACCTTTCAATTCCATAATGGATTAATCATGATTATAAAGAAGTATTTGATCAAATTAACAGTGTTAACTTTCAATTCCATAATGGATTAATCTGAACAAATATGAACTTAAAATGTTAGAACAGATGAAAGACTTTCAATTCCATAATGGATTAATCTTTTTTGTTTTGTATTTTCGTTCTTTATTTGTTATTTTCTTTCAATTCCATAATGGATTAATCGTTTGCAGGGAGATATTATAAAGATCGGCACTTTATCAAACTTTCAATTCCATAATGGATTAATCATCGTGTTTCTTACATTTAATCAATTCAGAGATTTAAACTTTCAATTCCATAATGGATTAATCCTGGAGCATCTAGATTTGATGAATGTAGGAGAGTAATCTTTCAATTCCATAATGGATTAATCTAGCATTTTGAGAACTGTAAATAAGTACTGAAAATGGTCTTTCAATTCCATAATGGATTAATCTTATAAAGCCTCACCTTCCCACAGATAATTATTGATTTGCTTTCAATTCCATAATGGATTAATCAGAAAGGGAATATTAGGAATGAAAATAGAGGTTGATTAACTTTCAATTCCATAATGGATTAATCATATATCGTGATAATGCTGACCTAATATCAATTTATTATTTCTTTCAATTCCATAATGGATTAATCAAAGTTCCCATCAAATGGTGTTCCTTACATTGAAGTTAATCTTTCAATTCCATAATGGATTAATCACATTATCTTGCACATGGTCATGAAAGGGGGAATTAATATCTTTCAATTCCATAATGGATTAATCGAAAACTGAAAATTATTCATAAAAATGAGAAAAAAAGACTTTCAATTCCATAATGGATTAATCAAATTTGGGAAACAGATGATAAACACAGACCTTATAGTTTAACTTTCAATTCCATAATGGATTAATCCTATCTTTTTATTCTTGATCTAAGGATGTCTTTCTTACTTTCAATTCCATAATGGATTAATCTTCGAAAATTGGTTATCTCAGTATGGATTTAAATGGTTTGCCTTTCAATTCCATAATGGATTAATCATCAGTGGACGGTATCGTTCGCTAATTCTTCATCATCAACTTTCAATTCCATAATGGATTAATCGGCTTGCTTTGCTAAAAACGTCATTTGCCAGGAGATCTTGTCTTTCAATTCCATAATGGATTAATCAAGTTTTTAATGCGGAAGTTATAATTTTTTGTGTTTTATATCTTTCAATTCCATAATGGATTAATCTACTTTCGGTTTCGCGTTAAGTAGACCGAAACTGTTAACGTTCTTTCAATTCCATAATGGATTAATCATGACAAAGATGATATTAGTGCCAAATGATGTTTATCAACTTTCAATTCCATAATGGATTAATCATTACGATAGCATTCTTAATGGGAATATTTTGCGATTTACTTTCAATTCCATAATGGATTAATCATCCTTTATTCATATAAAATTCAACACCTAAGTCATGTACTTTCAATTCCATAATGGATTAATCGTTTTAGATTATTTTATCGCAACAAATTACAGAGGAATACTTTCAATTCCATAATGGATTAATCTCAGCTAAACAGTTCATAAGTTTTATTAATTCAAAAGAGGCTTTCAATTCCATAATGGATTAATCGACAGATTAGCTAAAGTGATAGTTGAAACTCAAAATGAACCTTTCAATTCCATAATGGATTAATCAGAGAAGCTTCGAAATAGGTAAGGGAGAATGGTTTACTTTCAATTCCATAATGGATTAATCATGATCATGATTTGATGAAAGCCAAATATATTTTTTAAATACTTTCAATTCCATAATGGATTAATCAGATATTCAAACATCATCTCTACAATTAAAGGAATACATCTTTCAATTCCATAATGGATTAATCTTTGTAAGATTGTAGTTTTGTATTGTATGATTAAGAAATTCTTTCAATTCCATAATGGATTAATCTGTTCTCTTCATCGATTTCGTATCTATCCTGTCTGACTACTTTCAATTCCATAATGGATTAATCCTGCTTTCAACTGTTCATTATCTTCAAGCACCTGATCTATCTTTCAATTCCATAATGGATTAATCTGCAAATTCTGTAAGAGCGATACTTAAGTTTGCTGATTCTCTTTCAATTCCATAATGGATTAATCAATTGTGTTACACGCCGAATACCACTGCAGAGGAATACCGTCTTTCAATTCCATAATGGATTAATCTAAATGAAGCGAAAAAACTCCCCAGTTTCCAATATTACGTCTTTCAATTCCATAATGGATTAATCGGAAGACGAATACTACGCTTATAAATACTTTGAAGCGAACTTTCAATTCCATAATGGATTAATCAATTTGTTTCATTTTTTGCGTGTAATACGATAAAAATCTTTCAATTCCATAATGGATTAATCCCTTAACCCTATGCGGGCGTAAAACCCGTTTCATTAAAACTTTCAATTCCATAATGGATTAATCCGTTGATGAGTCGTTAACAGGATCGCAGGAATACAGCTTTCAATTCCATAATGGATTAATCTGTTGGTTTTATATATCACCTATCTTAGTTTTTTCTTTCTTTGTTTATAAGTTTACGTGTTTTCCTTAGTTTTAGTTGCGACCGACTTCTCTAGTATTTACTTTTACGTTTTTTGGTTGCATGGTCTTTTTCGTGAATTGAAAGTAGATTTTGGTTTTTAAATGTAAGTTTTCTCTGATGATTTCGTTTCGGTCGCATTGAGACTCGAACTTTCACACTTTTAATCTCTAAATGAAATTCGAAAATCACCTTTCCTAAAATCGTATTCTTTCTTCATAAATTCGCTAGGATATCTTAAAAACTATATTATAGGCTTTGGTCTTTTCTGTTTTTTGTTTATTTTTAGGTTTTTCTGTGTTTTTAATCTCTCTTATAAATAGGCGTTTCCTCGTAGAAAAAGCTACTTCGTAAATTTAAACGCTTTTTATTTCAGTTTT
The DNA here is from genome assembly GCF_002116695.1 of Acidianus manzaensis. Classification (NCBI taxonomy): domain Archaea; kingdom Thermoproteati; phylum Thermoproteota; class Thermoprotei; order Sulfolobales; family Sulfolobaceae; genus Acidianus; species Acidianus manzaensis. The sequence goes on from NZ_CP020477.1 coordinate 24,722, forward strand.
TGCTTATTTCTTTAAAAAAATAAAATTTTTTTCAAATAGAACTATTATTAGAATAAGTATTAGATAGTCAAATATTAATACAATGAGCTGTAAGATTAATGCGCTATAGGGGACTGTTGGAGTGCAGTCATGAAAATTAGTATAACACGCAAAAAATTAAGCGTAAAGAAATCATGTAGACAAAAACTAGTTCGCGTAAATATGCCAATACTAATTAGCGTTTATTGTAAAATATATAGACGATTAATAAGCTACAATTTAGCTCGTATTATTTATTGATTTTCGTGGATGCAATCCAACACACCCCATTAATTCTATAACTAGTCGTTGGAATGCATAGTATTTTCACGTTTATGTAAAAGTGTAATTAAATTGACGTTATGTATTAGCCTTGATAATTAATTTTTAAGTAATTATTCAGTTATCACCTTTATTTAGTACTTTCATGAAGTTGTAAAAGTTAAATGCTGGATTTTATGGACTATATCATTTTGCTCTTTAGTTCAATATTTTATAGATAGTAGGAAAAAATAAATATTATTAACGTATTATTTTTTATAAAAATAAAATTTAGTAGTCGTTGGCTTCTTATTTATTATGAAGTCTTAATCACGATAGAGTAACGTAATCTATCCGTGCTTCTATACCCTGTATTATTGAAAGAATACTTAAAAACTAGTTTATGTAGAAGCCGAATACTTTACGCTGGTTCTAAGAATGGTCTTGATTTAGAGAAAAATCTCTGTTTCCGAACACTCCACAAACTATTTAAAAAACTATCATAGTTTAACTGGCGGGATAACCAGTTACTGGTGTACCACCAGTTTCATAGACTGAACGTGCGTAATAAGAGTGTTATTTTCAGTCTAGAAGGAAAATCTAACTGATTAAAGGAATGTACATTGACGGAGTGTCCATTTTCTGTTTAAGAGGAAGATTTCGATAAGATTCTGTCACAATTTCATATTTTATTTGAAACGTGTTTGTAGTTACTTAACGTTTTAACTACAGTCTAACCTTCAGAATTGCGAAGAAGAGCTTAGCTCTCATCCCCTTCAGCTACACTCTAACTCGGAGAATTGCCTCAATTTTCATATTATCCCCTATAGATTTTGTAATTAATTCACAGAAGTAGTGTGTATCATTTGAAAACTAAACTATAATTCTATAAATGGCTAATAAATAGAATAACCTTAATTTTCAGATAATCAAGGTGTATGATTATCCGTTGAATGTAATTACTGCCTCTAGCGAATAACCTTAATTTTCAGATAATCCACTATCTATCAGAGAAGTTTTCGATGTTGGTAAATCAGCAGGCAACGAAGTTAGGATAATCCTCTATCTATCAGAGAAGGAAAAAATTGATATAGAATTAGTGAACTTAACACCTCAATTTTCCTGTGATCCACTATGAATTGTAATTTTACTATGATATATGTAGTCCTAATTCTTTATCATAGTATTTTGGATTTACTTTGAACGCTATGAAAACCATCTTTTTATTGTCTTCCCATATCACATCTTTATACTGTTCAGCTAAATTTTCTAGAAAACTATCAACATCTTTACCGAACCAGCGGTAAACTGTAGAAGAACATTTCTCTATTATGCCTGAATCGTAGGTTTCTAAGTACACTGTTACGCATTTATTGTTATTATCAAAATAAAGTAATTTTTCCCTATTATTGTATAAATAGTTAACGCTCACTGGTATCAGTTCTTTTTCGTCATATGGCTTAGTAAAAGCCACGTTTAGGAAGAGGTTTCCTGTCAATGATAGATAATCTTTCATCATGTTTTGCAGATCTTTCTTTGCTAAAAATATATTTTCTGATAATTGTTTGAGCTTTGTAATCATCGTAGAATCTAACTTATAACTGATGTTTATCTTATTTGCATAGCCTGGTTTTTGATAGCATCCGAATGGGTGTCTTAAACATAGTTTTTCTTTATTTAATATTTCTAATGTTGAGTTCACTAATTCTTTATCATAAGGACCTGGATTTCCGCTATTCCAAATATATATTTTTCCTTCACTTTCCTCATTTTTTCTTAGTACTCTACCTACTCTTTGTACAATTGAAGGTAATGGAGCTAATTCTGTTATCATGCTGAGTGCGCTTATGTTTACTCCAACTTCTATAACCTGGGTTGAAACTATGACTTCGCAGTTTGAGAAGTCTTTGTCCTTATCTTCAACTCTGAATCTGGAATGGACTAAGCAAAGCCCTTCCATTTTATTCTTCAATTTACTGTATACTTCTATTGCCTTATCTACTGTATTTAGGACAATTAGTAGTTTAGGTTTTTTGTCTACTTCTTTTTTAGCTATTTCTTCTGCTTTAGAATATATTTCATCTTCATTATTAATTATTTCGTAGTCTATGTTAGGTACTTTGAAATCGTCCACGATTTCGATAAGTTCGTACTCTGAGGAAGACCCTTTAGGTTTGCACGTGTAATGCCCTTTTTCTCCTTCCTCTTTGCAATCTTTACCTTTTATTGCTTCGCCGTAATTATTTACTATTGCTATTGATATTATGCGTCTGTTGTTTTCTGCAAATTCTCTGGAAATTGCTTCTTCCAAGGGGATTGAAGGAGTTGCTGAAGAAAATATAACGTTGACTCCCATTTTAGCTAGCTGTTCTGCTGAGGCTATCAATGAAGAATATCCTTTATCGGTCATTAAATGATATTCATCGAAGTTAACTATTGACGTTAAAATGGAGAATCTAGGTAAATCGTAGTGGCCGTGATCTGTGAAAGGTTCACCTATGTTTCCTTTATATAAATTGAGGAAAAATGAATCGTAGGTGGTAATTACAAAGTTTGAAAGGAAAAAAGGAGACTTTAATTCTGAAGGAGAGAAAGAATACTGAACTCTGAAATCCAGTCCATATTTTTTGGCGTCATCTGTTATACTTTTTACTAATGCTCTGGTAGGGACTACGTGAATTATTCTAGAGAAATTAGAAGTAGTGTGAGTGGATAAATATTTAGCTAAAATTAGGGATAAAGTAGTTTTTCCGTAACCTGTAGGTAAGGATAGGATAAAGTTAACGTCATTGCATTCTGCTAATTTTCTTCCGTTAATTTCTGTTCCAGTTTCTCTACAGTTAAGTAGCTCTAGAACTTTTTCAATACCTTTTCTAGCCCTCTGCGTGGTTAAATCAGGCAAATACTCATCCATGTCAGACATATATGAAAAACTAAATTAAAGGTTTTAATTTTAAGTTAGACGTTATATATAGCATTAAGTATTCAAATGGTACACATACTAAACGGGCTACTTCTATCATACCTTCTGTGAAAATCATAGGAGGATAACGTTGTTTGTTTTACCTTATATAATAATCTAACGAACTGGGTTAGATCACCAGTTCTACTTTGAGATATATAAGTTTCACCTTTATAATAATCTAACTATTTTTCATACTATCTCGTTTTAGTTTGTGGATTTTCTGAAAATTAAGGTTATTCTCTTTATTAGGATAGCTCATGGAATTTTCGTCTAGTTTTCAAATGATACACACACTAATCTCGTTTTGGAAAAACCGTAGGATAGTCTTAATATGCTCAAAAACTTATCTTACAAATGTTCTGATTTAGAGAATTGCCTCAGTTTTCAGATAATCTATAAACTACTGCGATAAAACCATTTTCAGATGATTTAAAAACGAGGTTTTTTAAAAAATTAATAAGCAAAATCAACAAATCATAAACTGCGTTATGGATTACTAGGGTTTTTTTTAAAAAAAAATTAATAAGTCAATTGATTTTTAACCGTTAATACAGTTTCTAATCCACGTTTTAGTTCTCTAACCCTATAAGGATTTAGAATTTTTGCTAAAGATGGATCTTTAATAAATGAGTCTCTGCTAACTAAATTGTAGAATTCGTCTGGGCTTATACTTCCCTTCAAGCCTTCCAAAATTAAATTGCTAACTTCTAAAAATGTATTCACTGCTTTACTCTCTGCACAGTTATAATCACAGTTACTGTCCTTTAATTTGGAGATTGATGAAGGAGATAACATTTTTATAAATTCGTCTTTTTTATTTAAAGCAGAGGACAGCTGTATCAAGCTTGATATTGAAGAGTAATTATTATCTTCCAGTATTTCAGCTCTGTGAGAATCTACGTGAACTACTGTTAATTTTTGATAATAACCTTCGTTTATCTTTAATGACGCTAAAAATAACCTTGCATTATGAGATAATTTAGCCAAAGCACTGTCTTTTATTTCGTTAATTCTTAAATTATCTCCATATAATATTTTAGGCCCAGTTACTTCCATCAATTGCACTGTGGAATCAACTGGACACAGCATAAGGACTTTTTTGTTTCCTTTTTCTATGTACTGACCTAATCTGAATAACGAAAAAGATACAGTACCTAAAAACGAAAAACTTTTAGAAATATCTAGCTTAGTTTTACCTGAAGAACCCTTCCAACCACCGTACCATCTCCCCGATTCTAAGAATTCGGGAATTAACGAAGGATATGAATAATCCTCTTCATCACTTTTTTTAAGATCCTCTAGTATCGTCTTCGCAAAATCTTCAGACTTTATGTCTTCAGTAAGTAGCTTATATGCATTTTTATAGTTTTTAGAAAAACTTTTTAAAGAATTCATGATCAAGTTATCCTTCGTTAAATAGTTCTTTAATTCGTTAATCCTGTCAAGCATAACGCCTTCGCTATTCACTTTTATTTTTATTTTATCACCTTCTATACTAATTTTCCCGTCTTGTCCTAAATATAGCAGAGAACTAACCACTAAATCCCTTAACAGTAGCCCTTTTTGAGGTAAGTTTAACTCAATTTCGAACTCCAAATTCCATCACGATCCATAATTATATAATAATCCTTTATTTTATATATAACACATTCTTGGTTTATATTATTTTTATTAATCTTCACGTAACCACCATATCCTAAATTCCTAGGTACTAAAGCGTGAATGAATCTCTTTGCTTCAACACTTTTCGAACTTAACTCGTAATTATTCTCAACAGGCATACTCAATTCTTCTAATCCTTCTAACCTGGAGGTAAGGCATTTAGAAGGAAAATAAGCGTTCGTCTCAAACTTATCCTCATTAACTTCTTTTAAGTCATCAACAATCACCGAATACACTGACACTATTGATTCCTTCGAACCCATACTCGGAATCTGCCAAGCTAGTTTAGTCCACAATTCAGCGTTATCTTTAACTACTAGAAAAATTTCAAATCTAGAACATGGTCCATAAACTTTTCCAAAAGACGAAACTCCAAACCATTGCCCAATTTCATTTAATTTCTTGTATTTACTCTGCTTATAAGGAATTCTTGACTCCCTCATCATGTCAGAATAAGGCATTAAAAGAGGTTCATCCAAGCCTAAAGTTATCCAAAATAAATCCTTCCTTGCTACATTATTTATGAACTCCTCCGTACATGACCTTTTTGAACTAACAGCATGATCGCAGTAACCCCTACTTAAAGCCCCTAACAGAGTAGAAATCGGAGGAACTGGATACGAAGCTCCTCCAGCAGAAGTTTTAGGTATCCTTATAGAAAAACCCCAATGATATGATCCCGTTACTACGATACCCTTCATTTTATCACTTCTTTGAAAAAATTATTAACATAGGATCTCATCGTCTATTTCTTTGGAAATAAATCATTTTTAACCCTATTAAACACTTCAACTGGATTATTTATATCGTTATTCTTAGTAGTTAACCCTTCCTTTACATAATAGTATATCTTATTAGTATTTTTGAGATCAAGAGCTTTCTTGAAAGATTCCAAAGTCGAAGAAACGAAATCTATGTAACTATCCATGCTGTTATTACTCATTGAAACTGGAGGTAAATTGAACGGCTTTTCAGTTAAACTAATAAACAGAGCCTCTATATCAACAATAGGCTTAAACCTAGTCTGCTTAGCTCCGAACAACATCTGAGATAATGTTAGAGTTAAAGCTTCCAATGAAGCAGAAATCCTCTCATTCCTCTTTTCAACACACTCCAACGGAGTAGACTGCGTACACCCTATTCCGTCAACGTTTAAATATCCCGTAAGAATATAAGGCGAGCTAGCAACTTCTACATTATATATTGATTGAGCATTTTCATTTGCCTTCATTAACTCATTTGTAGCATATCTAACGTGAAATTCTGGATTAACAGCAGAACTCTTTACAGCGTCCAAAGCAGGAATCATGTAGCTGAAAGCTATGTTTGACACCCTCTTAACCAACTTATCGGGATTCATAAATCCAGCGACATCTTCAATCACATCCTCCCCAATCACACACTTTTCATAGTCATGTTCTTCTTTTACCTCCTTACATTTAGTATTATGTACATCGTCCTTGGCACCCCTCTTTACAAAAATCCCCATCTCCGCTAAACTATCCACAGGCAAGTTCATTTGCTTAGAAGTAAGAACCAAATTAGATTGATATCCATGAGCTATCATTTCTCCACTAATGGCAGGAGCGTACGTTAGTATGTATCCCGTATCGCTTTTCGTTACTATAGGAGCTCTTCTATGTCTAACGTAGTTACCAGCGGACTCTACATTATTTAAATCTTCTACATTAACTAAATACCTTACACTAAAGGACAACCACATTTTCAAGCACCCATTGCCAAAGCTGCTAATATTCTTGCGTATTCAATATTATTTAAGTTTTCTAAAAACTCCTTTATCTTAATATCAGTAGGCATAGCCAAATAAGATCTTCCCTCCCTGTCCCACATCACTGGAGTTACACAGTAGTTATTATTATCAGCAATTTTATGTACCATATCCCTATATATATTTACGTACGCTTCAGGAATATCGCCAGGCTTAGCCTCTAAAAGGCATGGTAGCTCTACTACCTCTTCCTTCTTAGACTTTATATTAAATACACTCATCTTCCTCTGCGGAGCAGATGAAACATAAGAGTGGTACTCCCTTAACGCCTGTGCAATTAAATCTTTAAGAAAATTTACATCCAATGAGTAGACTAAAGGATCTATGTAGCCAAACCTTCTGAGAACAATATAGAAACGAAAAACTTTTACAATACTTTTAAACTTTTTGTTTATAATACTTTCCAAAGATTCAGTAGACATTTAACCTCACTATTAATATTAAAAACTAGATTATATTCTTTATCATTCAATTCACATTTCCATTACAAATCAGAATTTAAGGTAAATAATAATGGCACGACATGTTATCTAAGATAAATGATATAGGAACACGAGATTATGTCATGATCCATGAAACCAAAACAACCCTATATTCATTCAAAAAAGTATGATAAGATAATGGAAAGTAATAACTGATACTCTGTATTCATAAAAAAGTGAAAATTACTGAACAAAACACAAAAATCGAAACCTTATACCACAAAGAAAAATAGAGGCAGAACCTTTTCATCAATTTCCTCATTTAATCAAACCTAATAATAAAAAGAAATCGTACAATAGGGACTGTTGGATTGCAGTCATCAAAATCTACAAATAATACACTAAATTGTAGCTTATATTAATCCTCTATGAATCTTGCAGTAAACTCTAAATTAATACTAGATAGTATTGGCATATTTACAACTAACTTTTCGTGAATATAATTTCTTTATGCTTTTATTTTTCTCGTATTATACACTAATTTTCATGACTGTATTCCAACAGTCCCGTACAATAAGTAACAGTTCACGAGCATCTAGAAATTGACATATCTTTTATCATTGGAATAAGCTATAGAACTAGTATATAATACTAAAAATTAAAGACATTAAGAAATTATTATACACAAAAACGTTTCACGTAAATATGCAAATACACATAGGTTGATGAGGGAAAACTTTCAATTCCATAGTGGATTAATCAAGAATATGAAGTCTTGTTTAACAGATTTTACCTGATCACCTTTCAATTCCATAGTGGATTAATCATTTGATAACTTAGATTCTTACAGACGTCAAGTACTCAGCTTTCAATTCCATAATGGATTAATTATAACTATGATAGATAGCTCATTATATGAAATGAGTTTTATCTTTCAATTCCATAGTGGATTAATCCCAAGCCCTCCAACGAACCATGCTTGGTTAGGTGATGGTCTTTCAATTCCATAATGGATTAATCGATCTTGATGAAGTAAGAGAGCTCATTGACATGAAAGAAGTCTTTCAATTCCATAATGGATTAATCATGGTAAAAAAGCATTTACTGAAGATGGAAAGATAAAAATATTTCAATTCCATAATGGATTAATCTTGCCCCATGCATTTGAAAGAAAGTTACCTATTACACCCTTTCAATTCCATAATGGATTAATCAAACGGATTAGATGAACCAGAAGATGTTCCTCCAGATCCTGATTGCGTGCTTTCAATTCCATAATGGATTAATCATTAGTGCATGTAAATACTGGCATTGGCTTACCAGAAACCTTTCAATTCCATAATGGATTAATCAGGAAGAAGAAATAGAATTAAATGGAATTGGCGTTCTATCTAACTTTCAATTCCATAATGGATTAATCCTAACATTACGTGGAATCTGACAGTCGGCTCAATAAACTGCTTTCAATTCCATAATGGATTAATCAAATCCAAAATCAGCCTGGCTCTAGTTCCTCTTTTTCAAACTTTCAATTCCATAATGGATTAATCGAAATATATGCTTCTGGTCAAGTTTATATTCAATTAGTTCTTTCAATTCCATAATGGATTAATCGGTAAATATCAAATCAATGTAATATCATACACAAATCTAAACTTTCAATTCCATAATGGATTAATCAAGAAAACAAGAAGGATATAACTATATCCCAAATAACTTTCAATTCCATAATGGATTAATCGGAAATTATCATTATCGGCGTGGAGAGATAGATAGTGTACTTTCAATTCCATAATGGATTAATCTCACCAATTGGATTTTGGACGATTGGGTTTGATAGAAATCTTTCAATTCCATAATGGATTAATCACTTAAATGCCGAAAAAGAAGAAAGAAGACCAATCAAATCTTTCAATTCCATAATGGATTAATCGGTAGAGGCACAGAGGCAAAAGACATTACAGCGATTAAGCTTTCAATTCCATAATGGATTAATCAGTTTTTCCGAAGCATTAAGAAGCAATTAATATACAATCTTTCAATTCCATAATGGATTAATCAAACTTTAAATATCACTTCTGAGTACACATTATTAGAGGTCTTTCAATTCCATAATGGATTAATCCTTATTGCAGAAAGCTGCAGAAAGTTAAGCAAAAAGACTTTCAATTCCATAATGGATTAATCCATTTGTAGTCTTCTTCGAATCTTACAGTATAGTTAGGCTTTCAATTCCATAATGGATTAATCAGTATCACCATGGTCTAGAAAAATGATAATAGATAATTTACTTTCAATTCCATAATGGATTAATCATACCTAATGCTGCAACAATACCAGTCCTTTCATCCCTTTCAATTCCATAATGGATTAATCCTAGTTTACCAGTAAACTTATATCAGATATTATTATCTCAACTTTCAATTCCATAATGGATTAATCAAAGATTTGAATTATTCTAATCAGACCGAATTTTTTGCCTTTCAATTCCATAATGGATTAATCACAGAGATATACGAAGCGAATCTTTCAATTCCATAGAGCTTTCAATTCCATAATGGATTAATCAGAAATATGTTCAACTGATAAAGAGTGGGGCGAGTATATAGCTTTCAATTCCATAATGGATTAATCATGATCATACCACCACCCAATTAATACTAAGATTATGCCTTTCAATTCCATAATGGATTAATCATATTATTCGTAAACGCTAAAAATGTCATTAATACAACTTTCAATTCCATAATGGATTAATCAAACGGTCTGACTAGTCTATTGAATTCTTCTGATTTAGTCTTTCAATTCCATAATGGATTAATCAAATTCTAGCCAGATTTTTAGTAAATTTTCTGTATCTTCCCCTTTCAATTCCATAATGGATTAATCAAAATGTTTGAGTTTTGCTCTATGTAATCGGCGTAGTATCTTTCAATTCTATAATGGATTAATCAGAGAAGGAAGAAGAGAGGGAAGAAAAAGGAGGATCAGCTTTCAATTCCATAATGGATTAATCTGAAGGGCATGGAGGAGCTGTTAGGTCTCCTCCCCCTTCACTTTCAATTCCATAATGGATTAATCCTTATTATTTGTATGATATCGTTCAAAGTTAGCGTTTTTTGTATCTTTCAATTCCATAATGGATTAATCGTAATTTTTTCGGGGTTAGTTATGGTAGGTAAAATGACAAACTTTCAATTCCATAATGGATTAATCGGCAAGTAAATGACAGCTAACGATCTTAAAGAGAAGTATACTTTCAATTCCATAATGGATTAATCAAAGTATAAATTTTGGTAAAAATAATCTATCCACATACTTTCAATTCCATAATGGATTAATCGAAAGACCCTGATCATAATTGGGCTGAGAAAGTTGATCTCTTTCAATTCCATAATGGATTAATCAGGCGTTCTTATAGTTTTGTATGATAATATGCAAAAAATCTTTCAATTCCATAATGGATTAATCAACAAAGCATAAAATCCGCAATTAAAGAGATAGTAAACGACTTTCAATTCCATAATGGATTAATCAAAACTTGTGTATCAACATTCAAAAACTAAAACAAAAGTGCTTTCAATTCCATAATGGATTAATCTTGTTGAAGAGAATGATCAGACCGTAACTCAATTTATTACCTTTCAATTCCATAATGGATTAATCACAAAATGTTCATTTTGTTTCAAAATTTGGCTATAATCCTCTTTCAATTCCATAATGGATTAATCAGCTTTACAATATCTTAATCAGTTAGGTTTTAAATCAATACTTTCAATTCCATAATGGATTAATCACGATTCGACTACGCTACTCGTAAGGATTGGCTGAGAGATCTTTCAATTCCATAATGGATTAATCCTGTCCAAGATTGCTGGAGTAAATACTTCGTAGTTATCTTTCAATTCCATAATGGATTAATCAAGAAATCGGGCAACAATTACCTTACTTACCTGACCCATACTTTCAATTCCATAATGGATTAATCGTGGGATTGTTTTACGTGAATCTTCAGACCGTAAATTGTCCTTTCAATTCCATAATGGATTAATCCAGTCCGAATTCCTGCCTGTATGCCAACGCAATCAGTGACTTTCAATTCCATAATGGATTAATCATTCCAAAGCAGAAAGCTACTTACTCTGAAGTAGAGCCCTTTCAATTCCATAATGGATTAATCATTACAAGAGTTTATAGTAAACTTGGGGTTAGTGAATTTCCTTTCAATTCCATAATGGATTAATCATGGTATCAGCATTAATAACGACGTGGAAAAATATTCTTTCAATTCCATAATGGATTAATCAAATTAATTGTGATTATTAGAAACGATAGGTACACTGTGGACTTTCAATTCCATAATGGATTAATCAGCTATCGCATGAGGTATCGCAGAGGTTGAAGATAATAACTTTCAATTCCATAATGGATTAATCAAAACTTAAATACCCCCTAGTATAAGTTAGCCTGGAGGTCTTTCAATTCCATAATGGATTAATCAAGATTATGGTTTTCAGTCTTTCGTTGTCTTTAAGTACACTTTCAATTCCATAATGGATTAATCTCGTTGTGACGACACAAAATTGCGAAATTGTAAGATTTGACTTTCAATTCCATAATGGATTAATCCTAACATCTCGTTAGGTCCATGGATATGGAAAACTTACGACTTTCAATTCCATAATGGATTAATCATTGCCATGATGTAAATTCGTCGAATGGCGGAATCAATTGGCTTTCAATTCCATAATGGATTAATCCTACTTGCTGATTGACGGAAGTGAATTTGGTAACGTTAGTTCTTTCAATTCCATAATGGATTAATCAAACCAGGACCATTTGATGAGGTACGGCCTCCCGTGTGTCTTTCAATTCCATAATGGATTAATCTAGTTTTAAACATTTTTTTCATCCCATCAAGGAAGAGAACTTTCAATTCCATAATGGATTAATCGAAATAAATGACAGACAAATGTGATATGTGGTATTACTTCCTTTCAATTCCATAATGGATTAATCATGCTGAGGAGAACCTCAGGAGAAGTATCACTATTGATTTCTTTCAATTCCATAATGGATTAATCATTATCAGTGATTATATGACCAAGCACACTAAGGACATAGCTTTCAATTCCATAATGGATTAATCAAATTGTAGTTATGATTAAAATTTTATTTCTCTAATTTTATCTTTCAATTCCATAATGGATTAATCATGATGGATATTCAATTAAGTTACAGAATGAGAAGATATATTCATACTTTCAATTCCATAATGGATTAATCCTATACAACAATTATTTTCGATACAACAAATAAACTTTCAATTCCATAATGGATTAATCACAAGAAGAATTGGAAGGAATGATAGAAGAGATAGAAAGCTTTCAATTCCATAATGGATTAATCATAACTCCACCGTGCCAGTACCGAAGTACTGGTAGAGGGCCTTTCAATTCCATAATGGATTAATCACTGCATCTTTTATTTGTTGTATTGAAAATTGTTGTATCTTTCAATTCCATAATGGATTAATCTATAACCAATTGTCGTAATGCAAAAATTAGTTCATGATGCTTTCAATTCCATAATGGATTAATCAAAGCAATAAGCATAATGCTAGATGTTGTAAACCTTCTAACTTTCAATTCCATAATGGATTAATCAAATAAACAAAGAGCTTTTCAAGTTAATAACAGCCAAGCCTTTCAATTCCATAATGGATTAATCAAGAAAGAGGAAACAAAGCTGAAAGAGAAATAGAGAAGACTTTCAATTCCATAATGGATTAATCACGGTGTTAGTTGTGGCAAAGAATAGGGGTACGTACAATATCGCTTTCAATTCCATAATGGATTAATCTCTAATATATTCGGCTGGTTAGCTTGTGAAGTAGAGACACTTTCAATTCCATAATGGATTAATCAGGTATTTCTTATCGTAGCAGATCCGTCAATCCAACCAGTACTTTCAATTCCATAATGGATTAATCACCATGAAATATCTTCACTATTATTGAAAGGACAAATGACTTTCAATTCCATAATGGATTAATCCAATTATGATTGGACCTATCATTTTTTCCACCAATATATATATATACTTTCAATTCCATAATGGATTAATCATTTGAAGTGTGGACATATTATTTCCATCCATGATATGTACTTTCAATTCCATAATGGATTAATCGACATCAAAATCTCCGGAGGCATTCTCTTCCTGATTTACCTTTCAATTCCATAATGGATTAATCGAGGGACCTGAAAAAATCACTATCTTGAAAGAAATTGTTAACTTTCAATTCCATAATGGATTAATCATAACTGCAAAAGAAATAGCTCAAAAGATTAAGAATTTTGTCTTTCAATTCCATAATGGATTAATCTTGCTTTAAGCAGTCTACTAAATCCCAAAACTCATCTTCCTTTCAATTCCATAATGGATTAATCGAGGAATTAGAAAAATTATTAGAGGCACATATTACGTTCTTTCAATTCCATAATGGATTAATCAGCGTCATGATATATTGGTAGGACATCTGGAAGATGGTACTTTCAATTCCATAATGGATTAATCTGCTTGTTGTATTGCAACATCTCCGTTCCCAGATTCTGTCTTTCAATTCCATAATGGATTAATCTGTTGGTTTTATATATCACCTATCTTAGTTTTTTCTTTCTTTGTTTATAAGTTTACGTGTTTTCCTTAGTTTTAGTTGCGACCGACTTCTCTAGTATTTACTTTGACGTTTTTTGGTCGCATGGTCTTTTTCATGAATTGAAAGAAAAAATTGGTTTTTAAATGTAAGTTTTCTCTGATGATTTCGTTTCGGTCGCATTGAGACTCGAACTCTTACGCTTTTAATCTCTAAATGAAATTCGAAAATCACCTTTTCTAAGACAGTACTTTTTCTTCATAAATTCGTTAGATTCTCTTAAAAACTTTATTGCTAATCGTCATCTTTTCTGTTTTTTGTTTATTTTTAGGTTTTTCTGTGTTTTTAATCTCTCTTATAAATAGGCGTTTCTACGTAGAAAAGACTACGTCGTAAATTTAAACACTTTTTATCGTTAAATGAAAGCTTGCCCTAGACAATTAGTGTAATAACAAATTTCTTAAAAATGTTACAAAAATATTTTATCTAATAGTAAAAAATATAATTTCGAGGAATTTTTAATGGAACCTATCTATACGTAATGAGTAGTTGTTTCTCGTGTAAGGATTGAATAGAACTGAGCAATAATAGCTAGATTGAGAGGAGACATTCCAGATAATATTCATGTAAGGATTGAATGAAAGAAGAGATAAGGAAGGGAGAAGGAAGAAAGAGATATTCATATAATGATCTCCTATTCTTGTAGCTATAGATCCAACTACTAGGAAGAAAGAGATATTCATGTAAGGATTGAATAGAACTAGTTTGTGGATTATCTGAAAATTGAGGTTCTTCTCTCAATAAGACAGTCGTAAAATAAGCGTTAAGTTTTCAAATGATACACAAACTAGAATAGAACCAAATATTTCACATTATCTTCGTGATGATCAATTACAAATGATACACAAACTAGAATAGAACTGGAAAATCTTTAATACCATGTATAATTCAAATAAAAATAGATGAACACGTAGACTGTGCTTTGCAAGGCAGATGGGCATGAAGTTAGTTTGTACTCTAGGAATGACGCCTGGAGGTATTGCTGAGACTGTGATTAATTTGTCTACTGGTAATTATGTTTCTAAGTATGAGCCAAAAAGGGTTAGTTTTGATGAGATAATTATTGTTAGGACTAAGGACACTGAGTATTCTTATGCGTTTTTAAAGGCTATTTTTCTTTGTTGTATTAATTTTGGAGAATTAAAAGAATTTGTTTTACCTTTTAATGACGTTTCTTCTCCTCAGGATTTCATATACGTTAGGGATAATGTGAGGAATATGCTGAAGGCTGGGGATTATTTGGATTTCACTGGAGGTAGGAAGGCTATATCGAGTGCTGCAGTGCTAGCTGCTAGAGAGGCTGGAGCTCATCTGGTTTCTACAATAATTGACCAGAAGGATTACATAGAAATGAACGAAAAGTTTAATGAGTTAAAGAGATTGGCTATGTCGGTTAAAGGAAAGGAGGATTGTACAAATTATTTCTGTAGTTTAATATCTAAAAACTCTAAAACAATATTGTTCTTTTAGGATAAGAAGGTATAACTGAGGTAATCGAGGTTTTCTCATTAAGTTTACAGATTAGAGGTTCAGAGAGTTTTTCTTCTCGTGTGTATTTGAATAGTTTACGTTAGTTCTGGTTTGTGGATTATCTAAGAATTAAGTTTATTTTCCTAATCAGACAATCGCAAAATAATCGCAAAGTATTCAAATGATACAATAAAAGGATTACATAAACTGTACCTTATGGATAGATTGCGTAATCATTTTCTAAAATGATACAATAAAAGGATTACATCGATTTTCTGCTACATTACGCTGGGTTACATTTCTATATTTAATTTTTAGCTACTTTTACATAGACTGAGGAATGGACATTCATTGTCGCATTTTTTAGGTAAACCTGGATCTACGTTTTTGTCTATGCTTTCTAGTGCTTTGTCTCTTTCTTCGAGAAACTCTGTTCTTAGCGAGTCGTTGATCGGGATCAGCCTGCAGTTATTCATTACTTTTCCGTCATCTACGTTTACGTAGCATAGGTATCCGAAGTCCATTGGAATTTCGTATTGACTTTCGTAAGCTAAGGAATATCCTGCTAAAGCTAACTCGTGAGCATGTCTAAATTTTCCAGTCTTCATTTCTGCTATTAATTGTATAGAAGGTATGAAGGCGTCTGCTCTTATTGCCTGCTGTAACCCTATGGCTGAACCGTCTATTGGGAATTCCACGTAAAAGGGTATTACCAAAGATACCATTGAGTCCCTTGTAAGGTAGAGTTTTCCTCTTACTTTGTTCACTTCAGCTGCGTAAATGTCGGTGATGTAGTCCCATAGTATTTTTGAAGTCTCAACGTAAGTCATATTTTTTGAGAAATCGTAGAAAATATCTGACATTAATGTTTTTATTCTGTTTCCGTCTATGTTTTCGTTCTCGTAAATTAACTTTTTCAGGGTTTGTATAGCCTCAGCGTAGGTTTGATGAATAACGCTTCCTAATCCAGGCTTGACTTCTACCTTATTTCCTTTATACTTTAGGTATACGTACCTTTGAGTTTGACAAAAACCATTTGTTAAGTCTGATACGTTAAGTAGAGTGTTAGATGATGGATAAATTGGAGGTTCGTTCCAGTTCCATCCCCTAAGTTCTTCAGAAATAAGCCTAGGAGTAGATTTTATTCTTTTGGAGAGTAGCATTACGTCCGAAATTGTAAAGAACACGTAATATATAGTTAAACCACTTTAATATTCTTTATTTTTCATTTCAGTCTAACTTCCTTAGTGTGTGTACCATTTAAATCTTTACGTTAGTTCTACTAACTATTCTGATAAGGAGAATGGCCTTAATTTTCAGATAATCCATAAACTAGATACTCGTAATAAATATCCAAATAAATACTCTGAAGGAATTTATTGTGTACCATTCGATTACTTAACGCTTATTCTACTACCCCCCCAAGGTCTGGGAAGAAAGAGAACCCTCAGAGCCAAGGATTACTTAACGCATGATGAAGCCTTCATTTCAATTCCATACTGGATTATTTAATTAGAGTCAGGATTACTTAACGCTTATTCTACGAATTCTGATTTATAGAATTGTAGTTTGTGGATTATCTGAAAATTGAGGTTCTTCTCTCAATAAGACAGTCGTAAAATAAGCGTTAAGTTTTCAAATGATACACAAACTAATAGAATTGCCTCAATTTTCAGATATCCCACACTCCATGGACAGAGTATTCTAACCTTCGACAGAGCTTTTGCGGACGAACATTTAGGCAAAGAAATAGATCGACAGAGTATTCTAATCTTCGACAAATAAAAGATTTAGAAGAATTTGATGAAATTGTAAACATCGACAGAGTATTCTAATCTTCGACAGTAGTTTCTACCACAATTTGCAAATTGCATGATACTAGAGTAAGGATAGGGTAGAGTATAGTAATCTCTACAGCAATTCATTAAAATTCTCTTTCATAGAAATTTCCGACCCTCTTAGGCTTACAAAACTGAAAATACCCACAGTTAGCACACTTCCTAACAGGCTGTCTTACTTTAAGAAAACCCTTCTTAGCTTTAACAATATTCCTCAATATTCTCTCAACATATTCCCTCTCATAATTAGTGTAATTTATTTTCACCAATTTCTTTACAGGAATATAATAAAGAATAGCCTGCTTAACATTAAAACCCAATTTTTCCATAATAAATGCATAAAATAAGACCTGAGCCTTATGATCCATATGAACTTGATTAGTATACTTTACATCCAAAGGAGAATAATAGTAGGAAAAACCCAAAACAAAATCAGGGGAACCAACTAAATCCTTATATTTATACACAGGTTTCCTAATAAGCTCCTTAGCCTTCAAAACACCAAACAAAAAATTACCAACAGTCTCCTTATCAACCTCCTCCCCCTCCATCATACTATCAGTAACCCTCTCCTCAAAACCAAGCTCAGTAATTCTAACAATAGCAGGACAGTATAAAAAATGCTTAACCACAACACCAGAAATCATATAATAAAAGAGAAATAAAAAAGGACAAAATAAACATTACGTCATATTATTATACATGATGCCAAGTATGATTTAAGCCTTTTAGGGACAAAATAAACATTAAGTCGTGTATAATTAAGATTTACCCATTCGACATCAATATCTTCGAAAAGATCAATAAACATAACTTCATGCTCAACGCAGAATTATCCTTCACAAATAAACGTTATAGCAATGATATCAAATAGTTGAAAAAACCTAATCTTGGTTGGGTCGTTTATCTCTCTTTTTCTGTAATAATATGAAATAATTGAAAAATCAAGAGCATAGATCTATTGCAGACTTAAGATCGCCTCTTGATACGGGATCGGTGAGGTTGTAGTGGGAGTTTGTGATGTATTGCAGAATTAAGATCGCCTCCATAGTATTCTGTAATATTATGAAATAATTGAAAAATCAAGAATGTGGTTCTCTTTCCCTCTTTCTTTCGCAATTAGTGAGATATTTACATCAATAAATGAAGAACCACGTTCTCTTTCCCTCTTTCTTTCGCTTTATAATGCTATGAAATAATTGAAGAACGAGATTTTCAGAAAATTCGAAACACAGTTGTTAATATTTAGAACTTAGAAATTGAGGTTTTATCTCAATTAGAACCTTTAGTTGAATCAACGTAAAGTAATCAAACTATGTAATGTATATCGATTAGTTTTGATAATTCTCTTACCTCGAATCAACGTAAAATATTCAAACAGTATAAACACTAGAATATACAATCTTTTTCAATAAGCAAAGAAAATAAGGCGTATTAGATTGAAGTCATCAAAATCGACAAATAACACGAGCAAAATTTTAGCTTACATAATCCTCTATGTACCTTTAATAATCCTAAATTAATATTAGTGTTAACATACTATACTGGATTAATTTTCATCATCGTCCATTTTATCTTCTACTTCCTCAAGTTTCGTTAACATACTATACTGGATTAATTTATTTGTCCATTCTCAATCGTGTACTCTACAATTTGTTAACATTACTATACTGGATTAATCAATGCGAATCCACTATGAATATACCATTGAATTTTACTCTTTATGCTACTCTTGGATTAATCAATGCGAATCCACTATCAATTCAGTATTTACGTGAACTGAAATATTTCTGAAACAATTCATATAATTTCTGATTAGTTAACATTATCATTTTTATGCGAACTGACTTTTTGTCTACATAATTTCACTATGTTTTTATTTTTCTCGTATTACATACTAATTTTTAGGACTCATCCCAACAGTCCCAGAAAATATAGAGAGGTTCCATTAAAAATTCCCGGAAATTGTATTTTCTACTATTAGATAAAATATTTTTGTAACATTTTTAAGAAATTTGTTATTACAGTAATTGTAGAGGACAAGCCTTCATTTAATGATAAAAAGCGTTTAAATTTACGTCGTAGCTTTTTCTACGTAAAAACGCCTATTTATAAGAGAGAATAAAAATACAGAAAAACCTAAAAATAAACAAAAAACAGAAGAGATGATCTTGAATAATATAGTTTTTAAGAGGATCTAACGAATTTATGAAGAAAAAGTACTGTCTTAGAAAAGGTGATTTTCGAATTTCATTTAGAGATTAAAAATGTGAAAGTTCGAGTCTCAATGCGACCAAAACGAAATCATGAGAGGAAACTTACATTTAAAAACCAAAATCTACTTTCAATTTGCGAAAAAGACCATGCGACCAAAAAACGCAAAAGTAAATACTAGAGAATTCGGTCGCAACTAAAACTAAGGAAAACACGTAAACTTATAAACAAAGAAAGAGAAAACTAACATAGGTGATATATAAAACCAACAGATTAATCCATTATGGAATTGAAAGAGTAGTATGTAGTAACTGCCCTCTTTAGTTGTCACTTTTGATTAATCCATTATGGAATTGAAAGCTATTTCCTCATACGCCGAAGCATTATTATAAATGTTCTGATTAATCCATTATGGAATTGAAAGATTGTTATTGTATTCACTCTTTCCTGTTCCTTCTTCAAAGATTAATCCATTATGGAATTGAAAGTTATCATAAAGACTATAACAATCGTTCTTTCTTAACCAGATTAATCCATTATGGAATTGAAAGAGAATAGATTTAATTTGATTATCTGGAATTCCTAATTTCTGATTAATCCATTATGGAATTGAAAGTACACCACCAGGGCAGTTGAATGGACAGAAACATTGGAAGATTAATCCATTATGGAATTGAAAGTTGTCAGAGCTTCTGACCCGCTCCTTAATTTCAAGGGATTAATCCATTATGGAATTGAAAGGATAAACAACGAGGAGACGATTAGGGCATATTATCTTTTCAGATTAATCCATTATGGAATTGAAAGTATTACCGCTATTGCTCCAGCATACTGATCTACGAGACCCGGATTAATCCATTATGGAATTGAAAGCGAAAAGCGTGAATTTTCCGGGCGGGAAGTATTGTAGGTAGATTAATCCATTATGGAATTGAAAGTATACCTCTCTAGTTGTTCGCCATATTGTTGCAGTATTACATGATTAATCCATTATGGAATTGAAAGTCTATCTTCCCTCCAGTAATATTTTCTATATCACTAACGATTAATCCATTATGGAATTGAAAGTTCGTTACGTTCAACATCTGTTGCATCTGTTGAACTATGATTAATCCATTATGGAATTGAAAGATGCTATCATGTCTCTATATCAAGCGGGATTGATAGCATTATGATTAATCCATTATGGAATTGAAAGTTGGTAACCACTACATGTACAAAATATCGTATACAACCTGATTAATCCATTATGGAATTGAAAGTTAATTTCTGCCTTCCTTTCATTTCATTCACCCACAAGGATTAATCCATTATGGAATTGAAAGTTATCTTACCCAACATCAAAGAGAGTATTATTGACGAGAGATTAATCCATTATGGAATTGAAAGTTACTACAAACCATTAGCCCCGAAGTGGGGGAATGGTATGATTAATCCATTATGGAATTGAAAGTGCAATTGTGGTTTAGGTTGAGAGGATTGAGAGGAGGATTAATCCATTATGGAATTGAAAGATTTGAATAGTTTTCTTAATTTCTAAATTTTCTAAAAGGATTAATCCATTATGGAATTGAAAGTGTGATAATGTTAGTAACAGCGTCTAAAACTGAAGGATTGATTAATCCATTATGGAATTGAAAGTGAAAAGTTGTGAGAATAGTTGTGAGACATTATACCTTAAGATTAATCCATTATGGAATTGAAAGGTAAATTTCCTAAAACTCCACAAGACTTACAATTTTCACGATTAATCCATTATGGAATTGAAAGGCAATTATTGTTACAAAAGATGATCATTATCCGTATTGGTTCGATTAATCCATTATGGAATTGAAAGATAGTTAAATTAAAAATGTTTTTTTTAACTCGCGGGATAGGATTAATCCATTATGGAATTGAAAGCAATGCCGAAAAAATTAGCCCATACTCTCCCCCACTCTCTATTGATTAATCCATTATGGAATTGAAAGTACTTGAGTAGATCCCGTCTACTCATTGTGAAGGCGAAAAGATTAATCCATTATGGAATTGAAAGAACTTGCTTGCTACTACCTACTTATAAAATTTCTTTCATGATTAATCCATTATGGAATTGAAAGATTAAAAGACGGACGGTTCCGAATACATTTTGAAACGGGATTAATCCATTATGGAATTGAAAGAATAATCAATGCCCCATTCCAAACCTTTATGTGGATATGATTAATCCATTATGGAATTGAAAGAGTTTTACATTCAGTTTTTCTTGGTCTTTTGATGAAAATGATTAATCCATTATGGAATTGAAAGTTATTTCTTCTTGTTTAGGTTCTTCTTGTGTCTTAGGTTTGATTAATCCATTATGGAATTGAAAGTTTACATGTGATATACATATGTTACTTAGCGATGACGATGATTAATCCATTATGGAATTGAAAGGTGTGAAAGAAGCCAAACTCCCCCATGTAGTCCACAAGATGGATTAATCCATTATGGAATTGAAAGTTATAATTGCAGCGATGCTCTCTCCCATTTTGTGACATGATTAATCCATTATGGAATTGAAAGTTTCGGCGACGCCTTCGGAGATATTTACTATTTACTAGGGATTAATCCATTATGGAATTGAAAGAAACTTCCAAATGGGGCCAAACCAAACATAAACTCTGCAAGATTAATCCATTATGGAATTGAAAGAAATCAATTCCCTTATCCCAAGTTTTTTGCTCTGTCATGATTAATCCATTATGGAATTGAAAGAAAAGTCATCACTTTAGATTACGGAAAAGAAAAAATCTAGATTAATCCATTATGGAATTGAAAGAACACTCAAATCGGCCCAAACTCTGCAATTTTTTATTTCGATTAATCCATTATGGAATTGAAAGAGTTACAGACGATATTCCAGGCATTATATAATCATTTATAAGATTAATCCATTATGGAATTGAAAGATCTTATCAAGTAAATCTTTAGATATCGGATTAACTTTTTGATTAATCCATTATGGAATTGAAAGTCTTCCTCAAGTGCGATTGCAGTTGCGAGATCATTTATTGGATTAATCCATTATGGAATTGAAAGCATCTTTAGCTATCTCTTCTGTTAATTTTGATGTATCAGGATTAATCCATTATGGAATTGAAAGATATCATAGATTGCTTCTTTAGTTTCTATACTATGTTTCTGATTAATCCATTATGGAATTGAAAGGATAGAAATGAGGCATGGAGTGAGGTTGAGAAATATTACTGATTAATCCATTATGGAATTGAAAGTTTGTATCTATATAGCGTAATATCAGTTCTCCTTTCGGGATTAATCCATTATGGAATTGAAAGTTTTAAAAAGTGTTATAAAAATATATGAAAACTGTCTTGATCAGATTAATCCATTATGGAATTGAAAGTTAATAACTTCAATGAATTTGTTAAAGAAAAGATTAATCCATTATGGAATTGAAAGTAAAAATCTATTAGATCGGACATAATTTACCATTATGCGAGATTAATCCATTATGGAATTGAAAGAATGTTAAAGATAAACAAATGGTAGAAGAAACTACGATTGATTAATCCATTATGGAATTGAAAGGTTCCAAATATTTCTTTTCCTGCTAAGATTAGATATTTGATTAATCCATTATGGAATTGAAAGTTAGCAAGATTTTTTAATACTAAATCATGTAATTCTATTCTGATTAATCCATTATGGAATTGAAAGATGCAATGTACTTATTTTGTTTGGAATAATCAAATTTTTGTGATTAATCCATTATGGAATTGAAAGTTAGTATCATAAAAAACACATTAGCACCAACTTTACCTTGATTAATCCATTATGGAATTGAAAGTGATAATTTTTCATTTTGAAGTTTATTATATAATTTTCCAGATTAATCCATTATGGAATTGAAAGATGATTCTCGCCATGGCGGGATAAATGAGAAAAAAGGGTTGATTAATCCAGTATGGAATTGAAAGGGATCAGTCAACCATACATTTTCTAATTTGCTGTACTGTGATTAATCCACTATGGAATTGAAAGATCAAGAGCTCAATTTTTCCTTTATAGAGATATTGATCATGATTAATCCACTATGGAATTGAAAGTTGTATTTTATTATCTTCTCGTGAATAAATGTTTTTGTGTCTCCTGATTAATCCACTATGGAATTGAAAGGTAATGAACTCTTGACGTGAATAATATCCACCTTTACGATTAATCCATTATGGAATGGAAAGTAGGCGGTACATTTCAATAAATAAAAGCAATAAGCTTGATTAATCTACTATGGAATGGAAATATTTTTGAGAGTATCTGGTAAAGTTTCATTCTAAAATTGAGATTAATCCACTATGGAATGGAAAGAGACTGAAAATAATCAAGGTTCACAATCAAAAAGTAAGACAAAGGAATAATCCACTATGGAATTGAAAGAAATAAGTCTCATCATGAGTATGCTTGTTATTCGTTATCAATCTAATAAAGAATTGAAAGGAAAAATCTTTACTATATGTGGGAAAAATTCTGAGAACAAATTAACAGCTCAGAGATCTTAGTTCCTTTGATTTTCCAACATCAAAGGCTTTACTAGAATAGATTAACTAAGTCAGAAATATTATTTGCAATAAAGTCCACTTCACTTTCTCCATTGAATAGATTAACTAAGTCAGAAATCGAAGAATTAAAAAAGGAAGAAAGAAGGTGGCTATATTAATCAAAATCTAATTGAAAGAAATAGAACAAGGTTACGATAAATATCTTTTCGTCCAATTGATTCATATAAATTACTGAGGGTGCAAGATTACTTTACTCTTAGTTTGTGGATTATCTGGAAATTAAGGCTATTCTCCTTATCAGAATAATCGTATAACCAACGTAAAGATTCAAATAGTACACACACTAATTAACTCTTTCATATTTTAGAATTCAACAAAGAATTTTGAACATTTGCAATTAATCGCTTCACCTTATCTTGTAAGCATCTGTATCAGAGACACCCAGGTTTTCAGACTTTCACAGTCTGTTTTCAATTTACCATATTATGTCTTCGTTTTTCTCTTCGACTTCGTTGCTTATCACTATTCTCTGTTTGAACTGTGTTTCGGTTACTGGAACGATTAGTATGCTGAATCTTCCGTTGCTTTTTTCTTTTCTTTTTATTAGTCTTAACCCTGCTTCTATTTCTTTTACTCTGGAGGAATTTAGGTCTCCTATGAATACGCTGTATTGTACTCTGGTTAATCCTTTTTTCTTCAAGTAGTCTGAAATTTTGTTTCTTACATTATCTTCAGTGATGTCGTAAAATATAACGTAAAACAAGGTGATCACTTCGATAAAAATGGTTTATATTCTTCTCCAGTCAGCACTGCGTTAGCTAATTTTCTAGCTTGAGTATATATTTCTTCTTCTTCAAATTTTATTCCATATACAGTCTTTTTGTCCTCTAAGCTTTTAGGATCTTCTCTGGCTATTCCTAAAAGTTTTCTGTCTACAAATGGAGATCTGAATTCCTCCATTAGGTCGAAGACTAAAGAGGGTCTACCAGACCTCATTTTGTGAAGAAATCCCCAGTAGGGGTTTAGTCCAGCGGAGATAATGGCTGAGTAAACTACTCTGCTCAGCATACTGTAACCTATGTTCAAAGAGACGTTGAACAGATCCTTGGCTTCTCCTCTTTTCCTCCTGCCTTTAAATTTCAGTTCTTTGGGAAGTAAATTCTTAATTCCTTTCCAATACCATCTAGCACCTTCAGCCTCCTTTTGCATTACTCCTTCTATACTGCTCTCAGTTAAAACGTCCCTGGAAAGCTGATAAATGTTTTCGGAGGAAAGAGAGATACCGTACTTCCTTTCATAATATCTTAAAGTGATCCACTGATTGTGAAGTTTACCGTAAATGAACTGCTTGGCAAATTCAACCTTTCTCTTCTTCCAAGCTATTAGCTGATGGACCCATACGTTAAAAGAACCGCCGTAATTTACGGGGATAATCTTTGAAACAGGCTTGATGCCTTTAAAAAAGACGAGGTCAATGCCAAACTCTCCTGCCAGACGTATAACCTCCGAAGATACTAAACAGTTAGTTAAAACTACTATAGAGGAAATTTCAAAAGGGGAAACAGACCACTTTTCCTCCTTATTTAAATAACAGGTAATTAAACCGTTCTTAACCCTTAAATAAGCTCCCCAGTCTTTGACAAAAACAATCTTCTTATTATTATTCGATTTAGTCATACCTAATATTTATAAGATAAGTTTATAAACTTAAACTTTACAAGGCAGGCGATTAGAAAAATTAAATAGTTTTTGAAATAAATCTGAATGAGTCATGTCAATCTAATCAGATATAGTGCGTATTTTTATACTTTTTTAATTTTTTCAATTCTCGTCAATCTAATTAGATATAGTGTGCGTACTATTTGAAGACTTTATTCAATTATTTGTACATTCACAGTTAAAATCGCCACGCTTGGTACTATTTGAAGACTTTATTCTGATTTAACGAATAGTCCTAATTAGAGAATAGCCTCAATTTTCAGATGATGTACAGTCTATTAGCACAGAACCCTTGGCACTTTATAGATATAGACTTATAAAGAAGATTTTTTCCTTGAAGCATCCAATCCATTAATATATAACAAAATTTAGTGTGTATCTGAAGACGTGACGATAATTCTATGAGTGACCCTTATAAAGAGAATCCTTAATTTACAGATAATCCACAAACTATAACAAATAGTAGTTGAAAACTTCTTTCTATACTTTGATACAATTAGATCATTTATCTGAAATAAACCTGAATAAAGTGCGTTGGATTGAAGTCATGAAGATAAGTCATGAAAATTTTAGAGCAACGTTTTGCACAAGATTTTTAGTGATCGAAGTCGTGAAAATCGAAAAAGAGTTTTTAAACTTTAAGTTGAATGAGCTAGGCTATCCAATAATGTATAGGTAAAAATCGAAAAAGAGTTTAAACTGTACTTCGAAATCTTCTACGTATCTTACAATAAGCGTTAGTTTTGTGGAATATTCAAAAATTAAGGGTTCTATTAACTAGAAGCTCTTTCGTATCAAAACGCTTGGTCATGTCTTCAATAGCCTGGGTTCTATTAACTAGAACTGCTCTTAGAATCGGTGTGAAGTGCTCAAATGGTACACACTAAATAAACGCTAATTAAATATTATGTCAGTAGCGTATTTACGTTAACTAACTTTTGTGTATACGTTTTTACGTTTAATTTTTATCGTATTGCATACTAATTTTTAGGGCTCATCAACAGTCCAAGTAATTTAGCAATCAGGACATTTTGTTCTTGTATACATGAATAATGAATAGCAGGAAAATTTCTTTTTATCCAAACAGTTAATTTGTGAAGATCTCATTTACTTCTGAGGGAACAGTAGTTAATTCGGAACCAAGCAGTTAGGTTGTGAAGATCTGAAAATTACTCTTCTCTAAATAGAAACATTCGTAGAAATAGCACAAAGAATTCAGATAGGACAATGATAGCAGTCAGAAAAATTACAATAGTTTGCAAAGAGTGTCTAGAAAATAATGGTCTAATGGGCAAACTTATACTTCATCACTTGCCCGTTTACGAAGAGTATCTAGAAAAACAGTTTTTCCTATTTCTGGATTGTTTAAGAAATGATCTAATTGTATCAAAGTATAGAAAGAAGTTTTTCAATTTGCTCAGAAAACTTTACGGAATAACATTTACTATACAGTTAATGTTAACGCAAATCTTTGACTTGTAGGAAAACTTTACGGAATAACATTTACTCGAAGTATAGAAAGAAGTTTTTTTCTGATAAGGTTGTCGTAATTCTGATGGATGAGGGGGTTGTATTTATTATTATGGTTTTTCTTATCCCTTATTCTTTTTTCCTAAAGTGTATTTCTCGTTGGTTGCAGTTATTATGGTTTTTTATAAGATTGTCGTAAAATTAACGTAAAATGTTAAAATAGTACAGAGCAAATCAGGCGTCATTTTTCATTTTAGCCTTTATTCACGTCAAATGAAAAACCCCGGGTACAGAACAAATTAATGTGTTGTTTTAGCATCTTTTGAAGAGAAAGGAACTGTACGTGAAATTTTCGAGAAAAATAGCATCAAAGTTAGCATCCTCTGAAGAGAAAGAAATTAAGATTGAAATACACAGAGAAAGGTGCAGTTTGAAAACTAGGCGATTCATTAACTGAGAGTGTACCACAATTGAAAATAGTTATTTGGAAACTAGACGATAATTCTATGAATATTCCTAATAGCGTTAATTCTTAGATGCTCCGCAAACTAAATAAAAAATAGAATTATTCAATAGCTTTCGCAGCACCTAAAACAACTATCTCTTAAAAACATATATCGAGAACTTTCAAGATTTGTTTTTTATTCCCTAAAACAACTATCTCTTAAAAACCGTAAGCACTAAATAGCACATTAAGTGAATTGGATCGCAGTCATGAAAATCAACGAATAATACGACAATTATAGCTTATATAATCCTCTATATATCTTTAATAACCCTAAATTAATATTAGCGTCAGTATTGGCATATTTACGTGAATTAACTTTTTGTGTATATTTTTTACATTTTTTTGTATTATATATTTATTTTTCGTATCACATACTATTTTTTCGGACTCATCCTAACAGCCCCCATACTTTCAACCAAGTAAAAACCTAAAGCTACGAAAGCAATAAATAGTTATCAATATTTACATATATTTCTGTTTTCTTCTTTTTTATTTCTAAGAGATTATAAAGATATAAAATTAATATATAGTTAGATTACAAAAATAAGAAATAAAAAGTGTTCAAATTTACGACGTAGTTTTTTCTACGTGAAAACTCCTATTTATAAGAGAGATTAAAAACACAGAAAAACCTAAAAATAAACAAAAAACAGAAGAGTAGATCATCAGAAATAAAGTTTTTAAGAAAATCTAACGAATTTATGAAGAGAGAATACGATTTCAGGAAAGGATATTTTCGAATTTCATTTAGAGATTAAAAGCGTAAGAGTTCGAGTCTCAATACGACCGAAACGAAATCATCAGAGAAAACTTACATTTAAAAACTAAATTTTTCTTTCAATTTGCGAAAAAGACCATGCGACCAAAAAACGTCAAAGTAAATACTAGAGAAGTTGGTCGCAACTAAAACTAAGGAAAACACGTAAACTTATAAACAAAGAAAGAAAAAACTAAGATAGGTGATATATAAAACCAACAGATTAATCCTGTAGGGAATTGAAAGTTATAATTTCCTTGAACATCGGACTTGCATACTCTCGTTCGATTAATCCTGTAGGGAATTGAAAGCATAAACTTCCGATGCTCCACCAAGACTTTTGATAGTGATTAATCCTGTAGGGAATTGAAAGTTCATAAAAACGCATGGAGGATTGGGTTCTACGTACCTTATTGATTAATCCTGTAGGGAATTGAAAGCAGACTTCGATTGGCATCCAAATCTAGAAAACGGCTTGTACGATTAATCCTGTAGGGAATTGAAAGTCTTTTTTAGTCTACGTTTATATTTTTCCCTCTTTGTCTTTGATTAATCCTGTAGGGAATTGAAAGATCAAAATAAGATTGAACCTAGCGGAGAGCTGTGCTACGGTGATTAATCCTGTAGGGAATTGAAAGAGCACAAGTATTTAAATCTTTCTTTCTAGTTTTACACTTTGGATTAATCCTGTAGGGAATTGAAAGGCTAAATTACCGAATACAAACTCTGGAACTATAACTTGATAGATTAATCCTGTAGGGAATTGAAAGCAGAGTATTCTCATTCGTAACTTTTGCATACTTCAAAATGATTAATCCTGTAGGGAATTGAAAGGCCATTTTCCCACCCCGATTAGTTTTGAGTGAAAGGATTTGATTAATCCTGTAGGGAATTGAAAGGATTCGTAAGATACAATAATTCAACAATTTATTTTTAGATTAATCCTGTAGGGAATTGAAAGTTGTAGTTATCGATACTGTAAAAACCACCTTTTACGGTTGTAGATTAATCCTGTAGGGAATTGAAAGTAGTCTCTTTAATAAAGAGGCTGGAAGAGGGAAAGGTTCTGATTAATCCTGTAGGGAATTGAAAGGACTTCTTCCCAACGGTTATCAACACAGAAAGTTATGATTAATCCTGTAGGGAATTGAAAGTGTGCCTTAAGCTCGATGGAATTGATCAGTTTACGATATGAGATTAATCCTGTAGGGAATTGAAAGCTGCTTGAGATAAAAGTGTTGACAGTTCCTTCATCTTCATGATTAATCCTGTAGGGAATTGAAAGTACTTATGTCCTCAGCTTCCTCACTGTTCTCTTCATCTTGATTAATCCTGTAGGGAATTGAAAGTGGACAGACTGCCTTCCCCCGCATCCCAAATATTTTCACAGGATTAATCCTGTAGGGAATTGAAAGAAAGCAGAAAGTAAAGAAGGAGAATCGAAAGAAAATAAATCTGATTAATCCTGTAGGGAATTGAAAGATTAGGCATTCTCATTTTTCTTAGCCATTTTTCTGCCAGATTAATCCTGTAGGGAATTGAAAGATTTATTATAACTTCTTGGAGAGATATATTTGGGGGATTAATCCTGTAGGGAATTGAAAGGGTAATATAATTCCAGCTTCAGGTAGTATGTCAATTTCTGATTAATCCTGTAGGGAATTGAAAGAATACTGCAACAACTCAAGCAGCAATCAATTCAATTATTAAGATTAATCCTGTAGGGAATTGAAAGACAACAGTATTTATATCATCACGGGTTAACCAATTAGATTAATCCTGTAGGGAATTGAAAGTTTTATGTTCTCTAGTTGGAGATCAGGCTCCTCAATCCCGATTAATCCTGTAGGGAATTGAAAGCTTTTTATATGTTCTTTAAAAATCTTCAAATAAGCTTTTGATTAATCCTGTAGGGAATTGAAAGGAATACACCAACGGAAGTACCTGTTAATGTTTTTTGATGATTAATCCTGTAGGGAATTGAAAGTCCTCCCAAACTTTCTTGTAATAGATATCCTCACACTCAAGATTAATCCTGTAGGGAATTGAAAGTGATAGTGCTACATTATTTAAAATTGCATTATATGCTTCGATTAATCCTGTAGGGAATTGAAAGATTAGAAACAATTATGAGTCAGTACGGCGTAACAAATACATGATTAATCCTGTAGGGAATTGAAAGTTAACTTCTACTATAAAAAGAACATACATCTCTCCATGGTTGATTAATCCTGTAGGGAATTGAAAGTTTGACATCACATCATCATCGAAGAAGACTGCTTTGATGATTAATCCTGTAGGGAATTGAAAGATTAAATCAATTAAATCATCAGAATAAACTAAGTTCTTGATTAATCCTGTAGGGAATTGAAAGTCATAAAGAGGAGCACTAACGCGAGCAGTAACAATCATCTTTGATTAATCCTGTAGGGAATTGAAAGCCAACTTTATTGGGATACAGTTAGAGCAGGTCTAAGAAAACCTGGATTAATCCTGTAGGGAATTGAAAGTTAACTTCAATTTCGTGAACGACTTGACAGCTTTTTATATGATTAATCCTGTAGGGAATTGAAAGAGTAGCTTCGGCAGTAGACAGAGACTTTAAAGCTATATTATGATTAATCCTGTAGGGAATTGAAAGTTTTCTAAGTTAGAACATATAATTATGTACTCTCCCCAGTGATTAATCCTGTAGGGAATTGAAAGGTTTTACTTGCCATGTCTTATCATCCTTTAAAAATGAAGATTAATCCTGTAGGGAATTGAAAGTAGTAAACCATTTTTGTAGTGGATAAGATAATTTTCTGGATTAATCCTGTAGGGAATTGAAAGTATTCAGTTTGATTGTACTGTGGCGAATGGTGAGGAATAGATTAATCCTGTAGGGAATTGAAAGTACAGTATATCAGCTATCAATGAACTATCTGCTTGATCATGATTAATCCTGTAGGGAATTGAAAGATGAATATATTAAAAACAAACAAAGTAAAATTGTTTATCTGATTAATCCTGTAGGGAATTGAAAGAATTACATTGACTGCGATTTGTTAGAATCTAGAAGAGATTAATCCTGTAGGGAATTGAAAGTAACGAAAAAATGTTATTACTTGGCAAAAACGGGAATTTCGATTAATCCTGTAGGGAATTGAAAGCCCTTTCTGTTTTCTTCATTTCTTTTCACCAACTCTTGATGATTAATCCTGTAGGGAATTGAAAGATAAAGACATTTATGAGTTTTATGCTAATCGAATTAAAGATTAATCCTGTAGGGAATTGAAAGTGAGATAAAATTCATACTTTTTGAGAGAAGTGTCCAATTCATGATTAATCCTGTAGGGAATTGAAAGCTAAACTACTTATAATCTTAGGTAAACTCTTAGTGGGATTAATCCTGTAGGGAATTGAAAGGCAATACCCTGGCGATAGACTAATTTACGAATTGCAAGAAGGATTAATCCTGTAGGGAATTGAAAGTTTTCTGCCTTTTTATTTGTCTCAAATTCAACCATTTTCCGATTAATCCTGTAGGGAATTGAAAGTTAGTAATGTTTACACTTTGTATACCACTTAAAGTAACTTGATTAATCCTGTAGGGAATTGAAAGATTCCATATTTTGATTCATTACATATATCAGCATCCTTGCGATTAATCCTGTAGGGAATTGAAAGATCTTGTTCAACTGTATTCCATTAATATTTTCGAGAAAAGATTAATCTTGTAGGGAATTGAAAGTTTCTGTTTCATATAGGAATTCTTCTATCTGACCTTTTAAGATTAATCCTGTAGGGAATTGAAAGATAGAATACCCACATTTTTTTAAAACATTTTCTAGACTTTGATTAATCCTGTAGGGAATTGAAAGATATATTTTCGACTTGATTAATCAGAATATTTAAATGTAGATTAATCCTGTAGGGAATTGAAAGCGGAGGATGTAAGAAACGTCCTATGCCACCTATAAGAGATGAGATTAATCCTGTAGGGAATTGAAAGTATACCAGTCAATAGTACTTTAACATTAAGTAATTTCAAGATTAATCCTGTAGGGAATTGAAAGACAATCAACTTCAATTTTGGATTCTCATCATGATATTTGGATTAATCCTGTAGGGAATTGAAAGACCTTTTAGATTTTCTCAAAGCTAAGTACAAATTAATGACGATTAATCCTGTAGGGAATTGAAAGTAGATAACATACTTAAAAATAGATATTTTTATGACCCGAAAATGATTAATCCTGTAGGGAATTGAAAGTGTTGTCTTTGCCATTGTTTGAACTTAGTTTCACCCTTGATTAATCCTGTAGGGAATTGAAAGTGTTCTCCGCTACTTGTATTTGCAATATATTGATTTGGTGATTAATCCTGTAGGGAATTGAAAGGATTTATTCTTCTCTTTTTTGTGCTGACCAAACTTACCATAGCGATTAATCCTGTAGGGAATTGAAAGTTTTCACTCATTTAACTCATCCTCCTCAATCTTTCCTTGATTAATCCTGTAGGGAATTGAAAGTTGAAATAAATGGAATGTTAGGTAGTGTGTGTATCATTTGAAAACTTAACGCTTATTTTATGAACAGTTCTGATTAAGAGAAGAACCTCAATTTTCAGATAATCCACAAACTAAATGTTAGGTATAAGAAATGTCAGCACTCGATTAATCCTGTAGGGAATTGAAAGTCTTTATCAACTCTCATCTTATTGTCAGTCAGTCAGAGAAAGATTAATCCTGTAGGGAATTGAAAGCTTACTACTAGTATAGGTTTTTCTTCTTTCTTATTTATTTGATTAATCCTGTAGGGAATTGAAAGATATAATTTATGTCTATAGTATCACTGCCGTTCCCCCAAGATTAATCCTGTAGGGAATTGAAAGTTTTTTTGTGTTTTCATTTTCTTTTCACCCCCTATTTGATTAATCCTGTAGGGAATTGAAAGAGTCCATTCAGTTCGAAGGATCCGCCACGGCTAGACAAATAGGATTAATCCTGTAGGGAATTGAAAGTTGCTAGTAATAATGTACTATACATATTTATAGGTAAAGATTAATCCTGTAGGGAATTGAAAGGAAACCCGTGCGTGATCATTTGGGTTGGGGGCTATCAACCCGATTAATCCTGTAGGGAATTGAAAGCTTGAAGCTACATCAGGAAACCATCCATTAGCCCAAAATCCTGGATTAATCCTGTAGGGAATTGAAAGAAGAGATCCTAAAGTCTTTTATAAAACAAAGTTAGTTTGATTAATCCTGTAGGGAATTGAAAGTTGGTCAATGTTAATTCATATTGTTAAGGTAATAAGCAGAGATTAATCCTGTAGGGAATTGAAAGTATAGGACTATTCTCACCAGCTTTGCTTATTATTAATAATGATTAATCCTGTAGGGAATTGAAAGATTTGAACGCCATCTAATATTTCCGTTCTATAAGTATCAGATTAATCCTGTAGGGAATTGAAAGCTTCAACGTCCTGATTAAAATACGTGTTAATGAAAGATTAATCCTGTAGGGAATTGAAAGTCACCCTCTTTTGCTTTTATTTCTACTCTGTTCATCTGATTAATCCTGTAGGGAATTGAAAGTTTTGCTATATTTAGATTCTGATTTTAGTATCTCTAAAGCGATTAATCCTGTAGGGAATTGAAAGTCTATTTTTAATAATCCTTCATATATCATATTGTCACCGATTAATCCTGTAGGGAATTGAAAGTTAATTATGATTGAAATATATTTAAAAGCTTTAGTTCAAGATTAATCCTGTAGGGAATTGAAAGGACAGAACGTAACTTCCTAACGGGGAACAAATTAAGAGCTTGATTAATCCTGTAGGGAATTGAAAGCACTTAGATGGCGTTAGTTGGAAATAGATGGTGAGAGAAATGATTAATCCTGTAGGGAATTGAAAGTACAATAATACTGATTAAAAATATACTCAAAATCAAAAAGATTAATCCTGTAGGGAATTGAAAGTACAAAATGAAAATATGAATTTGATAAGTATTCCAATTTGATTAATCCTGTAGGGAATTGAAAGCAGGCTTACCACCTTATAAAATAAGCTCTCATTTAGTGAGATTAATCCTGTAGGGAATTGAAAGCCATATCATCATTGAACTTCACTCTTCTACCGTAATAGGATTAATCCTGTAGGGAATTGAAAGTTATAGTTCACATTAGCCCTAAGTGTATACGCAAAAACAAGATTAATCCTGTAGGGAATTGAAAGTTTTGTTATCCACTTTAATGCAACTGACAGTAAAAGAATTGATTAATCTTATAGGGAATTGAAAGCTACATTATATTTTTCCAGTAATTTATAAATTGTAATACCCGATTAATCCTGTAGGGAATTGAAAGATTTTATGAAAATGATATTTGTCTAACAATAATTGTTGTGATTAATCCTGTAGGGAATTGAAAGCCTTCAAGAGTCTCATAATTCTTAAATAAGATCAATCTTGATTAATCCTGTAGGGAATTGAAAGTAAGATATGCAAAGGAATATCATGAAATAGAGTATTCTATGATTAATCCTGTAGGGAATTGAAAGTATATAATTCGTTTATTGATAAAGCAATTAAATATATGGAGATTAATCCTGTAGGGAATTGAAAGTTTGAATGCAATTTGTAAAAAAATTGAATTATCTTTAATGATTAATCCTGTAGGGAATTGAAAGCCATCTACCATTTGCCAAATGCTAGCTTGCTTGTAACTGATTAATCTCACAACAAATTGAAAGGAAAATAAGGTCTTTCTCAGTCAGATCAAATAATTTACGCTGACAGAAAATTGACGGAATTCGATGAATTCAAATCCTTCACTACTAGTGTATAGGATTTCAATAACGCTAATTAACGACTAGTTTGTGGAGTATTCAAATTAACACTATTCTCTTAATCAGAGTTATTCTTTGAATCAACATATATTCAAATATTAGTGGATGTGAAGGGAAACTATCGGAAAAATTAAAGGAATTAGCTAGTATGTGTATCATTTGAAAACTTAACGCTTATTTTATGGATAGTTCTGATTAAGAGAAGAACCTCCATTTTCAGATAATCCACAGACTAGGAATCTACATGAAATATTCAAATGGTACACACTAATTAACGACTGTCTGATTTAGAGAAAGCTAATTCAGATATTCCTCAAGCTACTTTACTGTTTGCTATGATTGTCGGAGAGCTTATCGAGTTATGAGCTACTCTTAATTCATCGCATCTAAGTAATCCAAACATAGGGCTTTATATGGTCTGAGTTATAGACTACTCTTAATAAGGTATAATGAAGCACGGAGAACATGAAGTGCTATCTGGGGAATGAATAGAAAAGGCTACAGGTCATCGGAAACCGAAGCACAGAGAAAATGAAGTGCTACCGTTATGAACTGCTTATTATAATTTTTTCATTTGTTTTTTCTTTCATTTTTTTGTGTGCTGTTATGAACTGCTTATTATAATGTTCTTTGGATCTCAATTTCATGAGAAGACAAAGAGAGACAATGAAGACGAGATGACAAGCATGTTCTTCTTTGATCTCAATTTCTGATATTTTTTATGGTATATCTTCGATTGTGTTATCTAGATCAAAAAATTAATATATTGAAAATTGTGGTAAATTAATATATGGCATATATCTGGATGGATCCGCTTACGTTATCTGCTATTGAAAAGGTTGAAGATAGTGACAGGAATAAGACTGTTGGTGTTATACAAAATATAATTAATAAGGTATTTGATGGTAAGCAATGTAATTCGGATTGTGCTAAGTTTCTCAATGAGGTTGCCGATGGTATTGTTGAGGCGATAAATAAGGGTTGGGAGGAGTATTTTAAGAGTTCTCTCTGGGGAGAAAAGGCTGGTGATGAGATTTATTTTGTTTTGATACCTGCAGATACCAGGTTTCCTGGGTTTGTGAATTCTCTCGGAGATCATATGTTAACTACTTCGGCTTTTGCTGTGTCTGCTGCTTTGGCTTATTATGATCTGGGATGTGGGGAATTGGAGGCTTATGGGATAAAATTTGATAGGGAATTGCTTAGGGGTTTTGTTAGGGTTGCTGCTCTTCTTCACGATATAGGTAAGCCTCCTGTTAACGGTCATGCAAAGAGGACTGAGGAGATAATTAAGCAGTTGTTTTCTGGTAAGATGCCACCTAATCTGGTTGATGCTTTGAGTAAGGCATCTTCTCATCATCATTATGGTCGTTTTTACCCTGAGGAAGTTAGACCGAGTAATTTTATTGAGTGGATTGTGGCTTTTTCTGATAAAGCTAGTGCTTCTTCAAGGTCTTTTCTGATTAAGGGAAAGAAGGATGAGTTTGACAATTTTGTGGAGTTAGCTTTGCGCATTCAGAATAATAAGTTATACGATTTGGGCGGATCTGATTATTTAAATAGTATAAGGAATCGTAATAGTGAGGGTGAGGAGGACGATGAGAATCTAAGGACTTATGGGTTTTTGAATAACGACGAGGATAAGGCTATTGATTTAGCTAAGACTTTGAGAAAGGCTGAGAATAAACTGTGTGGTAATAAGAAGTTGCTTTCTTTTTATCATTTTGAAATTCCTTCAATTAAGTCTTATTTAAAGAGGGGTAGGGAGTTATCTGTTTACGCTGGGTATAGTATTATGATTGATAGTATTATTCATAGGGTTTCTAATGAGATTAAGAAGAGAGTTGGCTCTGAGGCTGTAATTAGTGATGAGGGAGGTTCTGTTTTGGCTATTGTTCCTTCTAGTTTTGATTCTTCTAAGATTATCAACTGTGTCCTTAAAAATGCTCCTTTTGAGATGATTAGGGAGGGTAAGATGGATTTTGCTTTTGCTGAAGCTCATTTAGGGCCTGAGGAAATTTGGAGGGGATGGAGTGGTAAAGATGCTTATGATAGGGATTCTATTAGGGGTTTTGGTTCTCTTTTATCAAAGTTTTTCAGTGAGCAGGAGACTAAGATTGTATGTGAGCCTGAGAAGAGTGATAGGTTATGTGAGAAATGTAAGATGAATCCTGCTACTGAGGAAGGTTCGTGTAAATTATGTAAATCGGCCGAGGATTATTACAAAACTTTTTATAATGCTTATAGGACTTTGATGGGAGAAGGAACGGAGGAGGAATTAGAGGGTAATGAGAAGTACAAGGATGTTAAGGAGTTAAGAATGTATAAGTTAAGTAAGGATCTAATTGATCTATTGGAAAAGGATAATATTAGGAAGCCTCAAATTATTGGTAGTTTGGACAATTTAAATAAGGATATAAGTGGTAAGGATTTAGAAGTAGATGAGAGGAGGATTCCTTGCCTTATTGTAGGAGATGGAGATAACTTTGGTTCTTTGAAGTCTAATGCTTCTACTTTAACTCATTACATAAGTATTACTAGGCGTTTTACTTACATGATTTATTATAGTATTCTTTATGCTTTGGAGAATGTTGCTAAGGATAATTATGTTATGTTGGAATCAGCTAATGCTCTGAATCGTTTGCCTGTTATTGAGTTTTATCCTATCTTGTTAGGTGGTGATGATTTTTCGTTGATTATTCCTGCTCAGAATGTTTTACGGTTTTCTTGTTACATGGATCAAGCTTTAACGACTTTGAATGGTAGGATTGAAAAGGGTAAGATGCAGATTCCCCAGAATTTGGCTTCTATGCTTACTAACAAGAGACCTTATGAGTGGTTTGGGATTTCTGCTGGGGCTTACATTTATTCTAATACTTCTTATCCTCTGTTCCTCGCAAGGGAAAAGGCTGAGGATTTGGAGCATATGTCTAAGCGTTATTCAAAGAATGAACTTCAGAAGAGGTATAATGGTAGTGGTTTTATAGTTTCTATTTTGGATGATAAGTACATTAATGCCTACGAGGGAGGTAGTAAGAGGGGTGTTACTATTTTAGGGAATGAGGCTAAGAAGGTTTTGGATGATATTAAGGAGCTTGAAGAGTCTGGGATTTCTTATAGGAAGATTTTGGATTATGTTAAATTGAAGGGTGATGTGTTGAAGATTTATTATGATGTTGCAAGGAATAATGGTGATTCGTTGAAGAGTGTTTTTCATGTTATTTCTAAGACTGAGGAAGGTGGATTTAATATTTATGGTTATCTTATATTACTAAGTATAATGAGTAAGGTTTTGGAGAATAGGGTAAATAACAAATATTATTATGAGTTGGAGGGATTGGAATGAGTACAAAATATTTGATAACTTTGAAAGTAAATAATTTAAGAGGTCACGTTCAGAGCGGTAATGAGGAGAATTATAACGCTGATTTGAAGGCTTTATATTTGAAGGTTGGCGATAAAATTTACGTTTTGCCTGGATCTAGTTTGAAGGGATTGATTAGGAGGAATATGAAGATTTTGGGGTTGGGTAACTCTGCTGTCTCCATTCTGGGATCTGAATTTAAACAGGAATCTAAGATGGGGAAGGTGGTTATAGGTTGGGGTTATATTAATCAAGAAAGGAATAGGGTATTTAGGCATGGTATTAAAGTAAATGAAGAGCTAGGTATTGTTGAGAAGGGTGCTCTGTACCTTTATGAAATGTTGCCTGGTCAGCTAGATGTGAGTTTTGAGGTTATTTCTTTATCCACGCTTTCCGAAGACGAATTGAAGGGTTTGGCTAAGGCAATTAATCTTATGAAGTTTTCTACTATAGGTTGGGGTGGAAGTAAGGGTTTAGGTATAGTTGAAGAGGTGAAATTGGATGACAAACTCGTATCTATTCTTAATAAAAAATGAGACTCCGTTAGTAATAAATTATGCGACTGGAAACTATTTTAAGTCTTTAAACTATATTCC
Source organism: Acidianus manzaensis (assembly GCF_002116695.1). Lineage (NCBI taxonomy): Archaea > Thermoproteati > Thermoproteota > Thermoprotei > Sulfolobales > Sulfolobaceae > Acidianus > Acidianus manzaensis. Next base: position 63,870 of record NZ_CP020477.1, read on the forward strand.
AGCGTCTTCAATAATAGGGGCTTTAAAAGCTAGGATGATAAATAATTGGGGAGAGAAGAAGGAGAATGTTGAAATTGATGTTAATGTTTCTGATGCGTATCCTGCTAATCAAGAAGTGTTGAATTCTCAGAGGTTGAATGCTCCTTCTTTGGTGACTTTATATAAGGAAAAAGAAGAGAGTGAATATTACGTAGACGGTTTAAAGGATATTATAGATACTTATGAAGGAAAGGTTAAGTGGGGAGAGAAGAATATAAGGCTGAAGAAGGGTCCTGAGAACTGGTATTATAAGAATGGTAAGGCTTATTCTATATCTACTAAGAGGATTGAATTGAATATTTTGAAGTTGGATGATTATACTAAAAATCCGTTTACAGAGAAGAGTGATAAGGAAGTAATAGGTTATATTGCTCATGTTGAAGCTTTAGCTCCTACTGTTTTTGCTTTTTCTGCTAGTGGTAATATAAACGTGATAAAGGAGGCTTTGCAAGATGGAATTTATGTTGGTTCTTTCAAAACTAAGGGGTATGGGTTAGTCAAGTTGGTTGATTATAAACCTTTATCTGAAAATAAGGAGAGTAATTCAGGTTATTTGGTGTTGGATTTCTATGGTAATTTTGATTACGATGCCTATTTGAAATTAATGGAAAAAATTAAGGACTGTAAAATTATTTATAAGAACGTAAGTTTTGAGAAGAGGAAAAGATATGATTATGGTGAGTGGATTTTGGATTATGTGGTTAGGTCTGGTTCAGTTATTGTAGTTAAGAATTGTGAAAATTTATATACTGAAATAATGAATATAAACAATATACAGAATGGTGGAAGAATTGTCGTCAACCACCCAATCCACGGATTATAAAAGTTTAGGAGTTCAATATATTTGCAAAATTAAGGAAGCGTACAAAGGAAATAATTATGGACAATTAACTAAGACTTTAAGCAGGAAAATTTACGAGATAATAGAGGATGCGATAGATAATAACAAAGACCTTAAGTCTACTATACCTGACTTAGCTTATCTAGCTGCAAGAAATGGAGGTTTAAATCAAAATACTGAGTTAGGAGCATTTATAAATGAGATTTTGAGAATGATAAATAATAATATTAGAAAAGAAGATATAGTAAGTTATTTGCAAGGGGCTGTTATGGCTATTTATGTAATAGAAACTGCAGAGGATGAAGAGATAGATTATAAGCCTCTTCTTTGTAGGTGATTTTCATGATGCATAATTCATTAAAATGTAGGAGGATTGTAAGTTTTAAAATTCATACTGAGGAGTTTCTTCACGTAGGTGACGTTAAAGGTATGACTATTGGAGAAGTGGATTTACCTATAATTAAGGTGAATTCTAAACCGATTATTCCTGGGTCTTCTATTAAGGGAGCTGTGAGGGCTGAGTTTGGTAGAGTGCTTTCAGCTTTACCTTCAGATAAACTTCAAAGTTTAATAGGTTATTCTTTAGTTGAGACTCCGAAATATTTTGATGAAAATGGAACAAAAATTGAAAAATCTAAATATTTTAGTAAGAGATCTTCAAGTGAGATAGTGAGTTTGATAAAGCAGAGTTTTGAAAATCCCTCTATAGGAATATTGGATTTGCTTTTTGGTAGTGAGTTTTTTGCGTCTCCTACAATTTTTACTGATGCTACTACAGAAGTAGTATCCACTGCGGAAAGGTATCACGTAAAGATAGATCAAAATCTTGATTCAGCTCAAAGTGGTCAATTGGTAGATATAGAGGCAGTTGATCCTGGGGTTACTTTTACTTTCAAAATAATTTATAATTCATTAAAATACACTGAGAAGGAGCAAGGTGATAACCCAGTGGATAAAGCGTTTACCCTTTTAGTTAACTATTTAAATGGTCGTGAAATGCTTTTGGGAGGATGGAAGAGTAGGGGTTATGGGTTAGTAAAGTTAGAGAAAGAAAATGATACTACTTTAAATATGGATAAATTAGTAGGTGTTAGTCAATGAGTCAGACTCAAAGAAATGATTTCTTTTACTCTTACTATCTTTTAACTGAAATTAATTTAAGTATAACTAATAAGAGTCCGCTTAGAGTTGGAGCGGGTAAAGGAAATACTATTGGTGAACCGGATTTACCAATTTTAAGGACTCCGGACAGAAGGGCTGTGATACCTGGATCTACTATGAAGGGAGTTGTTAGAAATAATATAGCTAGAATGTTAAAAATAGAGACTGAGAATCTTTCGTGTGTGTTTGGTGGAGAAGTAAAGGAAGAAAATAAAGGAAATAAACAGAGTATACACGTTGGCTCTTCTGTGATTTTTAGTGATTTTGTAACTGATAAGGTAATTGAAAGTACGGAAAGGGCTCATATTCAGATAAATCTTCAAACTGGAGGAGTTCGTAATCTTTTCAGCGTGGAATATGTTCCAGAAAACAATACTTTTAAAGGTAAGATAGTAGGTAGGAATATTCCGTTACCTACTCTGAGCGGGATAGTGTACATAACGAGTTTTCTGCTAAATTCTGGTATAGTGAGAGTTGGAGGATTCAAGAGTAGGGGTTATGGATTAGTTAATCTTTCGATAGATAGTGTAGAGGTTTCATTACCTTCTAAGTCTTTTAATTATAAAACTAAAATTACATTATCTGAAAAAGAGGAGGAAGTTAGCGTAAACGCTGGTGAAAAAGAATTATCAGTTAAAGAGGATAAGGAATATAAATTTAAAGTAGAGGGAATGAACGAAGATTTCCTTTATAAAGTAAAGCTTAATCCTGGGGAATTCCTCAACGTAGGTAAAGCTGTAAGCGAAGGTTGGATGAGAAGATGAGTAGGCCTTATTATTGCATTAAAGGTCCTTCTTATCCTGTCAAACCAAAATCTCCTACAGATAGGAGTAAAATTCAGAATATTTACGAAATTTCATTAACTTTTCAGGTAAAACAGCCTACATGTACTTGTACTGGAGATATTAAGTATGATTTTGCTAACAAGAAATTAACTTACTTGGGATATAAAAAGGACGGAAAACCTGCTCTCATGGGATCATCAATTAAGGGAGCAGTAAGAGCTTATGCTCTTATGTTGTTACCTCCATATCAAGTTGGAGATATTTTTGGAATGAATGGATTGGAAAGCAGAATATATTTCGAAGATGCAGTGGTGACTAGAAATGTTAGTTATAAAGAAGAAAAGTTAGGTAGACAATGGCTTCCACGTATACCTTGTCAAGGTATTAAAGTGTATACATTACGTAGTCCTAGTCCTACTACAGAGAATATATACTTTGAAACTATTCCTAAAGAAGAGGAATTGAAGACCAGAATAATCTTAATCAATAGTAATGAAGATGAAGTTTCTGAAATAATAGCCTGTTTAGGTGCTACTTCTTACGGAATAAAGATTGGAAGAGGGAAGGATAGGGGATTTGGAATAATTAAGGTAAAAGATTTTGAGGTGAAAGAGACATTGTCTCAAAAAGCTTTAGATAAAAATAGAATTTTGGGCAAAGCTAATAAAATAATAGGTGAAAAGAGTTATGTCAAGCATGCTTTCTTTTCTTAATTCGAAGTATATTAAAGAGTTAGAGAGTATAGTAAGCAGAGATCTTGCTAGTACTTCGCCAGATGATATACCTAAGTTTTTGGAAGAAGTTTTAAGGAGGTATTTAGATGGAGAAAGGGATTTGGAAAAGATTGTGAATGCTGGTTTACTTAAAATAAGAGTATTTGAAAAACTAAATAAGATAAATATAAGTCCGAATATCTACAAGGATATAGGGGAAGAACTAAGAAGAGTTCCTGAGCAAGAATTGAAAACTGTGTTCGTATACTATTTTATATCTAATCGTTCTAATCTGAATAAGAAAAAATAAGGAGTAATAAAATGGAGCAATCCATTTCGCCAATAGATGATATCTATTTATTATCTGAGATTATAGATGATTTGGAAAATAGCGATAGTCTAGCTGAGACAATAAGAGAGAATATGTATAGTCTTTTGTATTATTATAAAGAATTTATAGAAAAAAGTGAGAGAATAAAATTTAAAAAGGAAATATTGGAAGTTCTTGAAAAAATTGATGATTTAAGAGAAGAGCTTGCTGAAAAAAATGAGGGTCAGGATGATGTTCAGAATCACTACGAGGATTTATGTCTTTTCAGGAGCTTTTTTGCTTGTCAAACTTGGAAAAAAATTAGAAAAACCATTAATGCATCTTCTTATAGCGGTGACGATGTATGTAGTGAACATGATGATATATGTAAAGATATATCTGAAAATTTAAAATTTTTGCTTACTAGCTGTATTTTAATTGAGTCTGAAAATTGTAATTCGTTACTAATTCCTTTTATTTATCAATTAATTGATAGTTCTAAAACAAATTATGATAATTGTAGAGAGAAAAATAAAAAACTCAATCCTACTTATAACTTCTTTTTAAAGCGTATTGAAAAGTTAATATGTAATCATTATTCAATGCAGATTGATAATAAGATAGGAGAAATCAGACGCAACTCTTTCCTAGCTCATGGAGGATTTATTCTTAATTTAGAAAAAATAGATATAAATAAAATAGAAGAAGTAATTGTACAAACCCAAGCGATAGCTATATGTAATATTTATGAGAGCATAAAAAACTTAGAAAGATGCTTAAAACGAAATGATGCATAGTATTTGATTATTTAATGCTTCCCTTTATTTCTAATTCTATAATGGCCTAGTTTAGAGAAGTTCTTTGATTCTCAGGTAGTGCGTAAACTGATTTGAATAATAGTATGGATTTTAAAAGACTTGGCTGTGAATATAATTAAACAGATTTTTACATATTGTTAGACCCATTTGAAGCGTGCATATCAAATTAAATACTACAGTTTAACGGTAACATTTATATGTTAGTTTTTAAATAGTATTACGATTAGTATGCAGATTTTTCTGACGTTAGAAACTTATAGAACTGGTATTGCTTTTCATAATGAAAAAGTCATAACAATTGGGGTTAAAGCTAGTTACGAGGATAAGGAGGATACTTTGATTTGGAATGAGTGGGATTTAGGTAATGAGATGGAGTTAATAACTAAGTTTTATAATTTTCTAAATGATAGGTTGAATGAGATTGATTCTAAGAATCTTAAATTTTTCAGTAAGGAGAAGGATGTGCTTGAAAGGGTTTTTGTTTATGGATTTAATATTACTCGTTTTGATATTCCTTTGCTAATTCAGAAGGGTGTTGAGTACAATATTAATGATTTGCCTGATATGAATTTGATGTGGGGGAATCTTATTGTAACGGATTATCTTCAATTGTTGTTGACTCTTAATAGAATGAAGTATCATGGTCTTAATTGGAATAATTTTGCTAGGCTTCTGGTTAAAGCAGGGTATAAAGTTCCTAAAATTGAAATTAGTGGAAGGGAAATTAAAGAGTTATATGAAAATGGTGATTATTCTAAGATAATAGATCGTGTAAATGCTAAACTTGAAGTACTTTATCAAGCTTCTAAGTTTTTACGTTCTTTAGATTTAAGATGGATTTATTCTGGAAATAGTAGGAATTTTAGAGGTAGATCTAAAAGGAGCTAAGTAGAATTATAAAGTATTTTCGATTATAAAGGCAAGCGTAGATTAGTAAATTAATTAAGGGAATTTGTTATTAGTAGCAGTAGTTTTTGTACAAAAATTTAGCTTTCTCCAAATCAAACAGCAGTAGAAGAGTTGAGTAATCAAATACTTAGTACAGTGGCACTTCCATAATATCGTAAAGTTTTATTATGAAATTCATGATTCAAACTCTTCTAACGTTATCTGAAATATTGCTTAAAAAATAGTGGGTGCCTTAACAAACGATGAAAAAACTACTGCGTAATTTCTATTTTTAGAATAGAAAAGTTTATATATGAATCAAACCGATAAGTTTAAATATGAGAGTTTTCTTCTACATGGAGACGTACTCTATGCTTGTTTTTAGCTATAAAATAATTGCAATTGGAGTAAGGACTGAGGGCGAGAGTAAGATTTTTACTGAATGGGATTTGGGCGGGGAAGATAAGTTGGTGTCTAAATTTTACGGTTATCTTAATTCTAAATTGGATGAAGTTTATAGGAATAATTTAAAATATTTCTCAAAGAATTCATATTCGTTGGAAAAGATGGAAGTGTATGGATTTAATATAACTCGTTTTGATATTCCTTTGCTAATTCAGAAGGGTGTTGAATATTCTGTAGGTAGTTTGTCTGATTTGACTTCAAAATGGATGGATATGTATGTGACTGATTTTTCTCAAGTATTGCTTCCTTTCTTAAATTTGCATAATAAAGCTTGTACTTGGGAAACATTTCTTCGATACTCGCAACGTTAGGATTTAACTTGCCTAAAAAATTAGGTTTCGATAGAGTGGAAGAATTATATAAGAAAGGTAAATATTCGGATATAGTAGATAGTATTATTGCTAGGCTGGAAATTTTACAAGAGGCTGCTAGAAAAAGATGGAGTTGGAAAAGGCCTGTTAGTCCGCATGCTATTTTTTAGTGAATTGGTTTTATCCAATTAGCCTCATTTCAATAGTAGTTAGAAAATTTCTACAAAATTAATTGTAGAGCATCTGAAGGATGTTCTCTCGAACAGAACAATCCTAGAACTAACGTAAAGTATTCAAATGATACACACTAGATTTCTGAATTTATCTTTTTACTCTTGTCTTTTCCTTATTTGCTTTCTCTAGATGGTATGTTAGATTGCAGTCATGAAAATCGATAAATAATACGACAAATTGTAACTTATATAATCCTCATATATCTTTTAATAAACGCTAAATTAATATTAGTGTTAACATTTGCACGTTTCCGGAACTGACTTTTTGTCTACATAATTTCTTTATGTTTTTATTTTTCTCGTACTATCTATTTTCGTGACTGTATTTCAACAGTGCCTCTTTAGAATAAGTTTAGTAGATCTTCTAGTGTCTTTTCTAAGTTAAGGCTTTTATATTCTATCTCTTCTATATGTTTTAAGCTTGGATCTGTCTTTACATGTATGATTTCATTTAATAAGCCTGCGTGAGCTATATAATGTCTTAATTCTATATTATGTAGGTTACCTTTAGTAGTATTCTTCCATTGTCCGTCTCGTATTTTGTTAATTATGTCACTAATTTGATATTCAAGGAGTTCGGCTATAGCGGGGTTGGAATATCTAGTTTCCCACTCTATAATGGTATACTCGTCAATCTTTTCATAATTTACTAATTTGCTTAGAGTATGAAGAAGGGAATGGGCCAGAAAGTAAGACATGGATAGGTCGTAGTCGTAGGTTATTTCTATTTCTCCATTATTCTCTTTTACATCTATTTTCATATTATTAATTTGGCTAAGCTCTTGTTTTACTTCTTCTAATGCTGAGTTTATAAGTTTTTTATGATAAAATACAAGGATGTATACTCCAGCTAAGGCTGCTTTTGCTAATTTATATATCTTGTAATGATCTTTTATATTTTCATAATACTCTTCTTCTTTGCTTAGAAACTGAAGGATTACGTTATTGAAACTATCATTAGAACGTAAATTAACTGAGTTTATTTCGTTTACATTAAGTTCAATCCCTTCACTGTATTTGCCTACAAAAGGATCGGAATTGAAGAAGTATGCGGTTCCTTCTCCATGAGCCATTAGGGCTGTATTTACGACGTTATATAATACTATTGGCATGTAATTTATACCGTGAGTTAGATCAACGTATACTTGAGGTTTTTCGTACTGAGAAATGGTTGAGAAAGTAGTGTAATAAACGTGATTAAAATAGAGGTTTATTTCATTATCTGATGATGTTTTCTCTTTGTATCTATAGATTTTACGCTGATCTTTTTGTTCGACGAATGTTCCTACTCCAGGTGAAATGACAAATTCTACGTTTTTGCATTCTTCAGTAAGGTCTTTTAAGCTATCATACTTTTCTTTTATTGCTTTTTTCATTTTTTCTGTTGCCTCTGCGTAAGATGATGATGGTAAATCTTGAAATAGGTTATGATATAGGGTAAAGGAGACGAATACAATGGTTTTTTCTACCTTCTTAGATATGCATATGGCTTTTGTTGAAGTATAAGATGGAATCTTATCTTTATCAATTTTATAAGTTACTTGTTTATAATTTGATGGATCTCCTAAGACTGAAAATAGAATTGAAGCTGTCATTAATCTATATTTTAGAGTTTACAAAAATAAGCATTACTGATAGCAAGTTATTAGTTAAAAATGAAGGGACTGTTGGAATTCAATCATGGAAATTAGTATGCAATACGAGAAAAATTTAAAGTGTAAAGAAATTATGTAGACAAAAAGTTAGTTCACGTAAGTATGTCAATACTAACTAGTATTAATTTGGAGTTTACTGCAAGATACATAGAGGATTATATTTGCTATAGTTTAGCTCGTATTATTTGTCGATTTTCATGACTGTAATCCAACACATTCTCCAAATTTATTTATATCAAATTAGTGTGTACCATTTGAATACTTTATGCTGATTTAACGAATAGTCCTGATTCAGAGAATAGCATTAATTTTCAGATGCTCCACAAACTAATATCAAATATTGTTGGACACGTAAGAGTAAGGTATTTATATTTAGTATAGTATGTTGAAGTATGAAATATACATATTCGTATACTTTAGGTTCTGGAGTACCCCTAGGAGGAATAGGTACAGGCTCTTTTGACATAAGAGCAGACGGAAGACTATACGAATGGACAATATTCAATAACGGAAGCTACGCAGAAAGACAAGACTTAAGATACACTTACTACCTTAATGAGCTTGATTCATTCATAGTAGTCAGAAATAATGAAGGCAAAGCAAGAATTTTACAATCATTCGACTATTATTACGGTGCAAGTCCTTATAACGTACCATGGTTAAAACCAATAAAAGAAATAGAATACATAGGAGAACCACCAATAGCGTACTTGACATTCAAAGACTCCTTCAACGTAAAAATGAAAGCCTTCTCACCATTCATCCCACACGACATAAAAAACTCATCCCTACCAACAGCAATATTAAAAATTAGTACAGACGAACCCTCAGACTTTATATTCGGAATCAAAAACCCCTTCGAAAACGGAAAAATAGAAACTAAAGACGACATGATAATATTCTCTGGCAATACAAGCGATAGAGACCCTAGGTACAATGGAAACTTATGCGTAAAAATAATAGGCGAAAAACCGTTTACATCTAAATTAACCTCATTCCCTAATTTAAAAGAATGGAGCGAATTTAGGCAGACAGGAAAAATCACGGCAAAAAGTGGTGATAATATAGGTTTAATAGGTGCTAGAGGGAAAGAAGTTACAATAATTATTTCTTGGTACTTTCCAAACCACTTGTTAGAAAATGGAAAGAAGGTAGGCCATTATTACGAAAACTTCTTTTCCAACTGCGTAGATGTAGCTGATTACGTTAGCTTAAATTTAAATTACTTAGAAACAAAAACAACTCAATTCCATGATTTATTATATTTTTCTCAAGGTATTGAAAATTGGATATCAGATTTAGTAGGGTCTCAATTATCCACTTTAATAAAATCTACTTGGCTAGGAAAGGATGGATTTTTTGGAATCTGGGAAGGTTATTTTAACACAGCAGACGTAAGAAAAAATGGCCAATATCCTTATACGGGTGGACCACTATTTACCGCACTAAATACTATAGATGTTCTTCTCAACTCTATGTATTCAATTTTGGTTTTATTTCCAGAATTTGCGAAAAACATAATCAAAAATACTGCATCAAACATCTTGGATGAAAATAAACTTGATTATATAATATATGCGCTAGCTATAAATGAGAATAGACAGAAATATTTGGAAAAAATATCCAAAGATCCATCAATACCAACTAACTTTGAAAAACTTCTTAATACAGTAAAAGAAATAGTAAAAGAAACGGGCAAAGATCCTAGAGGAAGAGTACCCCATCTTATCATGGATAATTCGAAGGTAGATTCGTATGATAGAAATGATCTTAATCCAGAATTTGTATTATTATGGTATTTAACATCAAAAATGACAGGAGACAAGGAACTTTTAGCTAGTATTTATGATAAAGCAAAAGAAGCCATAGACTCTATCTTAAGAACGCATTCATATGAAGGACTAATGTATAATCGTTTACCGGTGGGAGTAGACTGGATGAGAGTCTTGCGTCAAGAATTTAAGGATTCTATAAGGGGAGTATCAAATAGTATTTTACCTATTTTAGGGTATGATATGCTTACGATGAGTATGCAAACTTATGATGATTGGACTATGCTTGGAATTACCTCATTCGAGTCGTTAATATGGTTGGCTTCTCTGCAGGCTATTAATGAAGCTTCTTTTAAATTGAAAAAAGATTATAAGTATGATATACCTTTGCAGACTTTCATTAAATACTTGTGGAATGGAGAATATTTCGATCTATGGTATGATCCAATCTCAGGGTATAGGGATAAAGCTTCTAATGCGTCTCAGTTAATAGGAGAATGGTATATGACTTTACTTGATATGAACTTGTTAGATAAGGAGATTGTTAGAAAAACGTTGAAGTCTATAATGAATTATAACTTTAAGGAGGAGGAAGGAGTAGTTAATGGAGCGTACCCGGATGGATATAGGCCATTTGAGAGTAATTATGAGAATCCTTTAAATCTTCCTGCTTCTATTCAATTAGATACGCCTTGGAGTGGTGTTGAATTTTATGTAGCATCTCATTTAATATATGAAAAAATGGTGAATGAGGGGGTTAGAGTGCTTAAAGAAATTTATGATAAATATACAGTGGCTGGAGACTTCTGGAATCATTTAGAGTATGGGGGTCATTATCTTAGAGCACTTTCAGCTATTACGATAATTCCGGCATTTGAGGGTTTAGTGTATGATGCGTTTAGCAATTCCTTGTCGATAGATCCTGCGGTAAATGAACTTACGTGGATTCTGTTATTGCCTTCTGCGTGGGGTAAAATTAGTATAAATGGATCAAATATCACAATTACTGTAGTGAGTGGGAATCTTAAATTAAATGTGTTAAAATTGAAACATAAGCCTACTGGAATTAAATTGAATGGGGTTAATGTAGAATTTAAGGTGGAAGAGAATGATAGGATCCAAGTCTTAGTTAATCTTGATTTGAAGGAGGGGGATGTATTAGAAATCATTTAGGAATAACGTGAACTACCACGCCCTTACGGACGTGGCATCCCCACCTCGCGATGAGGATTTCCTGCTTCTCAGGGGAAACTTACTATACACCACCTCGTGAAAGGCAATGTACAGTAGAGGTTTCCCCTCCACAGGCAGAGAGGCAGTCCCAACCCCATCCTTCAAAACATTCAAAGAAGCATTATAATCACGGTCTATTACAAGACCACAATTAGGACAATGAAATACCCTATCAGATAAACTAAGTTTCACTTTATACCCACACCTAGAACACGTTTGTGACGTATACGCTGGGTCTACCTCCACCACCTTCCTACCAGCTCTTACAGCCTTGTAGAAAAGTTGATGGAGAAAAGACGAAAACTTAGAATAAAGAATGTGTTTTCTTAACCTACCAAAAGAATCTAACACCATCCTTTGCGTATTTAACTCCTCAACAACTATCACATCATAATTTCTCACTAACCACGTTGTTACCTTGTGAATATAATCCCTAAGAGTATTCTCAAGCCTTTCATAAGCCTTAGCAAGCTTCAGCCTAGCCTTTTCCGATTCCTTGAACCCTTCCTCCTTCTCGATAACCTCCTCTGCAACAATCTAATCCTTTCCTCCCTCTTATCTAACAGTTTAGAATTCTCAATCACAACACCATCACTCGTTGTAACAAATTTCTCTACGCCCAAATCAACACCCACAATTTTGCCAGTCTTCTCGATGGTTGTTTTTCTTGCTCAACTTGAAATATTGCATACCACTTATCTGTTTTGCTTCTCTTTATGATGACTCCTTTTATTTTTCCTTGTATTGGCCTATGCAAGAGTACTTTGATTTCTCCTATTTTTGACAGATAGAGTTTATCCCCTTGTAGTTTGAATCCTGATTGGTTGTACCAGATTATTTTGAATATTTTTTTGTGTCTTAGTTTTCCTACTTTCTTTCCATTTTTCTTCAATTTTGATAAAGAGTTGATGTTGTACCAGAGTATGTTGTTTATCATTTGTAAAGCTTTTGAGTATACTTCATGTTTTTCTTTCATGTTCTTGAGTAATTTTTGTGTGTCTAGTTGTGTTACTTTTATTCCTTGTTTTTTCTTTTCTGTTATGTAATCCAATAACGAGTTGTATACTTTTGCTTCTGTTTCCATTGTCTTGGCGAGTTTTTGTTCTACCTCTGGTGTTGGGTATATTCTATACTTATAAGATAAGGTTACTGTATTCTTATTCTTTTCCTTGGTTTTCAACATATTGTTTTAGCGCCTCTAGTGTTACTTGTCCAGCTAGGAAGTATGAGGGAGCCCATAAGTGTACTTTCCAGAGTTTTACTTCTGGGAAGTTTTTCTGTATTTCTCTTGATGTTATTGTTTTTATTGTGTTTATGTATCTTGGTATGTTTAGTGTTGGTTTTGCTTTGAATACCCTATGGAAGTGGTCTTTATCTACATCAATTTCAATAACATCGACCTCAAACGTTTCGCTAATTTCGTAAATTAGTTTCTTTGGGAAGTCTATTGTTTTATCGTTGTCAAATGTTTTTTCCATGTTTTACTACTTATATTTATAGTAGAGTGAGTAGACTGAATGTGAATCTCCTAGAGTTTGTAACGCATAGTTCATAAAATTTTTAATAACTATAAATAAAAACTTTTTCTATAAGGGGGCTATCCATCCCAACTTCTGATGGGGACTTCCGCCCCCTTAACCCCCAGTAATGTTAAAAATTTTTTATTGGCATCCCTTTATCTAACGTAGTTTGGATTTTCTGAAGAGTTAACGTCAAGAGGTATGTATTACGAGATTTCTATTTCTCCTAATCCTATTCCTCTGCTTTTTCCTAAGCCTAAAAATGATGAGACTAGTAAGTATTTTATTATCCTTTTCTTTAATTTTTTCGATTTTATATCAAATTCTATCCAACCCATTGGTCCTCTGGTTTTTCTCAGGTTTCCTTTATCGTCTCTTCCTATGATTATTGTTATTGGTTCTAAGCTGAAGCCGAATACTTCGCTTAGTGCGTTTGTTAGTACTCCTATTTTGAATTGTCTTGTGTCTAATTCTGGGTTTTCGTTTTTTCCTAATGCTGATAAGTATGTTTTATATGCGTATGAGGATATTAATCCTATGGATGGTAGTATTGAGTATCCTGAGCGTACGGATTTGTATTTTTCTTTTAAAGATGGAGGTAATAATACTTTTGATGTGAGTAGTGGTGGTGTTAGGAATTTTATTTTTATATTTTTTTCTAAGTATTTTTCTGTTTTTATGCTTGATAGGTCTAATAGGTCTATCCTGTCTACTGTGATTACTATTTTTCCGAATGGTGTATCGTATGTGTCTTCTTTTATTTCGTCTATTGATTTTTCGTAAAAGGGGAATGAGATTGATGAGGATGCCATTTGTCCTTTTGATATTTTTAGTATTTCTCCTTTTGAAAATAGGCGTTTTCCTTGTGTTCCTACCATTGAAATGAATAGTGGTTTGTTTTTGTCTTTGCTTTTTACCAGGTCCTTTAATGAAGGAAAAATGTAACCTTGAAGGATTAAGGTTTTTAATATTCTGGATGAAGGGGCTGGCAGGATTAAATCTTGGAGTGGTGTCATGTTTATCGTAAATTTTACAATACGCATACTACATAGTAGTGATGGCATATTAATAAGCGTTTAGGAAAATGATAAAGAGCTAGTTTGTGGATTATCTGGAAATTAAGCTATTCTCCTTATCAGAATGATCCGCAGAACCAACGTAAAGATTCAAATGGTACACACACTTCGCTTAAAATTGGAGGGATTTTTATTGAAATTCCAGGTTTATGGTTTATTGGGTACATTTTGTGCTATGCTGGTTTAAATAGTGTTAAGGTATAACATTTTTTCTTTGTATTAAACAGGAGTAAAAGCTTTAGTGTGCAAGTTTATTTGAGGAAAGCTTAAATAAGGAAAGAGGTAATAATGTTTTACTTAATCTCTTATAGATTTGCTCTTTTAGTTTGTGTGATATGTAGATTAGCTTTCTCTTAATTAAACTGATAGTAGAATCAATGTGAAATATAGTACGCGCTTTTACTCTTTTCTCTGTCAAGTAAGCAGGATCCTCATATTATCTGTTTATTTAATTAGTTTGTGTAGTATCTCATTGCTTAACGCTTATTCAACAGAGATTTCTACTTTAGAGAATAGCCTTAATTTCCAAATACTCCACAAACTATTATTTAATTATCTAAATTGTAAATTATCTATACATTATTTGAAAGAACCTACTAAATATTGATAAAATTAAAGCCTTTAATACTGTATTTTATATATACAAGAAGAGAATAATTTTAAAAAATATTGATTTTATAGCGAATTCTGTTAAAAAATATTTAACAATTTTAAATCATGGTTTTTAGTTTGTTGAGCATTGAAAATTGACGTTATATCAGATAGAACAATGCGCAGTAGCGTAAATTATTCATATGATACGCACTACTTAGACTATAAGTAAGAAAAATGGAGTGTAGTTTTGTGCTTTAGTATCCTAAGGATTGCAAACGCTAAGTGTGTAAAATGTTAATGTTAGTGTTTGTAAGAATCTAATCGTTTTCAACTTCAACGCATTTATCGGTTTTCCCTGCATAACATACTTCTATCTTATCTTCTTTTAGGAGTCTTTTCAAAATTATTGCTAGGCTTAGTTCGAAGTAGGCTCTGTAGTGTTGTTCGTTTCTTATTCTGGAGTAATCTGGAGCTGCATATTTTATTTGAGTATATTTTGATAATGGTAAGTATTTCCAATTTTTATAAGCTTTTTTATCTCCTGTTAATATTATTGCTTTATCTAGTAATGTTGGATCTATTTTTGGTACTGCTATGTCGCAGAGTTCCGTTATTGTTGGTATTATTTTAGTTTTTCTTAGTAATCCTTTTAGAATTTCGTAGAGAACATCATAAAATTCTCCTTGTTTATGATCTTTTTCCTGAAACCATTTATTTTCTATTTCATATATTGCACACTGGGGTATTGCTAGTCCTTTTATTTCGTAAGTATGTATTCCATTGTAAATTAAGTTTGTATCGACTAAAACTAGGTCTGCTCCTTCTACTATTTCGTTCAGTTCTTTTTGAGATTCGTCTTCTTGAACGACTATTGGATATAAGCCTATTAATTTAAGTATATTATTAGGTAAATATTCTAATCTTTTAATTTTCTCAGAATTTGTTATGTTTTTAAGTCTGCATTCTTTTTCGTGATAATATTCTTTGCATAATATTTCGAATAGTTTCTCATTGAGTGATACTCTTTTATCTAATGGTGTATTTGTTGAGTTGAAGTAAGAATCTGATAAATTCATAGGGCCGTTTTCTTCACTTGTAATTCTGATGTCAAATGTTGTCTTTAAAGAATCTTTGGAGTTAAGTTCTAGACTTAGTTTGTACATTTCTTTGAGAAATTGATTGCCTTTTGCTAGCTCATCTATTTTTTTCAGTAGATTTTCTTTTATATTAACTAAAGCGTTGGTTTCTTGGACTTCAGCTTGACCGTATATTTTGTAGTCTTCTACTAGTCTTGGTACGAAAGGGTAAAAGTAATTGTACCATGGACCAAAAGAGAAGATGTAGGAGATTTTTGGATATTCTAATTGTCCCATTATCATTGCAGTTATGTTTGCGCCTGAGCTTGGGACGAGGTAAATTTTTTCACATTGATCTTTTATTTTTTCTATCTCTTCTTTTCCTTCTGTGTGTAGTTGGACTTTCTCTATTTTTAATGTGTTTGAGACAATTTCTTCTATTTTATTTAGCGTTGGTTTGTTGAAGTTTGAATATAAAATGAAGAATGCATCTGGATTTACGAGTTCGTAAGATCTGAATATTGCTGAAATTGAGCTTTCATATGCTAGGTCGGAACGGTTTATTGGAATTATAACGCATTTTTTATACATGATTATTATACCTTATTAGAAAATTTTAAATTTATCTTTCAATAAATTAAGTTTGTGGAGTGGATGGAAACTGAGGCTTTCCTCTTAATCAGCTTAAAATATTCAGATGCTCTACTACAAATTATTCAAGGATTCCCTTAGCTAGTATACTAAGTTAATCTATTTTTCTAATTTATATGATGTTAACTTAGGTTTAGTATGTGATGTTTGATCACTTAATGTATATTCCACGAACTCTGATGAACAATGGAAAGGTTTACTTATTTTATCAGGGTGTCATGTACGCATCTTGATTATCACGTCTTACCAGAGTAATATTTTTAAAAGTCCATTACTCATTTATTTTTATGAATCTCGATGATTTTTACACAATAGAGGTTGACGAAGCTGGGACTCCATATAGTTATTTGCAACAAAAGTTTAAGGATATTTTGAAAATATGTTCTAAAAATATAGAATTTTGTGGTTATAATTTATATCCTCATCAATTTGATTCTTTGAACTATTTATTAAAAGGCGAGGATATTATACTTAGGGCTGAGACTGGAAGTGGTAAGACTGAGGTTTGGGTTTCTTATGCTCTAGAAAAAGATAGTACAGTTTTAGTAGTTTACCCTACTAAGGCTTTAACTAATGATCAGCTTTATAGGATCGCTAAGTATTATAAGCAGGCGGGCTATTCTGTAGATGTTGTAGAAAACACTAGGGGTAATGAGAAGAGGATCGAAATTTATGGTGATGTAGTTAGATATGATGGCGATACTAGTAAGAAAGTTAGGGATTATGTTAGTAATGCTAAGGTTGTTTTAACTAATCCAGAAATGTTGCTTCTGGGTTTGAAGGGGAGGAATGCGTTATCTTCCTTTTTGTCTGGAGTTGATTTGATTGTCGTTGATGAATTGGATTTTTATCGTAGTTCTAAGTCTACTGTTCTTTTATTTTTGATAAAAAAGGTTTTAGAAAGGTCTAGTAGAGATCCTAGAATAATTATTATGAGTGCTACTTTAAATAATGTAAATAGCATAATGACCTTCTTTAAGGATAGAAAGTTCCACATTATTCAAGGAAAGGCTTACAGGCCTAAAAATAAAACGTACATTGTTTTAGGAAAGGGTATTAAATTTAACAGTATAGATGAAATATTAAAAAATAGTTTTCTTGCTCAGGAAATATTAAGGTTGAATAGGGATTACAGTGATGAGATAATAAAAAGGGCTAAGTCTAGTGGTTCTACAATTGTATTTGTCCCTACTACAAATATGGCAGAGAATTTATCTGGAAAGACTGATGTACCTTCTCATCATTCTAGGGTTAGTAGAAGGAATAGGGAAGAGATAGAGAGAAAATTGAGGGATGGAGAATTGAATGCTGTAATTACTGTGAAAACTCTTCAACAAGGTATTGACGTAGGAACTATTACTAGAATTATTCACGTAGGATTACCTAATAATCTTTCGGATTTTCGTCAGAGGGAGGGTAGGAAAGGGAGAAGAATTGATATTAAGGAAACTGAAAGTATAATAATTCCTATAAGTTGGGACGATTTAGTAAGGGCGAAATATTTTCAGGTCTGGAAGTCTATGGAGAATGAGAGTTTGATTATAAACTCTGATAATAAAATTATAGATGAATATGATGAATGCATAAAGTCACCAGATATTGAATGCAAATTTTATGATGTTTACAATAATATTACTGCTTATATTTATGATGGCAATGAGTTTAGACAATCATCTGATAAATTCTCTTGGAGAGTTTACGTGGAAACTAAGATTAAAGGTACTATTGATCGTCAAAACCGATCTTTAACCTTTGAATCTGGGAAAATTATAGGAGATAATACGCAAATTTTGGAAACGCAAGTAGAATTTGACAGCGCGAAATTTTTAGGAAAGGAAGTACAGTTTCCAGAATGCTTGAAGGAAGCAATATATAGCTACGATCAAGTAGTAAAAAGATGGGGACAGAAGGGAGATTTCTTCAAGGATATAGCGTATGGAAAAGTTTACAGCATGGTGAGTTTGAATGTAATTATTCCTGAAAAGGGTGGATATGTTCAAGTCACTGAGTTTCCGAAGGACGTAGTTTGGGAAATTGAGTCTAGGGAGAGAGTAAGTAAAGTTAAATTGTCAGATGGAACAGAAATACCAACTTATGAGTATTCTGATATTAGTTTATCAGATTACTGCAGATTACCGAAACCTAAGTACAATTTTAAAACCTATGCTTACGTTTCTGAAATTCAGCCATCAGATATGAAGGAAGGAGATCTAGCCATGGATTTTATATTAGCATTACTTAGAAAAAATTATTTCATAGAGTTAAATGCAATTAAGTATGACATATCGAATAACTTACTCAAAATCTGGGAGTCAGAACCAATAGCTTTGTTAAAACATTTAAGAGAGGATAAAAAAACGTTGGTAGGAGATAAAGAATTAACGTGCACAGAATTAATGAATGATGTCGAAAATGCTACAATTGATTTTCAACTAAAATTAATTCTGGATATGATTAATCCAAAGGATTTAATAAATATTCAGAAGAATTTTGAATCAATTAAAAATTTAGCTAAGAGATACGTTTACTATATTTGCGATGCAGTATTAATAAAGGAGAAACTAGTTCCGTCAAGTTTACCAGAAAATACTGCAATAATAGATTATCAATTTGGAAAATATTATGTGGCAACAAAAGAGAGTGAAAAAATGCTGTTAAAATTAGATGAGGTAAAAAACGAACTATTTAATTTAGCCCTTAAAAATTACCAGAAATTTATACTGTATGGAATAAATAAAAGCGAATTTGGAGCTTTAAAGGAATTTTCAGTAGACGTTGACGAGTTGGTCAAAAAAATATTTGACTCTCCCATTACACTGTCTAAAGTAGAAGAAAATCTATTAGGGACAACTAAAATTTTGGAAAAAGAAATAGAAATAAACAATAAATTAAATGAAAATAAAGAAGTAACAAATGAGGACTATGAACAATTGTTCAAATTGAGGGCAAGAATGATAGCAGCACTGTACAATTATATAGAAAAAATGCAAGATAAGTCAATAAATGATAATTCAATCTAGCTTTTAGTTTGAGGATCTGAAATAAGTTTTTCTCTTTATTAGAGCTATTCCCAGAATAATCGCTAGTTTTGAAATGCTATATACACCAATAGACTTACAGATTGACGAAACCGGATTAATTGTATACTCAAATTTCCCTTAGTTAGATTTAATTGTTTTTCTTTTTTCATATTATTATGTTAATTGATGCAGTACGTAAAGGAGATTTAAAAGAAGTTGAGAAGCTCCTAAATAGTGAAGATTTGAACGTTAGGGATAAGAATGGATACACTCCTTTGCATTACGCTTCGAGATTTGGATATTATGAAATAGTAAACCTTCTTTTAGAACATGGTGCTAACCCAAACGTTCAAGAAAAACATGGATCAACCCCATTACACATAGCTGTTTATGATGGAAGGATCGAAATAGTTAATACTCTCCTTTATCATGGTGCTGACCCTAATATAAAGAATAGAGATGGATGGACTCCTTTGCATATTGCTTCTAGCAAAGGCTATTCTGAAATAGTTAAGATTTTACTAGAGCACGGAGCTGACCCGAACATTCAAGAAAAACATGGATCTACCCCATTGCACGTGGCCGTTTACGATAGAAAAGCTGAAATCGTTAAAATTTTACTAGACCACGGAGCAGATCCCAATATAAGGAATAACAAAGGAGAAACTGCAGTTCAGTTAGCTAATTGGAGAAGTCCTGAAATTGCAGAAATTATAACCAGGAAGACTCAGACTAATCATTCTTTTGATAACTTAAAATTGAAATCGGAAAATATAAAAAATGAATCTTTAGGCAAATACTTTCTAGTTGAAAAGATAGGGGAGGGAGGCTTTGCTACAGTTTACAAAGGTAAAGATAAGAATGGAAAAGAAGTTGCAGTAAAATTGTATAAGAGTACGTCAAAGGATTTCGTAAAAGAAGTAGCAGTATGGTTAAACTTAAACCATCCTAACATAGTAAAATTGCTTGACTACGACATAACTCCAACGCCTTACGTAGTCATGGAACTGATGAAGGGAGGAACATTAGAAGGAAAGAAGTTTGATAAAATTACTGCAACCAGAATTATTCTAGACACTCTTCAAGGTTTAAAGTACGCTCATTCTAAGGGGATAGTACACAGAGATGTTAAACCTTCAAACATTCTGTTAGATGAAAATGGAAGAGCAAAAATCTCTGACTGGGGCATTGCTAAGCTTACAGAAAGAACCACTTCTACAGAGTTGTCCATGACTCTTCAGTACGCTTCTCCAGAAGAATTAAGCGGTTTGCAAGTGGACGAGAAGAGTGACATTTATCAAGTTTGTGAAGTATTTTACGAGATATTAACTGGTAAACCAGCATTTTCCGGCGATTTAATCACTATTACAAGTAAGAAGACTTCTGAGAATTTTGTTCTACCTTCAGTCTTTGATTCTTCTCTAGCTGAGTTCGACCCTCTCTTTAAGAAGTGTTTTTCTCCTAGGAAGGAGGATAGATACTCTGACGACGAGTTAATCAAGATTTTGTCTAATAATTTAATAAATACTGCAAATGTTACTGTTTCAAAGACTAATTCTTCTTATGCTTATGTTGAATTGGCTTACGCTTACGCTAGGCTGGGAGATTATGAGAGGGCTTTGTTCTGGTTGAAGGAGTTAAATAAGAGAGTGGACTGTAAAGATGTTATTCAAGTTTTAGAATTGAAAGTTAAGAGTAATTATGGTACGCAGGAGGAAGTGTTGAAGAGTATTGAGTTATTGAGAAGTAGAATTGGTTTACACAATTAATTTATTTTGTGTTTGGATCTGACTCTATCCACGCCCCTAAAGGATACTCTACAAACTATTAATGTGTATCATTTGAATGCTTAATTCCACGATAGTCTGATTAAGAGAAGATCTTTAGATAACCCACGAAATATTGATAAATTGTTTTTATAGTTATTAATAAACCATTTTAAAATGTAGTATAAGAAACTTACCTAAAAATATCACATAGAATATTTATCATTATAATTTAGTGTGTATAACCTAAATACTTTACATCGATAGTATAATCCGAGAGTTCACGGAAAATCACCTTGTGATTCTTTAATCACAAAAGAAACTAAGTTCATATTATAGCTAAACTTTTTTGCAGTTCGGAAGATAACAAAAGAAACTAAAATTTTTATCTGATTTCACTTTATCTTGTTCTTATAATTACGAAAAGAGAGACTAGTGAGTTTGTTTTCTTAACTCTTTCTTCATTAGTCCCAAATTTACAAAATGAGAAAAATAGATTCGATTTTCTGGACTTAGATATTTCGACTGTTACGGATGTATTAACTAAAAGCGATAAAGCTTGAACTCTCCTAGAAAAATCAATTAGCTTTAGTTATGTTTATTAGCTTTCTTTCCCATTTTATTATATGATTGATTTAGAAAAATTAAAAAGAGATGCAAATGAGATTGAACCTTGGATAATAGATTTAAGGAGGAAGATTCACGAAAATCCTGAGCTTTCTTATAAGGAATTCAATACTGCAAAAATAGTTTCTGATACTCTTAAAAAGCTGGGAATATCAGTGGAGGAGGGAGTTGGTTTACCTACAGCGGTTGTAGGAAAATTAAAGGGATCGAAGCCTGGTAAAACTGTAGCGTTAAGGGCAGATATGGATGCGTTACCTGTTGAAGAACAGGTTGATGTTCCATTCAAATCTAAGGTAAAAGGTGTAATGCATGCTTGTGGTCATGATACTCATGTTGCTATGCTTTTGGGTGCTGCAGCGCTTCTGGTGAAAAATAAGGAGTTGGTTTCTGGTGAGATTAGGTTTTTGTTTCAGCCTGCAGAGGAAGATGGAGGATTGGGTGGAGCTAAGCCAATGATTGATGCTGGAGTAATGAAGGGAGTTGATTATGTTTTTGGATTGCATATTTCATCATCGTATCCTGCTGGAGTTTTTGCTACTAGGAAAGGACCACTGATGGCTACGCCTGATTCTTTTAAGATTATAGTACATGGAAAAGGAGGGCATGGATCGGCACCGCATGAAACTATAGATCCCATCTTTATTTCTCTGCAGATTGCTAATGCAATATATGGAATAACTGCTAGACAAATAGATCCTGTAGAACCTTTTATAATTTCAATAACTTCTATTCATTCTGGAACAAAGGATAATATTATTCCTGACGATGCAGTAATGGAAGGTACCATTAGAAGTTTGAACGAAAATGTGAGGAAGAAGGCAATTGATTCAATGAGAAGGATAGTATCGTCTATCTGTAGTATATACAATGCAAGTTGTGAAGTGAATTTTATGGATGATGTTTATCCTACCACGGTAAATAATCCTGAAGTTACGGAGGAGGTTATTAAGATACTTTCTTCAATATCAAAGGTTGAGGAGACTAAGCCTATACTTGGCGCTGAAGATTTTTCTAGATTTTTGCAGAAAGCTCCAGGTACGTATTTCTTTCTTGGGACTAGAAATGAGGAAAAAGGGTGTGTTTATCCAAATCATAGTTCTAGATTTTGTGTTGATGAGAGTGTTCTTAAGTTAGGAGCGTTAGCGCATGCTGCTATAGCTATAGAATTTTCTAATAAATAATAGGAAAAAGAGTGTGTATAGATAATAATATCTTTTTTTCTCTTCTTCTTTTTCCTATTTAAGAAATGAAATTTTTCATAGTGAGTGTAGTATTTGAATAATGGACGATTGTCTGATTTAGAGAAAGCTAAATTTTCAGACTCTCACAAACATACTTCATTATTAGGAAGGAGTTTTACTTGTTACTTTCAAATTTTGAAGTGATAGATGTTATGTTTTCTCTTCATAAGGATTTCAAATTGGTCTTACAAAATGTATATTGTTTAAATAACAACTTCTAAATTTTAAAATCTTCTAGTTTAAGTGCGTTTAAATTCTAAAAATTTTTAGTAATGGATTTAAGACTTACTTATAATTTCGTCTAGTGTTTTTGCGTTTTTTGTTTTTCCTAATAATTCTTTATCGTAAGTTACTAGAGTTAGGTTGTTTTCTTCTGCTATGTAAACGTATGCGCTGTCGTAGAATGTTAAGTTTCTTTCAATTGCTAATTTTAATACTTTGGTGTAATCGATTTCGGTTATTAAATTGAATTTTTCTATTATTTTAAGAAAGTTTTGCATTGTTTCTACTGGATCTTTTATTTTATTTTTGATTTTACTTTCTTTCCATAAGACGTTACCGATTTCGTAAATTGTCAAGTCAAGAATATAAGCGTTTGAAAGGAAGTTGAGATTTATTTTTCCTCTTAATAGTTCTATAATTAGTGGATATAGTGCTGAAGTATCAAAGAGATATTTATCTTTCATTTCTGGTTTCTCTCACTAGATGTGTCCATTCTTCTATTTTAACTTCTTTCATGTTTTCTGCTATTATTTCTGCTGATTTTTTTATTTCTTCTTCTTCTTTTTTCTTGATTTCTTCTTCTAGGGCTTTTTCTACTACTTGCCTTATATCTATTCCTAATTTTTCGGCTTTCTCTTTTAGTTGCTTTCTGACTCTAACAGAGATAACGTCAGACATAATTCTATATACGTTATTACTGTATATAAGGATTACGTATACGAAAAAGAAATTCAGTTCTAGGAGTTCTTCCTTTGCCTTAGGAGAAATAGTTTGAAGGATCTTCATAGTTATATCTTTCTCTTGGTAGACTTCTCATTGGGTTTAGTGTGTTTCTGCTCACATTTTTATAATTTTTTTGAAAAACTAAGGAAAAGTATATATAGATATAATGTTTACTCGTAGTATGGAAATTGGTGTTTATTGTAGTTCTACTTATAGCTTAATTAATATTTGTGATAAGGTTAATTTTAAGCTGAATTCATCTAATATTTCCTCATGGTTAAAGGAAAGAGAGAAGGATAAGTATTTGATTTTTGGAGTTGATGTTATTCCAGATGTAATTTTTAAAACTGAAAATGTCCCTTTGACTTCTAATCTAATTTTTCAATTTATGCAAAAAGGTGGAAAGGTAATCTGGATTGGAGATACGCCTTTCCAGTATATAGAAAAAGAAGGAAGAAGGATGGAGGCTAATGCTCAGCCTTTACCTATTACCTTGGTAAATTCTGTTAGGACTGATAATTCTTTATTAGGAAAGCTTTTGGATTATAAACAGGGAGAGTCTTTGAGGCCTATAGCGAAGAATTCTCAGTTTCTCCCTATTACTATGGCGTATGGAGAGAAAGGAGATGTGGTAGGTTATTCTTCGTGGATATATAAATATGGGAAGGGATTGTTTATTCGTCTTTATGATTCTAAAGTTGTTGATGTTAATTATCTTCTTTCTTTTCCTGAAAGGTTTGAAAAGATAAATAATGGAATTAGAATAAAGAATTTTAGGAAATTTGATGACTTTTTTCTGAAAATTCCGCCTTTTAAGATTATGCTAATTTCTGGAGATAATAATTCTGGCAAAACTACTATTTTGGAATCTATTGCATTGTCTAATGATGAGGAAAAACAGAAAGTTATGAAATATAGGAGGACTAAAGAATTGCTTAAGGAGAATTCTATAATTGAATTTTTAATAAATAAGAAATATTCTGTATTGGATAGTTCTGATAAGATTGGGGATACTATTTCATCTTATCTGATTTATTGTAATTTAATTGACGATGAAATTGAAAGAATAAAAGGAAGGGTGGATGAGATTTTATCTAGTGGAGAATTAGGAAGGATAAGTGAGGAAGTGTCTTCGCAAATTGATGATGTGTTTTATGTGTACTTCGATCCTAATAAAGAATTGAGGATAATATTTAAGGATAGAAGGGATGTGAGAATTTCAGATTTAGGACAAGGATACAAGAGTTTTATAATATTTCTAATGACTTATCTTATCAATAAACCTGAGTTGTTGTTAATTGATGGGATTGAAGGATTTATGATTCAGCCTAATTTATTGAAAAACTTCATAAAGTATCTTTTAGAACATGAAGTAAGAACTATAATAACAACTCAAAGTTCAGAAGTTATCCAATATTTTAGTAATATATCTAAAGAATTAGGAAAATCAGGAGATATTATATATTTACATAATCTGGAAGTAAAAAATGGTGTTCAATAAATTGTGTATAGTCTGAGAATTTAGATTGAATTTTTAGTTTGTGAAGCATCTGAAAATTGAGGCCGTTCTCTAGAACAGAACAATCCTTAGAACTAGCGTAAAGTATTCAAATGATGCACACTATTGAATTTTAGGTTGATTACTATAGAAGTTTAGTGTAACGTTTAACCAATTTACATGAGTAAACATCCTCTTTTTACTATACACTGATCTAAAGTGCGTAACTTGAGAGAATTTAGGTTATCTTTTAACTAAGGAGATTTTTCATTAACTATTCTTAAGAACCTTAAGAAAAATCTAAATTATCTGGCTAATAGAATAATTAATACTACTACTGTTGGAATTATTGCTATTAAGCTGATAAGTATTAATAATCCTGTCCTGTTTCCCAAGTTTATAGTGTATCCAAATCCGTTTCTTCTTGGAACCATTATTCTTGGATCAGCTGGATTGTAGTAGATAATTCCTCCTTTCCAGTATTTGTCGTCATTGAAAACTTCATTATTTACTACAATATTGCGTAAGTACGATCCTCCTTCTACTCCTACTTTAAAGTAGAAAATGGTGGTTAGTAGAAAGATTGTTGAGACCATTGATACTAGGAGTTCTGGTATGTAAGTAATTTTTAGGAATCCCCAAATGAAGAAGGAAATGGATGTCATTAAAGTTCCAATAATAAACAATATTACTCCTGATAATATTACTACGCTTTCTTTAAACTTTGAATAAGCTATGTAACTTTGTTCTGGATATGCTGGATTTATTATATTTGGTGTCTTAGCAGAAATTAATGTAAAGATTGTAATTAGTGAGAATGGTATTAGTGCTATAAGGTCTATTAGGAAGAATTTAATGATTGTCTTAGGTACGTATTCGATTTTTCCAGAAGATAATACATGATAAGGGATTTCTGCAGGAGCACTGCTATAGTATACTATACCTATAATTATTGTAGAAATTAAGACGATCCAAGCTAAAATGAGTGGCATATAGATCATTTTTCCTTGTGGTGTTGATATTATAGCGTATCTTTTTGTTGGTTCTGGTAATTCTTCTCCTCTTTCTTTTATAACGACTCTTCTCCAATATACTACATTCATTGATGATAGGAATGCGAAAATTAATGGTGTGAATATGTCTATGAACAGGGAATTAATGAGTGTTAATAGTAAGCTTAGGATTGCTGCAAGGATTAAGGTTAGTCTATATTTTAGTACAATAGTTTTTCCTTCTTTTTCTTTTTTAAATTCTGTTTTTACTCTTGCTCCTAAAAGTATGTCTGGAGCCTGTAAGTCAGGTAAAAAGAATTCCATGATGAATGCTAGAAGGACTACAGCAATAGGTACAATTATAATGGATATCATGAGTTCTTCACTTCAATTGTAGTTTTCGATATGAAGTTCATTATTTCTTCTAAGTTTACGTTGCTTGCTAGCGCTCTGTATATTCCTTTTTTTATAATTTCTTTCCATTTTTCATCTTGAATACTTGATTTTACAATATATCTCTTCTTAGCTATTGTTAAATAACCTTCGTTAACTAGGTTATTATACGCTTTATTTACTGTAAGCATGTTAATGCCTAACATTGATGCTAGTTCTCTGATAGATGGTATTGGATCGCCAGGTTTTAGTATTCCTTTTGCTATCAATTCGATTATTTGATCTTCTATTTGTTCGTAGATTGGAGTTTTGTCTTCTAGGTTAACAACTATTGTTATATTTGTCATAATACAAGTATAACATTATGCTCTTTTAAAGCTTTCTAACATAGGAATAAGGAGAAAAAGGATAAATAATTATGAAGTTATCATAAATCTGTAGAACATATTTTATTGAAGTAATATAATTCCTGAATATAATCTAAATCTAGAAAAGAGGGAGGTATTTTTAGACTGAGCTATTACGTCTTCATTGCTAATTGTAGTGGTTTCAATTATAATATACTAAAAACAGGAGAAAATGTAGAAATAAAATGGTAGTGATAATAAAAATGAAAAGTAAGAAAAAATTATCTATACTCTCATAATTTTTTGTTATTGTAATTTGCAACCAAATATAGGAAAATCAGTTATATTAGTTTATAGGGTATCTGAAAATTGAGGCAATTCTCTCTATCAAGTTATTCGTAGAACTAACGTAAAGTATTCAATGGTATGCTATGGTTCTACTAGAGAATCTTAATTTTACAGATGAAAGAAAGATTTGTTTATGGTACCTTTCACCTCCTAGTTATAAAAAATTATTATTATCATGATGATCTTCCGTTTAATCTTAAATATAGTGCGCCAAAAATTGCTATTAAGGCTATTATTCCTAGATTCCACGTTATCGAGAATGAACCATTCAAGTCATATCTTAATGCTTGAGCAATATAAGTTGTAGGTTCTAGTAGTGAGGGAATTCTGAAGTATAAAGGTAGAGCATAATATGAGATGAAAGTTGGTGCAAAGAAAGATAATCCTATACCTAAGACCTGGGATAGTTCATTTACTTGCCTTTGTTTGAAAGCTAATCCTAAGTCTAATCCAATTATTGCTGAAGCGATCATTGATAAGATTACGCTTATGAATAGTCCTATCCAGTTAACATTTATTGAGATAAATTCCTTTGCTATAAATATTAATACTACTATTAATGGTATTGCAATGATCATATTTGTAAAGGATACTGAAAGTCCTGTTAACCACTTTGGAGATCCAAATGTATAAAGTATTGTTAAATGTCCTACTGTTTTCATGGATGAAATTTGTTGAGAGATGGAAGTAAAAATATCTAGTGAAATAAATAGAGTTATTGTTCCTACTAAAGTGTCATAAGAAGGAAAATTAAGGATGAAAGCTATTGGGAAGAATATTAGGAAGAAAATGCTAGTTGCTAGGAAGTATCTGGTTTGCCTAATATATAATTCAACAAGAACTAGGAATTTCATTTTTCAAACACCTTAGTGTAAATTTCTTCTAGCGAAGGGAGTTTTACTTCAAATTTGAAGTTTGCTTTAGCTATAAAATCCTTTATCTCATGAATTTTTACATAATATTTTTCTCCTGATTCTACGTTGGTAACTTCGTAGTATTCTGAAAATTTTTCTTTTATTTCGTTTACTTTTCCTTCCATTAATATTTTTTTGTTTAAGAAATATACTCTGTCAGAAAGTTCTTCTGCTTCTTCTAGATAGTGTGTTGTAAGGATAATTGTTTTCTTTTCTTCTTTTTTTACTTCTTTGATGTATTCCCATACTTCTCTTCTTGATTCTGGATCTAAACCTACTGTAGGTTCGTCTAATATAATTATTTTAGGATCAGTAATTAGAACTGATGCTATTAGTGTTTTTCTTTTATTTCCTCCTGATAGGTCGTCTACTACAGCTTTTGGATTTATTTTGAATTTTTCTAGAAGTTCTATCGCTCTTTTTTTAGCTTCGTTTTTTGGTAATCCTTTTAGTCTGCCTAAAATTGTTACGTGTTCTTCTGCTGTTACCGAATCTAATGGTCTAGCTTCTTGGGGCACTACTCCCATGTATTTTAATGCTTTGGATGGTTTTACTCCTAGTATTCTGATTTCTCCTTTGTCTGGTTTTAATTCTCCGTATATTTGTCTCATTAGTGTTGTTTTTCCACCTCCATTAGGTCCTAAGAATGTAACTAATTCCCCTTCATCAATACGGAAGGAAACATCTTCGTTTGCTATTAGTTTTCCATAACTTTTCCATACGTTTTTAGCTTCTATCATGATATATCACTTTGTTTAATTTTTATTATTCCGCCATCTGCTTTGGCTGAAATTTGGAGGAGACTTTTATTTCCAGGCCTAGATGGGGGTAAGTTAACTATTCCAACTGACGATGAAGACGAAGATATTATTGACATATCTTTAGGTGTAAATATTCCTAAGTTGGCCATTCCTCCATCTAAATTTAAGTTCAGTGTATTTTTGTCTGACATATAAGTTATTTTTCCATCAATTTTTCCTCCATTAACAGTAATATTTGAGTTTTGATTAATGATTTCAAATTCAGCTAATCCTCCATCGATGTCTAAATTTAAATTATTTATTTTTATTCCGTTTATGCTTATTTTTCCTCCATCTAATTCTATATCTAGAGAATTAACGTCTGGATATGTTATAAGCAATTCACATCCATTACCTTCTATTTTATCTGGATAAATGTCTAAGTCTGAATAATCTCTACATTTAGCTATCAAATAAGGATTACCTTTTTTTATCTTTATTACTCCTCCGTTTAGTTCTATTTTCATTTTATCTTTAAACTCGATTTTATTATTATATACAATTTTATTTTGATAAAATTTTGGATGCTTTAAAAAAGAGAAGAACGATTTAGACGAAGACGGTATTGAAGGTTCCTCTTCTTTATTATCTTCTTTGTTTTCCTTTTCTATTATATTTTCTACATTTACTGATTTATTATTTATTATTAACAGAATATTTTCTGATGCGATTATATTTCTTATATTCTCAATTTTTTCTAGGATTTCATTAAGTAAAGAAGAATTTACTTCGTCAAATTCTACAGTTTCTACATTTTTTATTATCAATTTTCTATCTTCTTCTTTTAGTTTGATTAATAGATTATTATCAATTTTTACATAATTTATATATTCTAAGATTAGAGGTAAATTAGGCGGATTTAGTTTAAAGCTTGTTTCCCCAGAATTTACTTGATTGATTATTTCTAAAGCGGTTTTTCCTAGTTCTGTTAGACTATATTTTCCTTCTTCATCTTTTGTTATGAGTCCGTCTAATTTTTTGATATGAAATGATAATGCTGGAGAATCGATTTTTAGTTCTTCTGATAGTTCTGAAAAAGTTTTTGGAGTTTGTAGAGATTGCAATACTCTTCTTCGCGTTTCATTTGATATTGCTTCAAATATGTCCATAGGTACAACATATTTCTTCTACATTTAAATGTTTCGTATTTTTCTATAAAGTAAATAGAAATTTACTCATCAAATTCATATTAAATAAGCTAAGTGGTTTAATAATCTTTTATTTATTAATTTAATATATTTATGGATAAAGATAGTTTTATAGTTCTTTTTTATGTAAGTTTTAAATAATACAAAACTTATCAAGAAAGATATGTAAAGAGAAGGAGATAAAATTATCAAAGAAGTTCCATTATCTCCTAATTTAGTAGTTTCTGTTGGCGATGAAGAAAACTTCTATAGAGGAAGAACTTCAATATTCACTGGATATCATTCTGGTGTATCATATACTTTTGTTGATATAATATTTATTCAAAATGGAATCGAAATGTTAAGGTTTGAAAAAGTTTCTTCGGGAAAAGCTAATGAGCTTTTATCAAAATTGCGTAGTATGGGAATACAGACATATTAGACTGAATCTGCTAAAAATCGCATATACTAGGAAAAAAATTGAATTATCTTTTTTTAAAAAATTATTTTATTTTCTTTGTTTGAGTTAATACGAATGCAATGCCTGCCAGTAAGACTATTATCATAGAGATTACGTCAATATCACTAGAGTTTACGCTTCTCTGTATATTTTCATTGTTTTGATGAGTTGTATTTGCTTTACTTTGAGAGATGTTTGCATTAGGATTAAAGCTTAGTGTGGATACGTTATATTTCGATATTAATAATCCCAATTGTGTTATAGGAATTATATGAGCTCCTAATTCTTGGTTATTCACGTTAACATAAAATTCTACTGTTAGATTATGTGCTTTGATATTATTATAATTTAGTAATACTACGTTTAAACCTGGGAGTAAGGTTACTTGTTTGTAAGTTATTATGCTATTATTTTGAGCTATTGCTACTATTATATTTGCGTTAACTCCTAGACCATTTTGTATATTTAATATAGCAACATTCTTTGTTATTATAGAGTTAGCTAAGTTTAATTGTGAAAAACTATTATTTACATAATTAATTATAGCGTGATCGTATACTATTGGCTGTATCGCAAACCATTGTGGGCCATAGTTTGGAGGTCCTGCTTGCCATGTCCAATCGCTTCCTTCTGAAACGTACAAATAGTTCCATAATGTATAGTACATTTGATATGCAGGTGGTAAATTTAAGTTAGTTGCGTTAGGTGCGTGAGTAAAAGATAAGGGAACTACTGGAGATAGCGGCAATCCAAGTAAATTAGAGTATGCTACTAAATATGTTCTGGCTTCTGATACATTATCCCAGATTTCTATCTTTCCTTGATATCCGTTATTCCAATCATTTAAGTTAGTGTCCCAGCTTTCTTCTGGTAAGTTAGTTAATAATCCTCCGACTTTATGCGTAGCTAAAGCCTGGTTTATTGTCTGAGTCTCTAACCAACCTTGGCCTTCAGCGGTAGATATTGAGTTATATATTGCGTATAGGTCTGCCGGTCCTGTGGTTGGATTGAATATTAATGGATTTTCTCCGTCTAAGGCTACTACGTCAATTCCGCCTGGATGTGACATATAAACTCTAGCTAAGTATTGTAACAGTTCTTCTGATGTAAGTTGTGGTGATTGACTGAAGAAGGAGAACGAGAACATGTTAGATAGATTTGTATCTCTAAATAATACATAAATTGTTTGACCAAGGGAATTTTCTACTTCGTAAACTTGATATGGTGATGATACATTTCCTTTTACTACTGTTAAATCTGGTGCTATTTGTACGAATGAGTACCAGTCCAATAGTGTAACGTTTATTCCGGTTTCATTATAAAGTTGAATTAATCCCATATTGAATGCCATTTCTGGTGTCCATGCTGCATTGGCTTTTACTCCAAATACGTAATTAGTCATGTTTTCTCCCATTAATATTTGAGCGAGTAGATCCGAACTCCAACCATTATCGTATTCTATAGCCATTAACGGATGATAGAATGATACTGTCAGAACTTGTAATCTTCCTTCTTTAACTAAGTTTCTGTATAATTCTATAGTTCGTAATGTAGCATTATAATCGTGTGTTATGTTAATGTTGTATCCTTCGTTATTTATTATAGTGATGTTTTCGTTATGTAAGAAGGCTTCCCATTGATATAAAAGAACTCCGGTAAAATCTATGCTTATATTAATGTTTTTGAAATAATTAAGTAATAGTGCTTGTAATTCATATGAACCTACTAAGCTTCCATTATAGTAGAAATCTTGACCAGTGTGAATTGGAACCCATGGTTGTCCATAGCTTCCATTTGGTTCTATGTATAATGGTTGATGCATGTTCCAATCTATGACTAAGCTTAATGGTTTTTTACCTGTAGTGTTTAAAATGTATAGCTGGGGTAATGTATAAGTTTGAATTAGTCCATGATATATTACATTAAGTGTTGAATCATATATGCCTTGTGATAAAAGATGTGCTGGGAAGGTAATTGAGACGTTATTTATTCCCGTTGATAAGGTTAAATTATTACTATATAAAAGCATATTATCTTCGAAAAGCTGTAATCCGTATTGGGCTGTAGGACCGTTATTTCTTAGAGTAATAGTAACGTTTACTGTTTCGTTTTCTGTATATACATATTCGTTAAAGGAAGACGTAATTAGTGTTAATGGAGTATAGACATCTTGTATGTCAAAATTGTAATATGTATTATTATGTAAGTATTCGTTTAACGTTTGATCGTAATATACCCATTGCACCCATTGTCCTGGTTTAAATGGTCCTATAATTACAGTATAATTTCCGTATAGTGGATTATAAGTCATGTTTGCGTTGCTTATATTTGACCATGGTAAACCAGTTTCTGGACCTGAAGCTAATCCATAGTGTAAGATCATTACATCTGGTGGTCTTCCTAATGCTGTTATAAGTATGCTACCGTTACTTAGTACAACAGCGTAGGTTTTTCCTAATTCATTGCTAGGTGGATTAACTATTAAGTTCCAGTTCCAAAATGGGTGGTTATCATAGTTTATGAATTGTGTTCCATTTACAAGGAAATCCCATGCTATCCATGTTCCATTATTAAATGGACCTACTGTTACTTGAAATGCGTTTATGGTGTTATTCCATGTCATTGGTGTTTCCATTGCTCCAGGTGTTCCATTTAGTGTGTAATATGGTCCTTGAGGATATGGTTCTATTCCCCAATATAGATCTACTTCTGAGTTTTCATTAATTCCATGTAAGTATACTGTTACATAGCCTGAAGAAGTTACTGAAAAGTTAACTGAGATAGAGTTTACTGAATTTGCTGGAAAGCTTTGTATCAGAAATCCTAAAAATATTATAGAAATTAAAATTCCTAGTATCTTGTATGTACTCATATTTATCATTATAAAATAAATGTATCTTATATTTAAACTTTATGTATTGTCATTTTATTTCTTCTTTATAATTATTACTAGTAATATTATAATTATTACTATAACTACTACGATAACAGTATCCAGATATCCATTAGGCTTCGCGATAGTAGAGGTCGAAGTGGTAGTATGTAAATGAGTTACGTTATGTAAGTTAAGCGATACTATTACGAACATTGCTGAAGACCAGGTTAGTGGAGAGGTTGTAGGTAGAGGATTTCCATATTTTGGATCTACTGCTTCAGGCAATAGACCGTTCTGTGAATGGTTATATGCCCAAGTTAGCAGATTTACGGCTTCAGTGTAATTATTAGTTTTTGCATAATATAGTGCTTCAAATAAGGTTGTTATTATCCATGGAGGATTTGGTTCGCTGCTGTCGTATAAAGTATTGTCGTAATGATAGGTATCTCCAAGGAATCTGGCTAGACCTCCATTTATCGTAAGTGTATGTTGAATTTTTCCCATAGTACTTTGAGATATATTTGAATTTAGTGGAATTAATCCAAAATCTATAGGTAAAATTACTGCAGAATCAATGAATGGGGAATAAGGTACTAGTATTGTTTTGCTTCCGTTACTAGTAAATTCTACGGTCGTTTCTAAAGTTGATGCAAAATATGAATCATAAACGAAGTTTTTCATTATGCTTTGATTTAGCATTTTTTGTGCATTAAGTATTGACATATTTGATAGATTCAATTTTGAGTAAATTATTGCTACGTCTTTTAGTCCTAGATCGTTAAATGCTTCTGTCCAAAAGTGATATGCTTCTCTATCTTCCCATACGCTTAAGTCTTCTGGAAGTAAGTGGAATGTGGAATTTTTTATGCTATTTATTTGATAGTTTACTGTCTGGTTCAAGCTTGGTAGGATTTCTCTCAAAAATGAATAGTTATGTGTTAGTTGAAAATAATTATATATTCCTACTTCAAATATTCCTAAGCTGTCTAATTCGTCGATTCCAAATGATTTATCTGGAGTTCCTGTGTAGAAATTATACCTGGTGTACCAAACTCCAGGTTTTAGTCTTTGTGCTGAAGCCATCCATAGCCAATACTTTAACGCTGAGTTATAGTGCCCTGCATCTTGTAATGCGATAGCTGCAAATGATGAGTCTCTCATCCAATTATATAAGTAGATTGGTGATGGCGATGCAACAAATTCTCCTGTCCATGGATTTTGGTCATCCTTTAATACTAAGAGGGATAAATCGTATTCTTTGATTAAGTTTGATGGTAAGTTTTTGGGGAATTTTGATTTGTTTAACCATTGCTTTACAGTTAAGGAGGAGTTTTGTATTATTGATGAAATACTATTTGTAACAGAAGTAATGAAGGAGATTTCTATGAATCTATATCCTTTGCCTATTAGTTGAAGTGAATTGTTTTGTAGTAATGTTGTAAAGTTTGTTAATACGTAGACTTTTCCGAATGGTTCTTTAAAATAAAAGTATGTATTATTGATTTCGGAAATATTGTTTTGTTGTAATGTTATTTTTAATGCTACTGAAGAAAATGATGTTATGAGTATGTAGTTCTGGTATTCTGGAGTTAGAATGCGTATTTTTCCTTGATTGTTTGATAATAATACTGAATTATTTAGTGTAAGGAATGATGCAGTAGTATTGAAATTAAATAATATGGAGGAGTTGAGTAAATATCCTTGATAATAAATGTTTCTAATTGATGTAGAATAATTTGGGAAACCGTTGAGTAATGCATCTGGAATTGGTATTCCTGTGACTATCCAAATATCTAAATTTTTCCAATTACTTAATAGAAGATAGGATGGATAATACGAGTTTGATCGTTGGGTTTGGGTTAAAGGATAGGAGTATGTAATTTGACTTGAAAAGAAGAATGAAATTATAAAAAATAATATTAAAATTATACTAACTGTTTTTATCATTTTCCTCCTCTATTAAGTTTTTACCTGAGTTTATATCAAATATTACTATTTGATCTTGATCTATGGAGAATTTTATTTTATCTCCTTTTTCTACTTTTGCTTGACCTTTTTCTATTAATCTAATTATTTGCCCTCCTATATCTACATAAATAACGGTGTAGGGGCCTACTCTTTCTACCATATCAACATAGACTTCTATTCCTTCTCCGAATTTTACATTTTCTGGTCTG
Organism: Acidianus manzaensis; assembly: GCF_002116695.1. Taxonomy (NCBI): domain Archaea; kingdom Thermoproteati; phylum Thermoproteota; class Thermoprotei; order Sulfolobales; family Sulfolobaceae; genus Acidianus; species Acidianus manzaensis. The sequence continues at coordinate 99,541 of NZ_CP020477.1, forward strand.
AATCCTATTTTAATTTTTTGATTATCTTTTAATAATTTTTTATAGGTTATTGGCACTGGTATTTTTATGTCGTTTGATACTATGTAATCTCCTTCTATTTTTCCTTCTATTATATTCATTGGTGGAGTACCTATAAATGAACCTACCCAATCTGAATTTGGATTATTATATATTTCCATAGGATCTCCGTAAGCCTGGATTACTCCTTGATGAATTAATGCTACTTTAGTAGCTAAGCTTAGAGCTTCTGTTTGGTCGTGAGTAACGTAAACTATAGTAGTATTTAACTTTCTATGTAATTGTTTTAATTCGTCTCTAGCTATTACTCTTACTTGAGCGTCTAAGTTCGCTAAAGGTTCATCCATGAGTATTATATCGTCTCCTTTTACTAAGGCTCTGGCAATTGCTACTCTTTGCATTTGTCCTCCGCTTAATTGTGAAGGTTTTCTATCTAGTAATTCGTCTATGCGTAGCATTTTGGATACTTCTAAGACTTTGCTTCTTATTTCTTCTTTAGATTTATGCATTAATTTTAATGGGAATGCTATGTTATCATAAACGTTCATGAAAGGATATATTGCGTAATTTTGGAAAACCATAGATACGTTTCTATCTTTTGGAGGTACGTTATCAACTATTTCTCCTCTAAGATATACGTGACCTTTATCTTGTTTTAGTAGACCAGAAATTATTCTTAATAATGTGGTTTTTCCTTCTCCTGATGGCCCTAGGACTACTACTAATTCTCCTTTCTCTATAGAAAGATTTAAACCTCTCAGTACTTCTGTTTTCTTTTTCTTTTGAGTGTAAATTTTCCAAATATCTTCTAATCTTATGTACTCCATTTACTTCACCCCTGCTAAGCTACTATATGCTCTTGTCATCATTCTTTGTGAGACTAAGAATAAAGCCATTAATGGAATTCCCATTAATACTGCTCCTGCTGCGAATAGATTATATGCTGGTGCGCTAGCTGGGTTTATTAATCCTGCTAGGTAATATAATCCTATCGTAGCTGTCCATAATTTTATGTGTGGTAGGATAAATGCATAGGCTAAAGCGAAATCCATGTATGCTCCTAGAAATCCTAATAAAGCCGTTAAAGCTACCACTGGCAATGCTAATCTCATAACAATTCTTAAGAATGCTTGAAAACGTGATAATCCATCAATCATTGCCGCTTCTTCATATGAAGATGGTATGCTATCTATGCTTAATTTAGCTAGAAAAGCTGCGAATATAGCAGTTCCTGGAGTGTAAGCTAAGACCAGTCCAACATAATTCAATAAATGAAATTGAGCAAAGAGAAGATATAGTGGGACAGCTGTTGCAGTATAGGGAAAGAAAGTTATTATGTAAATGAATGTTGCCAAAGTTTTCTTTGCTGGTATATTTAATCTTGATAATGCATATCCAGTTATCATTGCTAGTATTACTGAAAATATTGCTGTAGCTGAGGCTAATATTAGACTGTTTCTAACCCATACTGGAAATGAAGCTCCTCCATAAAAGCTTGAAAATAGTAAGTATTTATATGCAGTAAAGTATAGGTGCTTAGGAATTAAATCAGATACATCTAGAGATATTAAATTAGGTGCATTGCTAAAAGATGTTAAAAATACATAATATAAAGGAAATATTGAGAATAATGTCATTATTATAAGAGCAGAATATGAAATAAATAATCTAACTATTTTTCCTATTATATATTTTCCTTTAGATCCTCTTTTTTGAGTTTGAATATTCTTTTTTTCTTCTTTTTTAACTTCTTGCATGTGAATCACCTCATGTAATTGAATCTAAAACTTTTGTAATTCTTAATACAATTACGGCCATTATAATTACCATCAGTGTTGATATTATTGACCATGCTGCAGCTAGGGAAAAATTGCTATAACTAAAAGCTTGCTGATATGCATATACTATAAATGTTTCAGTTGATATTCCTGGACCTCCTCCTGTTAGTATGTAAATAGGATAGAAGTTATTCCATGTAAATACAAAACTTGTAATAAATACGAATGCTATTACTTTTTTTAGAGAAGGCAAGGTTATTCTAAAGAATTTAGTAAAAACTGATGCTCCGTCTACATCAGCTAATTCGTATAGTTCTCTAGGTATACTTTGTAGTGCAGAATAGAAGACTGTCATAAAGTAAGGAAAAGAAAGCCAAATATTTGTAACTATTAGTTCTATCCATGCGTCGGTAGTAGAAGTTAATGAATTTATTGGGGGTAAATGAAGAAGTGGTAAAACTAATTTGTTCATCATTCCGTACGGGTCTACCCATAGTCCTTGCCAAATTAATAATGATATAAATCCAGGGAAGGCCCAAGGTAAGATTAATAAAGCGTAAAATATTGATTTTCCTTTAAGATCTTTCTGATTTAAAATTAAAGCCATTCCTAATCCTACTAGGGTTATAGGAACTAAGCTTCCTATTGTCCATATTGCTGTATTTCCTAAAAGTTTCCAAAAATATCCAAACTTAAATAATGATATATAATTTTGGAATCCTACATAAGTATAATGGAAAAAATGAAATAAATTCATATTAGTAAATGAAATATCTATAGCGTAAGCTAAAGGATAAATAAATAAGAAAAAAACTATGGCTAAAATTGGAATCATATAAAAAATTCCATTATATTTTTCATTCACTTTAATTCACCTAAAATATTCCTAAAATAGACGATAAATAATAAATTAAGAATTCTAATCCATTAGTTGGTAATACTGCTATTTCATCAACTGAAAATCCTGCTTGTTGCAAGGATTGTATAAAGGCTGATTCCATTCCTTGTGCTGCATCAGTAGCAGAGATTTTTTGAGCGAAGAACTCACTAGCATATTGATGGAATGAATCCCAGTAATAATTCATTTGTGGTATATTAGGGCATACTTGAGTGTATTGTGCTTGTTCTAAAATACCTTTCATTATACCATTTAGATAGGAAGGCTTTAAGTCTCCAGCATTTAATTGATTTATTGCTTCGTTATAAGCTGGTTTGAACGCTGGAATATCATGAGCTACAGTCCATAAGTTCATCTCAGCGTAATAATTAGTTACGTACATTATGAAAATTATTGATGCTTTTATCTGCATTTGAGATGCTCCACTAGCCTGTGGTGATGCTACCATCCATCCTGTGGATCCTTCAAAAGGTTCTGCTCTCATTCCAGTTTGGCTAACTACTGGCAATGGTGCTGCACCTAAATTAGGTCCTAAAGCTTGTAAATACGCGTCTAAATCCCAAGGTCCATCAAATATTATTGCAGTCTTATTAGAGATGAATAGCTGGCCTTCTACTCCACCTGCTCCAGTAGATGGTGCTAAGTAGTTTATTCTTAAGTTATATGTTAAGTTGTACCAGAAGTTAAGAGCGTTAACCATAGCTGTAGAGTTTAATGCTGGCATAGGTTGGCCGTTTACAGTTGTAAATATTTGGCCGCCAAATCCTGCAAACCATTCTGCAAATCTGTAACCGTACTCGTCACTAGCACCATATGCAATACCCCATACACCATAAGTTTTGTTAACATGTTCTGCAATACTTATTAATTGGTCAGTTGTGTTTGGTGGATATGGTACGAATTCCTTATTATAGAACATTACTATATAGTTTATATTATCAGGTAATCCGTATACTCCATTACTTAAAGTCCAATCTTTAACTGCTACTGGCAAATACTGATTAATATAGGACTGAGGAATATAATTTGATAAGTTAAGTATTAAACCAGCTGCAAATAATGCGCCTCCAGAATTACTGCTATCTCTATATACGTCTGGTGCTGTACCGGATTTTGCTGCAGTTTCAAAATTGGAAGTTCCTATGCCTACTCCATAAGTTACATCTACATGAATCCATGGAAATGCACTTTCAAAACTGGCTAAAGTTTTATTGAATGCTTGATTTTCACCTGTACTATAACTATCCCATACTGTAATGGTTACAGGCGTAGACGGCGGAGAAGTTAATCCTACTACTTTCATAAAATACTGAGTGCTATTAGAGGGAGGAAGTGATGATACTGTTGAAATAGAAGATGTTGTAGTGCTTACTTTTGAAGTATGTGAAGATATAATTCCAGACAAATAGAGCCCTGCTACTACTGCTACAATTATAATTACAACTGCTATTATTGCTCCAATACTTTTGGATAACCCTCTATCTATTTTAAATCGACCCAATTTTATTACCTAATAAATCTTATCGCAATATGATGATTTAAATCTTATCAAATCGTTGAATTTATATATTACAATATATTTACATTAATAGATATCATACGATATATAATTTATATTAGATAGTTTGAAGTAGTAAACAATATTTATTTACTTATCATTTTAATGTATCAGAAAAAATAAAATATATCATGTTCTATGATTACTTTTTAGATGTTTATATCTAAGTATTTAAATGGATATATATCGATAATAATGAATTATGTAAAATGAGTTGTTCTTCATGTAAAAAGAATATAAAAATTCCCTATTTAATATAAAAATTATTAAATGAAATACTTGATTTTTTTAATATATATAATATAAGCTTATATTATATATTAATAGTAGAGTTAATATTATGGTATCACATATATATATTATTTAACTTTATGGTGGTTAAGGGAGCTGAAGTCTGTAAGGTTTGGAATGGATAGCTCTTTAAAAGTCTTTATTCAGTACTAATTTTTTATATACATGGATGAAAGAGTTAGCTGATGAGGACTGCTTGATCGCATGTAAAAAACCCTCAAGAATCAAGAAATCCTCATTGAGAGGCTCAGTCGTAAGGGCAGAGTAATTCACTAAGTATGATACCATTTCTACAGACTCTAAAAATATGAAATTAGATTACTCTAATTAAATCAGTGTAAAACTCTTTTTTAAATAAAAAAAGTAATAGAAAAACAAAAAATATTAAATTTTATCCTTGATAAGTGGCTATAGCATTTATTGTAATAATATTTCCTCCAGAATTAATAGTAATTGTTATAGTATATTGTCCTCCAATCTGTAGTGAGCTTGTATTTCCAAAGAATATATTCAAGTAATTGTTACCTTGGTTAAGCATATTCGGATTTATATTAGATGATGTTAATGGCGTACCTTGTATATTAGCTGATATAATAGATGCTGGAGTAGAAGCATATATAGCTAATTGAGCATATCCATTACTCCTTATAATTCCTTGACCTACCTGATAAAATTGAGGAGCTTGAGAAGGATATTGCTGAGGATACTGAGAATATGGCTGAGAATATCCAGCTTGATAACTTGGATTCGCTACATACGTACCAGATGATACCATGTTTATTATTTTTCCTATTCCAATGTATGAAATTATATATCCAATAAAAGATATCAAATCAAAAGGTATTGCTGCTAAAATTCCGCCTATTTTAGTTGTGCCTTCATTGTAAGCATCTCCGACTTTGTATATACCGACACCAATCAAAATATCTCCAATCAAAGCTATAACTAGACCTAGATAATATAAAGGCAGACCAACAGGAATACCAACCACTGTAATAACTATTAATGCACCAATTACTGTTATAATTAATCCTACTAAATATAATGTTCCTCCTGTTCCACCAATGCCTACATCTCTTCCAATGCTCTTCAAAATATCGAATCCACCTTTTATTCTTAGGACACCTACAATACCTAATATTGATCCTAATAGTATCAAAATTCCTCCAGCTATTATATCAGTAATAAATCCAGCAGCAGCGCCTACTGCACCTCCAGAAGATGCACCAGCAAGAGCTGCCAATCCAAACAATGATAACATCAAGAATCCTATACCAGCTAGGAACGGCGAAATTATTAAGAACAGTATGCCTGACCTTAATTTCCTTAAACCGTCTAATTCTGGATTTTGCATACTTATCAATATATTCTACTAACTCTAATTTATAAGTCTTTCTATTATATTCCTAATACATTGAAAAAGTGGTAAAATTTATAATGAAATTAGATAATAATTACTTTTTTGCGAGTCAAAATTACCGATATATCTAATTTAGGAAATAGCAAAAGAATGGAAAAATATCTCGCCGAAAACTTCTAAAAGTTATAATTGTATATGATATTCTGTAAATGAATTAAATAATGTCTTTTCTTGATATAAAGACAAAAATTAAAAGCACTAACAAATAAAACATAATTAAATGGTTCTATAAATTTAAATGGAAGCAGTCATAAGAAAACTAATAGAATTAATAAGAATTAGTTCTATTAAAAATAAACTTAATTATAAGCAAATCTATAAGTATGATGAAACAAATAGTACTTAATTACAATATGTATTTAACATAAATAGGAGGTTAAGGGGGTGGAAGTCCCATCCGAAAGATTGGGAATGAATACCACATTATAGAAAAGTTATATGTAAGGAAAAACATTTTTATTTAATCCTACAAGGCTGTAAGAGCTGGCTGATGAGAGTTGAGAGTACTGATTGCCTGTAGAGGGGGAACCTATGCTGTATATCATCTCGTGAGGTGGTGTATAGTAAGTTTCCCCAGAAAAGCAGGAAATCATCATCGCGAGGTAAGGATGCTCCGTCGCAAGGCGGAGTAGTTCACTCATAGAAATAAATATAAGTAATAAATAAGAAAAAGAGTAATTATAATGTCAGCTAAACCATTATTCTTTTTAGGTTTCCTTTTAGTCCTTCTATTTATATTTATCTTTCCTCCTTTAGGTATAGCCTTACTTGTATTGTTCGCTATATCTATCATTCTTTATTTTTTTGGAAAAACAATACTTAAAATATTAAACGAAGATAAAAAACCACCAATGCGACATCAAATGCACCACAAATATAACCAACAGTCCATTAGACAAGCATATTCACAACCGAAAAACCAATTTCCACCTAAAAACGTTCAAATACAAACTCAAAATAAAACACCTAACATTCAGAATCCTTCTTTCTCTTTATCCAATTATATCCTTCAACAAAAATTAGGAGAAGGAGGATTTGCTACAGTTTACAGAGGCATAGATAAAAGAAATAATCAAGAAGTGGCAATAAAATTGTATAAGAGTACGTCAAAGGATTTCGTAAAAGAAGTAGCAGTCTGGTTAAATTTAAATCATCCTAATATCGTAAAATTGCTTGACTACGACATAACTCCATCACCTTACGTAGTCATGGAACTGATGAAGGGAGGAACATTAGAAGGAAAGAAGTTTGATAAAATTACTGCAACCAGAATTATCTTAGACACTCTTCAAGGTTTAAAGTACGCTCATTCTAAGGGAATCATACATAGGGATATCAAGCCTTCAAACATTTTGCTAGATGAAAATGGAAGAGCAAAAGTCTCTGATTGGGGTATTGCTAAGATTGCAGAAAGGACTACTTCTACAAACTTGTCTATGACTCTTCAGTACGCTTCTCCGGAAGAATTAAGCGGTTTACCAGTAGACGAGAGGAGTGACGTTTATCAAGTTTGTGAAGTGTTTTACGAGATATTAACTGGCGTACCAGCATTTTCTGGCGATTTAATTTCTATCACGGGTAAAAAAATGTCTGAAAATTTTGTTTTGCCTTCAGTCTTTGATTCCTCCTTGAGTAACTTTGATACTCTCTTTAAGAAGTGTTTTTCTCCTAAGAAGGAGGATAGGTATTCTGATGACGAGTTAATTAAGATTTTATCTAATAATTTAATAAATACTGTGAGTGTTACTGTTTCAAAGACTAATTCTACTTATGCTTATGTTGAATTAGCTTACGCTTATGCTACGCTAGGTGATTATGAGAGAGCTTTGTTCTGGTTGAAGGAGTTAAATAAGAGAGTTGACTGTAAAGATGTTATTCAAGTTTTAGAGTTGAAAGTTAAGAGCAATTATTATACGCAAGAGGAAGTGTTGAAGAGGATAGAATTATTGAGAAGTAGAATTGGTTTGCATAGTAGATAAATTATTGTCATCATTTATGTTAAAGCTTAAAATTTGATAGATAATGATATTTATCATCTTTTAGAGATAAAACTGATATAGTTAGTAAATGCTCGCGGAATCATGATGGTTAAATATTAATTCTGAAAATGCTAAAAATTTAATTATTTAGCTATGGAAAGAGTAGTGAACTACTCCTCCCTTAGACGAAGCATCCCCACCTCACGATGATGATTTCCTGCTTCTCAGGGAAAACTTACTATACACCACCTCGTAAAAGGCAATGTACAGTAGAGGTTTCCCCTCCACAGGCAGAAAGGCAGTCCCAACCCCATCCCTCAAAATATTTAGAGAAGCATTATAATCACGATCAATCATAAGACCACAATTAGGACAATGGAATATTCTAACAGACAAACCCAGTTTCACTTTATACCCCACACCTAGAACACGTTTGTGACGTATATGCTGGATCTACCTCCACCACCTTCCTACCAGCTCTTACAGCCTTGTAGAAGAGTACTTTAATTTCGCCTATTTTCGACAAGTAGAGTTTATTCCCTTGTAGTTTGAATCCTGATTGATTGTACCAGATTATTTTGAATATCTTTTTGTGTCTTAGTTTCCCTACTTTCTTTCCATTCTTCTTCAATTTTGATAAAGCGTTGATGTTGTACCAGAGTATGTTGTTGACCATTTGTAATGTTTTAGAGTATACGTCATGTTTTTCTTTCATGTTCTTGAGTAATTTTTGTGTGTCAAGTTGTGTTACTTTTATTCCTTGTTTTTTCTTTTCTGTTATGTAATCCAATAACGAGTTGTATACTTTTGCTTCTGTTTCCATCGTTTTGACGAGTTTTTGTTCTACCTCGGGTGTTGGATATATTCTGTATTTATAAGATAAGGTTATAGTATTCTTATTCTTTTCCTTGGTTTTGAACATATTGTTTTAGCGCCTCTAGTGTTACTTGTCCAACTAGGAAGTATGAGGGAGCCCATAAGTGTCCTTTCCAGAGTTTTATTTCTGAAAGTTTTTCTGTATTTCTCTTGATGTTATTGTTTTTATTGTGTTTATGTATATTAGTATGTTTAGTGTTGGTTTTGCTTTGAACAGCATGTGGAAGTGGTCTTTATCCACACTGATTTCAATGACATCAACTTCAAATGTTTCACTAATTTCATAAATCAGTTTCTTTAGGAAATCGATTATTTTCTCATTATCGAATATTTTTCTCCTATACTTCACTACCTGTACATAGTGATAGTAAAGTGAGTAGACTGAATGTGAATCTCCTAGAGTTTGTAACGCATAGTTCACTAAGTTTCTTGATAACTATAAATAAAAACTTTCTATAAGGGGCTATTCATCCCAACTTCTGATGGGGACTTCCGCCCCCTTAACCCCCAGTAATGTTAAAGAGAGTGTATGTTTACCTCTTATGGATTTAGTATTATGAGCGGTATTTCGATTTCTTCTTCTAGTAAGGCTCCGTGATGTCCTTTATGTCCTGCATAAGTACCTTTGAAACGGTACGGATAAACTTTTCTGTCTAATGGAATTCCTACATAGTCTGGAATTAATCCTTTTTCTTCTTCTTTCTTTGATAGTAATCCTTCTTTAATTATTTCGTCTGATGAGTATACTTTAAAATTTTCAAATTTTTCTTCTAATATTTTTGCATCTTTTCTAGTTTTCATAAATATTGCTCTCGCGTCACCAAATGGAGGCATTTCTATTACGTCTTTAAAATCTTGGTTTTCATCTAAGAATATTGCTTTATCTGTTTGTATGAATCCGTGGTCTGCTGTTATTACTATGTTATAGTCTTTTGGAGAATATTTGATTATCATTGATAAAATGTCTTTTGATGCATTTATTGTAGGTTCTGCATAAGGTCCGAATCTGTGTGCTGTTAGATCAACGTCTGGAATGTAAAGTGTTATGAAGTCTGTTCCTTTTTCTGCGTACATTTTTATTCTGTGAAATGCTTCCCATAGTGTTCTGTATTCATCTATGTTTGAATATAATGTTTTTGAGAATTCTGTTCTTGAAATGCAATTAGGTAGTATTGATGTTGTTTTGTATCCTTTTTCTTTTATTTGTTTTCCTATATTTTTTAGGTTTAATATTTCTTGCATTGATTTTCCTGATTTTTTTAGTAAGTCTACTTCTGATGATTGAGGTAGTGTGTATTTTAGTGCGTTTATTATTCCTATTTCTTTTATGTAAGTAGTATAGCCTAGAACTTTATGTTCTGCCGGAGTTTTAGCTGTCATTAATGTAGTTAATGCTGTTGCTGTCGTTGATGGAAATACTGTATGCATTTTTATAACTTTATTCATATTCAGCTCGTCTGTTTTTATTTTTTGCAAAATATTCCAACCTAAACCGTCGACTAAGACGAGTATCAGCTTTTTATTCTGAAATGTCATGAAAGAGTCTTCAGTATTTATTCCATAATTATTTAAAATGCTGGAAGAGAGGTTATAAAGAGTGTCTTTTTCGTAGTCTGGTATGATCATATAGAGTGTAGTTTTCTTTTTATTTATTTATTTTTATATCTAAGGAATCTTCTAGCTTAGATAGGTAGAACATAAGAGCAAAGAATTAACTAAAAACACTATATAAGGTTTGAGATACTCCAACTATAATTCATTAGTTTTCACACAAGAAGCTGGATTTCTACTCATTTTGTTGAATTCAGTCTTTTTTATCATTTTGATTTTATTGAGGCTGACTATAACGATTAATTTTGCTTTTTCTTTATTTAAGTTATGGTTGTTGAACCTATTTATGCTAGGGGATTTTTTAACATGGATATTAGGGGAGAGGTTTATGAATTTGTTACATTTTATTATTATGATAATGAGAATTATTACATATCTTTAGAAAAAGAAAAATTGAAAGACGAAATATATAAGTTGAAAGCTAATATGCAGTATTATTTGAATAAGGAAAAAATATTTATAAATTCGACGAGAGTTTCTTCAAAGGTATTAAATGTTAAGATTAGATTATTGAGTACTAATTATCCTATTATTGATTTTTTTATAAAATTTAAAGGTAGATTGAGGAAAGGTTTAAATAGTTATGTGGATGTTTATGAGAAAGAAGTTAGTGAATATCCTTATGATTTTGTATGGATTTTACCAGGTAAGATTGTAAAAGTTAAAATTCACGGAAAGGTAAAGGTAAAAAATAACATGATGAATGTAAGTATTAATGCTGGTGAAGAAGTAGGAGGAAAGGAAGAAATAGTGTTTAACGTATAAATTTTCGTTTACACAGTTTAATAAATCATTTATTACTATTAATGAGATATACTTTAATAACTAGGAAAACAAGATTATTTTATGTTAATAGAAAAAGAGATAACTACGTCGCATGAAGAGTATGCGTTAATGACGATTTTGTCTGATCCTAGTTTTACTCTTCCTAAACTTTTCCCTCCCATAAAAAAAGTTGAATCCAAGGATCGTAAATTTCACTGTGAAGGAAATTTTGTAGGAATGAAGTTTGAGATGAATGGGAATGTCTACGTTAGTTATAACAGTATATTGTTTGTATTTACGTTGAAGTCTGGTGGCGTAAAGGGAGATGGTAGATTAGAAATTACCATAAACGAAAAATCTGTGAAACTTGTTTTCTCTTATGAAGGCTGGATGAATAGATTTTCAAGAATATTTTTCATGTCTAAATGGTTTGAGAATTTTGCAAAGAATTTGGATAACGATGTTAGAATGGAGAGAATAAAAAGGAAAATATAGCAATATATTATAATATCATATATATTAATAATAAAAATGAATATATTCGGTTTAATTAGCTTGTGGATTATTCAAAAATTAAGCTTTTTCTCTTAATCAGACCATCGTAAAATCAGCATGAATTATTGAAATTGTACACACTAGTTATTAATTGGAATAATTTAATGTTTATATTATCTTTTTACATAATTTAGCGTTAACTTCAATCTAATAGATTTCTTAAGATTACTAAAACTAATTGAATGCTTTTAAGTATTTGATACTTGGTCCATGTTCCCATGTGATATTATTTATAAAATAAGTTAGCTTATTCGTTCTCATATCAAGATTTTATGAAATAAATTTATATAGTTACAAACAATAAGTAAAAATATGTCCGAAGAAGATAAAACTATTGTAGAAGTTTTAAGGAAGTATAAGAATATTGCTACGATAGGTTTTTCGAAGGATCCTTCTAAGCCTTCCCATGCAGTACCTAAGTTTTTAATATCTAAAGGCTATAATGTAATTCCTGTTAATCCTACAGTTAACGAGATTTTAGGAAGAAAGGCTTACAAGTCCTTATTAGAAGTTCCTGAAAGAGTTGATGTTGTTGAAGTTTTTAGACCTTCTTCTGAAATTCCTAAAATTGTTGATGAAGTATTAGAGAGAGTTAAGGAGAAGGGAGATGTTAAAGTAATATGGTTACAAGAAGGCATTAGAAATGATGAGGCTGCGGAAAAAGCTAGAAAGGCTGGGTTAATAGTTATTCAAGATAGGTGCATGTATAAGGAATATAAGAAGAAAATAGAAGGAGTTAGTTCTCCTCCACCAGCAGTTTAACCTTTTAATCTATCTTCTTTTTCTTTTATTTTTATATATTCATTATATAGTTAATGGAAATTAATGCTTTACGAACATTGTTTAGATATGCGAATAATCTTTTTATTAACACAGAAATTTAATAAGAGAATCCATCTTTTAACGGTAAGGGAATTTTCCGTAAGATAAAAAGCACTAGCTAAGGAGTGAAATAGCTTTATTTTAAAAGTGTTAATAATTGCCATTATAAATAAAAAGAATGAAAAATAAAAAGATTATATTACCTTTAATAGTATCCTGAGCTAGAACTACTTGAATTGGAAAACCTATAAATCTACATTAACCCCAGTATCCTGGGCTAGAACTACTTGATGTAGTGCTAGAACTACTTGTTGTCATTGTACTTGTCATATTTAATTCTGGTAGAGTTATAACCCAAGGTACTGGATGTATGAATGTTAGGTTAATCATTATTCCGTTTCCTAATACTATTGGATCTTTAAATACATATCCTTTGGATAACCATGTCCACATTTCTCCATTATGGTCTGGTGTGCTTACTAACGTTATTACTGGACTGCTAAATGCTACATTTGTTCCTACTATTCCGTTTACTGCGTAAGCGAATGCTATGAATGGTTCCTGTCCATTACCTGGAGATGGTAAGTTACTTACTGAGTAATACACTACTGAGAAGTTATATGTAGTTAGGTTTTCTCCATTATATTGCATGTATGTTCCAGGTTTAATTACTACCATTATGTTTCCTGCAGTTATTACTCCTCCAGTTTTCGCATTTACTGTATAGGAATATGCGTTTATTGGAGTTAATCCATATGCTTCTCCTACTGATACGTTGACTGGTTTTGGTGGCATTCCAATTGGTGATTGAGCTGTTTCGAATATCCATAGTACTGGCTTGAAGAACTGTACGTTTACTAATACATTATTTCCATATATCCAGTTGTCAGCGAATTTGTAGCTTCCTCCTATGTAAGCTGTTCCGTTAAATGTTCCTCCGAACCATGTCCAGCTTGTCCATGTATCTGATCCGTATACGAATGTTATTGCTGGTGATGCCTGCTTACTGGACGTTACTAATGAGTATTCTGGAGATATATGTCCATTTATAGCGAATGCGAATGCGTAAGTTGGAGTATAATTGAAGAAGTCTTCTGCTGGTGGATATACTGCTTGTAAGCTAAATATTACTAAGGAGAAGTTGTATTCTGAGAGTAATGTTCCGTTAGGCAATGCTGCATAAGTACCTGGCTGTACAATTGATACTATGTTTCCTGCTTGAACTATTGCTCCTACTGAAGCGTTAACCATTACTGTTGATTCTTTTATTACTTTAAAGATTGGTTGGTTTAAGTTATAGTACAAGGTATCTTGAGATATTGGTATTTCGTTAACATTCCAAGTTTCTTTAACTATTTGCCATTCTGCTGATGTAGAATTATACATTAAGTACGCTGTTAAATCTACATGAATATCATAAATTCCTGGGAATCCTGGTTCTCCTTGATTTACAAATCCTATGAATGGAGTAACGTTAGCCATTACTTCGGCCATTGTTCCGTTTGGTGATAAGGTAACACTTACTGATGGAGGTATTGCTGTTCCGTTAGGTAATAAATTCTGGGAGTACTCTGCAACAAATATGAAGTATGAATCCCAGTTTGAGAAGAATGTTGTTATGTTACTTAACCCTGAATATGTTCCGTTCTTTAATCCTGGAGGTAATGTACCAGTTATTTCTAATTGCGCGTTTGGTGCGAAGTTTTGTGTTATTGTGGTTGGAGCGAATTCTCCTCCTAATGCATTAATTTCTGATAATACTATATCTGTTACTACGTTTCCTTGTAGCGTGTGTTGGGATGGATATCCTGCTATTACAGTTGATGGTGATACTTCGTTTCCATTCCATGTCATGGAAGTTATCTCTGGCATTCCGTTAATTATTTGGACTGTTAATGATACTGATGCGTTAAATACTTGTAAGTACACTGGATCGCTTGTAGGTGCTACGAAGTATTGTAATACAGTATTTATGGAGAATGTATCATTATTTATTTCAGTAACTGTTGGTAAGGCTGTAGTGTAGAAGTATACTGTTTCGTAAGTGCTGAAGAAATCTGATAACCATGTGGAGTTAAAGGTTTCTAAATTATAAGTTCCTGCAAAAGGTACTCCAGTTATTGTTGCTGTAAAGTTGCTAGCTAAGTAAGGTGTTACGTCAGATGGAGATTCTATTGCTATTCCATCCCATATTTTAAATGCTGTGTTTAAAGCTGAACCTTCTAAGTATTGTTCACCTACTTTTTGAGTCAATAATTTGCTATAGTTAGCTTCTAATGATGAATACATGCTTTCTAACATTGAATAATTGTGTTCTAATGAAGCGTACATGCTTTCTAGGTTATTATATTCTGTCATTAATTTTTCGTATTGTGTAAAATTATTTTCTGCTAACTTAGCATAGTATGATGCATTAGCTTGTGCTTTGCTCAATTCTTGAGATAATGTTGAAACTGTTGAACTCTGAGATGTGTAAGAACTCTGCAAACTACTATATTTAGATGATATTGTAGAATATTCATAAAAACCTGCTATTGCTGCTATTAAAAGAATAACAATTACTATTGCAAATCCAACTATTTTCATATCTGCCATTTATTTTCCCGAAAACAGAGAAGGAGATACTTTTTATAAACTTTTACCCAAATTTCAGGTTCTTTCTAATAGAAGTCTCAATAACAGTTTATGGAAATTAACGTTTAAGCTTAATTGTTTAATTTATGACACAACTAAACTATATCTTTTTAATTATATAACTAAATAATATTTAAAGTGATGAGTAACTTGATAAGAGAATTGTATTATCTTTTGACGAATAAGGGAATTAAGGAGATTTTCCAATAACTGCTATCTGAAATAAAATAATTCTTATAAAGAAAATTGAATATTAAATTATTCGTAATTTATTAAAATTTTAAATCATATCTTAGATCCTATTGAGATAACCAAAATTCTATCTAAACATATCATATGTTCCTAAAAATCTAATATTAAATACCGTACTTCAAAACTTTAACTATCGATAAGCACAATGTGAACTACTCCGCCTTACGAACGGAGCATCCCCACCTCGCGATGAGGATTTCCTGCTTCTCTATGAAACCTACTATACACCACTTCACTAAAGGTGGTATACAGTATAGGTTCACCCTCCATAGGAAATCAGGCAATCTCAACCCCATCCCTCAAAACATTCAAAGAGGCATTATAATCATGATCAATTATAAGTGAGTAGACTGAATGTGAACCCTATTAAGTTTATAACGCATAGTTCACTAAAAGATTTAGTAACTATAAAAAATAAAAGCTATTCTATAAGGGCTAATCATCCCACTTTTATGTATGGGAACTTCAGCCCCCTTAACCCATCAAAGTTAAAAATTATTCTATAATGAATAAGAAGATTTCATTAACCATGATTACTTTAACAATATCTTATATCCCTTTTCTCCTAGAACAAATTATCATAGTAATCTTATTTTAACGTTAACTTCTGAGAAACTCTACAAATTAATTCAAATTATAGAAATAAATTTTTATTAGACGCAAAAAAATTATAAAATTATCTTTTTATAAATTTTTATTTATTTTTAGAGACTACCAACTTGCATTGCAGACCTCAAACTATGACCTGAGACTAAAAAATCCAACTGAAAAAGCTAGGAAAGAGGCAGAAAAGCAGAAAATCAACACCAATCCATACAACCTAAATATACTCTAAATAATAAATTTATTTATACAATATAAAACAGATTAATCAAAATTTAAACTGCAAATAAAACTTAAATAACCAAAATTTATATATAAATTCTTCGATTAGTTATTATTGAATAGTTATGTTCTTTGCTAAAAGACAATTATTTCAAGCAGTGATAATTAATGACATTGTAAAAGTAGAGAAATTACTTGAGCATGGTGCAAATCCAAACGCAAAATTCAAGTATGGTCTGACACCACTAGATTGGGCAGCAAGGTTCGGGCGTGTTGATATTGCTAAACTTTTGCTAGAGCATAATGGGGACCCAAACGCAAAAGATGATTATGGTCGAACACCACTACATTTTGCAGCAGATTTTAGACATCCTGATGTTGCTGAACTTTTGCTAGAGCATGGTGCAGACATAAACGCAAAAGCTAAGAATGGTTGGACACCACTACATCGAGCAGCAGATTTCGGGTCTGCTGATGTTACTAAACTTTTACTCAAGTATGGTGCAGATATAAACGCAAAAGATAATTATGGTAATACACCACTACATCGAGCAGCAGAGAACGGACATGCTGATATTGTTAAAGTTTTGCTAGAGCATGGTGCAGACTCAAATTCAAAAAATAAGGATGGTAGGACACCTATCGATATTGCTCGTGAAATGCACCCAGAGCTTTTATCTATTTTCCAATCTATGGAATCTAAATAAGTTAGCGTGCAGACGAGTTACGTGTTGACAAAAGAAAATGAAAAACAAAAGTATTAAATGAACAGTTTTCTAGAAATATTCAACTACCTCAGCCAAAGTTGATACAAAGCAAAAAATAATAGGAGAAGGAGAAAAATCATCAATAAACCATCTTCTAGCATCGCATCTTCAAACAATTTTCCTAACATACCAAATTATATTATTTAGAGTAAACTAGGAGAAGGAGGCTTTGCTACAGTTTACAAAGGTAAAGATAAGGATAGGAGAGAAGTAGCAATAAAAGTATTAGAGAAGAATCAAAAGATTCCTTAAAAGAAGTAGTAGTCTGGTTAAATTTAAACCATATATTGTTAAATTGCTTGACTACGATATAACTCCATCACCTTACGTAGTCATGGAATTAATGAGAGGAGGAACTTTAGAAAGCAAGAAATTTGATAAAATTACTGCAACCAGAATTATCCTGGATACTCTTAATGGTTTAAAGTACGCTCATTCTAAGGGGATCGTACATAGGGATATTAAACCTTCGAACATTCTGTTAGACGAGAATGGAAGAGCAAAAGTGATTGGGTATTGCTAAGATAGGGGAGAGGTCTATTACAAGTAATGTATTCTTGACTTTACATTATGTTTCTCCAGAACAATTGGGTGGTCTTACACTTTTATTAGGGATAAAGAGTACGAAAAGATTTATTCTGATTAAAGGAGTTAAACAAGAGAGTAGATTGTGATGATGTAATAAAAATTGTGGAAGGGTAAACTCAGAAATAATATATGCATACTAAGGATGTATTAAAGAAAGTGGAATTGTTAAGAACTAAAGTAGGATTAAAAGCTTACTGAATTCGGTATTTCTTTAATTTAAAAATGCAAATACACTTAGTATTAATCCGATACATACTTTAAAACTCTAACCACAAATAGTAACAATGATTTGAAGATGTCCTATAATAAAATAAATTGGATTTTAATTAATTTTTTACAGATATTAATGAAAAATATAATGACAGAGATTTTTTGAAATAGCCTAAACTCAGCCCCTCTTGCAAGCAAATACGACATGTAAAATAACATGGCTAGAAGAAAACTATCCTAAAAACTTATAGAAGAAGTAAAAGGAAAAACATCTTACATTCGTGAACTACTCCTCCCTTAGACGGAGCATCCCCACCTCGCGATGAGGATTTCCTGCTTCTCCGGGGAAACTTGCTATATGCACAAGCGTATAGTAGAGGTATCCCCTCCACAGGCAATCCCATCCATCATAAGCCAGCTCTTTCAGGCCAGTAGAACAAATGAATTTTCGTTTCGTTGATACAAAAACTTTTTCTATAAGGCTATTCATCCTTAACCTCATATAAAACATATTAGTCGGGTTTGACTTATACAAACCCGATCAGGATGAGGCCGAACTCAACCTGGAGCTTTAAGCTCGGCCGTAAGCTTGGCCTCCCCTCCATCCGCACCGGAAGTTGGGCAAAAGCCTGGATAAAACATGAGGTTGGGAAAATGGAGGGACAAAAAGCAGGAATAGATGTAGGAAAGAAAAACTTGTATTTAAGCTACCAAGGTAAAATATACAAATTAAACAACGATGAACAAGGATATGAAGAAATACGAAAAATACTACCAAAAGAAACAAAAATAATACTAGAGGATTCAGGAATATACACTAGAAGAGTTCTAAGAGCACTAGGCAAAGAGTACGAGATAAGAATACTAAACCCCTTGATAATATCAAAACACAAGAGCATAAGAGGAAAGAAAAGTGATAAAATAGACGCTAAAAGGCTTGAAGAAATAAAACTAGATGAAACAAGAATGGCAAAGATCTCAAAAGAAAGAGAACTAACAACCCAATGGGACTTCATAACAAAAACAACAAGCAAAATAAAAAACAGAATAAGAAGAGACCTAAACTCCTTAGGACTTGAGGACAAACTAAACAAGAAAAACATTGAAAAAACCTTGAGCATGAACGAACCAGAAGCTGAAGAAATAAAATTCCTACTACAAGAACTAAAACATTTTGAAGAACAAAAGAAGAAGATAGAAGAGGAGTTAAAATCCCTAATCCCAAGAGACCACGTGATCTTCACAATCCCGGGTATTGGTGAGATCATTGGTTCCTTGATAGTTGCTAGAGTTGGGGACTTCTCTCGCTTCCCAACTAAAAAGAAGTTTGTAGCTTACTGTGGCTTAGACCCCTTTACCGAACAAAGTGGTTCAAGAGTTCTGAATCAAGGAATTTCAAAACGTGGTGATGCCTTGTTGAGAAAACTATTTTATCTTTCTGCCTTAGTTGCGATTAGGGTTAATCCTACTATCAAGGAATTTTACGAGAATCACAGGGGGAAGTTGAGGGGAAAGAAGTTAGTTATCGCTTGTGCGAGGAAGTTAGCTGTTATTACTTGGGCTGTTTGTTATTACAATAAACCCTACAACGAGTTGTAGTAACTGCCTAGCAAATCAACCTAAAAGTTTGCATAAGTAGTGGAGAGTATGCGAAAAATTGGTTAGAAAGATTTTTATACCGGAAGCTTACGGATGGGGACTTCCGCCCCCTTAACCCCCATTTCTGTTAAAGAAACTCCCAACAAGCCCCTCTCTTTCCGTTATAAAGCCTAACGAGGATAAAACCAGTACAAATATTTATCCCATATTTCAAACTAATTAAAAATAAATTAAGCATATGTGAAATTATTAGTCATTGAGCTTCCTACAAATCAGATAACATGAGGTCAATTATTATTTCCCTTAAATTGGGTAAAGATTTTTATTAAATAGATTTTCAGAGATTATTATGAATAAAGAAGGATTACTATTATTTTCTATTGTTCTTACAACTTTATCTCCTGCAATCTTAGGGACTACTCACTTAAGTATTTATATAGTTATTCCTTCCTTATTTTTAGGTTTTATTATTGCGTATTTAACTTATCTTTTAGTTAACGTTAAATGGAGCGAACAAGGGCTTTATTATTATGCGAGGGAAACTCATCCTTTTTTAGGATATATTTTTCTTATCTCATGGCTTGCAAGCTACTATTTGTACGTAATTTATACTGCTATTTATATTCCTTATTATGTGCTAGGAATTTACGGAATAGATGCAATATTACTTTCTTTAACGGTTATTATTCTCGCTGTAATATGTACCTTGAATTCCTTTCTTCCTCTATTTTTTGTAATAGCTTTTTCTCAATTACTGTTAATACTACCGATAGGATGGAGAGCATCTATAGGGGTAGTAATGCCTGTTCAGTCTCTTTTTACTAATATTTTGTCTTCCTCTTTAATAGTAGTATGTATAACGTTAGTAACTTTTATAAAATCTGAAAGAAAATTCTCGTTCTTAATCCCTTTAGGTTTTTTGGTATCTTCTATACCTTTAGTCTATTCTTCTTTTTTGTCTTACGATCAAATAGCAATATATGGAGAAGCTATAGGTAATTTTGGTTTGATATTTGCTGAATTTTATATGATGAGAAATCTTTTTCTAGGTTTTAATAAAAATATTATTTTGTTTCCATTATCTTTGATAGCAATTATTCTTGTATTAATAGGAAATATTGTTAATTATTCTTTGTTTTACATAATTTTGATAGTTCCTTCTTTATCTTTGCTTTATCTTAGCCTTTTTTCCTCTTTCATTTCTATTTTTAAGTTTTTTTCTAAATTTTCAATTCGTTTATTAGGCTTGATTTCTTTGCTTTTGTTTGCGTATGGTGATTATAGTGTAATAAGTACGACAAAAGGATTCTTATTTTTAGAGGCAATATTTTCAATAATTACTGTCATAATTGTAGGTTTAGCCTTGTATATGAGAAATATAAGACGAATCTCAAAAGACTGACTGATTTTTTGTCTCTGGACTTCTGTTTTAGTTTGTAGAGTATTCAAAAATTAAGGGTATTCTCTTAATTAGAACTGTTCTTAGAATCAGCGTGAAGTATTCAAATAGTACACACACTACTTCTGTTCTTTATTTTAGGTATTTTCTCCTTCTTCTTTTTTGCATTCTTGATATTTTTCTAAAATTTCGTCCATATCTAATCCTAAAATTACGTTTTCTGGTTTTTCTCCTCTTTTCAATTTTTCTTCAACTTCTTTTAATTCCTCTTCAGATGTGAAAAAATCGCCTGTTAGTTCTACTTTACCATTTTCGTATACTCTTAAAATGTAAGTTTTCCCTGCTTTTGATCTTCCGATTTTTTCGCAAATCATCTTAAATAAGTCCACTCCTTGCTGTTATACTTATACTTCAATTCTTCTGAAAAGTCCCTTTCTATTTCAGTTAATTCTCCTTCTTTTAATTGAAATACTGATGAAAACCCTTCAACTATTTTCTGTAAAGCTTCTTTTCTGCTTATTTTTTCTCCTAGGAGAGCTGAAATTGTTGATACCCTTGATTTAGCTGGTCCTCTTTCAATTTCTTTAACTTTTGGCATTTTTATAACACTCATGTACTCCAGATTTGTGTCGAACATGAAAGTTCCGTGAACTAGGATTGCTCCTCTTTTCATCGCTCCTGCCATACCCACTACTTTTTTGCCTTCTACTGTAACATCGTTAATTGGAGAAAAAGTTCCATTTAATCCAAAGAGTTTTAAAGAGTAAACTAATGCTTTTCCTATAGTTTCGTAAGCTTTCATCATATCGTTTCCTTTAATTGCAACTGACCACGTTATTTCTCCTTTCTCATCGTGCAATGCAGGGCCTCCTCCAGTGAATCTCCTTATTAATGGAATGTTAAATTTATTTAACTCTTCTTCGTTTACCCAGTCCTTTACGGACAAAAATCTTCCTAAACTGAGTGTTGTAGGAGAGAAGTTCCAAAATCTAACAGTTTGTGGTATAATATCCTTAGAAAGGAGGATCATCATTGTTTCGTCTAATGCCATTTGTCTACTTCCAGGATTACCTTCTTCTATTATAAGTCTCATGTAAAGACATTAGGAAAAATAAAACTTTTAAGATTTCGTTAATTGGATCGAGTATTTTTATTTATTTCTGTTAAATAAAAGATAAATTAAATAAGGAATAAATAGACTGTTTTATATTAAGGCTAATCATAAAAAGTTTTTATAATATGAAAGTATAATTAAACATATGATTTATCAACATAATATATTTTAAAATTTTACTCTATAACGTTATTTAGTTAAAAACTTGTTAATAAACTACTTTAAAATCTACATTTATTTTCTCCTGATTATTATACTAAATATTATTTATTTCTCTAGGATGATAAATCTATATTATTTAAGTAATTAAAAGTCCTAGAAGATAATATCTATCTTAGATATTATATTGAATAATTTATAGATAGTGGAGTATAAACTATTTGTGACTTCTGTTCATAAGGATTTAACGTCAAGTTTCATTAAGTTTTTCACAAAATAAGATATTGTCTAAGTTATTCGAATATATAACAAAATTTAATTATATACTATATATGTAATTAAAAATAATTTGTATTATAAGTTTAATATTAATACTATGTATTCATCCATTTATCCTTCACTTTGTTTTTTAAGTAATTCTGAAATTCTTTTGATTCTGGATTATACTTCATTAGCATGGTGAAGCAGGAAGAGCATACGTGTTTTCCTTGATGCTCATTCACAGCTATATCACCACAATAAAAGCATTTAGGTTTTGATGGAGTCATGAATGCAGAAATATTGGACATGCTTTCTGCTCTTCTTATTAGAGAATCAGCTTGATTAAGATAGTTTTTATCTGTTTTAGGTACGCTGTTTTTCACTTTCTCTTTTAATTGTTGAGGGAATACTGTAGCTTTTTCTTTTGTAGGAACGTAAATATGAATAATTATTATCTTTTCTCCATTAGACGTAAATTTATAGTGAGCAATATTCTTATCATCTTTACCTTCGATAATTTCAACTTTTTTGGGTTCAATTTCTTCTTCAAATCCATCATCATATGTAATTTTTACTTTCATAAATTAATTCCTCTTTCTACAATAAAAAGTGCCATGAAAAAATCAAGTATATACAATATTTGAATCACTTATACCTATATTAAACTGTGCATTAATAGTTTGTCCTTGAGGTAGATAGATTGAATTAAACTCACTAGGATTGTCAGGATTAGGTTCATTAACGTTCATGTAAAAGTTAAGGCTTTTTATTAATTGAATGTTCGATGACATTTGCATTAAGTTAAAGATACCTACAGGTTTTACATCTCCATTGTTATGATAACCATTATTCCACATGAAATAATTACCTATAAAATATGCATAGTCTATGGTTACAGCTGCGTTAATGTATCCCCATGCTCTTAACCTATAATTATTATTATTTACTGGCCCTACCCATACACCGTATGCCACTCCAGAGCCAGAATTTTGGAAAGTATTGAATCCTACAAGTAGAATAGATACTTTATTATTAAACTCTGGTATCTGTCCGCCATTCCAAGCGTAAATAAACACCATAGATGATACAAAACTATTTCCAACAATGACTACACTTCTAATTGGATATGCTGGTTGGTCATTTACCTGGATGTTTATGCTTGAATATGTGAATGTATTAAATGCAAATGTAAAAACTGATGTAGCAACCCCATTATCAGCTGACTTATTATCAGTTGTATAAATTGTAAAACCGTAAAATGTACAACCTATTATGCTCATCCTGCCTCCATAATTATAACTTATTACTCCACTATATTCAGCAGGAGGAAACGTTACGTTCTGGAAAGTGCAAGCTACTATTTTTAGATTCTGTGCACCTTGTGTAACTATTGAACCACCATCAAATACGCATCCTATAACGTTACCATTATTTCCATCATTACCTGGATTAAGTACTGCTCCAGCTAAGAATGTACACCCTATTACGCTCCATCCTCTAGAAGAGACTGCGAAAGTACCATGTCCTTCAAATCTACTTCCCAAAACTATAACTTCTCTGCTTTGTGAATCAAATAATAATTCTGATTGAGAGTAACAATTATATACAACAGCCATAGACGTTTCATTAATCCATATGTTTGCGCCATATACAAATTCAACACTATCCCAAAAAGCTACGATAGAATGAATACCAGACCATCCCCAGGCAATCATCCATCTTTGGTTCGTATAATTGTTTAGACGAAGATTTTTGAAACCTATGAAGAAACCGTTAGTACTATAAGTAGCTAATGCAGGAGAAATAACGCCAGAATTGGTAGACATGTTTTGATAATCTTCTTGAATAGGCCAATTTCCAGATAATACAAGCATAGTTCCAGCATTATAACCTGGAGTCTGTACATAATCTATTTCTCCTAACCCATCACCCTCGAATAAATAATCTATATCATGATCTAAAACTATAGGAACATCGCCATTAGAAGGAGCTACTACTGTAATCGTACCTCTTATTATAATATGAGCTACACCATAAATTTTGGAAACTTGTAATGCCTCTTGTATAGCTGGTGTAGCATCAGTACCAGATGGAACATAAAAATCAACGTCCTCATCTGGATGATCAGAAATAACTAAAGCCATTCCTCTCACCTCATATTGCTCCACTTGTCGATAAACTTACCATTCTTTCAAATCCATTGCCAGTAATTAAATCTCCTGCATGCACTATCTGAGAGTATAATGCCCAAAATATTATACTACTATAGTCAACAGGATCTTGATTCTGGGAAGAAGCTAGTATTGCTATTTGATTTCCATTAAGTACAGTATTATATATCTGTATATTAGAAATATATGGTGTTGGATATTCATTATCATTCGCTAAACCTTCCATTTGATAATTTATTGGAAAATTACCTATCCATAAGTAATTATTTGATTGATAAGTGATAGGTACATTACCAGACGCAACTTCCTCTCCGTTAATGTAAATTGTAACACTTCCATTATTATAGGCTATAACAACGTGAAAAGGCTGAGCTATATTTTGAGTAAACCTACCTGCTACTTCTGTATTTGATCCATTCTTAAACGAGATATTGCCTGAACCATATCCTTGTATTTTCCAAGAAACTCCGTTACTTAATGTTCCATAAGTCAAGAAATGCCCTCCACCGTAACTAGGATATCCATATCCTAATGCCCAGAAGGATATTGTAAATTGAGTTGGCTGTCCAATTGTGTTTTTAGTGTAAATTAAATTACTTGAAGGACCTCTAAGTAAGAAGTATGGATTACCTATTGAGAATACGTTTCTTTTACTGGCTATAGTATTGATAATCCCTGCATTCTGATACCATAGTAATTTAACGTTTGGCGTTTTTTGTATTTGTACAAAAAAGGGTACACTTTGAGCATTTAAGTAAATTTGAGAGTCACCAGTTAGAACGAAATTTCCTTGGAGTTGAGGAGAGTTTACTGGGTAAAAATTCCCTATTAATCCTATTTTACCTTGAGTATATCCTGCTGAAGTTAAAGATTGAATAAGCTCATATATTCCGCATGTTCCAGATCCGTCTGAGCACGATCCATCAAAAACTACTCCATCATTATTATATGCTGTATATGAGTTTTCATTTTGAATTACTATGCCTAATAATTCAGATAATTGAATAGTTTGAGAAGATGCTAATACATTTTTAGCTTTATTTTGCGCTAATCCTGAAGCTATTGCTGCTCCTGCCAATATTCCAGATTTGGTTAACAAATCCAATACTTCTCTTCTATTGTAGTTTGGCATGATTAAAATAAAGAAGAAATGTCTATATAAATCTTTTGCATTTTCTATTTAAGACTTTGCTTAACAATCTTTATCGAGATTTTTGGTATAAATTAAAATATGGATCTTTCCTCTATTTAATCTTTTTAATTATCTACTATTTAATAATTAATGTATTACAAACAACAGACTATATATAAGAAATAAATAAAAAATATAGATAATCATACTAATAATTTTATCTATTTATAAAATATTGTATTTAGTCACTTAAGAATACTTGCGTTGTAGCATTTATGCTTATCAATATATTTTAATCTTAATATTATAATTACATCTTAACAAAATATTAATATTATTTTTATTGTATTATATATTATTTATAATTAATAATAGATTTACGTTATTATGTTAAAAATTACATAGAGTAGTAATATGTGACTATTTTATACATTTAATTTTCGCTTCTTTACAAGTTTAAAGAGTTTATAAAAATAATTTATTTGAAATATAATAATGCGTTTTATAAATAAAAATATAGTTTCAATTAATTTACTTTATTACTTTCAATTTACGTTTATCATTACCTAAATTTTATGTAATACTCATAGTATGTAAATAAAACTGTTTTTATACTTAGTTAATACTTTTCTTTTAGATATTTAATAATACTAATTATAATAGATTTAGGTTCGAATATTATTATATATTTAAGGTTAAGGTTTCTATAAAATCGTAAGTAAATCTTCTATATTTTAAATGCTTTGGTAATCTGTATCTTTAATTTCTAGGTAGAAATATATTATTTACAGATTAAAAATATGAAGTAAAACATTATGATATTATATCAATGCACTTTTTATTATTTTTTAATTTTCCTTAATGCTATTATTGAAAGGACTACTAAACTAAAGAATGCAAGTCCTACGATTAGAACTAATGCTGTGTATCTACTTGGCGTTACTGGAGGAGTGCATCCGAGAGATGATATTTGACTAGAATTTAGAAACGTCTTAGAAGTTTCTATTTCGGAATTAGTTGTGCTAGTGGTCATAGTACTGGTTGTTGAAATAGTTTGTGAGGTAACTGAATTAGTCTGTGTAACGTAAGAAAATTTTAAAACATAAGATAAAGTTGAGTTAGAGATGTATCCGTCCTTATAAAGGATATAGTAATTTGAATAATTATTGTATATTTTTGCTACGTATCCGTAATGTATAGGATATTGAAGAGGTATGGGATAGGTCCAATTTTTTGGAGTTATTATAACTGGTGGTCTAAGCATTGAGAAGTTAAATGATTGTAATAATCCATATAAGTCAGAGTTTGCTACTATTTGTGTTAAAAATGGTAAATGCCAGTTATAGTCTATAAAAGCCAAAATAGTATATCCAGATAATGTATAATTGTTGATGAATCCTTCTTTTGAATATGGAGATATTATAAGTAAAGGTATTCTTTGGCCAAGTGTAGAGTAATTATATATGCCTAATTCTTGAAGATAATGATCACAACCTTCTCCGTACGTATAAATAATTGGTGGAGGAACTTGATCATAAAATCCTCCTCCTTCATCAAAAGTGATAAAAATTGCTGTGGAATTCCAATATTTGCTGTCCATTATAGCATTAATATAGTAGGATAAATTAACTTGTCCTTCAGTTAAATTATAAGGAGGATGTAAATCTAAGGCAGAATGAGTATCGTGACCGTCTCCTCCAGTAAACATTAACCAAGAAACTGAAGGTAAATTACCGGTTTTGAGATCGTAAATAAATTGGCTTGTATTAAAATAATGTGAAGAATAATCTTTAGATCCAGAAAATACTACTAACGGAAATGGAGGAAGAGATTGATTAGTTTTATATCCGTAATCAAAATATGCCCATGAAACTCCGTTTTCAGATAATTGATATAAAATTGTATATTTAAATGGAATTACTGATGATACAAAATTATCTCCAATTACTGATGTAGGATATCCAGTTAGATAAGCTACTCTATTAGGTTGTGTAGGGGCTAAAACTGGAGAAAAGTAATTATCAGCTAAAGTGTATTCTTCTGCATAATCCCAGAGGAGAGGAACTTGTTCATATGAGAGGTAAGCTAAAGATTGAGTTCCAGAACCTTCTACGAAACCATTCATACTTCCATTATTCCAATCTATATGATATGGAGTATAACCTTCTGTAGGATCTCTTAGAAAAATAGAGTTAGCATAATAAGGATGGAGAACTCCTTCGCTTAAATTGGATGGATTTTTAGGAATATCTGAACTGATGTTTAATCCTACTGGCCTCATTACTGATTCTGTTATATTATTTATTATTTCAGGTGTTCCAAAAGGATATGTTCCAAAGATATTATCAAATGAATGATTTTCCAATATAATTATTACAACGTGTTTAATTGGAGTTGAAGTTTCCTCTTCAGAATGTACTAGTGAAGCAAAACTAAATGATGCCAAAAATAAAATAAAAATCATCAATCCTAATACTACTAGCCTTCTCCTAATTTTATTCATGCTAATAAAGTATTGAGAATCCAAGAATTAAAATTAATGGTGTATCCAAAGATGAAGACATTATTGGTATTTATGATTTATTTCACTCTTCCTTTCTATCATCTAAAGAGTAAGGATTTGGTTTACCCATTTTAGAGGCTCGATCTTAAGAAGTACCAGTGATTGTGTTTAAGGATTCATCGACACTGGTAGAAGTATCCAAATATTGTATAAAAATTGATGAATTATCAAGCATTGAAGACATCAAAGAATTTTAAAAAAAAATGAGACAGAAATGATAGATTATTCGAAACAATTCACGTGGAATAGCCTATTTTTCTTCTGGCAATTATACTGTAATTTTCAAAGATGTAAATTCTTCAGTATGCGTCTACTCTATAACTATTAATTCTTCAACTTACTTAGTAAAATATAATTCAGAAATACCTTGGAATAGTATAGGTTATGTCGGAATTAGAACTGATAACGGTATCGTTGTACCATTATCATTTAAAGTAGAATCATTTACTCCTGCTAAGTATATTGTATACATAAATGATTAAGGAATATGCATCAGGCTATAGTAATGGGACTTCCATAACTCTTAGAATATTCTCACCTTCTGTCATAAACATAACTTTTCCACAATATCACGTATACAAAGTAATTACAATAGGTACAAGTAAATCTTCTGATATTCATGAAAATTTTCCTATATTACAATCTATTCTAATTATAATTGCAGTAGTGCTCATTGGATTATCTATATTGAGGGAAATATTAAATAAAAAGACTTAAAATAAAACAATCAATATTATTTGATAATTACTCTTATATTACTTTTAGATATTATACAATATTTGTAAATGAGTAATTAATGAAATTTCATTTTATGATTAAACTAAGATTTTTTAGTATATATAAATATCTGATAAAAAATAAGATACTAATACTTTGTACAATAAAAATTATTTCTTTTTCTCACAATAAATTATCCCCAAATACTTTGCAGGACGAGATGGAAATGATTTTTTTAGTTTACAAGTATAATCTAATTCTTCTAACTTCTTCATTAACGAGTTTGCTTTTACCTTAGTTCTAGAGTAATGATGTTCAAAAATAATCTTGTCAAATGACGAAAGTATTTCTGGCTTACTATTCATAATAATATCAGCCTCACATCCTTCGCAATCCATCTTCAACAAGTAAGGTTCTTTTACAATCTCTTTCACAATCTTCTCTAAAGAGAAAACAGGAACTTCAACATCACCTTGATTATTAACAGAATAAACACTACTTTTCCCAATACTAACATTAGATGGTACTTTTATTACTTCGTCTTTACTACTAACTCCAGCATTAAATAAAAGAATTTTATTTTCCAAATTGTTCAACTTAATATTTCCTAAAGCTTTCTCATAAATTGATGGTAAAGGTTCAAAAGCGTAAACTTTCTTTGCTCCCTTCAAAGCAAAATATAATGCAGTATCACCAACATTAGCACCAACATCAACAACTTCCTTACTTGAAACATCAGTATTATATTCTTCAGAAGCGAATGTTTCAAGAAAAACTCCAGAAAGATGAAGTACCTTCAAATTATACTTAGCATAAATCCAAACATTATCTTCTTTAATCCAACCAGATAATAAAAAAAGATAATCTGAGTATGATTTATTTTCGTCATTTAACTCAGAAAGCAATTGTTTTTTAGATATAAAATTTAAAATCTTACTTAAATCATAATTATATTTTTGTAATAGATCTACAATACTTCTGATGCAATCATATGAGCAGTAAGTTTCATTACCATTCCTGAAAATAACTTCAATATCTTTTCTCTTTCCTCTTCTAAGTTCATTAAGAATTGAATACCAATTTTTAAAAGCGATCCTATAATAATAGAAAAATCGCTTTAATAAAATGTTATAGTGAGTAGTGTCTAGCATAAATGATAAATGTTTACGAAATTATTAAACTTTATTATTTAGTATATATTTTGTAGATTATGATTTAACTAAGTAATTGTTTAAACTTTATACTCAGTGTTTTAAGCTCTAACTTTGTAGAGGTAGTGCTGTACACACTAAAGGGAAGCGTTGGAATGCAGTCATGAAAATCAGTATGTAATACGCGAAAAATTAAATGTAATAAAATAGTATATATAAAAAATTCTAATATAAAATCCTAGCGAAAAACACTTGTGCTAGAGTTAGTAAGACATGAATAGAGGTCAATCCAATGAACATAGTAACCCTAGCAAAATTAATACTACTAATACCCCGATATAAAAACATTAAGCCAAAAAAGCACAACTCAAAAGAAATAGCCCAAACCCTAGCAGAATACTAGGAATACCAATAAATCAATTCCCCTTACCAAAATCAAAAACATACTACATAAACAAACTAAAAATAAAAAATAGAAGACATAAATGCTTCGCCTCTTACCGAACTATTTTTCATGAATTGTCTAAGCATAAGGCAAAGTTGAATTCCAGTCAACGTTTTATTCTTTCTCTCTTGACCTTAAAGATCTAGTGTGAAAAATCGTAGGAGCCTCAATTTTTAGATACTCCAAAAACTATAATAGGCTATATAGGTAATTTTAATTCTACTTTTTAAATTTTATAAAGTAGATTGAACTGAAGATCTACTTTCATTCTCACTCATGCATCTTAATTTAATGATTGAGTATTTGCTAAGGAGAGAAATTCTATCAAGTTATAAACTCTATACTCATCATTTATGAACATGATATTAAATGATTTATCAATTAATGCTTTTTTGACATAATCCATATAAAAAAGCGACATTAAACTAGTACTAATCATAATGTTTTTATCTTGTAGTAATAGACCATATTCGGTTTTTATAAATTTTACATTAAACTTATTCAGCAACTTTTCTAATAACATATTTAAGTTATATTTATTAACGGCAAATTTTACTAATAATAAATCGAAATAGTGATCATTAATAAAATAATCTTTAATAACTTCACTATCTTTTGGAGTATCAATATTTGATGGTATAAAATAAACATTACAGTTAAGAAAACTCCATATTAAATATTCTTCTGATAATAATGAACTATTTGAAATAACCAGTTTATATTTAGTTTTTTCTAAATTTATTTCAGAAATTATTTTTACTTTATTAAAATCATTGTATTTGTATTTTATGTTCTTAAAAAGTATATCTTTAGCTTTGTTACATTCCCTCTTAATACAGTCTTTACCCAAAAAATTACCTGGAACTATGTTTATCCATTCTTTTTCAGTTCTAAAACTAATTAACGAGTAATCTAATTTAGAAGCATCTTTTTCTATAACTAAATCTTTAGATATTATATAGGGATCAACAATAACTTTGAAATTCTTTATTATATTAAAAGCTTCCATTCTTCTTAACTTATAATGTATAGTTGAATTATCTACTCCTAATTCTTTAGCTAGCTCTCTTTCTGATTTTAAGCCAGATTTTAAAATATGAAGTAATAAAAAATCATTATCGTAAGGTATAGTTAATTCTTCATTCATTATATAGACTATCATACATTGTTAGTTAATATAATTTTCTAAAATATTTCATTATTTTTATACCTTATCAGACTTCTAAGATAAAGTTAATTTAAAAAATATTCCTAAATATATGTAAAAAATTTAAGCTTTATAGATAATGTTTAAATAAATGTAAATAAGGTAAGTAAATACATGAATTATATAGGTTATTAATTCAAACCTAACTTAATAAATGAATACTTTCTAAAATAGAATCCTAAAAAATTACTATATTTTTAACAAATTTTTTATCTATAATAAACTCAACTTAAAGAATTATTTAATGTTAAACTCCGTTAATATATCTTTTAAAAATAATAAAACGTGTTAAAATCTAAAAGCTAATGACAATTTAAACGATTTCCCAACTCTTAATCATTTATACTACTCCTTCTATCATGCATGTAAAAACACAGAATTAAAACAAAAATTAGATTCAAACAACAAAACTCTCAGAAGATTGCAATATTAACTTCAAAGAAGATATATAATTCTCAACATTACCCAAATCATACATCCTATCAACCTTTATAGCACGAAAATCAACACCACCATCAATCAAATACTTGATCGCATCAGTAAGCTGAACCTCAACCTTAGAATTACCCCTCCCCCTCCTAACAAACTCCAAAGCATCAAACACCCTATAATCAAAATGATAATAAGGAACAATAATCCAATTAGACTTAGGATCAACAGGCTTCTCCTCAACACTCACAACCCTATCACCATCAAGAGAAACAACACCATAAGGCCTAGGATTACTAACCCAAGTTACCAAAAAAGAATTAACCACCATATTAGGCAAACCATCAATAATAGTATCAGCAGCAGCAACAACAAAATCCGAATGAACAAAAGGCTTAGCCCTCAAAACAGCATCACCAAAACCCTCCGGCGAAGACTGATTAACAAAAGCAATATTACTCCTCTCAATCTTACCATAAAACTCCTCCAACTCCCTAGCCTGCCTACCCTTACCCAAACCCTCCAAATAATACACAAAATCATAATCAGGAGTAAAATGATCCTCTATAACCCTCTTACCCCTACCCACAACCATAACAAAATCCCTAACACCAAAATCATAAAACTGCTCAAAAATAATCTGAATAACAGGCTTAAAAGAACCCCTAAAAGGAACAGGAAACATCTCCTTAGGAATCTCCTTAGATGCCGGAAGCATCCTAGTACCTAAACCAGCAGCAGTAATAATAGCCTCCATCCTAAACACCCAAACCAACAGCCCTAAAGTGACTTCTATCCATTTTGCTAGGATCCAAAATCCTCCTCCCATCAACCACAAACTTACCCTTCAACTTCTCCTCCAACCCTCTAAATTCATCCCATTCAGTAGCAACTATTACCCCTTCTCCACGACTTATACACTCATCAAGAGTCACCATTTCTACGTTAGATTTAGCTTTAGGATCATAAGCTATAACCTTAGCACCCTCCTTCCTCAGTAAATCAATGATTTTTAATGCCACGCTCTCCCTCGTATCATCAGTATTAGGTTTAAAAGCTAATCCCAATACGCAAATTGTCTTACCCTTAATTTCCGTCAACTCTTTTAGCATTTTTATTGCTCTGGCTGGTCTTTCTTGATTAACTTCTATTGCTGCTTCTATAGTTTTTAGGATTTCTTCTTTTTCTCTAGCGAATGAGGTTAAAGCTAAAGTATCTTTTGGGAAACAAGATCCTCCCCATCCTAAACCTGCTGATAGAAAGTATGGTGAAATTCTCTTATCAAATCCTATTGCTTTAGCTATTACTTCAACGTCACAATTAGGGAGTTTTTCGCATAAGTTTGCTATTTCATTTATAAATGAAATTTTTAACGCTAAAAACGAATTAGCTGCGTACTTTATCATTTCAGCCTCCTCAAAGCTAGTCCTTATAACTGGAGAATTAGTAAAAGACCATAATTTTTCAATCAAATCTCCAGATTCCTTATCCTCACTACCTATAACGATTCTATCTGGATTCCTAGTATCCCTTATAGCATTCCCTTCTTTCAAAAATTCTGGATTAACTACTACTTTTAAATTGTGTCCTAGAATTTCTTTTACTTTTCTAGCTGTTCCTGGCACTACGGTACTTTTTATTACTATGGTTGAAGATTTTTTGACTGTTTCTGCGATCTTTTTTGACGCGTCAAATACGTAATTCAAGTAAATTTTACCATTTACCGTAGGCGTAGAAACTGTGATAAAAATTACGTCAGCATCAGATAAGATGGAATAGTCTGTAGAGAATTTCATTTTATCAAAATTTTTTACTAGCAATTCTTGTAATTCTGGTTCATAAATTGGAGATTTTCTACATTCTAAACCTGATACTCTTTTCTCGTCAATATCAACTCCTAATATTTCGTGACCTTGATCTGCTAGAACTACTCCAGTAGATAATCCTACTACGCCTAATCCTACTATTCCTATTTTCAATTTAATACACCTTTAAACCATTCTATAGTTATTTTTAATCCTTCTTCAATATTAACTTTTGGTTCCCAATTTAAAATTTTTTTGGCTTTACTTATATCAGCAGCCCTTCTAGGTGGATCATCTTCTCTAGGAGGGAGGAATTTAATTTTGGATTCGCTCTTAGTCATTGATAAAATAGTATTGGCTAGTTCGATAATTTTCATTTCTTTATCTGATCCGATGTTTAATATTGTTCCTTTTAATCCTTTGCCTAGCATCTTTTTTGTAGCTTCTACCCAGTCGCTAACGTATAAGAATGCTCTAGTTTGGTTTCCGTCACCGAAGATTGTTATGTCTTCTCCTTTTAGTGCTTGGTAAATGAAACGTGAGATTACTCTTCCGTATGAACCGTCTTCTCTGAGTTTTGGACCGTAAACGTTGAATGGTCTTTGTATTCTTACGTCTAGTCCGTATTGTCTTAAGTATGACATTATTAGTGCTTCTGAGAAGCGTTTGCTTTCATCATAGCAACTTCTGATTCCGTTAGGATTTACTTTTCCCCAATAAGTTTCGGGAGTTGGAATTATTTCTGCGTGACCATATATTTCTGATGAGGAAGTGTAAAAGAAGATTGCGTCACTTTTCCTTGCGATTTCTAACGCTTTGTAAGTTCCTATAGAGTTAGATAGTGCTGTTTCTACTGGATGATTTATGTAGTCTTCTGGTGATGGTCTAGCTGCTAAGTCTATTACGTAATCGTATTTTTCATTAGTTTCAAAGTTTTCAATTTTTTGCCTTATGAAGTTTATGCCAGGTTTTTTCTCAAAATATTTTACTGTAGATAAATCATCAACTATTGTTATTTCACCATCTAAAGAATTAATAAGGTGAGATCCTAGAAAACCAGCACCACCTATTACCAAATATTTCATAAAAACGATGCTGTAAAACCAATATAAAAATTTTTATAAGATTTTGTGTAAATAATTTGTAGCAAAGAAGAGCATTATCGAAATTATCTAACTCTACAAACTAGTTTAGAGCTATGTATTAATAATTTATTAATTTCATTTCTTATTTCCATTTATATTATATTAGCTAATTATTACTCTATTTCCTAAAAATTTAGGAAAATAATAAAAAGTCTATTAATTATATATTGTTGTAAGAACCTTAATGCATATATATCACAATTGATATAGAGATAAATAATGAAATCAAAAATTACTAACTTACTAGGAGTACGTCCGCTAAGCTTTAGAGATTTATATCTAATGGCGAATTTTGTTCTCGATCATAAAAATATTAAGGCAATGGAAAATGATCATAGATTAGTAAAAATTAAGTATAATAATATTATATGGAATTTGCGATATTCTATGCTAGATTTTGATTTAGGAATAATAATGGGTACACATGAGTTAGAAATAATTAAATGGGTTGATTTCAGAACATTAAGAACTTTTGTTGACGTAGGAGCTTACATAGGAACATATACGCTAAGAGCAGCATATTATGGAGCTAATGTTTACGCTTTTGAACCAAATCCTTATAGTTATTCTATTTTAGAACGTAATATTGCTGATAATAATTTTAATAATGTCAAATTATATAATGTGGCATTATATGACCAGCCTGCGGAAATGGATATATGTATAGGTGATGTGGGTTCTTCTTTAATCAGAGAATGTAATAATCAATTTAAAGTAAAAACGTTGACCCTAGATAGTATTAATTTTGATGAAAAAATTGATTTAATTAAAATTGATGCTGAAGGAGCTGAATATCCTATACTTAAAGGAGGATTAAAAACATTAGATATAACTCAAAAAATTTTAATTGAAATTACAAAAGATGAACAAGATATTCATAACCTTTTAGTGTCTAGAGGATTTAAGATAGCAAAAAAGGGCAAAACTAATGAAACTACTCAGTATATTCTTTACGAGAGATAAGAAAATAGTATTTAATATTATATGTTTAATTTATTTACTAGATCAATTAGCTTTTTTGCTTGTATTTTGGGATTATGATTCTCCATAACTATATCTTTATTCTTAGTGAAGTCTATATTTACTCTATTATCTAAGATATCTAATATCGCTTCAATGAATTCGTCTTCAGTCTCTGCATTTATATACTTAATCTCGTCTATTCCTTTTACTGCTTCTCTAGTAGCTATGATGGGCTTTCCTGCAGCCATGTATTCTAATATTTTTAATTTTACACCTCCACCTCTCCTCAATGGAGCTATACAAATATCTGCTCCTAAAATATATGGTATTGTAGATCTTACATATCCAGTTGTATAAACAGGTTCTGAAACTTCTGGAGGAGAAGGACCAACAAGATAGAAATTCATATTTTTCTTTGTTTTTGTTTTAATTTTTTCTGCTATTCTAATTATGATTTCTGCTGCCTCTCTATTTGGTGGATATCCCATACCACCTACAAAAACTATTGCAGGTTTTTTCAAATTAATAGGAGATTCTTTTTCGAAACTTTCTACATCTATTACATTAGGAAATATTACAGTTTTATTCTTTATTAGTGATGCTTCTATTTTTGATGGAACTAGTATAATATCACAATATTTTGAAAAACTTTCGAATATTGAAATTATCGTTTTACCCATTTTTGATAGTCCTACATCTTGCTTAGATTCAACCGAATGTAAATGTAGTATGCATTTAGATTTCAGTCTTTTAGAAGATATTAATGAAGGAATAATTGGCCAGGCTGTTTCTGATATAATTACGTCAAATTTTTCTGAAACTATTTTACTTATAAAGCCTGGAGATAATTGTCTCAACCATAGCAATTTCTTTCCGTTTTCTTCTGCTTTTCTCGTAGAATAAGGAATAATCTTGACTTCTATATTGTCTTGAATCTTTGTTAACTCATTATATAATAAGTATACTTGTTCATGTATACCTCCTCTTTGTGGATATATACTCTCCATCATTACTATTCCAATTTTCACATATGTATATTATTTTGAATTATATTTAAGACTTACGAAACGTATATTGTCTTATTAAATTATTAACGTACAGATATAAAATATACATTATATAGTTGAAATAAGCGATATTAGCTTAATCAATAGTATAATAGAAACTCATTGCAACATCTTATGGATTTTGTATACATTCATTCAATTTCTTCAAAATCTCGTCTATTTCGTGTTTTTTCTCTTTAAGCATTTGATGATATTTGATATATTGTAAACCTTTTTCAGTGATAACGTATTTGTCATCCTTTTTCATAATAAGTCCTTTATTTATTAATAGGTCTAGATACTTATTAAGCAGTTGAAAGCTTAAGTTAGCATTATACATTAATCTAGTTTTTTTAGTTCCATTAATACATGATAAAAGTACATCATAAATTATTTCATAATGAGATCTCTTTGTCTTTTCAGTCATTATTATCTAAGACATACTAGAGCAATCTTATATATAATATTTTCTTATATAAAACGATTGAGTAATGATAACTAAAAAGTAAGGATGTTATACACTATTTTTAACTCTGATTGAAAGATATTAACTTATCTCCTTTAACTTATGTTTTTGATGTTACACTATTCTTTACCGTTAAATTCCTTATTATTTCCATTCTCTATTTCAAATAATGAAAGTTCAATAAGTTTTATCAGAAGTTTTTATGCCGTCCAGAAATAGTACTTTCTATACGCTTCCTCCTTACTATAAAGTAGTTGACTGACTATAATAGATACAAATATTTTCATAATAAATTTTAATCATAATTAAAAATTAAATAGTATTCTTTTCTAGTTCATACCATTTCTTAATCAATTTAATTCTTATTGAATTCGGAGCGAAAACTGATAGATTGGATAATATAGATTTCACCTCAAAATTTACCTTAATTACTCTTATTATATCCATAATTTTGACACTATCATTCATCTTATTATAAGGAGAGGGTAATCTAGCAACAATTAATTTATTTTCAGATAAAAGAGACATCAAATAGTTATATACAATTTTAATATTACTATCTTTCAAATCTAGATTATCTCTAATCATTTTTAGCATTATATTTAACGCTAATATTTTTCTTTCAAATCTAGATCTTCTATATGTTAACCAGTCCTCGAATTTTAATCCTCTCGTATAACTAACATTTTTATTATGTACCCTATATAATGTAAGAATTTCTTTATGTATAGCTATATCTAAACCAGATAATAAAGCAACAGTAGAATAAAATATATCAATATCTAAAGGCATCATATCTAGATATCTATTATATTTTTCTAGTTTATCCTTCCTAATACTTATACAACTGTTATAAATTAATGCTCCTTGATATATTAATTGTTGTACTTGTTGTCTTGTTAGGTTTTTTGTGCTTACTATTTTTTCTTCTGTTTTCTCATTTTGTATTGTAGTTGGGATATTATTATTAATAAAGTCTTGTTTTGCGTTGTGGTAGTATACTATGTTTTTGTTT
Source organism: Acidianus manzaensis (assembly GCF_002116695.1). Classification (NCBI taxonomy): domain Archaea; kingdom Thermoproteati; phylum Thermoproteota; class Thermoprotei; order Sulfolobales; family Sulfolobaceae; genus Acidianus; species Acidianus manzaensis. The sequence goes on from NZ_CP020477.1 coordinate 138,175, forward strand.
TCGAATACTTTTTTCACTTTTTCTAATTTTTTAGGCAAGAATAAGTCGTCATCATCTAAGAATGAAATTATCTCTCCTTCAGCAATTTTCAAAGCTTGTACTATGTCTTTTCCTTGCTCTTGATTATTTGCAATTATTGTTTTTACTCCTTTTTCTTCTAATTCTTTGTTATAATCTTCAAAGTTTTTTACAACTATTACTTCATACTCGCTTCTTGGTAGTGTTTGATTTAGTGTGGAGTTTACTGCTTGCATTAAGTAGTCTTTTCTATCATGTGCAGTAATTATTACGCTAATTAAAACCATATAAATAGTTGATAAAATTGTGGTATATAAGTTATTGTAGTTGGTTTATTATGTTGTGTATTTTGTTTTTGAAGTTTTGTATGTTGTATTGTTGTGCTTTTTGTTGTGCTTTTTCTGAGTATTCTTTGAATGTTTTTTCGTCTTCTATAATTTTTATTATTTCTTGTGATGCTTCTTCTACGCTTGTATATCCTATGCCGTATTTTCCTTCTTCTATGATGTCCATCCAAGTGCCTGAAGATTTGTAAACTATTGGTACTGCTCCAGCGTGCATTGCTTCTGCTACTCCTAAACCAAAATTGTCGTATCTCATGCAATGTAGGACAATTTTAGCTGAGTTTAGTATTCTCCACTTGTCGTACTCGCTAACGTCAGTAAGTAATTCTACATCATCACCAGCCAACTTCCTCAACTCGGAAAAATAGTCTTTAGGTGAGTTATGAACTAGCTCTAGTCCTCCTATTATTTTGAATTTTGTGTTTGGTTGTTTTTGTTTTACTTTTTTTGCTATTTGTATGAATTCTTCCCAGTGTTTTGATGGTACGTATTTTCCTACTCCTACTATTAGGTTTTGTTTTTCTTGATTTTTTGTTTCTTGTGGTATTACTGGAGGATAAACAATCTCACAATCAAAGCCTACTTTATCTTTCATGATTTCTTTTACGTATTTTGAGCTGCACAAATTGATTTTTCCTTCTGCTAGCTTTAGTATTATTGGATAGGATAATTTGAAATATATTTTTTTAATATTTTTATATGGTTTTTGTCTGTCTTTTCTTAATATGCCTGGAGGATATATTATATAGTTAAGATCTCCTCCTAAATGAAGATGTGAGTAATAGAGATTTACAATTTTAATATTTTTACCTTTAAGAAGAGACCTTAATTTTATTATTGGTAGATCTAAAACTGGTGATATTATAGGACCCATAATTAGGTTTAAATGTAAAATTTCTGCGTTAGGAAAGTTTATATTTGTATTTTTAGGGAAAACTAAATATGGTTTTATTTTAGTTTCTTCTAGTACTTTTAGAAAGGATAAGGCAAAGGTGGATTCGCTGGTTAAGTTTATAGGAGGCATTATAATCAAGATATTTTTCATATTAAAATATAGTAGATATAATAAGCTAAAAATACTTATCGATGCTAAATTTGATAGGAGTCTAGTGTTTCTACTTTCTTTTGTTTGTGGAGTATCCTCAAATTGCTCTTCTCTTAATCAGAACTATTCAATCAGCATAAGTATTTAAATGGTACACACTATGCTTTAATTGCTCTAATGATAGGTATTGCATGAAAACTTTTAATGTATAGTATAAACATATTTGTTTAATGGAAGAAATTCCTATTGTAGTTCTAAATTATAATGGATTGAATCTATTGAAAATGTATTTAGATAGTGTATTGAATACTGAATATCCTAATGAAGTTGTAGTGGTAGATAATGGATCTAAAGATGGTAGTGTAGAATATTTGAAGTCTAAAGGAGTAAAGGTTATTGCTTTGGATAAAAATTATGGTCCTGCATATGCTAGAAACGCAGCTATAAAAGAGTTCAAGACTAGATATATGGCTTTTCTCGATAATGATGTTTTAGTTCCTAAGGATTGGCTTAATCCATTAGTAGAAGTAATGAAAGATAGAAGTAATGTAGCTGCCGCACAGAGTGTTTATACTGAATGGAGATGGGGTGAAGAGCCTATGGAGATTCCTTGGTTCTCTACTGCTGCTTCTTTGACAAGGAGAGATCTTTTGGAAAGTGTGGGAGGATTTGATAATCATTATTTTTTCTACTGGGAGGATATTGAGCTTTCATGGAAGCTTTACAGAGCTGGTTACAGTATTCTTATGGTTCCTAGGTCTAAAGTTGTACATAACGCTCATGGAACTGCTAAGAAGCTTCCTTCGCCTTTTGTTTCTTATCTCATGTTACGTAATCAATTGATATTATTATTAACGTTTTATAGTAAGAAAAAAATATTGACTAATTTTGTGCCTTTATTAATGATAAGGTTTTTCCAATCATTTAGACCTCCAAATAGGAAAGCTAAATTGAAGGCCATATTTTCTTTAGTTGCTGAGACTAAATATATTCTGAATAAAAGGAAAGAAATAGAAAAAATATCAAAAAATTACGATGATAGATTTTTCAATTATCTTGGTAAAGATCCTTTCGGTTATGTGGAATTTAGGTCTGTAATAGAAGGAATAAAGTATAAGATGGAGAAAAGGAGTTTATCTACTCCTGTTAGCTAAACGTTTTTTCTTATATTAAATATTATTAATGCTAGTTGTATATTTGGAGTATTTTTCTTCGAATATTTTCATAGCTTCTTTGAATATTGGATCGCTACAAGTTTTAGCCTCATATTTTAGAAGATTGTAATGTCTTTTTAAGTCCCAATCTATTCCTTTTAAGTTAGGTGGTAGCTCTTCTCTTAAATATTTTGTACATTTGTAGTGAGCTATCATATTGATTTTTGTAATAGCAAGAATTTTACCTAAAATGTAAAATGGAGTTAGTTCAGGTTGGTTTTTTAAGTGAATTGAAGGTAATCCTACTAATGTATCGTCTCTGTATCTTTCTATTAGTCCTTTTGCTGTCTGTATTTTTGAATGCTTTCTTTTATGCTCATGATAGTGTTTTACGAATATGTAATCTTTATCTGCTAAATAAAGATATTTACAATTATCAGTTAGCCTAAACCATAAATCCCAATCTTCTCTATGGGTTAGATTTCTCCATCCTCCTATTTCTTTTAATAGTTTTGTTGGTGCTAAGATTGGGAATGAGCTTCTTCCTACTTTTATTGCGTAGTTTGTGTAGTTTTGTAGGTATTCTTTTACTAGTTTTTGTAGGTTTTTGTATGTTTGATCTGCGTCTAAGCATAGTATGTAGTCTCCTTTTGATAGTTGTAATGCTTTGTTTCTTGCTCCTCCCTTTGGTCCAATGTACTGGGATGTTGTGATATTATATTGTTTGTTTCTTTTTTCTTTTTTCTCATATTCTTTTATTATTTTGTATGTTTGGTCTTTGCTACCGTTATCTACTATGATTATTTCGTAATTATCGTCAATTTGTGAAATTATGTTATCCAGTACTGTTCTTATTACTGGTTCTTCATTCTTAGCTATGATATTAATACTAATCATTAAAGAAAAATCACAAAACAAAATAATAAACCTTAAATGACACCTTATAGGCCTGAGATTTTCTATCTTATTTAGCAGTAATTAAGAAATCATAATTGTTTCTTTCAATTAAAAACTCTACATACAGTAATTTCCTAAATTTTATCATTAAATTAGATGGAATTTTATAGAAGAAGTTTTTTATTTATAAGTAGATAGTATAAGCTAATGTTATTAGATTTAATATTCATTGGATTATTGCTGATTGTGTTTCATTTTGTCGAGCCAGTATATTATTTCAAGTATGTTTCTGGTAAGAGGTTAGATATTAGCCGTACTCTAGCTGATCCTCCTCATGTGAGTATAATTGTTCCAACATATAATGAAGGAGATAAAATAGTTGATAAAATAAAAAATATTCTGGAATCATACCCTAAAGATTATATGGAAATTTTAGTAGTTGATGCTAGTAATGATAATACTGTTGATATAGTAAAATCTTTGAATATTCCACAATTGAGGATTATTAAGGAAGAGAAGAGAAGAGGTAAAATATTTGCTGTAAAGGAGGGAATTAAGATGTCTAAATATAATATTGTAATTATTACTGATGCGGATGCTTTTTGGAAAAGTAATCTTTTTAACGCTGTTAAGTATCTTACAGGAAGTGTTGGAGCTGTAAGTTGTATAAAGACTGCTAATAATGATCTAGAAAATGCTTATAGGAGTTTTTACAATTTAATAAGATTAGGTGAATCTGCAATTTTTTCTTCTCCAATATTTCATGGAGAAATGACTGCGTTCAGGAAGGATGTTTTGAATGAAAATGAGATACCTAATGTTGGAGCTGATGATAGTACTATAGCTACTTTGGTTTCGTTGAAGGGATATAGAGCAATCTGTGTAGATAATATGTTAGCTTATGAATTAGCTCCAAAGGATCTTAAAGATTATATTAGCTGGAAAATGAGGAGAGGATCTCATCTGATACGTCTTTTCTTAAGGTTTATTAGACCTGTTATGAGGTCTAATAATAAGAAATTTAAAGAGGTATTTTTGGAGGAGTTTTATCTTCACTTAATAAATCCTTGGATTTTAGTGCTAGGAATTGTACTGTTATTCTTAGGTAACTTCATTTTAGCTTTAGGGTTAATAGGGTTAGCTTTAATTGCTTATTTAGTTTCTAAAAGAGTTAGAAATTATATTAGAGCTTGGATTCCTAACCAGTTCTTTCTGATTCTAGCCCAAATTTTCTCTTTAAAGGGTGAGGTTTTAGCATGGAAGAAGGAGAAGAAATAGTTCATGTAACTCATTCGTTTTATCCTGTAGTTGGAGGTATAGAAAAGGCAATATATGAGACTGCTAGGAGACAAGCTAGGAAGTATAAAGTTACAGTTATAACGTCATCATATGTTCCTGAGTATAATTTTGATAATATTAATGTTATTAGGGTTAAGAGTTTAAGGTTTTTAAACATGCCAGATCTTACTATTCCTCTTCAGAGAATTAACTTATATGGTAGGAATGCTATATTTCATTTTCATTCCCAAAATTCATTATTTTCCTATTCATTATTAAAAAAGGCCAATAATGTTTTTACTCTAATGGCGATAGACTCGTTGAAGAGTCATCCTAATTTTCTAATTAGATTTTTCTCGCCATTATATTCTAGTATTACTATGAAAAAAGTCCTTAAATTATCGAATAAACTTATTGTGAAAAATAAAAGAGATTTTAATTTACTTAAGGAAAAATATGGAAGAGAAGCTTATTTAGTACCTGATGGAATTGATGATTTGTTTTTTACTCAGCCTAAGGATTATTCTTTTAAAGATAAAATAGGAAGTGATTACGTCTTATACATAGGTAGACTTCATCCATTAAAGGGTGTAGATTTACTAATTAAGGCATCAAAATATATAAATGCTAAAATAGTTTTTATAGGTCCAGGCAATATAGAATATTATATGAAATTTTCAAAAGCTCAACATGTGGAAGAGAAGTGTGTTTTTCTAAATTTTGTAGATGATAAGACTAAAATTTCTGCTATAGACTCAGCTGAAGCTGTAGTAATACCTAGCTTATCTGACTATGTTGAAGCATTTTCAATAGTTTTGAGTGAAGCCTGGAGCAGAGAAAAACCGGTAATTGCTAGTAATGTTGGTAGTTTGAAATATAGGATAAAGAATAATGAAAATGGTATACTTGTGGAACCAAATGAGAGAGAATTAGCAAATGCAATAAATTACATTATAGAAAATAAAGAAGTAGGACGGAAATTAGGAGTAAAAGGTAGAGAAAATATAAATAGTTGGGATGAAGTAGTTCAAATGCTAGAAAAAATATACTGGGGTTAGCAATGAATAATGTATTATGGATTTATATAATTTCAATAGGTATGGCTTTATTGATTGTTAATTCCTTTATTATAAATTATCCTCCTTTTACTATATTTTCAATAGGTATGATATTAAGTGGAATTGCGACATTTGCTGTAACACTTAGTTCTAAGGAAGAAAAAGATCGTAATATAGAACCTGCTATTGAGTCTCTTTTTAATAACTTAGAATTAATATTATCGTATTATAATAAACCAAATTATTACAAAGTTTTTATACCATCGGAATACGGAGAGAATGGTATGTTGCTTTTGGAGAAATATCCGATAAAAATAGAGAAAATACAAAAGAATCTAATCAACACTATTGACGGTTCTATTGCAATTTTTCTTGAAACTCCTGGATCAATAATAGTAAAAACTATGAAAAATAGCGGAATACATTTTACTGAAGATCTTGAATTTCTAATGAAGAAAGGAATGGTAGAACTGTATAAGTTTGCAGACGATGTTAAAGTACAATATGAAAGCAAAGATAAGGTAAAATTAACACTTTTTAATCCTGATCCAAGAAAAAAATATATGTTATTGGGATTTATACAATCTACTATAAGTGCTGCAATATTAGCGGAAAAGGAATCCAAGATTGTTTACGTAGAAAAACAAGAAAGAAATAAGAATACAATAGATATTCATCTTTCATTACTAGAATAATTTTGGAAATTCATATATTATTTTTCATTCTTTATATAGTACCTAACTACGATAATTAGAAATATAATTTTTTATAGTATATAAAACCCTAATTTTGAAAATAATGACAATTATTTTAAAATGAGAACTAATCAAACTTTTTGAAGTGGTTTATCATTCATTAATTTAGATAAGCAAAAACTTTTATTATGTTTTAACAAATTGGTACTTATGTATAGTAATCAAATTTTAGGTATAACAGCAATTGCTATTTCTACATTTATATTTGGTTTATTCTCATACATGGTATACCATAGTTCTATATTATTTGATTTAAAGGTATTTCTAATTTCGTTTTTTATAGTATTAGGATTCATAATTGATATATTGGGATACTATTTATTTAAATTACCTAAATCTATGAAATTAGAGGAAATAGAAAAAGAAATAGAGTTGAGACTAAAAAATAGGCAAGATACAAGGATACAATAATCAGTTAATACCAAAGAAAATACGATTATTTAAGTCATTAAAAATAACAATTAGATAATAAAATTTACTTACTATAGATTTTCTTGACCAATTTTCCATAAAAGTTTAATAGACAGATTCATTATTATTAGAATATGAAGGGACTTATACTAAGTGGAGGATTAGGAACTAGACTAAGACCTTTAACTTATACAGGTAACAAGCATACAATAAGCATAGCTAACAAACCAATGGTGCTGTACGCACTCGAAGACTTACTGGAAGCAGGAATAACAGATATAGGAGTAATTTTAGGTCCAATGAAAGAAGGAATAATTAACATTATATCAGACGGATCAAAATACGGAGCAAAAATAACTTATATACAACAAGAAGAACCATTAGGATTAGCCCACGCAGTAAAAACCGCTAGAGAATACTTACAAGACGAAGAATTCACAATGCACCTAGGAGACAATCTACTCCAAGATGGAATAACAGAATTCACTAAAAAATACTATGAAACTAACGCAGACGCAGTTATTGGCGTTACAGAAGTTAAAGACCCAAGACAATACGGAGTAGTAGTACTAGAAGGAGACAAAGTAAAAAGGCTAATAGAAAAACCTAAAGAACCTCCATCCAATCTAGCGTTGGTAGGAATTTACGTATTCTCGCCAGAAATACACAAATACATAGAAAAACTCAAACCAAGTTGGAGAGGAGAATACGAAATAACAGATGCAATACAACTAATGATAAACGACGGGAAAAAAGTGGAAGCGATAAAAGTAAAAGGATGGTGGAAAGATACGGGCAAACCAGAGGACTTAATAGAAGCAAACCAATTAATCTTAGATAAAATTACAACAGAAATAAAAGGCCAGATTAACGAAAAAGCCAAAATAGAAGGAAGAGTAAAAATAGGAGAAAACACCATAATAGGAGAAAATGTAAGAATAAGAGGGCCTGCAATAATAGGCAAAAACTGCATAATAGGACCAAACGTATATATAGGACCATACACATCAATAGACGATGATTCATCTATAAAAAATATAGAAATTGAGAATTCAATAGTTATGAAAGGAGTGAGAATAGATGGAATGCCATACAGAATAAGTGATAGCATAATAGGAAACGAAGCCACAATATCGTCCTTTACTACATTACCTAAAAATATAAAACTAATAATAGGAGATAGATCACAAATCTACTTCTAACAATAACTAACTAAATAAATCTAAAAAATATAAATATTATCTAATAAGTAAAATAAGCTTAGCTATAAATTCCATAAAATTGAAAGAGGATATTCATATAATGACTTTTATTTAGTATTTTAGTAAATTATTCAATCTAATATAAGATCCATACATAGATAAATCTCCACTAGATGAAGCTTATATACTATTAATTACGAGATTAACTATTCAGTAGTTTATCAATTAATATATGATATAGCATATTTTTATGCTTGATTTTATCACCTTAGAAGTTAATTAGAATTAAATTACTTTACATTTATCTTTATTACATGATCTCTGGCATAATACCATTTCAGAATTATAAGTAGTTAAATTCTTCTTTCGAGAATTATAATGTAAGTAACATAATACCAAATATTATTTACAGGAAATACTATAATTGTTAGGCAGTGTTTTATATAGACCAGTACCGACTATAATCTAGATTTGTAATCTATTTAATAATTTGCTTAACAGTTTTTATGAATTGTTTTATTAAAAGCTTAATAAAAGAAATATTTAATTTAATAGATCTGTAATTTTGGAAAGTTTAAGACACGTCTATAATTTACTTTGATAAGCTACTACTGATTAATTATCTGACTTTAAGTTTCTTTACATCAAGAATCAAAATTATCTGAAACAATTTAATATATAAATCTGAAAATTTTACAGTTGCAAATATTTAGTATACGACATAATCTGCTACTAAATAAATACGAATCTTTAGAGCTAGTTTCTCAAATTCAACGAAAAAAGAGAATAAACAAACTGAAAGCCTATATAATTAACGCATTAATAAGAACTAACCTAAACAGTAAGAAACTACGTAAGAACAAAAAATTAGCATAACAAATACATCTGTACAAACAACGGCAAAAACAAAAAATAGATCTCCTAAGATTAATTTTATAATATAAAATATTCAACAAAATTCAGATAATAATTATTTTTATATGATCAAGTTATATCCAATAATTTTTTTCATATTCTAATCTGAATAACATTCAGTATAATATCTTATAGCTCTACCTTTATATAAATATATTTTTCTTTTAATCGTGATTTCTTCATAATATTTTATGAGAATACAGCATTATATTGAATAATATCTTAAAAGAATCTTTGGAATTTATCTCTTTACATTAATAATCATTATTCATATAATAACTTTTCATATTATTTTAATTCATGTAATAGAGTACGTTATTTTAGAAATAGTCCAATATATTATTAGTTAGATAGTTGTAAACTAATTCATTTTATTAGAAGTTCTATTAGATTATCTGAATTTTTATATTAATTATACCATTTGTATACTGCATATAAATTGCATTAAATTATAAAATTTATAATTATTGGTAGCATCTACTACATTAAAAGATTCATCTATCAAAATTTTTCTACTTCCATCCAATTGAAATAGAGACATTAAATTATTGGAAATTAAAATGTTTTTATTTTCAACCATCAATCCATTAGGATTCTCTTTGTATTTTATTTTTAGTTTATCTAAAAGTTCTTTTACATATTGTAAGACAGTATTTCTTTTTGCTTTTATTTTGGCTAATAATACATTGTAATAGAATTCGTTTATATAGTAGTCTTGTACAACAGAAAATTCGCGTATAGGTAAATTATCAGTATATGAGACAAAATAAACATTCATATTATTAAATTTCCAAATTAAGTAATCATCTAATAAATATTGATTTGTGACTATAAGTTTAAAATTTACTTTAGACAAATCGATTTCGGGTAATACACTAACTTTAAAAAACATATCGAAACTCTGTTTTACACGCCTACGCAATAGTGATTTGGCTGATCTATTTTTCCTAATACTAGATTTTGAAATAAATCTGACAGGTAATATATTAATCCATGCTGCTTCTGTTTTAAAACTTATTAAAGCCCAATCTATTTTTTTATCTGAATATTCGATATTGATATCGTTAGCTATAATTTTAGGATCTACATATTTTTTAAAAGACTTTATAATATTAAAGTTTTTCATTCGCTTTAATTTATAGTGAACTGTAGACTCGTCCCATTTTAAACTTTCGGCTAGTTTTCGTTCTGAAATAAAGCCTTCCTTTAATAACTTATATAATAATAGATTATTATCGTACCTTACCATATTAGAAGTTCTTTGCATAATATATATTACTGCTGAAGCGATATATTAATCTTTGTTAGATACATTTATACACGATTAACCATTCTCCTTATATAACTTGGGAGTTCAAAATATATAAAAACAAGAGAGAAATGTTATTTTAATAACTCATATGTACTAATAATATTAATCAAATATTTTATATTTAAAGCAAAAATGTTAAATTATTTTATCATATGATAATAAGGCTCACTACTATAGTTAATAAGCTTTTACCCATTTTTTCATATTACATGAAAAATAACAAGTTATTTCATTATGAAATAAAAGTACTATTATAATTTTTCTCGAAATAATCACGTTGATATTTTCTTGGTTCTTTATTCTCTTATGATATATTTTATGCTTTGCATATTAAACTTTCATGTATATCTCAAAAGTTTAATATAAAAATGTTGGGTTGAGACTCTTATAAAATGTTAAATTTTAGGATATGTAAAGCCTTAGAATAATTAAACTAAAGTAGTCAACAGTGATAATAGACTAAACAAATTATAAAATAATTAATTAAATTGTATAGTTTCATAGGTTTCTTATCAACAGCTAATATTTTGCATTTCTTATTAAGGCTCAATTTTTTAAAAGGTAAATGTAAAAGTATATTACTTGGGTTAGCTGTAATAGACTAAATAAATCATTATTGATATTTTTTAGCTATAATTAAAAATGTTGCCACCAAAACTTATTTGTTCAACATTTTCTTAAGATATCTACCGCCAAAACGAAGCTATTAATTATTAGAGGCGGAAGTAAAAATAGCTACAAGATTATCAAATCATTACAAGCTTTTAGTAAACATTATTAAACCTTAAAATTTAGTTAAAAGTATATACCTAGTTTCTAGATGATAAGTAAACATAAATAGAGTTAGGAAATTTAATTGAAGAAAATATATACTTTTAGTTTGTAGAGCATCTGAAAAATTGAGGCTGTTCTCTCAAACAGAACAATCCGTAGAACTAGCGTAAAGTATTCAAATGGTACACACGCTAATATACTTTAGGAAGAATTCCAGATTGTATACACTACATCAACTATTGAAATATTCTTTGTAACAGCCTTAATATACTTTTAAAAACTAATGAGAGAACTTAATATAAATATGTAAAATTTTTGACAAAAAGATTTATTACTGAACCTTTCTATTGATGTAGCGTCTGAATAGTTTACGCTGATTCTAAGAATGGTTCTGATTTAGAGAAAAGCCTCAGTTTCCAGATACTCCACAAACTAGAACGTTTCCCAAAAGTTTATATATTATATATTACACATTTACGATAATGAAAATAAAGAAAGCTATTTACTTTTATAAATTTAAAATTTTAGCTTTAATGTTTCTAATCTTAGCGTTACCAACTTATATCGTCCTTCCGGCATTTTCACAACAATCTAACACAAACTTTCCAGCATTTTCAGAACAATCTAACACAAATCAAAGCTTTATTACCTTCACTGATAATTTTACCCAAGACAATAACCTCAACACTACCATGTGGAGTGACTCTGGCCCTCTTTATGAAGCTCTGTTAGCATCATTGTCCTCTCCTCCAAATACCGTCATTTCCCCTACCCTTAGCTTCAATAGTTCTGGCATGCTTATAAGCGGTCCTAATGCCACATATACTGCTACAGGACTCTTATTGAATTATAAACTTAACTTGCCCTTATCCTTAATATTTTCCGGGGAAGGAATCTCAGGTCCTGTTCAGCCCATGACGCTGGTAATCGCGAATGCAAATCTCACCAATTTTCTGAGAATAACGCTAGAGCCTAATTCCACTAACGGTCCTTATTATGGCGTCTGGGTAAGCCATACTGGATGTGAATTTAGTCATATCGGTTATAACATCTATCCAACTCCCTGCTTTGATGTTATATACACATATAAAGTTTACATTAATTCGACAGGCTATGCAACAGTAGAACTCTACCAGTCAGGATTACTTGTAAGTAATGTCTCAGGAATTTATGTAGGCACTCAAGGTCCATTTTACGTAGTTCTCGCCGATTTAATTGGATTGCCTTACGCCCAAATATCTGATGAAATAGGCCTTTGGACATATTTTTCTGCTACAGAAGGTTATATACCAGTAGCGCCTCCATCGTACTATAATTTAACATTTACTGAGTCTGGTTTACCTCAAGGGACACCATGGTCAGTTACACTAAATGGTACAACTAAGTCTTCTACATCAAATGAAATTACTTTCACAGTTAAACAAGGTACGTATAATTATATGGTTACTCCTCCTTCTGGCTACAATGCTAATCCATCATCTGGTATTATTACATTAACGTCAAATACTACAATATTGATTAACTTTTTGTCTACTTCGTCCACACTTCGTGCAGTTACTTTCATAGAAACGGGCTTACCTCAAGGGACTAAGTGGAATGTAACCATAAATGACAATACTTTCTCAACATCTAATAACGAGATTAAAATATGTCTATCATCTGGTAGTTATAGTTATTATGTCAGTGATGTTGCTATTAATGCTCAGTCTTCAGTTTCTTTATCAAACTTGGTACCCTCTTTATGCTACATACCATCTCCTCAGCAGGGAACGTTTTACTTCAATGGCAGTACTAATAAGATGATCTATATACAATTTTTCAATGGTATGAATGTTAATTTCCAAATAGTAGTTCGAGGAAACTATGGACAACAGTACATTGGGTCCTTAGCGTGTATATATGGAACTAATCCAGTTGAGCTAGAGGTAAATGCGTTTTATTATGATACTTCCTCTGGTTCCACTATACCACTCAATTCAGTAGTGGTCAAACTTTCATCATACAACGGGAATGCTAAGTTATTATATGGTACAGTTTTAACTAATTTTCAAGGAATAGGATACGATAATTTATCATCAATATTGCCCAGATATAATAACCCAATAATAGTACCAGTATTGGTTTCTTTGGGCTCATTAACTAAGGAGGTTACAATAGTCTTCGAATCGTATGAAAATCAAGTGAAAACGTTTTCTCTATGCGTTTACAACGATAGCCAATATTATAATCTAATATTCTTTGTAAATGGTTCATCCTTCTTATCTCTACAAAATAATGCTCCATTATATATTAGTAAATTTGCTGGAATATGTTCGCCGCAGACTGGAGAATTCAACTATCCAATATATTACGTTTTAATATATCCTAAAGGATATACAGTTCCAGTTAATATATTTCCAAATGATTATACTAATATGAATCCTAATGTAATTCTTTTAGTAAATGCTATAATTTGGGAGGCGGAATATGCAAACCTGGAATATTTAACAGAATTGTGGGGATTAAGTTCACCCAATTATAACCTTGCCTTGAACGATTACAACAATAACTGGGAGCAAAAAATATTCATATATACCACTTATGGGGAAAATTATGCTTCGATTATTCTCCCAATAGTTCAATCTATAACAGGCTTGTCAAATCTGCAAAAAGATCTCATTTGTTTGATAGATGTGGTATCTGAGGGATCAGAATCTTTATCTATTAAATATGGAGTAATGGTCTCGCATGATATGATATCAATATTGAAGGCATTTGGAGTTATAAAAACCCCTCAATATAATCCATTGTGTTTTCTTCAAAACTTTTATAAATTAAATCCATCACAACAATACCAATTACTTAGTCAGCTAATGAGTTATGCCTATAATATAAAAAGCCCTAACGAGAATGTGATAAATCTTGGAATAACAATCCTAGAGAAAATGGCAGAGGAATTTGTATTAGAAGTAGGAGTGCCAACTATTATTGGAGGTTTGTCTGCCACAATAGCAGAAACAATTTACGCGAGTGATCTAGTTGACGCTTCATTAATAACAATATTTGGTCAATCGTTAGAAAACGAGCTTCTTGCCGGTACTTTTTTAGAAGCCTTTTCTGATGCGTTAGATCCATTCATTTCAGTAACAATACTTCTAATTGTAGGTTCAGTGTTAATTCAACAGATCGCATTGCCAGCTGCTAATTTGATGATTTCGGATAACAAACTTGAGAATTTCATGTTAAAATATGCCTATCCGATTGAATTCTTTACCCTATCAAATATGAAATTAAATGGATATATAGCCAATTTAACTGATGGTATATTATTATATCAAAATACAATGTTTTTAAAGTCATTATGGGGGATGTGGTATTTCGTTACCTCTAAATTATATAATGGATCAATTTTGAATCCGCAACAACAAGCAGAAGCACCGGAACTTTTTACGGATGGACAAAATTGTGTGTCAACTTTTTATCAGATGTATTCAACCTATACAAATTCTCTTCCATCTATTGTGACAAATATCCTATCTGGCAATGATCCGCCACCCATTAACATGAGTGCATTACTAAGTGGTAACAAAACTGTTATTGAGCCTCCCTTATATAACTTCCCTGTAAGAAACGTGGTTGGAATAGCTACTATTGGCAATAATACATGTACTAAAGTATTTTACGGAAAATATTACATTATTGCAAATGAAACCGGAATTTACGGCAACTATCCATACGCAGTTTTAAATAAGTTAGGAAATATTACCGAAATAGTTCTTTTTAATACTTCAGAAGGAAATTTGGTGATATATTCTAATGCTAAAGTAAATCTTATTCCCTACTCATTTATATTTAATAATGAGTCCATTAACGCGTTTAGAAGTGAGGAAGTTGAGAACAATTCACTGATAATGTTAAATGTGGTAAAAATAGGAAACAATTCACTAATAAATGAAGGAAATTCAACTTTAACATTTGAGTTGAGCGAACCTTCACTCTTAGAAATCAATGGAACTATAATTCATCCACCATATAATAACATAACCATATTAGCACCAGCAGGGAAATATCAATACGAGATAATTAACAATAATACGTTAAGGCAAGGTAGTGTATATCTAGCTAGCGGTACTCACATAGTCATAGGTTCTCACATAGCCATAACGTCATCTCAAGCTAATTTAGAAAGAATTCCCTTATCTCCGTGGCTCATAATAGGTCTAATAGTATTTGCGATAATTCTGATCATCATAGTGATTGCGATATTAAGAAGAAACGTGTAGACAAAAGAGAAAAGTAGAAATTTTTTTCTCCTTCTTATTTTAGTTGTCTGCCACAAATAATAATGCTGAACTTCTAGTTTAGAGAGAATTTTTCGGTAGAAAGGTTATCTGTGTAGGATCCGTGATAAATTATAGTTAACTACTAAGCGGGAGCTGTTGCAACGTTCAGTGATAAGTCTTTTGGTTAAAAATTTTGCATACTTATATAAGTCCAGTCATGAAAATTAGTATGTAATACGCAAAAAATTAGTTGTTTAGCTAGTTTTTATCGTGATACTAAGGCTGTTACTAGGAGTGTCAGTATAGTTGATTATAGTTTAAGTTTGCTTGTTGTTACGAAATGTAAGCGATTTTCTAATGTTGTTATTCCTTTTAATCAAGTGTGGGTGAGAAATATTAGCAAAATTAGAGAAAATTTAATTTAGTTCGTATTATATACTAATTTTCATGACTGCAATCCAACATCCCTTGCTATCATGAAATTACGCATTCTCACCACTCATAGTGTGTGTACAATTTGAATGCTTTACGCTAATTCTTCAAATGGTTCTGATTGAGAGAATAACTTCAATTTTAAGATACTCTACAAACTAAAGTAGATATATATGTAAAATATTCTTGGTTTTATACCAGGTATTAAGAGTCTAGCTCTAGTCTAGAAATTTTATTATAATAAGAAATGGTTCGAAATTAGCAAAAATGAAGTAATTATAGCCTATATGATAAATAGAAATTGTCCGAATATTGAACTTTATCAGTCTTATTGACATTAATCTATGCAATATATGTTTATAGTTAATAAAGATATTGTCATATCTATTCTGTTTTAATATAAAGAGTTTAAAAGTTAGAACTAATTATAAATTGTTTTCTATAAATACTATCCTTGTATGTTTTAGATTTTAGTTCTATTTATAGTAGTATATAGTTCGAACAATTTACTATCTATGTTTATCTCTAGTACAAAATAATGAATTGTTAATAGGGTGGTGAGGTTTTTTAGTCGCATTTTATCAT
This sequence comes from Acidianus manzaensis, assembly GCF_002116695.1. Classification (NCBI taxonomy): domain Archaea; kingdom Thermoproteati; phylum Thermoproteota; class Thermoprotei; order Sulfolobales; family Sulfolobaceae; genus Acidianus; species Acidianus manzaensis. The sequence continues at coordinate 154,617 of NZ_CP020477.1, forward strand.
GAGTTATTTACTTTGGGGGTTTCCATTTTATTCCGTATTCACCCATAGGAGGATTAAATAATTCCAAGATTAGAGTATTTTCTTCATTATGGAATCTATAGTTAACTCCTTTAATCAGATTAAAAGCTAATCTATCAGATCCTTCTTCTGAAGGAATTCGCATAGTTTGGAATGCATTTGCATATGAAGGTATCCAAGGTAAATTTATCTTAATTCTTACATAATGGGTAGGAAAAACTACTGCTACTCCTTCATAACTATAATCTATTCCATACTTCTTTTCTATATCTGAAATTGTAAGACCGAAATATTCCTTTTCCCATGTAGAATACCTGTATTTTGCGAATTGTCCAACTTTTAATGGAGGAGTAAAATTGATATAAAATTTTATCAACTTTCCTTCTTGTAACTTTTTGCATGATCCTTTTACTTTACCTAATGTAAGAGGATCAAATATTTTTGGATTAGAACATCTTACTACTTTAGATGAATATGGATAATCGATTTTATGAATAGTGTGTTCTATTTTATCTGTCTGATCTATTGGAGTTATTTCCTTTACAGTTTTAAATGATCTGTCGCCCTTTTCTGATACAGAAATAGAAGTAAAAGATGATAAAAGTAAAATATTCTTTTGAGAATCTAAATTAGTATTAAGAATTAATTTATCTCCCTCAATTTTAATTATATTAGTAGATTCTAAAACGTTCTTTATAATTGGAATTATCTCGTCTTTCTTAGCTTTTAAATTTGTAAGTTCATCAATATCAATTTCTCCTTTTTCTTTAAGCTTAAATAGTACATTACCAATAATCTTTCTATACAGTGGAGTTATCTTTTCCATAAATTAATTTATTTAAATAGTTATAAATAAGAATATATCATAAGATTTTCCGATTACATCTCGAAATTTAATATATTGCTGAAATATCTTTTAATTTTTAGACTTTATGAAATCAATTTACATTACAAACTCCCAGAATTTATTATATATTTTACTGTTCACATTTTGATTAAAGCAAGCATTTTACCTAACTTCACTAGACCGATATTAGATATGCTTCAGATAAAAACATGCTATTATATACATAAATATATTTTATAAATTATTGTAAGTATTTTAGAAATATAAGTCTCCTTAGGAAATATATTAAATTAAAAATATAACTATTCACTTTATATAGTTAAAAACCATAATATATATATGTCATTTCCTCCAAATTCTTCAAATCCACAATCTGATGTAGTAAGTAATTTAGAGAAAATAAGATCGGGATTACTTTTTATTATAATATCATTATTATTAGGGGTTATAGCAGAAATAACTTCATTTACTCCTCTTGCAATTATAGGTTTAATAATAGATATATTGGCGTTAATTTTTATTATTATTGCAATAGTTAGAATTCGTGGAGGTTTTACTCAGCTTAGAAAATATGGATCAAACTTAGGAATTGGGGTTACTGGAGCAACATTATTATTAATTGGTTATATTTTGATACTTACAATAATACTTACAATAGTTGGAGTAATACTTGCAATAGTTGGAGAGATAATGTTAGGAATAGGTTTCTATAGATTAGGAAAAGATTATAATAATTCTACCGTCTCAACTGGTGGAATAATTATGGCAATACCATTCATCTCATTTATAGGAGCAATAATATGTTATTTTGGCTTTGGATCTCTTATTACAAATGCTTCAACAACGCCTTTTCCACAGCAACCAAATTATCCTGCTTCACCTTTTCCACAGCAACCGGGTTATCCTTCACCGTCGATGCAACAAATATATCAAGTAGGAATAGGAAGTATTGATAGTAATGGTTATGCATATGTTACTTTAAATTCACAGACTTATGCTACTGTAGTTTCAGCATTATTAGAAGGAAGTAATATTCCTACTACTCAAATAGAACCTTTAAGCATTACGCCAGGTACAAATAACTTAAGAATTTATTTTGGTCCACAAAATTTTGTAGAAGGACAAACATATCCAATAAGGATAACTTTTAATATAGCTGGAATGATGCAAGATATTCTAGTATCGGCAGTATATCGTCAGCAAATGTAAATGATCCTGCAGTACAGAAAGACTTAACTAAAGGAATTGGTGGTAAATCTTTTACTCAATTAAGCATTGTTACTTAATATAATAAAGTCAGATTGAGAAGAAAAGAAGTAATGTTCTTTTTTAATATAATACTTAATTACTATAATTTTTTAATAAATTTCAATTATATTTGAGAATTATACATAATTTACATGTTTTATAACTGACTTGGAATAAACATTGACTATTTATGCAGTATTTATATGTTTAATTTTATGTTTACCTATATAAGGAATAGATAAAAAGTTCTTCTATACTGAGGATCTTAAATTATTTGGTTTAAATTATTTTATCTATGTTAGTTTTATACCATATAGTATTGATATCTAAAGATATCTATCTGAAAAGTATTCAATAATTTATATAAAAAAATCACTAGTGTATAGACAATTTACTAAATAAATAATCTAAATCTCAGAAGAACTTAGATTATATTAAAACTATTTTTAATTTTTATATTTTTAACTAAACTATATATATTCTCGTTTTATTTTAAAAAGTTATTCCCAACTTTACATTGTAAATAAGTTTATCTAATAAGCTTAAATTAATTAACTTGATCACAAAATGAAATCAGGAAAGAAGGTAATTTTGTTAATAGCACTAAGTTTAATAATAATTGGTATAGGATCGTCTGCGTTTTTATTTTCGCAGACTAGTATGAATCAGAAGACTGAGAACGCTATTCAACAACAAGCTCAACAATCATGGTTACCTGCATCTCAAGTAAAACCTGGAGTATGGACTAAAATTACTAATCAAGATTTTGCACCTGCAAATAAGACAGAAGTATTCCTAGATGGATGGATAGGATGCCATGTAGCTGCTATGGACTCATGGCTAATCTATTATGTATTATCTCATTATGGAATTAATTTTACGTATGAATATCACACTTCGGATCCTTACAGAACTCCTCCTAATGTACCAGGTTTAATATTTGAAAGTTATAAGGCTCCTAAAAACTCTCCTATTATGTTTGATTGGTTATATATGTATAATGAGTATTTAAATGAAACTACATTACCTACTCCACAACCAATGAATTACACTATAAGTCCTACAATAGCGACTTATGATGGTTTATTAGAATTAAAAGAATTTGCTCCTCAATGGGTATATAATATAGCAGTCACATATAATGTACCTATAGTAGGCCAATTTAAATCACCACCACATGTAGTAACAATGCTAATAGTTACTGGTCCTAATGGAACATGGCTATTATTAGGCCCATCATATCCACCTTCAGCTATAGCTACTTTAACGCCAGAACAAGTAATGGAAGACCTACTGACGCAAAGTAATCCACAACTAATGAATGCAATTAATCAATTCTGGCAAGTACTTAATGAATCAATGGGAAAACCTACACAAGTTAGCACAGTGACACAAGAATCTGAAGAGTTTATAACTTACTTACATGGTTTTGGCTTCACTACTTACTACTATCCGGGTAATCAATCTTCAACTTTTGGACCATCAGAATGGTTAATGTATGCTAATTCACCTAATAGAAATCCAATATTTTCTGGAAATTTAAACGCAAACTGGGTATATAAACAAGCAAATGCTTTTCAGTATGGGAATATAACAGCTTGGGAAGAAGATAATCAGTTATTAGGTTCAGAGTTTGGATCAGGCTATGAGCAAGCAGCTGGAGATGCAGTAGGTCCATCATTCGCTAATGGAGTAGTTTATGTAGGCTCAGATAGTGGACAATTATATGCAATTAATGCTCAAACTGGTGAGACAATATGGGAATTAACAACGCCAGCAGCAGTTATAATGTCAGAACCAGTAGTATATGACGGCATGGTATACGTAGGATTAGGTCCAGCTACTTTTACTTACGAACAAGGAAAATTAAATGCATATGGTGGAGGACATAGAGGATTGTATACTGGATTAACAGGAATGTTAGCAGTTAATGCTACTGACGGCGTTCCAGAATGGTTATTCTTAACTAAATCTGAAGTGATGCCTACTGCAGTAGCATATAATGGAATGATAATGTTTGATGATGGTGATGGAAATGTATATGCAGTAAATGCTAATTCTGGAAAATTAATATGGAACTATTCATATGATGGGAGTGCTAATATGGCTAGTTTAGACCTATATCAGGGAAATGGATATGCATTATTAATAACAGCGTTTTCTCCAGGATATCCAGTAAATATGTCAGCTATAGTAGCTCTCTATGTAAATAATGGAAGCCCAGCTTATATATTAAAAGTTCCATTTGCATATGGATCTTCAGTAGGAGATGCAGTACCAGCAGTTTATGGTGAATATTTAGTAGATAGTTTTATGGGATACCCAGTATATCATGGAGTATATTTAAATCAAATTGATGTTAGACAAGTTTTACTCGTAGCTAATGTAACTAATGGCAAAATAATATATGTAGAAAACATAACTGGTTACGGACATCCAGGAGATGATAATAATGGATTTAGTCCACTAGTATATGGTGGCGTAATTTACGTCCCATCTCACATTAATAGAACAGTAGCAGCATATAATTTAACAAACGGAAAATTAATATGGATATCACCAAAAATGAATCATGCATCATTAGCAGATCAGCCAGTATATTATAAAGACTATATAATAGTACCAGATTTTGACCATATTACAGTGCTTAATGCAAGTAATGGAGATTTAGTTAACAAATATTATGTTGGAGTTGACTTAGGAAAGGATCAGCCATTAATAATAGGAAATACATTAATAGACTCATCGATATTTGGATATGTCATAGCGATACCTATCAGTGAAATACTTTCTTAATCATAAATATATTCTAGTTTTTTTTTAAGGTTTAGAAAGTTAAAAGATTAATAATTTTTATCGATGAAACTCTAAGAAAGAAGACCTTTATCCCTTTTTAAGTTTATAAAATCTATCTCTCTAATTATAGGATCTACAATTTTATATTCCTCATCCTCCTTCTCAATGAAGTTATAATTTATTAAGCTTTGAAGAGCTGAATATAATTCCTTGTCATCAATCCTTCCTAACTTAATTTCAATTCCAGTTTTAATATCTTTCTATCTTTTTACAATTTTAGTAATCTCCATCAAGTGTATATATAGTTCCTTGTTCCTTTTATATGAAAGAAAATGTTCGAATTCTGAAGTCATTATCTTTTTACCTTCTTTAATACTGTTCCTTAATGCAGAATCAAAATTCATTTTCCTTACACCATAAAAATTGCCAAATAATGTTAGCCAACCAACTACACCGTCTAATTTTTCAATAACTTCTTCGTATTTGTCGAAAGTCACATTCAGTTCTTCCATCCCTCTTTTTAGAAAAATTGTAGAACTATTCTTATCAAAAGGTTTAAGTTTTAATTCTACTGGTGGTCTTCCATGGATGGGAGAGGAAGAAGAAGGATCTAACATTAATTTTACTAAACCTACATAGGATCCTGAAAATATAAAATGAATTTTAGGATTAGAAGCGTATACATTACCTAAAATGTCCAGAAACTGTTTGGAAACTGAAGATAATTCTTGTACTTCGTCTAATCCAATAATCATTTCATCAGCATTATTTAAAAGTTCTAGTAGACTGTTTGTTATTCTTTTGTTGGTTTTTATTTCTAATCTGCATTTCCAATTATGAAATTAAAATTAACGTGAAAGTTAAAATTTAGCTTATTCCTGTTAATTTCTGATAGAAGAAGAGATAGCAAAGAATTTAAACTTTTTACTCCTCTCAGATTAAGGTATAGTCCAGGTTTTTTCATTTCGTTGATTACAACTTTCATCAAAGAAGTCTTTCCTATTTCTCTTTGTCCACTAATCAAAACCCAATTACCTGAAGATAATTGAGAAATAACATATTTAACTTCTGACTCTCTACCAATAAGATCTTTAATGTTCTCTTTGGGATGGAGATCGAATATCAACTGTAGTATCACCAGTTACTGGTGGTACACCAGTTAAATTTTCCTACTTTTTTACTACAAAAAATGAAGCGTATTTCAGAAAACAAAGCCTATAATTACACTATATTTTATAACTTGAAGGATATTCCTAGGCAGACTTGTATTCTTAAAATCTTTTAATATATTTGAAGGATAATTTATTAGAAGTATTCCTAAAATTTTATTATGCAGAAAGATTTTACTTTACCGTCTACGAAAAATGGTAAATCACAAATTGTTTTTGAACCCCCTTGGCATTATGGTGCAACGTATATCTCATCCCATGTAAAATTTGACGAATCTGCAAATGAATTATTGCCAGATTTCTTAACTACTGACGGTGAAGGATTTATATACATAGCGGAATTCATTTCCATGTCTGACAGTACATGGGATTATATGTATCAAGATCCTGATCTAGTCCAGTACATGGAAGGAGCAATAGGATTGAAAGTTATTTTTGAAGGAAAGGATTATTTTTATTTCCCATTTATGTGGGTTGATAAGGATTGGGCTTTGGTTAGGGGATGGTTAGATGGTTTTCCTAAGAAAATAGCTAAAATCTCAATGAGCAGATTACATCCACTATTACCGAAGTACAATAAGCCTGAAAAAGGATTAAAATTAGGCGGTTATGTAGTTAGGGGTGGAGGAGTAATGTTTAGACTGCAAGTAAATCTTGAAGAGAAAACAGATTCTTTACCAACTAAAAATTTCGGTTCATATTTAAATATTCGTAGATTTCCAAGTAGAGGAAATGGAGAAGAGGATCTATATGAATTAACCAGTAGAGTTAGAGATGTAAGTAACTATGGTGAAATATGGAAAGGAACTGCTAGTGTAGAATTAGGCGGTTACGTTAATGATGAAGTAGATTTGCTAAAAATAAAAGAAGTGTATGCTGGATACTACTATACTTCATATTTCCGCGTCACTGAGACAAAATTACTAAAAAAACTAGTTAGTAAAATGAATTCTTTTTAAATGCTCAGATTTTTGAAACTAACATGTACATTATCTCAAAAATCGTGTTATAGGATTTTTATCATAAAGAAGTGTATTTAACTGTATTATCTATTTTCACTACTAAAGATTATATTAAGTAAGATAATGCATTTCAATATGCCTCATTTTCATTTTAATGTTATCTGTTTCGAATAAATATAGTAATATTATAGAGGAAATTCAGTATAAACTTATAGTATACCTACTTGTTTGGTAATATTTGAATGAGATTAAGTACATAAAAGTAAATAATCCATTTTATACTTAATATGTATAATCATATTTAATAAACTTTATTAATTTATTTTCCTAATCATATTAGAGAACATGAAGGCAATGAGAGTGGTAGAAATTAATAAGCCACTTAAGTTACAAGATGTAGATTCTCCTAAGCCAAAAGGTACGCAAGTTTTAGTTAAAGTTGAAGCAGCAGGAGTTTGTCATACTGACGTTCATATGAGGCAAGGTAGGTTCGGAAATCTAAGGATTGAGGATTTAGGAGTCAGATTGCCTGTAACTCTAGGTCATGAAATAGCAGGAAGGATAGAAGAGGTTGGAGATGAGGTTATTGGCTATTCAAAAGGTGATTTAGTGGCAGTTAATCCATGGGAAGGAGAAGGAAATTGCTATTATTGTAGAATTGGAGAAGAGCATTTATGCGATACGCCAAGGTGGTTAGGAATAAACTATGATGGGGCTTATGCTGAGTATGTACTAGTGCCTCACTATAAATATCTTTATAAATTAAGAAGGCTTAGTGCTGTAGAAGCTTCTCCGTTAACATGTTCTGGAATAACAACTTACAGGGCTGTTAAAAAAGCAATTTTAGATCCTACCAAAACATTAGTAGTGATAGGTGCTGGAGGGGGCTTAGGTACTATGGCTATACAAATAGCTAAAGCTATTTCCGGCGCTACAGTAATTGGTATTGACGTAAGAGACGAAGCCACAGAGGCCGCTAAAAAAGCTGGAGCAGATTACGTAATAAATGCTTCTTCATCAAATCCAGTGAATGAGATTAGAAAGATAACGGAAGGAAGAGGAGCAGATGCAATTATTGATTTGAATAATTCTGATAAAACACTTTCTATATACCCTATGGCATTAGCTAAACAAGGAAAGTATATAATGGTTGGATTATTTGGTGCAGATTTGCATTATCATGCTCCACTCATAACTCTAGGAGAGATTCAGTTTGTTGGAAGTCTAGTAGGAAATCAGTCTGATTTTTTGGGAATAATGAAGCTTGCTGATGCAGGAAAAGTAAAACCTATGGTAACTAAAACTATGAAGTTAGAAGAAGCAAATGAAGCAATAGATAATTTAGAGAACTTTAGGGCTGTAGGAAGACAAGTATTAATACCATAATTATATTATAAAAAGTAGAATATTATTGTATTAATTTTTTTGCTTCGCTATATATACTCTCTACACTGGGTATAACAGCGCTTTCTAATGGTTTAGAGAAAGGTATTGGAACATCAGGAACCGCTAACCTTGAGATGGGAACTTTAAGATTTTTTAATGCTTTATTTTGGATCCTAAATGCTAGTTCACCCGACACTCCATAACTCATATAATCTTCATCAACTATCAGCGCTCTTCCTGTTTTACTTACTGATTTAATTATTGTTTCTTCATCTAGTGGAACTAACGTTCTTAAATCTATAACCTCTGTAGAAATACCTTCTTTTTGGAGAATTTCGGCTGCTTTTAAACTTCTATGGACCATTAAACCGGTAGAAATTATTGTTAGATCACTACCTTCTCTCCTTATAGCAGCTTTGCCGAATTCAACTTCGTACGGCTCATCTGGAACCTCTTCCTCATTACCCTCAAATGGTAAAAATGGCAATCCAGTTAACAGTTTATGTCCAAATATTATGACTGGATTTTGGTCTCTTAATGCTTTTATAGTTAGTCCTTTAGCATCATATGGAGTTGAAGGAATAACAACTTTAAAACCCGGTACGTGTGCAAAAAGGCTATAAAGTACTTGAGAATGTTGAGATGAATCTCCGTATCCTCCTCCTATTGCTGTTACTATTGTAACAGGCATAGGATATTGACCTCCACTCATATAGTAATTCTTTGCCATATGATTATACATTTGATCGAATCCGGCTCCTAAAAAGTCTACAAACATTAATGATACCACAGGATGTAAACCAGAAGATGCTGCACCAACACTTAATCCCATAAATGTTTGTTCTGTTATTGGTGTATCTATAACTCTTTTTCTTCCAAATTTTTCAAATAATCCTATAGTAAAACCAAATACTGCTCCCCAATATGTTACGTCTTCACCTAATACTACAATTCTATCGTTTATTTCCATTTCTTCTTTTATCCCTTCTGCAATAGCCTGAGCAATTCCTCTTATCCTCATGCAAATACACCCATTAATGCTTCTTCTTGTTGTGGATATGGACTATTTATTGCAAAATCAATTGCATTTTGAACTTGTTTTTTAGCTTCTTCTCTTAGCTTAGTTAAGATTTCATTATCTGCGTAATTTAAGCGTAATAACCGATTCTCTAATCTTCTTATAGGATCTAAAGAGCTCCAGAATTCAACTTCTTCTTTGCTTCTGTATTCTTCTCCATCTCCTTCAAAATGTCCTACATATCTATACGTTAAGGCTTCTATTAACGTTGGACCAAATCCTTTTCTAGCCCTTTCAATAGCTTTTTTAGATATAGAATAGACATCTATAACATCCATTCCATCTACCAAATATGAAGGAATATTATAAGCTAACCCTCTCTGATAATGAAAAACTGTAGGCATGACTAAAGATTTGGGCGTAGAATCTGCATACTTATTATCCTCTATTACTATGATTAACGGTAACTCCCAGGTACTTGCTATATTGAGTGTCTCGGCAAAAGTTCCATGATTAGCTGCTCCTTCTCCTGCAAAAGCTAACGCTACATTATCTTTTCCTAAATATTTAAATGAGAATGCTGCTCCAGCTGCTTGAGGAAACGATGCACCAACAATACCGCTACATGCAAAATTTTTAGTTTTATCAAATAAATGCATATGCCCACCTTTACCTCTACAAAGCCCAGTAGACTTTCCTAGGATTTCTGATGCTAGTTTATTAAGATCTACACCTTTAGCTATAGCGTGACCATGAGGTCTATGCGTACTTATTACTACATCTTCTTCTCTTGTGTCATATAGAGCGCCTACAGCAACTGCTTCCTGACCTATTGATAAGTGCATTTCTCCCCTTATTATACCTGAAGCCATATTAAATGGATTTTTATCCTCGTTATAAATTTTCTTTATAGATTCCTCAAAATATCTAATAGTTATCATATTCTTGTACATGTTTAACAAATCGCTTTGCTTAAGTCCTGCCTCATCTATTAGGAAGTAGAGATCTTTTAATGACGGTTCAGGTTTTATAATCATATTAAAAAATTAAATTACATAATAATAAACTTTTCGGTATATTATCTATAATCATGTAATTATAATCTACTAAGATTATTAATTAATTATATTTAAATAATATATTTATGATTAGTTAAGTAAAACCTAATATACAGTTTCCAGGAAATATTTTGCATAAAAACTTCACTATTTGAAAGTAACTCTAATAAATCTTCAATTTTAGTTTGTGTTTGTGGATTATCTGGAAATTAAGGCTATTCTCTTTATCAGAATGGCCTGCAGAACTAACATAAAGATTCAAATCGTACACACATTACTTCAATTTTATTAAAATACTTTATATTTTTAATTGTTAACTCTATTTTATTTCTACTCTTTTTGATTTTCCTTCCCATCTAGGTAATGTATTAGGTTGTACAAATTCTATTTTAGGTTTTGCAAACGTTACTCCTTCTATTTCTTCTGATATCTTTCTTGCTAATTCTTCTGATGATTTTTCTGCTTCAACAAGAATTTCAAACTTAGCAGGATCTCTGGTTATGATTACTTTATATTCCTTAACTTCAGGATGTTTTAGCATTACTGCATTTATTGCAGTAGGATATATTTTAACTCCTTTATAGAATATTACGTCATCTATTCTTCCTTTAATTATAGAGATCTTAGGGAATGGGACTTCGTCATCTGATTCAATTAGTTTAGTTATATCTCTGGTTCTGTACCTTATTAATGGCATTCCTTCTCTATCTAAATGAGTAAGAACTAGTTCTCCTTCCTCTCCTTCTCCTACTCTTTCCCCAGTTTCTGGATCGATTATTTCTACGTAGAAATGATCTGTCCATATATGCATTTCTTTATGTCTGTCTAATGGACATTCTTGTGCTACTCCAGGACCTATTGCTTCTGTTAATCCGTAAATTTCTCTGGCTCCTCCACCATGAGAAGGCAAAGATAATTCTCTTTCTATTCTTTCTATCATTTCTGGCGTCATAGCTTCTGCTCCAGGTATTGCTAGCCTTAAATTTAGATCTTTTTCTGGATCTACCCCTTGTTCTCTTATCTTTTGTGCTATATACAGCTCAAACGATGGAGTTCCAGTTAATACAGTAACTTTGAAATCCTTTAATGTTTTAACTAATGCATCTGCCCTCCCTGAGCTCCAAGGAATAACTTTTGCTCCTAACTCTTGTCCTCCTATATGTAATCCTATTCCTCCGGTAAATAATCCATATCCATAAACGTTGGCTATAACGTCGTCTTTTCTTACACCAGCCGTATTTAAGCATCTAGCTACTAATTTTGCCCATAATTCGATATCTGATTTTGTGTAAGCTGTTACTGTAGGAGTTCCAGTTGTTCCACTAGTCATATGCCAGCCTACTATTTCGCTTAAAGGTACTGTAAGAAAATCTCCACCATAAGGATATCCGTTATTTCTTATGTTTTCTTTTGTTGTGAATGGTAATTTTACTAAGTCATCTGGAGTTTTTATATCGTCAGCTGTTAATCCTTTTTCTTTGAATATTTTATGATAATAAGGACTGTTCTCACAAATCCTTTTTATCATCCTTCTGAACCTAAATTGTTGTATACTTTGTATTTCGTCTTTTGATAATGCATAAGGATCTGTTTCGTCATAAATCATTTCTGTTCTCCCTCACACAGAATTCTTTTACCATCAGACGTTAGTTTCACTTTCTCGTTCACTCTAGGATTTTTATCGAGTAACCAGCACATCAAATCTACATCATCGGAATTTCTTACTATAGCTATAATGTAATCTTGAAAATTTTCGAATCCTTGAGGTTTTTGTTTTACTATACTGTACGTCATTATTGTTCCTTCTTTACTCAATTTTACCCATTCAAGATCTGTTGTCATGCAATTTGTGCAATCTTTTTGTGGTGGGAAATAGATTTTGCCACATTTTTTGCATTTCGTTCCCAATATTTCTCCTTTTTTCAAACCATCCCAAAATTCCTTATATACATCGGGCAATTCATATTTCATAAATAGTGGAATTCCTTCCATTATTTTTCACCTCTCTAAAATTGTCACAAATGCGTAATGTCCAGTTCCTCCCACGTTATGGGTTAATGCTATGTATTTTTTAAATGAATGCTGAACGGGACCTGCTTCTTCTCTTAGTTGTTTAGTTACTTCATAAATCATTGCTAAACCTGATGCTCCTAATGGATGCCCTTTTGCTTTTAGTCCCCCAAATAGGTTAACGGCGATTCTACCATCTTTTTCAGTTTGGCCTTCTCTAAGTAATTCGGCTCCTTTTCCTTTTTCTACGAAACCTAAGTCTTCATAAGCCATTATTTCTGCTATTGTAAAGCAATCGTGTACTGTTGCATATTCTATATCTTGAGGTGATGTTTTTGACATTTTATAAGCCATTGCTCCAGCTTCTCTTGCAGCGTTTAATCCTGTCCATTCTTTTCTGGCAGCAATATATGACGTATCACTGCTATATCCTATTCCTTTTACCCAAATTGGATCTTCTATTTTCCATTCTTTTACTTTTTCTTCTGACATAAATACTGCCGCTGAAGCTCCGTCAGATATTGGCGATGAATCTAAAAGTTTTATTGGCCATGAGATTACTCTTGACTTTAATACGTCTTCTACTGTTATTCTATTTCTGAAATGGGCTTTTTCATTATATGAAGCGTATTTATGGGCTTTCACTGCAACTAATGCCATATCTTCTTCTTTGGTTCCATAAACTGCCATATGTCTTGTAGCGTATAATGCATAGTACGTTGGAAATGTTGTTCCATACATGTGATATTCCCATAGATAATTTCCTCCTCTTCCTCCTATAGCTAAAGATGTTGACGTGTCTACTTCTGTCATTTTGTCTGCTCCTATAGCAAGGACTATGTCAGTCATTCCAGAAGCTATAGCGTTTATTGCTGAAAATGCTGCGGCACTTCCTGTTGCGCAGGCTGCTTCTACTCTCAATGGTGTCTTTCCTGTTAAGCCTGAGTATTCTGATGCTGGAGGAGCAGGATATATTTCTGTTCCTCGGTATGCTGTGCTTCCAAAGATTGTCAATTGTATGTCTTTTTGTGTTATATTTGCATCTTCTAATGCTTCTTTTACTGCTTCCCAAGTTAATTCTCTAATTGTTACATCGTTTCTTTTACCAAATTTTGATGAGCCTACTCCTACTATAGCTACTTTTCTATTCATTGATTATTTAAATGATTAATCAATTATATATATCTTTCTTTAATATAGATAAATGCGTATATATTGCTAGTTAAGTCTAACGCATTTTATATTTAAAATTTAAATGTTGTATAAGAAAATAAAAATCTTGTTTCTGATTATTTCTAGATAAGTTTTTATAATGAGTGCGTAGAATGTTAAATAATGACCAACGAAATAGTTGTAGAAGAAAAAGGAGATAAAATAACTCTAATTAAATTAAATAGACCGGAAAAATTGAATGCTATGAATTTAGAGTTAAGAAATTCATTATTAAAAAGTATTAGGGAGTTCAATAGGGATGAAAGGAAGAGAGTTGCAATTATTACAGGGAATGAAAAAGCGTTTAGTGCTGGCGCTGATATTTCTTCAATTAAGGATTTTAATGTGGATTTGGCTGAGGATTTAAGAAATTCTTTTCATCAGATTATAAAAGAAATTAGATTTTCTCCTAAGATATTTATTTCTGCAGTTAATGGAGTAGTTGCTGGAGCAGGTATTAGTTTAGCTTTAGCTTGTGACTTTAGGTTTGCTTCTAAGAATTCTCGTTTTGTTATGGCTTTTCACAATATTGGGTTAGCTCCAGATTCTGGCATAGTCTTGTTTATGCTTAGATTAGCTGGCGTTAAGGCTGAGAAATATGTTTATGGTGGTGAATTTTCTAGTGAGGAAGCCAGAAATTTTGGTTTTGAGATCGTAGAAAATCCAGTCTCTAGTGCTCTAGAGAAGGCTGAAGAAATATCTAATGGACCTTATAAGAGTTATTCTGCAAGTAAAAGATTGATAAATAGAGTTATGTACGCGGATTTGGAGGAGTTTTTAGATTATGAAGCAATAATGCAAGGAGTATTAGGAAAAAGCAATGATTTTAAAGAAGGAATTCAGGCATTTCAGGAAAAGAGGAAACCAGTATTCAAAGGTGAATAAGAATGAACACTGTAATTTATGATTTAGTTGATAATATTGCTATTGTAAGATTAAATAGACCTGAAAAGATGAATGCATTAAATATGGAAATGGTTAGAGATTTTGTTAACGTATTCAATGAGTTAGAAAATAAAAAAGTAAGGGCTGTAATAATTACTGGAAATGGAAGAGCTTTTTGTGCAGGAGCAGACGTTAATGAAATGAATACAATGAGTATAGAGGAAATAGCTAGAGTTGGTCACGCTCCTATGTGGGAGAGATTAAAGAGTTTTAGGAAGCCTGTGATAGCTGCATTAAATGGTTTAACTGTAGGAGGGGGTTTAGAATTAGCTATGGCTTGCGATATAATTATTGCTTCTGAGTCTGCAATGCTAGGACAACCTGAGATTAATCTCGGAATTATGCCTGGAGCCGGTGGGACTCAAAGGCTAACTAGGACTGTTGGAAAGTATAAAGGGATGGAAATGGTTTTAACTGGGCAGTTAATTTCAGCGTGGGAAGCTTATAAGAGAGGGCTAGTTACTAAGGTAGTGCCAGAAGAAGCAGTAGTAGATGAGGCTTTAAGGATAGCTAAAGATATTGCATCTAAATCTGGTTTTGCAGTGGAGGAAGCTAAAGAAGCAGTGAATAAGGCTTTTGATACTACGCTTCAACAAGGTTTGGATTTTGAGAGGAGGAACTTTTACTTAACTGTTGTTAGTGAGGACGGAAGAGAAGGAATGAAGGCGTTTACGGAAAAAAGGAAACCTAATTGGAAGTCTTAATCTATATACTTTTTTATATTTAATTAAATACGTATATATGTGAATAGTAAAAGAAGATTGCAAAAGATTAAAGGAGGAAGTTATATAATTAGTTTGCCTACTGATTGGATAAAGAAAAATAATTTAGACGTTAAGAATGAGTTAGAAGTTTACGAGACTGCTGATGGATTAAAAATAAAGAAAGAAAAACCATTGAACGATGAAAAAGAAATTTTATTGAATAAAGATCTGGATGAAGTAATTTATTTAATTTCTGTCTATTATATGCAAGGAGTAAGTAAGATTATTGTAAAGTCTGAAGATGTAATGAATGCCGAAGTTAAGAGAGTTTTAAGAGAGTTACAGTTATCTCATCCTGGATTGGAGATAGATGATGAGACTTTTGATAAAATTTCTTTTAAGGTGAATTCTCAAATTTCTACTGATTTAGTTAACTTAGTTACTTCTTTTAGAAATAAGATCTTAAAGATTCTTACTGACCTGGAGAATGTTAACGGATTTAAAAAGGAAATGTTGGATGATCTGCTAGCTAGGTGTGATAACTTAATGAGCGATTATAGGGCTATTATAAGGAATATTTCGTTGGGTATCCAATTAGATGATAGATACAATTTCATGATTCCAGCTAAGGATGTAGTCCTATACGCTATATTGATGAGAGATATGGGAAGATTCGTAACACATTTAAAGACGTTTTTGAAGGTAACTGATGATATAGATAAAAATTCTATTTCGCTAATAGCTGAAATGTTTAAGAAGGCTAGTGATATGTTCTTTACAGAGGATTTATCGGAGATTCAGATAATAAGAAGAAATATGAAAAATATAGAAAATAATTGTACTAAAAATTCTGAATCTTGCAAGGAAATTATTAGGATGGCCTCTTATGTTATAGCTTTAATGGATGATGCAGTCCATAAATCAGTAAGAATAGTCTATTAATAATAATATTTATCTCGAGTTTTTAGTATTCTTGTTAATGACAAAGTATAATTACAAAATCTTCTTAGGACTTTCACTCAAATTATTTCAATCTAATAAGTGTCATTTGAATTGAGCTAATTTTACCACGGTTAATTAAGACATCAACCTCAATTTTCAGACACTTTAGAACTAAACATTTCTATATATTTTTGATTCTTACTATTTTATAATAAATTCTAAATCGAAAAATATACATAATATATGTTATTTATATATGTTTCTATTAGATAATTATATGTTCTAATAAACTTATATATGAAGAAATAACAAATTATATATGAGGTAATTATGATGAAACATGATCTAGACTTTAATATGGAACCAGATTTTCCACCTAATAATGCATATCCTCCAAAATGGAATTTTGATAATGAAAAAGCTTGGCAATTATATAGGAGAGCTAAAAGAGAGCAATGGGATGAAGATAATATAAATTGGGAAGAAATTAAGGAATATGCGTCGGGATTAGATAGAAAACAAAGATTAGCTATAGCGTATTGGTGGAGTTTATTATCTAATTTTGATAACGCTACCCCAGTTTTTGCTTATGCAGTTGTAAAGTCTTTTGAAAATCATTTGGATACTGCAGTAAGGGGAATATTAACTACTATAACATATGATGAAAATAGGCATAACATGGTGTGCGGATTATCTATAAATAACATATTACCTGGATTTCCGTTTAATTTTAAACCTCAAGATGAATTGGAAAGAAAAGCTATGTTAAATGTATTATGGACATGGTGGAATGGCTCAAGATATTGGAAGGCTTACTTGGAAGCTTATAATAAATATACTTTTGACGTACTTTTTACGTCGTTTATGATGGGTGAAGCGGCAGCTACTACTGTGTTTTCTACTATGGCTAAGGGAGCAAAGATAAGACAATTCCAGGAAATTTTTAAGAATACTGCAGTTGACGAAACAAGACATTATGCGTTCACTCACTTAATTATGAGTGATAATGCTGGAACCATGGATGATGAGAGGAAGAAATTAGTTACTAAACAAGTAAGAGCTGGATTTGTATTTCTTTCATTAATTACATATTTACCTCCTAAGGATTTCTGGAAATTACCACCTTGGTTTGTAGAAGTTCACGAAAAAATGGAGGATTTAGCTAGGAGTGCTGGTTTTTATATTCCAGATATTAAGGAAAAGGAAGACGCATGGAGGAACGCTATAATAAGGGTTGGAAGTAGTTTGAAAAGATATAATATAAAAATGCCTGCTATGCCAGAACTTGGGATTACTGGAGAGGAAGTTTTCGATATAAAAGAGGGAGATATTATACCTGTTTTTTAGGTGGAATTGAATGAAAGTTCTAGTAGTAGGAGCAGGTACTATGGGTCATGGAATTGCAGAAGTTTTTTCTTTTAAAAATTATGTTTATATTTATGATAGTTATCCTCAAGCGTTAAGTAAGGGATTGGAAAATATTAAATGGTCTTTAAATAAACTTAAGGAAAAAGGGATAGTTAAAGATGTTGATGTAGATCTTGGGAAGAATTATACCATTAAAGGAATTGAAAGATGTTGATGTAGATCTAGTAATTGAAGCTGTTCCTGAAAATTTTGATTTAAAATTAAATGTGTTTAAGACATTACAATCTGCTAAAATAATTAAGGATAACGTTATAGTAGCTTCTAATACCAGTAGCCTTCCTATAAGTGAGTTAAGTACAGGAATAACTTATCCGGAAAATTTTCTAGGATTACATTTTTTTAATCCTCCAGTTATGATGAAGTTAGTAGAAGTAGTAAAAGGTAATAAGACGTCTGATGAGACGTTTAAAAAAGGTATTGAGATAGTAAAAAATATAGATAAGATACCTATTCCTGTTAGAAAAGACGTTGTTGGATTTGTTGTTAATAGGATTTTATTCAGAATATTTACTTCTGCATGCAATTTGCTTAATTCTTATTCTGTTGAGGAGATAGATAGTTTAGCTAAATATGTATTAGGTTTTCCTATGGGTATATTTGAGTTATTAGATTATACTGGAATAGATACTAACTATTTTATCAGTAATGAAGTAAAAAAGAGAGGTTACAATTTTGAATGTAAAGAATTAAAGATTTTATACGAAAAAGGATATCTTGGAGCTAAAAATGGTAAAGGTTTTTATGATTGGTCTCATGGAAGGCCTTCTATTGTAAGAACTGAGAGAATGCCAGCTTCTAAAGATTTAATTGGAGATGCTATAAGTGAGGCTCACTGGCTAGTAGATAATCAAGTGTCAGATAAGGATGATATAGATTTAGCTGTAAAATTAGGTTTAGGTTGGAAAAAGGGCATATTTGAGTATGAAAAAGAGATAAATAACTAAAAGAAAAAGATTTTATTTTACAAAAAACAATATAATTAGTATAATAGATATTAATACTATACCTATAGAGTAATATGCTACATAATTTCTTAATATTCCTGATTGAATCTTTGGTACTGCATATGTACCGAATGCTTTTATGCTAGTAGGCAATTTTAAATTAAGTATAGTATAGTATTGATCTTCTACTCTCTCAAATAACCAATTAAATGCATTGTTACCATAAATCCCTATTTTATCTAGTACTGGATATAAGAAAAATCCAGTATCAAAGAACTTAATTATTGGATCAATATTTAGATTAATTTGTCTAGAGAATAGAAATGACGCAAAAATAACTCCTATCGCTGAAATTATTGCGTCATAGTCAGAAAAGTAGAGAAGTTTGCTTACTGTTAGCATTTGAGTAGAAAAGAATCTCATTATTACCAACATGAATGGACTAATTGCTAATGTAAATGCTACAAGAAAAGATGGAGAAATTATCATTAGTTTTCCTATCTTTTTATCTTTATGAATTTCTGGTATTGTTTCCATTTTATGCGTGTATGCGAAAAGTCTAAAATTACCTGATTTAAAATTGAAATTATTGGTAAATACAGTAAATTCTGATTTCCATGCAAATGTTTTTACTAGGTATCTAATTATATACAGTGCGGCTGCAAATTCTAGACATAAATAAATTGCCTCTAATGCAGGATTGAAAGTTAGTAAGTTTGCTATGAATGAGTGTGCCCAAAAGCCTATTAAAGGAGGTATACTGGCAAGGTTTAGTGCTGAAATTAGCTGTAATATAAATACTCCTCTTAATTCTTTATAAAGTGATGAGTATTCTTCTATAAATCTACTTTCAGTATAATGTATTACCGATCCTGTGTTCATAAATAATGACGCTTTGTATATTCCATGAGCTATTATTTGGAATAATCCTATTGCAATTCCAGAGTATACATATAATGGCGAGTGGAAGTAAATAGAAAGTAATCCTCCTATAGAGGATGAGAGAATTGCTAGACTTATCTGATCTGCTGTAGAGTTAGCTAATATCACTTTCTGTTCTTTTGATACTAATGCTCCAAAAGTAGTATACACTGCAGTAAATATTGATAATCCTATCATTATCTCGAAAAATGTAATATTTTTTGTATAAATTAAAAATGGATATGTAATGAATGTTAGTATTGCACCTAGATTTACCATTGTAGCTGCATGTATTAATGCACTGATAGGTGTTGGCCCAGTCATTGCTGTAACTAGCCATTGTGTAAATGGAAATACTGCACTCTTAGCTAAACCACCTAAATATAGTGTGATTAAGAGTATTAATGAATAAGGAGAGTGAACCAGTATAGAAAAACTGCCAAACAGCGATTGAGCAGGAGGATATAATGTAGAAATTCCATCAAATTGTGAAAATGTAGTAGAGAATAGTAAATATCCTAAACCAAATATTAATCCAGTGTCTGCAGTCCTAGTGAATATTAGAGCTCTTAATCCACTCTTATATGGTGTTGATAAGTATTTTATTCCAAGAAATGATCTTCCAGATCCTACAATATTTTTACTAGAATCGTTTATGTAGTAACTTATTAATGCGAATGAAGCTAATGAAGTTCCTTCCCATCCAAATAAAAATAAGAAAATATTATCCGAGAGTACAACAGCTAACATGGAGGTTACAAAAAATCCAAAGAAGCCCCAATATCTCCTTAATACACTGTCTTCTTTCATGTAATCTATGCTGTATAATGAAATGAAAAATGAGATTATCAGTATAAATGACGATAATATTGCTTGCATTAATGATGAACTAAATGAGAAGTAACTTAATAACGTGAATGAGAAAACTGGAGATAAAAATGTATGTTTTACCAAAAGAATATTTATAAGAGTATATATTGCTAGACCTGCTGCAATACCTATAGATGCAGTTGAAATACTACCTCTAATATCTTGATTAAATGTTTTAGGAGTTATCAGTGCTATAAATGCACCAATCGAAGGTAAAAGAACTATAAGTGGTAAAAGTATATAGTTTCCGCCTACAAATGTAATGAAATTAGAAAATGCATTTGTAAGTATTTCCGGATATATAGAGAATATAACGCTAAATATTGCTAGTGCACCTATAATGGAACTGATTAAGCTCTTATCTATTGATATTGTGGTTTTTGTTCCTCCATATACGTCTTTAAATAACATGACTCCATATGCAGACGAAAGTGCCATTGTAATGAAGATGCCAATAAGTATTGGTATGAACCATAGTCCTATTAAGTGTACTAAATCTGCAGATGCTAGTATTAGAAGTACTTCTCCTAAAAATCCTATTGTTGGTGGCAAACCTAATACATTTAATAGTCCTATGAAAGAAAATGATGTAAATGCAGGCGAAGTTTTAAATAGCATTAAATTTTTGTCGTCTATTTTCTCTTCTATACTGCCTATTGAAGTAAAGAGTATTCCTTTTCCTAATGCTATACTTACGTAAATTATTGCAGATGCTAGAATTCCTAATGGTAATTCTACTTTAGATCCTAAACCTAACATAAAAGAGATAGAGGCTCCTAGTAGTAAGTAGCCGAATTGGGAAATACTGCTATATCCTAAGAATTTGTTAAAATCTTTTTGAGCAAATGTATTCACTGCACCATATATCATTGTTAGTAATGCCCATGCAATAAAGATCGGAGATAGGTAGCTCAAGGAGTTAAATAAATAGAAGTATATTATTATTACAAATATGAACATACCAGTAACTAATGTATTGATGACAATAGCTGGCGATGGGGACTCTTTATAGGTTTTAGGTAACCATGTGTTAAATCCTAATTGTGCACCCTTTATCAGCATGCCCAATATTCCTAATAGGAAGAATAGTGGAGCATATGGCAATACAGAAAAGTTATTAAATACATCATCTATTTTATAAATATTCATTGTACCCGCTCTTAAGCCTATGAGAATTATAGATGATAAAAATAGTGCCATTCCTACTTGTGACCAAAGAATAAATATTGATGAGGCTTTTTCTCTGTCAGATTTCCCATATATTAATATCATGAAAAATACTGAGAAAATTGAGATCTCTAGAAATATAAAGAGTTCCAATAAATTAACTGATAGAGCAGTATATATTAACGATACTCCGGCTAATGACAGTAATCCGTATATTAAACTAGAATTTACGCTTCTGGACTTAAAATAGTCATATGAAAATATTATTGATGCAAGAGAAACTATTATAATTGCAATAATAAAAGGATAATTTAGCTGATTTATAGTAAATCCAATAGAGCCAATTTTATTAATATTATAGAAGGATATAAACAAACCATAGTTAAAGAGATAATAGACATTAATTACTATACTAGCTATCCCGGTAAAAAGTGAAATTCTCTTATTAATAAAGAATGTTAATCCAACAAGTATAGCAGATATTATTAAAATGAAGGGAATTATCATGATGAAATCTCACCACAATATAGGAATGATTAAGCTTTAGTATTAAAGTATAAGCCTAAATAATGTTTATTAAATTTAAGTATATTATATTCATAATTTAGAAAAGATATTTAATGTTAGATTGAGAAGTTAAACAAATATTTTCTTGTATTTTTCAAGTGTATTTTTCATAGTTAATTTAAACTAACTCACTATATTTTAAGTAGAATTAGAGATAAATTTTAATTTTTATGAGTTAGCAAAAAATTCATTTAGAATAACGTAAAAATAACGTAGTTTAGTATCAATTTTATGGAGATTTAATTAATTTATAATCAATTAAGAGGAGAAATACTATTTAGAAAATCTAAAGAGTAATATGAAAATTTTGACTATATCATTTTATAGAAAATTGCTATATTTTTTCCTTTTTTTTACACTATTAACTTCTATTCATACTTTTGTAAAATTTAATGGCAACTGTTGAACTAATAAATAATATTTAACTTATTTACATTATATAGTAGTGAGTTTTTAACAATTGATTTTCTATTTTAAATATAAACTAAAAAAGTTATAAAAGTATTTTAGAGAAAAATCATCTGGATTAAATTATCTCTAAATTATTTTGGATTTTTTTCTGGAGAACTGATAGGAATTAGTGAAGTTAGTCCTCCATCTATAACTACACATACGCCAGTTATGAATGATGCTAAATCAGAGGATAAGAATGCTGTTAAGTAACCTATGTCTTCCGGTGAACCTATTCTTTTCAATGGATATACTTCAGCCCATTCCTTTATTTTATCTTCAATCTTATCTTTACCAACTTCCTGTTCTGCAGCCCATTCTAATAATGGAGTTCTAATTGAACCTGGACATATAGCTATTGATCTTATAAATGGAGCAAAATCTACTGCTATGCTTCTAGTTAAACCTAAAAGAGCATGCTTACTAGTTGTATATGCTGCAACTCTCTTCTGAGTTGCTAAAGATTGAATTGAAGCTATATTAATAATTACTCCTTTTTTCTGTTTTAGCATGTAAGGTATAGAATATTTGGACAATAAGAATGGCCCTTTTACATTCACGTTAATTATTTTGTCCCATTCTTCTTCACTTACTTCGTTTATAGATCCGTAGCTTTCTATCCCTGCATTATTAACTAAAATATCTATCTTATTATATTTTTGAATTACATAATTTATTCCGTTTAATACTTCTTCCTTCTTTGATATGTCTACTTTGAAGAAATCCACTTCATAAGCTGGTTTAATTATATCAAAATTTACAACTTTTACACCTTCTTTCATTAGAACTTTTGCTATTCCTTCTCCTATACCTTTTGATGCTCCAGTTATTATACCTATTTTATCCTTGAGATTTAGATCCATATGCACTATGCGATATGCTAAATAAATGTTTTTCTTGAAACTTATCGAAAGATAATTAAGAGAGAGAATATTAATAGAACACCAATAACATAAATATAATCAAAATTATATTTTGTTAGAGAAAGTAGAATTTTCTGAGAGTTTTTTGCAAATTCGAATACAATCTCTTTTATTATTATTGATAAAACTAAGAATAGAATAATATAATTCATGAAAACTGCAATTGCCAATACTAGAAGTAAACTCATCTGAAGTAGAGAATTAACAAAGGAATAAGTTATAAGATTTGATAAAGTTGGTTTCATATTTCCTGAATAATGAAGAATTTTACCTATAAGGACTTTTGCTATAGAATGCAATAAAAGGAGATAAAATATAATTATCTTTAGTAGAAAAGAAGAATCTAAAGGTAAAACATAAACTAACAAGATACCAAGCAAATAGTATACTATACTAGTCAAGATAGGAACTAAATAAGCTATATTACCTTTAAATGAATAAAAGTAATAGGAAAAAAGTAATCCCTTGTGCGGATCTATTCCTTCTAAAACGCTAAGGATAACAATAGGAATCAGAAGAAGCGTCTCCACCTTTCAATCTCACCTGATGAGCTCTACCTTCTCCAAAATCAACGAAGAAGTCCTTATCTACTTCTAATCCGCCGTCTTTATTTGCGTTTAGTTTTACCATCCATCCTTTTAATCCTTCAGGATAGAATTCGTTATCCCATGTACTATATAATGAATTAGTTACGTAGACTCTTTTACCGTCTCTACTAACTTCTAACATTTGTGGCGCACCGGTTAATTTATGTCCAGCAGGGTGATCTTCTCTATGGAATATTCCACCTAACTTCACTTTACCTGTAAGTATTGGCTTAAATGGATTTGAGACATCGTATTGTCTTACTTCTCCTATTCCCCATAAACTTACGTATAGGAATTTATCATCAAGAGAAAGATCTATATCCGTAACTAAAGGTGGTACTGCTTTGAATGGTTTTAGAATTTCTGGTACATCTTCAGCAGGTTCTGCAGGAATTTCAATTACTTTTTCTGCATTCCATTTTTTATCTTCATAAAACCACAACCATATTGAACTACTAAGATCCTTTAAACTAACTACCATATTAATAAATCCCATCATTTTTGTAGGATTATGTAATGGCCTTAACTCTAAAGCCATTCTATTTTCTTCTCCTAAGGTTATCGAAGAAATTTTCCTTCTCCTCCTTAAATCCCAGAAATGAATTCTATTTCCGTATTTATCTTTAAGATGTTCTAACTTTAATCCGTCTTCTATAGTATTTGGCGTAGCCCATTCGCTACTTACCATCACTTCATTTGGTAGATTCCACCAGAAATCATAAGCTAGATATTGATCACCTCTATCTATTTCCCATTTGCCTAATGGGTCAAAAGTATAATGATCTAGCATTAATATTCCTCCAGGTCCATCTCCAGTCTCATTACCAAACGCACTAATGTAAATACCATCTGGACCACAATGTACAGTATGTAGTCTAGTATATCCAGTTTTGCTCACAACCTCTTTTGGTTCTATAGTTTTTACAATTTGTGGTTGTCTAGGGTTCTGTTTTGTATCAATGATATATATTCTAGATGATCTTAAACCAGGAACAACTAGATACCTCCTTTCTACGTCTGGCCTTCCATTTGGACATAGAGCAGAACTACAAGCGTTCCAACCAAAATGATGAAGCTCGTCATTAAAATTTGGAAGTTCCACTTTATATATAATCTTAGAGTAAGTTTCTGAATCTGGATTTACGTCAACAACTGCTATAAAATCGGGTTTTTCTACTCCAGTTTTAGTATGTAATCCTGCAACATAAGCCAAATCTTCTGGCGGAGATTCCATAGCCATTTTAGGGGATGGATAGAATGTTGGGTCTCTTTTAAATGAGAATACTCCCATATATATAGTTAATTAAGATATTTATTTAAATTTTATGTTATATGCTAATATTGCACTTATTAAATTATTTAAACTTACTATAACCTTTCATGACAATATTACCAAAAATATTTTTGTTCTTAATCCTTCAGGATAAGTGAAATTAGTTAAATGATCCTTCTTTCTCTCTTTTTATTTTTTAAATATAAAATAAATTGAAATTAATGTTATTGCCCCTCCTATAATTTCTTGAATATTCGGAATCTGATGAAAAATAGGTATTGCCAGTAACGTAGCTACTACTGGTTCAATAAGCTCTGCAGATGTTACTAAGCTAATAGGTAGCTTATTTGCAGTGTATATAATTGAACCATGTCCGATTAAAGTAGGAATTAAAACAAGACCTAATACTGCAAGTATCGAAACTAAATTAAATTCGCCTATACCATATACTGGTAAAATTGGAATCATGAATGTTGAAGATAATAAGTAAATGAAAGATGCGGTTGAGGTAAAATCGTAATGTAATTTAGATAAGAAATAAGTATAAAAAGCAAAGGAAACAGCAGACAGTAATGCTAAAACATTTCCTAGAAGATAACCGAAACTTACGCTATAGTTTATTATTATTATCCCTGCTATTGCTGTGAGTATGAATAAGTCAATTCTTCTTCTTAATATCATTGCAAATATCGGGCTAGTAGAGACTAGAATAGTTGAGGCAGATATTGTAGTTAAGAAAACACTACTTACAAAAAACATCATATGAAGTGAAAGAAATAATGAAGGAATGATAAAGTATTTCAATTTAAACTTTCCTTTTCTGGAAAAGGCAAGCAGAATTGATCCAGCCAACACAAACCGTAAAAACGTAATCAAAGGTGGAGATATGGTACAAAATTTGACAAAAATTGCTGCAGTTCCAAAAGCAACACCGCCTAAAAACAATATTGCCTTTTCCTTCATAGTATAGAAAAATATAGATAAATGTATTTAAGCATAACGTAGAATATTATTTTAACATGTACTGGAATAATTTTAGATTTTATCTTTCGTGACAATGCATCTTATTTTTTCATTACAACAGCTATTTACAAAAAAATTCAAAATAAAAGTAAAAATTTAATCAAGTTAATACTTGTTATATTATTTAAAAGTGTTACATGTAGTTAAAACTTTGAATACATGATAAGAGATTATACAATAAATTTTTAAACATAATGGATCGTCTTTAATGCATGGTAGCTATTGTAGATGTAGGGATTACAAAATTCGGCAAGAGAAAGGAAAGCGTCATAGAGTTAGCCGGTGAAGCCAGTAAAGACTTGGTCAGAAAATATGATTTTGATTTTGTAATAGTTTCCAATTCATATTCTGGAGAATTTAATTCTATTTCAGGAATTAATTCTCTAATTACAACTTATTTGGGAATTGACGAAGTTCCGTCAGTAAGAGTTGATAATACTAGTGGAAGTGGAGGGTCAGCATTACTTTTAGCTAAATCTCTTTTAGAGTCCAAAGAAGCTAATACGGTGCTAATAATAGGCGTAGAAAAAATGTCTGATAAGAAAACCAGAGAAGTAACTAAAATAATTTCTTCCTTACTCCCTGAAAACGAAAGGATCGCATCCTTACCCTCACTTGCTTCATTAGCTACAATTAATTACATGAAAAAGTTTGGAGCCACCAGAGAAAGCATAGCAGAAGTGGCTGTAAAAAATCATTATAATGGATCTTTAAATCCTTATGCTCATATTCAAAAAGCAGTATCACTTCAAGATGTATTATCTTCACCAGTTATTTCTGAACCATTAAGATTGTATGAATATACTCCTATTAGTGATGGTGCAGCATCGATAGTAATGACTAGAAATGAAGATGCGTTAAGTTATACCAGTAAACCAGTCTATATAAAAGGAATAGGATATTCTAACAATACTTCATTTATATGTGATAGAGATGACTTTACTACCTTGGACTCAGTTAGAAGAGCTTCAAGGATGGCATTTAAGAAGGCAAAGATAGAAAAAATCGATTTTGCAGAATTACATGACATGGCCACAATTCTTGAAATTATTCAATCAGAGGATATTGGCTTATTTCCTAAGGGTGAAGGATGGAAAGCTGTAATTAATGGAGTTACTAGATTAGATGGTGATATTCCTTTAAATCCTAGTGGGGGATTGAATTCTAAGGGTCATCCTATAGGCGCTAGTGGGATAGCTCAAGCTTTGGAGGCTTTTTGGCAAATTAGAAATGAGGCAGGAAATAGGCAAGTAAAAGATGCAAGAGTTGGATTAAGTTTAAGTATGGCAGGATTTGGAAATTCTGCTACTGTAACAATTTACGGTGACGAGCCATGATGAAGTGTATAAACTGCGGATATGTAACAAGTTATGAAAGGATAATTTGCCCTAAATGTAAGAGTGAAATGAAAAAAGTAGAGGAAAATAATAATAATGGTACTGTTATACTTAGTTGGAAACTTTACGTTACTCCGGATGGAAACGAAGAAGAATATTATATTAACTTGATATCATTAAACGGAACAAAGGCTTTATGTAAATCTTCTAGTGAGTTAAAAGAAGGAGAAAATGTAATGATAAATGGGCAATTATGCGAGAAAATAACCTAAAAATAGTTTTTCCAAGCACATATCTAAAAACTAGAATTCTCTAATTTACTCTAGTAAAATATAATTCGTATATTTTTTCTAAAAACTTACTAAATGGAAATGAGTATATATCCTTAGTTGTAGATTATGGAAAAGTGAGTTCATTTATAGTAAATTCTTCTAGTATTATTACAGTGCCTTTTTCTCTTTGTAACTGATTCGTTTCTCAATTTAACTTATGTTTTTATATTAATGAAAAAGTTCTAATAATTTTTCATGGCTTGGATATTGGGAGTACCGTAGGATTAAGTAATTCAATCTAAAACTTAGCTATTTAATTTTTTATGAGAGCTCTCGTTATAGCAACAATAAGTATTTAGTTTCTATAGTGAAATATAATTTATGGATAGATCAAAGATTTCTGGATATTTAATTTTAGTAGGAGTATCTCAATTTATATTATTTATTATTGTAGCTGAAGCTTTATATCCAGGCTATTCTATAAGGTCAAATTATGTTAGTGATCTTGGAGTTGGGAGTACAGCAATAATATTCAATGGATCAATAATATTTATGGGTTTACTTATTATCGTAAGTTCTATTCTTTTGTGGAGATCATATTCATTTCTTATTTTTATTACCGGAGTAGGAGCTATGTTTGTGGGGATATTTCCTGAAACTACTGGTTATCCTCATTTAATTTCTGCACTTATAGCATTTCTATTTGGAGGAATTTCTGCTATTGTTACTTCTTTTCATAGAAATTATTTCTGGAGTATACTAGGTATAATTACGTTAGTCAGTTTAGTCTTGTTTATCCTTAAAATATACCCAATAGGACCTGGAGGTACTGAAAGATTAATTATATATCCTGAACTAATTTGGGGAATTAGTTTCGCTACATACTTAATAGAAGGGAGAAAACATTAAAGAAGTAGAGTAAAAAAAGGATAATTTTTCAGATAAAACGAATTCTATTTTTATTTCTAATTAAGTTTATTAGTATCTAACTTTTTCCCTTTAACAACTAATTTCTTATATCCGTTAAGTATCTCATTTTCAATTTTCTCCTTTTCTATAATATCTGTAATTTCCATTTTTCTAGATAATTCTTCTAATAATATTTTAGCTTCTAGTCTTGCTAGTGGTGCACCTAAGCACAAGTGTATTCCAGAACCGAAACTAAGATGAGGATTAGGGGATCTGTCTGGTATAAAATCATCTGGATTATTAAATACGCTCTCATCTCTATTAGCCGAAGCGATCCAAACTCTTATAAGTTCGCCTTCTTCTATTTCTTTTCCTCCGATATTTACTTTTTCCTTAGTTATTCTTGCAGTTCTCATTACTGGTGGAGAATATCTTAACGCTTCTTCTACTGCCTTCAATCCTCCATTCTTCCTTATATAATCCCATTGTTTAAATATAGTTAAATCTTCTATGGCATTTCCTATTAAATTAGTAGTTGTTTCATTTCCTGCTATCATGAGTAGAATAAGATATCCTCTTTTCTCTACATCGGATAGATTTGAATTAGCAATAACTGAAGTTATATCATCACCTTTTTCTCCTTTCCTAGAATTTATAACGTTTTTAGAAAAATTGATTAATTCTAGATATTTCTTTCCAATCCTAAAAATTTCCGTTGGTTTACCCAACCTTAACGCTACTATGTCAGACCACTCTTTAATCTTCTTCACATCAGACTCTATTCCTAACAATTTAGATATTATTATAACTGGTAAGGGGACTGCAATACTTTCTATTACATCAAATTCATTATCTAAGTTTGAAATTAAGTTATCAACAGTTTCTCTTATGAATCCCTCTAATTGTCTTAAGTTAGCCGGATTAAAGAAATTGCTCGTCATTCCTCTAAGTTCATCATGTAATGGTGGATCAGATGTTAACATTGTATATCTTGTCGGTACAGCGAAAGTTATTTTGCCCGATCTTAAATCTGGCAATTTTTCATTATAGTCTGTCATAGCAGAGGAAAATCTCTTAAAATCATTAAGTATTAATTTACAATCATTATAAGTAAACACATTCCAAACTTCTCCGTCATAATAAACTGGGCTTTCTTTCCTCATTTTCTTGAACCAGTCGTACATAATTAAAACTTTTATTTTGAGGTTAAATACTTTTCGATATATCTATTTAATTTTTCTCAATAATTAGTCTTCTAATAAAACTTGCTTATTCACGTTTTATCACTATAAATTTTTATGTTTTTCAAAAAAATTGATATTATATAATAATAATTTATTTTCATGTAGAATTATGGAGAAATCTCATCTAACCTCCTATGTGCAGTATAATGACCTCCTACAAGTGCAATTATTGCGGCTATAACTAAGAATACTGCGATAAGTCCAAAGAGTTCCAGAGTAGGTAATAAGACTGCTATTGATGTAATATAAGCTACTCCTATCCCTCCTCCTAAATGCCCGAATCCATCACATAATGCAAAACCTGAAGTTCTAGCCCTAGTTGGGAAACTTTCAGCTGTCCATGCGTAAGCTACTGGGACCCAAACGTTAAATCCTATAAATAATATAATTGCTCCTATACCATCAATTATTATATTTGGTATTATCGCTACTATTATTCCTCCTATCACTGTTATTAGCGCACCTATACTTATCCAGAACTTTCTTTCTATTTTTTCTCCAAATTCAGTTGCTATAATTGCTGCTAATACGAATCCTGTTATTCCAATAGCAGAAATTACTCCTGCCTCTGATGAACTATATCCATGAGCAGTAAGAAGTGATGTTAAACCGGAAGCTATGCTATATACTGTTGTATAAGCTAAGAACCACATTGGCATCAAAATTGCTAATCTCTTTAGGTAGAATTTATTTGTTAGAATTTCTGAATAAGGTACCTCTTTTTGAGGTTTACTCATAGTGACTAAGTTAGGAATTTGAGGTAAAGAAATTCCCCTCTTTGTAATTTTTTCCTCCATAGATCTTACTATTGTTTCAGCTTCGTTGATCCTTCCTTTTCCTATAAGCCATCTAGGAGATTCGGGTAATTCAAATCGTAAAAGTAGACCTATTATAGCCAAGAATCCTCCTATAATATACATTACTCTCCAACCGTTTGTTGCTAAATATCCTGACCCACCTAACGCGAATGGTAATCCTTGCGGAAACGGTGCCGATGGTGTAGTTAAGATTAATCCTAACCATATAGCTAAAAATCCACCTATCGTAGAGAAAACAAAAATTAATGATACATATTTTGCTCTTATATGCGTAGGTGCTACTTCACTGATATATGTGTTAACTATTGCTAAGTCTGCTCCTACGCCTATCCCTGTCAAAATCCTTGCAATTAAGAATTCCAGATACGAAAAAGTGGCTGCATTATAAAATGAGCTTAAACCCATTATTAGCATTGTTATCATTAGCATATTTCTTCTACCTATCTTATCAGAAATTGGAGACAAGACAAGAGAACCTATAACGTAACCGATTAAATTGCCTAAAACTACCGGTCCTAGTAATATGGCCGCATTTGAAGGAGATACATGAAATAATACTACTGCAGTCTGAACAAAACTTACATTTATATTGAAAATATCATAAAATGTAAATAATTCTCCAACACCTATAATTCCTAACAAAATATAGTTAAAGGCCCATGTTGGTAGCCTATCAAGTCTAGCTATAATTTGGGCTGACTTTACATTATCTTCTTTTGACATATTCGTTGATACTTCTTCATAATTATAACTATTATATCAAACTGATTTCAGAATTTTGTTTTATAGATAAACAAAACAATTTTAGTTTATATATATTTTCTTCGTTATTAGCTTTAAAAAAGATATATAAGCTTAGTTTCTAATGTATAAATTATGAGTGTTATATTTTTGCCACTAGAGTCTTATATAGCAGACGTAACATATGAGTCTAAAGGAGGTTATGTATTAAAAATAGGAAAATATTATGCTGTATACATTAATGGAAGGATAGAGTATGTTACAGATAATGAAACATTAGCTATTCTCCTACTTTACGAGAAATTCTTAGATAAACCAAGGAAAACTATGCACAAAATATTAAGATTGCCTCTATTAAGGTTAACAAGAGATAGTCCAATATATAATAGTGGAGAAATGCTAATAAAAGGAAGGTTAGATAGCGATAATTTAGAAATCTTATCCTGGAAAGATTTACAAGATTATTCTTTTGATATTATAACATACGAATGGGAGCATAATGCACTCCGTTCAGAAGGTAATAACGTAAGAACTTTTGTATTAAACTTCGATAAATGTGAATATAAAGCTCAAAATCAAGGAACTCAAATTTATGAATGTTATATTGAAGATTTCGGAAGATATCTAGTACTTAATCATATTATAAGTTCAGTTGTAGCACAATCATTAGACATACTGCTAAAACTAGGAGAATATGCATTAGAAATTGATTCAGAAACTTTAGAAGGATTAAAATCATTCTATGATGATAAAAAAGTTTATAATTTGGTATAATGCTAAAATAAAATTTTTATGTAATAAAAGGAGAATAAACTAAAATTTAAATATTAAGAAAGATTAGCTTTTATGTCATATTTCATAATTATAAATTATGATGCAACAACTTGTTAATCAAAAAACGTTATTAGGCAATGAGGCAATTGCATTAGGTGCTTTAGCTTCTGGAGTAGCAGTTGCTACTGGATATCCTGGAACTCCATCAACTGAAATAATAGAGACACTACAGAAGTTCAAAGATAGATATGTAGAGTGGAGCGCAAACGAAAAAGTTGCTTTTGAAACAGCTTATGGTGCTAGCATTACTGGAGCATATGCTATGGCTTCTATGAAACACGTTGGAATGAACGTAGCTTCAGATGCAATAATGAGCAGCTCATATACTGGAGTAGAAGGAGCATTAGTCATAATCTCAGCTGGAGATCCCTCTATGTGGTCATCTCAAAGTGAACAAGATAATAGATATTATGGATTAATGGGATTAATTCCAGTAGTAGAACCTTACGATCCCCAAAGTGCACATGATTTAATAATTAAAGCATTTGAGTTCAGTAATAAATATCATCATCCAGTAATTTTTTCTACTAATACAAGAATAAGTCATGTAAGAAGCTTGGTTAATGTTAAAGATCCGATTTCGCCAAAATTTGGAAAATTGATTAAAAAACCTGATAAATATTCCTTAGTCCCAGAAGTAGCAAAAAAGAATAGAATAGAACAATTAAGGAAATGGGAGGAAATACAAAAAGGAATTTCAGTATTTAACGAAATTGAAGAAGGAAAAGATGATAAAAAAGTTATAATAACATCCGGACTAGCTTATGCATATGTCAAAGAATTAGTTGGAGATAGTGTAAAAATTCTAAAATTATTAGCTCCAGTTCCATTAAATAAGGACCAAATCATTGATGCGTTAAGTAATGCAGACGAAGCTTTAGTAGTAGAAGAACTTGAACCAGTAGTAGAAATGCAAGTTAAAAACATAGCATTTGATGAAGGAATTAGAATTAAAATTCATGGAAAAGACTACATTCCTAGAAGCGGAGAATTAACTTTAGACGCAGTAGGACAAGGATTGAATAAATTTCTCGGGATAGAATTTGAGAATAACAACGAATTTAATGATATTTTATCAGAAGTTCCTCCTAGACCTCCTGCAATGTGCCCAGGCTGTCCGCATAGATCTTCATTTATCGATATAAAAAGGGGAGTTGTTCAAGGAGGATTATCTCAAACCTTCTTCTCCGGAGATATAGGATGTTATTCCTTAGGAATCTTACCCCCATTTAACGAACAAGATAGTCTAATAGATATGGGAAGTAGCCTTGGAATTGCAAACGGGGTATTTAGATCGACAGGCAATATACCTATAGCTATAATAGGAGATTCCACTTTCTTCCATTCTGGTTTACCGGGTTTAGCTAATGCTGTATATAATAACTTACCCGTAGTTATTGTTGTATTAGATAATAGAGTAACCGCTATGACTGGACAAAATCCTAGTCCTTCTAGAGAAATAGATATTGCAAGTACAGCTAAGGGTATGGGAGTAGAATTTGTTAAAGAATTTGATCCCTTCGATATTAAGGGAGGAGTGAAAACTATTGCTGAAGCTTCTACCTGGGTTAAGAAGAATAAGAAACCGGCATTATTAGTAGCTAAAAGAACGTGCGCTTTGGACGTAATAGATAAAGTAGAAGAATTACCATTAGCTGTTGTAGACATAGATAAATGTACTGGATGTTCAATATGCTATGATTTCTTCACATGTCCAGCTATAATTCCTAGAAAAGATAAGAAAATAGAAATTGACGATGTGCAATGTATAGGCTGTGGAGCTTGTATTCCAGTTTGTCCATATAATGCAATTAAACTTCAAGGAAAAATACCTGAAGGATGGGATGAATTATGGACAAAGTAGATATTATAATTGCAGGTATTGGTGGACAAGGAATAATAACAATGGGAAGAATTTTAGTAGAAGCGTCTAATTTAAGCGGAATAAAGGCTTTAGTATCTGAAACTCACGGTTTAGCACAGAGAGGAGGAGCAGTTAATGTTCACGTTAGAATAGGTGATGTTTTAGCTCCATTAATCCGTAAAGGAAATGCTGATTATTTAATTGCTTTAGAAGCAACAGAAGCATTAAGAAATATAGATTATGCCAATAAAAATACAATTATTATTATAAATAAATTGGTAGAAAGATCTGTTTTACCTAAGATAAAAATGTTATCTTTTGAAGAAATTTTGGAAAAAATAAGAAGAATATCTAATAACGTAATTCCTATTGACGCTAAGAAATTAGCTATTGAAGCTGGAAATCCCAAGGCTATGAATGCTGTAATGATAGGAACAATGATGAGTTTTGGAAAACTGAAAAATCTAGTAAATGAAGAAAATATATTGAAGGCTTTAAGAACTGATGTAAATAGAAAAGCTTACCTCTCAGGAAAAATAAAAATAGAAGTAACATGAGATTGATAATATGATAACTATAAAATCCTCTAAAAAAGTAATAGAAGAATCCGATAATCTTTTAGCCACAACAACCAGAGATAGTGATTTGTTCCCATTAGTAATAGACCATGGAGAAGGAGTGTGGATTTATGATATTGATGGAAACAGATTTCTTGACTTTACTTCCGGAATAGGCGTTAATAATTTAGGTTGGCCTTCCCATCCAGAAGTTATAAAAATTGGAATTGAGCAAATGCAAAAATTAGCTCATGCAGCATCTAATGATTTCTATAATATTCAACAGTTAGAATTAGCTAAGAAACTAGTCTCTTTATCTCCGGGCAATTTTGAAAAGAAAGTCTTCTTTTCGAATAGTGGAACGGAAGCTATAGAAGCGTCTATAAAATTGGTAAAGTCTGTAGAAGAAAAACGAAAATATTTAATCTCTTTTATAGGGGGATTTCACGGAAGGACATTTGGGTCTCTATCGTTAACAGCAAGTAAACCTATACAGAAAGCTAGAGTAGGTCCATTAATGCCTGGAGTCTACTACGTGCCATATCCTAATCCTTTCAGGAACCCATGGCATATAAATGGATATGAAGAGCCGGAAGAATTAGTTAACAGAGTAATAGAATACTTAGAGGAATGGGTTTTTGGGCATTTAGTACCCGCAGATGAAGTGTCAGCAATATTTTATGAACCTATTCAAGGAGAAGGAGGTTATATAGTTCCTCCTAAAAATTTTTTTAGAGAATTGGAGAAGTTAGCTAAAAAATATGGAATATATTTAGTTGACGATGAAGTGCAAATGGGAATTGGAAGAACTGGCAAGCTCTTCGCTATAGAAAATTTTGATGGCGAACCAGACGTTATAACACTAGCTAAAGCATTAGGAGGAGGAATTATGCCTATAGGTGCTACAATATTTAGAAAAGAATTAGATTTTAAAGAAGGAATACATAGCAACACTTTCGGAGGGAATGCATTAGCTACTGCAATAGGAAGTAAAGTTATAGATATAGCAAAAGATCTACTACCTCATATAAAAGAAATGGAAAAAATATTCAAAGAAGAATTGTCAAATATGAAAGTAGATGATGTAAGAGGTATTGGACTAGCCTGGGGAATTGAATTTATAAAAGAAGATAGAAAACCTGACGTTAAGACTAGAAATAAGGTAATTGAAGAAGCTTTCAAAAATGGACTTCTATTACTTCCAGCAGGAGAGAGTTCAATTAGGATAATCCCACCTCTTGTGATAGAAGAAGATGAAGCCAAAGAAGGATTAAACAAATTGAGAAAAATAATAAACTCTATCAGATAATTTTTTCTCTCTTTTTTAATTTGAGGCTATCATAATTTTCCTGAATCGCGTTGTAGTCTTTAAAAAAATAAAAAGAAGATTACGGATAAATTACAATAATTTAAGAATAACTTCACATAACATTCTATATTTAGAAATTTTCTGTTGTTAGAAAAGTTTAAGATAATAAAGATAAATAATAACTTATGCCAATATGTCCAGTCTGTGAAATTACATACGATTCTTGGGATCAAGTTTCAGACCATATGTTAAAATTTGTAGAAAAGAGTGAAGCAAAACATGTAATGTGGTTAAACCATAATATTTCTATTAAATCTCTAAATCAAAAGGAACTATCTGAAAAATTAGAAGAATTTTTCTCACTAAACGAATCCTTAGCTATGTGGATTAGAAGAAGGTTTATAGAGAGATTCTACGGAACCGAACCTCATCCTTTTATGGTAGCTATGCAAAATCCTACTAAAGGAGTATTGTTAGGATACGTTTTAGAACACCAGCATTTTCTAAGAAATTGGGTAAGAATTCTTTCTACTATTATATATAGATCTGAATACGATGACGTAGTAAGATACGAGTTAGAGAATATGACTACAGAATTTTTAGGATTTGAAGGTAAACCTTCACATTATGAACTTCTCATAAGAATGGGAGAAAGTCTAGGGTTAAAGAGGGCAGAAATTCTCTCTACACCACCATTGCCTGCCACATTATCAGCAATTAAAACCTGGAAAAACATAGCTGAGACTAAAGGCTGGGTTGAGACTATGGCTGCAATGCATAGCTTAGAATTAGTTTCTGATAGAAGTTTAATTAAAGATGGGGCTACAATACCTTACTTTTCTCCTAAAATTTTAGAATCTAATGAATATCCTGATGCAGTAAAAAATTTCCTTAGAGAAGGATATGAGGCTGATTTATATCATGCTGGAGAGGCTTTAAGATTAGTAGAAAAATATGCTAAAAATCCTGAGATAATTCAAGTTATAGTGCTTAAATCTTTTGATGCTTTTGCAAAATATTTATTATCTAGGCTTGAGAGAGGTATGATGCTGGATCCACTGGTGAAAGCATGAAAATAATAGTAAATGGAAAAGAAGCAGGAACCAAAGAAACAGGTTGCGCAATATGTGGCAGTGACTGGGGTTCATATTATGCAAAAGTTGATGGAGAAGAATTATTCTTCTGTTGCGATATCTGTGCGAAAGAGTTTAGTAATATGATTCAAGAAGTTAAAAATAGAACCAATTGGAATAAAATAGATGAAGTAAATATAAGAGGAAATTGGTCTATGGGAAGACATGTAATGGCAAGATCTGGAGTTCAGAGATATTATTTTTACATAACTTTCGATGAAGACGGAAATATAAGAACATTCAAGCCAGAATAATCATTTTTTATTTTTCTTTAATATAAAAGATACTATTAAAATATAGTTTGTAGAGTATCTTAAAATTGAGTTCTTCTCTAAATCAGAATCATTCGTTGAGCCAGCGTAGAATATTCAAATGGTACACACTAATTAAAATATTAAAAAATTAAATTACTTTCTTTTATCCTCCCCAAACATAACCAGAAGAGGAAGATGTTGAAGTAGTAGAAGAACTGGAGGATGTTGATGTAGTAGACGTTGAAGATGTAGGCTTAGAAGATGTAGTAGAAGCTGTATGGGACGGTATCATAGCAAAAAATACTCCTCCTACTATAAGAATTATTACAGTCAGAATTATTATACCTAATTCTATTCCGCTTATTCCTTTCATCCCATTATTTTTATATTCGTCATTTTTAAACTTTGTCCCAAATCTTAAGTAAGATTAATAAAGAAGAGTGATAATTTGGGTAAATGTTTAAATACTCATATAGAAGATAAAAACGTATGAGCGTAATAAAAAGCATATACTCGCCCATCAGAATAATTGGAGGAATAGTATTCTTAGCATGGGCAGGAATTCATTTATACTTATCAACTTCGTTACTCAAACTACTTCCAGTAGTAGGAGAATTCTTCATTTTTGATTCTATCTTAGCTATAATAGCTGCAGCCCTTCTCATCATTAACTTCAAGATGTTATATTTACCCATTTTAGTATACTCTTGGATTAATTACATTTTAATAACTGAATCTAGAGTATTTCCAGCTCCAGTATTAGGATATTCATTACCCGTAGTTAATGCTTATGTAATAGCTGCTCTTATTTTAGATGTGATAGCAATAATTTTAGTAACTCTTATCTGGATAGGTTCAAGAAGATAAAGGCAAAAATGGTATGTACTGTCAAAAGTATATTTAATTTGAAAGCTAAAAATTTTTTAAATCAAATTATAAAAATACTAGAATTTGTCATGATAAATGTTTTTAACTTTCTTGGTAAATACTATTCCAAAAAGATAACTCATAAGCCTGTATTGTTTTAGCTATTTCTAGATAGTTTTTACTATCATATCTCGAAATTATTTTCTCAGCTAAATCTTCGTCAATTTTAGCATTTGCAAACAATTCTAAAAACTCAACATTTATCTTTCCTTTAAATATTTCAGCTAATTTTTTGCAATTCTGACTCCAAATAGGTAAATTAATCACTAAAGCTAATACTTGCTCTCCAGTACTAGCATAGTTTGCTAACCAGGCTAGATAATGAGTATACGCTACTGCCCAAGGCAATGGTTCAACATTTTTATTTGCAATTTTCCTTAAGATCTTTAGTCCAGCATAATCTCCTTCTAGTGCACTTAATAGAAAATCTATTTCATCTTGTTCCTTAGCTTTGCTAAGCATAATAGCTAATGATTTAACGTCAGAATTAACAATATACCATTGTTGATCATATATGAGCTGAATTTTATTTTGCGCTATTTTTCCTTCTTCTGCAGATTTTATAAAAGGATGATTTATTATCTGTTGATTGATTTGACTTAACTCTTCTCTTAATTGCGATAGCATAATCTAAATTAATGTTGAAGGAATATATAAGTTAATTATTAGATAAGTTATATACACTTTTTCTCTTTAATAACTTGAATAAATATAGATAAATAAAATATTAAAAATTTTTAATAAAAATGTTTAACACTTACATAAATTCTCATAGAGAGAATACGTCTTTTTGTAGTTATTTGTAGATAATAAGTTGATGAAATTTAATTTTATTGCGTTATATCTTTACCATTATGTTAGTGTATAATATTTGATCACTTAACGCTCCCGACAAATATCATATATTATTATTAGTAGTATTTTTGGTTGTGCGGTATCAGCTACTGATCTGATACTTAATGCTTTCTTAATAAATCAGATAAATTGAATTGAAAGGTGCTATGGCAAATGATAGAATTAAGAAACATGAGTAACGAAATAACACTAATAGCTACTGAATATCATGACGTAGATTTAAATCTTTTACTATATAGGGGAAAAACTGGTAAATCAATATTATTAGATACTTCTACAGCGATCCAGATAAAGTCTATTATTGATAATATAGGATATTTTCCAGATATAGCAGTTATTTCTCATGCTCATCTGGATCATGCAGGAGGTTCAGAGTACTTGCACGATCACGGTACAATCGTAATAACTCATCCTGTGAGTGCATCCTTATTGTCTGATTTAGATACTGCTATATATAGCTTCTTCCCAAAAAAGTATTTTAAATGGATAGGAGAAAAAGAAAGTATTTCATTTATTAACCTTATCAAAGAGGAATTGGGAAATCCTAAAATTACAAGCACACAATTAAATAATGCTAATCCAGTTACTTGTTTTGATGCCTTTGGACACGTTACAGGGGCAATAATATGCAGAATAGATAACGTATTTTTTACCGGTGATGAGATTCAAGGCACAGGAATAAGGGATAGAAACGAAACAAATTCAATACCACAAATATCATCTATCGAAGATTACTTAATAACCATTTATAAGTTAATTAATATGAAGCCCGAAATAATTATTCCAGCTCATAATTATTTACCCAATAATACTAGAGTAATTGAGGGTTCATCTACAGAAACCTTTTTATACTCCTCTATAGAAGCTGTACTTAAATTACTCCACTTAACCGCATCTATTTTAGAAGAACGTTTCCTTGTAGGTTATGATACTCTTTCAAATTTAATAACCGTATTTTTTCAATTGTATCTTCTTTTGTAATTTCCCCTTTAAGAAATTTATTAATTACAGTTCCAGTCTCAACATGAAGTTTTACAAAGCCTGGAAAATTTGGTCTTACATAAGCTAATAATATTGTATTGATTGTATTAACATAACAATCTTTGCATTTAGCATTAGTTTCCTTATCTAACCATATTCTGTAATCTGCAGGTTGGCCTAAATATGAAAAATACTTCTTTTGTATATCAAAGTTATAAAACCATTTTACAAAATTTAAAGTTTCCTCAATATATTTATTCCTCTTGCTTATTGCTAGACCAGCACCACCTAATACTGACCCATAAGGTAATTTTGAAAAACTTGGTATATTAGCAAACGCAATAACATTTTTCCTGTATCCGTCACGAGAATAATTATAATACCCATACGTTAATGGAACATAGCATATATCGTCTTCTTTAGAAACATAATTAAGCAGTTTTATCGGATCACTTTTTACACACATTTCCCCACAACTGTCTGAAATTGTCTTTAATATATCAAGGATTAATGATACATTTTCCATAATTTTTTTACTGATCGTAGTATAAAAGGGATTAATTCCTAAATTAACGCTTAACGTTAAGAATGACGAGTGTGCATGAATTGGTGAAAATGGCATTCCAATTTTGCACTTCTCCTTGATCTTTAGTACTTCTTTCCATTTCTTAGGAATTTTTATTTTTAGCTTTTTAAACAAATCTGGTCTATATGCTGAGACTTGAGAAGCAGCATCTACAGGAATTGCCCATATATGTCCATCATATATGTAGCTTTCAAAAGTTTTACCTACACTAATTTTTTGTATAAGTTCTATATCATTTTTACTTAATATCTCATCTAATGAAAGGTACTTTCCACTTTTAGCTATATCGCCTACGGCTGGATAATCCATTATTACTAGGTCATATTTTTCCGCTAATTTTTCTTGGGAGTAAACCGTAAAGTCGTATAAAGAGTTCTTGTCCCATATAATTTTTATTTTTGTTAGCTCATAAAAATCTTTTGAAACCTCCACTATACTATTATAGCCTCTTGGATCATCC
The DNA here is from genome assembly GCF_002116695.1 of Acidianus manzaensis. Classification (NCBI taxonomy): domain Archaea; kingdom Thermoproteati; phylum Thermoproteota; class Thermoprotei; order Sulfolobales; family Sulfolobaceae; genus Acidianus; species Acidianus manzaensis. The sequence continues at coordinate 196,166 of NZ_CP020477.1, forward strand.
CAGGTAATTCCAGCTAGTTCAGTCATTACAAGCTGTAACTAGTTTTTAAATTTAAAACGATATCCTAACATGTCTGAGAGAATATTTAATAAGAGAATAAATGACATTCTCATATGAAAAGTTTATCAATAAATGATCTTAATGAGTTACTTAAGGCATTAGAGTTTTTTGATTTCACGATGCCACTATCACATAATGTGGTGTCATGGCCTACACATCCACCTATACAAATTAATAAATTCAAGACTGTTGAAAGAGATCTTTATGATGCGCATGAAATTTATATGACCTCACAAGACTATACACACTTTGATGCTCCATCGCATATGATAAAGGGCGGAAAAACAATAGACGCATATGAAATATATAGGTTTGTGGCACCGGCGATAATACTGAACTTTTCCAATAAGGAGGATCTTGAAATTACTGATAAAGACCTTCAACAATTTTCTGACCAAATAAAAAATGTAAATGCAGTAATACTTTTTACTGATTTTAATAAAGATCCTAAGGAATTTAAATATAACTGGAAGTATTTGGGAGTTTCAAGTGCTAAGTATTTATCACAATTTTCAAATATAAAAATGGTTGCAATAGACGCTCCAAGTATAGCCGGTTGGTCTGGTGATGTGCCTGCTGCTCCTCATATAATTACTGTTAAAGACGCAATAGATATACACTTATATTTACTTGAAAAGGACATATTGATAGTCGAAGGGCTATATGATGTTAAGAAGGCTATCGGAAATAACAAGTATGTGTATGGAGTTCTTATTGCATTGCCGTTACAAATAGTTGGATTAGATGGAGGGCCTTGTAGAGTGATATTTACTAAATTCACTTAAATTCGCATGTAAAACAAATAACGCAAAGTTTAAATTGATTGATACTAAATATTATATTGTGGATATGCACATTATAAAAAACGAGCATGATAACTACGTGATTACATATTTCAGAATTAAGCATGAGGGCTGTTGGTCAGAACTGACAAGTAACAATAAATTTGAGGCCATAACTTTGATCGCCAGACCAAATAAGGATAAAAGATTTATCCTAGCTTATGACGAAGTAAAGCTGAACAATTATAATCTAAAAAATTTCATACGGGATTTAAAAGGAAATAATAGAGTAAAAGAAATATTTAAAATAAGAATTATAAATAATAAAAGAAATATTTATAGACTTCTTTTAAAGGAAGATTATGAAAATATGGTAAGAGGAATTCTCGACAAATATACTCTATTTGATATCAAAGATTTAATATTGAATGGGGAGGAAAGAATAGTCCTAGTACTTCCTTCGTCGGAAATAATTGAACTTAAAAAAGATTTTGAAAATATAGGAAAATTAATTAAATTTACATATAAATATATAAATATTGATGAATTATTAACGGACTCTCTTCTAACAATATTTAATTTAACAAAACGCGAACATGAAAGTTTTAAATTAGCTTATAAGTCAGGATTTTACGATTTACCCAAGAACATAACATTAGAAGAACTAGCATCATACATGAAAATATCTAAACCTACTATGGAAGATTATATAAGAAAAGCTGAAAGAAAAATCTTTAAGAGTTTCTATCATCAATATTATTATTATGATATGCTACTGGAGGGAGATTCGGAGGAAGATTCAAAATAGTCTCTTGATCTAGCTGGGTTTCAAGAAATTCAACTTTTTTGGGTTATTAATGTTGCTAATTCATTTACTGAAATTTCTGACTTTAGAAATTCTCCTATTTTCTTGCCGCTAGCCATAGCTACTATTCTATCAGAGACTTCATGAACGTGAAACAGGTTATGTGAAACAAATATTACTGATATCCCAGTTTTCTTCAATGCTGATATTGTATCCATAACTCTTTGTGTTTCTTTTACTGAAAGATTATTAGTTGGTTCATCTGTTATAAGTAGCCTTTTCTTAAAATAATAAGCTCTAGCAAATGCTAAACCTTGCCTTTGTCCTCCTGAAATTTCATCAACTCTAAGATTTAAATTAGGTATTCTTAAGCCTATCTCTTCTAATGCTTTTTTAGCTTCTTCTTTCATTTTATTCATTTTAAGAAATCCGAATCTTCCGGTAATTTCTCTCCCTAAGAAGAAATTCCTCCTTATATCAATTGTATTAACTAAACTTAAATCTTGATACATCATTTCTATCCCAAGCTTTTTTGCATCATGTGGAGAATTGAACTCGACTTTTTGTTCGTCTACATAAATTTCCCCTATATCTGGTTTATAATACCCTGCTAAAATTCTCATCAGTGTAGACTTCCCAGTCCCATTATCTCCTATTAACCCTATTACTTCAGCTGGATAGATCTCTAAATCTATACCCCTAACTGCATATAAGCTCCCGAACCATTTATGAATGTTTACCATTCTAACTATTGGTATTTTGTTACTCAATTAGTTTCACCTAATCAGTTTCACCTAATCTTATGTTTTTACTCATCTTTTTAGCATAGTTATGCGCTATTACTACTACTATAATCAAGGCCCCTATTAAGGTTTCATATACATAGGAAGACACTCCAGCTAATATTAGACCATTTTCTATACTCCATATTATTATTGTTCCTATAATTCCTCCTATCACGCTCCCCTCCCCTCCAAATAATGAGGTACCGCCAATTACAGATGCAGCAATAGCATCAAGTTCTAAGTTACCTCCCTGATTTGCTATGACTTGTGAGTATAGTGAGCTTTGCATTATTCCTGCAAAGCCAGACAAAACTGCAGTCAATATAAAGAGTGAAAGCTTTACGTAATCAACCCTTATTCCCATTCCTTTTGCGGCATCTTTATTTCCTCCAACCGCAAATATCCAATTTCCCCATTTGTGTCTCTCCAAAATTAGATAAAATAATACTGCAAATCCAATAAGCCATATTAATTGCGAGTTTATTAATCCTCCTATTGCAATGTTGCCTACTAAAATCTTAGTTATCGATTCGGGTAATTGAAAAGAATAAGGTTGCCCTCCAGATATTTGAAGCGCTATTCCTAACCATACAAATAATGTTCCTAAAGTGACTATAAATGAGGGTATTCCAAATTTAATTGTAATAAAGCCGTTTAAGGAACCAATAATAGCTGCAATCATTAAACTTATTATTATTGATGCGATAACGTTAATTCCATAAGATATCAATGAATAAACTATTAATGGAATTAACGCGAAGGTAGCGGCTACTGAAAGATCAAATTCTCCTGCTATCATTAGTAACGTAACTCCCAATGTCACTATACCATATATAGGAATAACTGTAAATAATACTATAAGATTACTTAAGCTTAAAAATCTACTATCTAAAAGATCAAATAATATCCATAAAATAATTAAAGCAAAAAAAGAAGCAAATTCCTTATTTGATACAATTTTATATAAATACCTTTGATTTTGAGGATTTGCCACTAGATTTCACCTTTAGTAGAATATACCCTCATTTACTAATGGTTCTACTTTTTGAGCTATTTCTTTAGTTAGGACATAATTACCCGCATTTACATTCCACCCAGTAAAATCATATTTTACGACAAATGCTCCTTGAATAACTGGTAAGAAACCTTGTAGGTATGGTTGCTGATCAATCGTTAGTTGAACATATCCATCAAGTATTGCTTGAAGTACTTGCGGTGTTATATCAAATACAGCTACCGGTATTTGGCCTGGTTTTATTCCTAACTTTGGAAAGGCATCCATTACTACTGCTCCCCCATATCCGTTACTTATTACAGCTTTAGTATCTGGATTAGCTTCTAAATATGCGGTTATTTGAGACTCTACTTGTGAAAGAGTGAAACTAGATTCTATTATATCCCATGTACATCCATATTCTTTAAGAACTTCTGTTTCCCCTTGTATACGCTGTTCAGCCCATACTTCACCAGGACCCTCATTTATTATTACTACATGAGAATTAGATGGGAAATATTTGCTGAGCGCTTGAGTCTGTGTGTCTCCTGCTTTAACTAAATTTTGACCAATATAAGATATCGCACCAGTATACTCAAAATCTTGTTGAGTAGGTGCATCTACATTAACTAATATTACAGGTATTCCTTCTTGCGATGCTTGATGTAGATATGGCTGAACACTTGTGTATATATCAGTTGCAATTAAAACATCTGGATGTTGATTAATTGCAGTTTGTAGATTAGAGATTATTTCAGCTACATCAGAAGATCCATTTTGCGGTCTATACATAATACAATCGGCGTTAACTAGTTCGCATCCATTATCAAAACCTCTTTCTACAACATTGCCGAATACGTTTGTTGGTCCCCAATGCCCATTGAATATTATTTTAACTCCCTTGCCTATTTGAGCGATTGATGGAAGTTTTGCACTAGATGGTGGACGCGTTAATGAATATCCAGCTAATCCCCACCCTACTGCAGCGGCTGCTCCTAATCCAGCTAGACCCGCTATGAAATTACGCCTAGTCTTATCCACTATAGCTTATCCCCAATTAGTAATATTAGTGTAATAATTTAAAAGGGGATACTCATACATGTATGAGTTATACTATAAAATGGTTTCTTGCGAGACAACTAATGAGTAACTATGTTTAACTTTAAGGATAAGGTAATATTAGTAACGGGTTCGTCATCTGGAATAGGGAGATCTACTGCAGAATTATTTGCTAGGCTTAACGGAAAAGTTATTGGAATAGATTTAAACGATGAATGGGGAAGAGAACTGGAAAATAGCTTAAAAAAAGAGGGATATGAATTTACTCATTTTAATGGGGATATAAGTAAAATTGAGGATATGAAAAAGATTATTGAATATACAGATAAGAATTATGGAAAATTAGATGTTTTGGTCAATAATGCAGGTATAGCTGAATGGAAGTATTTTGAAGAGCTTACTATTGAAGATTGCGAAAAAATTATAAGAATAAATTTATTTCCAGCGATATTTCTAACTAAACTTGCTTTACCATTACTTAAAAAGTCAAGTAATGCTAGTGTAGTTAATGTTTCTTCAGTAACAGCAGAGAGAGGCGAGGATAATCTGCTGTGTTACGCTGCAAGTAAAGGTGGTATTAATGCAATAACTATTTCTCTAGCAAGAGTTTTAGCAAAATATAATATAAGAGTTAATGCAGTTATTCCTGGTCCTATAGACACTCCAATAAATTGGGTTAGGATCAAAGGTCCGGATAAGGAAAAATGGAATGAATGGATAAAACAAGTTGTATTACTTGGAAGATGGGGCAAACCTGAAGAAGTTGCTACAGTTATAGCATTTTTAGCGTCTGATTTAGCAACCTTTATAACAGGATCGCTTGCAGCTGTAGATGGAGGTTATCTAATTAGGTGATATTATTGCCGGAGGCTTTAGAAGGAATAAGAGTATTAGAATTAGGAATATACCTTAATGGACCTTATGCTGGAAGATTACTAGCTGAACTAGGCGCTGAAGTCATTAAAATAGAACCTCCATGGGGAGACCCAATGAGAAAATCACCACCATTTATTAATAATGATAGTCTTCATTCAATTTATTACAATGTAAATAAAAAATTTATAACATTAAATTTAAAGTCAGAAAAGGGGAGAGAATTATTTCTTGAACTTACAAAGAAAAGCGATATAATAATTACCAATTTTAGACCTGGCGTTCTAGATAAATTAAAAATAAATTACGAAGAATTAAAAAAAGCTAATCATAAAATAATTTTAGCTTCATCAACTGGATATGGATATAATAGTCCATACAGAGATTTACCTGCATTTGATCCAATAATTCAAGCACTTAGTGGTATGATGGATTCAAATGGTTATCCAGATAGACCTACAAGGGCCGGAATGGGACTATTAGACTTTGTAACCGCTGCATATACAGTTATAGCTATATTGGCTGCATTGATATATAGAGAAAAAACTGGAAAAGGTCAATTCATAGATATGAGTATGTACGACGTTTCTTTGACTCTTTCTATGCAATCATTAATTTATCTATTCCTGGGACATCATCCAAGAGTGGGACCAACAAGCTTAGTATTTTCACCAGAATATTTATATGAGGCTAGAGATGGCTACGTTTATGTGATTTTGCCTACTGATGAAAGCTGGACTAACTTTATCAAAAGAGTAGGAAAAGAAAATTTACTTAATGATCCTAGATTCAAAACAGTAGAAAATAGAATTTCTCATAGAGAGGAGGTAAAGAAAATAGTTCAAGATATTTTCAGAAATATGACGAAAGATGAGATTGTAAAACTTGTAGTAGATTGTGGTGGTGCAGCAGCACCAGTAAGAGAGCTAAAAGAGCAATTTGATGACCCTCATGTAAAAGTAAGAGATATGTTCGTAGAGTTTCTTATTGATACCAATAAACTTCAAGTTCCAGGATCTTCATTTAAAATGAGCGAAACACCAGGAACAATTAAATGGCCTGGATTATTACCCGGATATCATAACGAAGAAATATATGGGAAATTACTCGGTTTAACTAGAGAAGAAATAGAGAAATTAAAAAATGAGGGAGTAATTTGACCATTGAGGTAACTAAGATAGGATATAAGTTCATAACTAAACGGAGAACAATTACCGAGGCAGATATAATATTATTTGCAGGACTTACTGGTGATATGCATCCAGCACATTTAGATGAAATTTACTCAAAATCCTCAATATTTGGGAAAAGAGTCTCACATGGCTTTCTAACTCTTTCACTTTTACAAGGTTTACTAGCCCAACATGAGATTATTAATAATATAGTAGCCTTATTAGGTGTAAATAATGTGAAATTCAAATCTCCAGTATTTATAGGAGATACTATTTGGTCCGAATGTGAAATAGTAGATAGTAGAGAGAGCAAAGGTAAATCAGGAAATTATGTTGTAAACATACATTGTGTTGGGAAAAAGCAGGATAATACAGAAATTTTAGAGTATGATATAATAGAACTTATGAAGCTGTGAATTTTTTATTATTCTTCTTTTCTTCTAAGTGTATAATGAATGACCTTTATCTTTTTTATATAGCAGTATAATTTATAGCGTTATTATGGAGTTAATACTTTTTACAAAATTTATAAAAGAAATATATTCTCTTTGGATATAATGTTGTTATGAACGATATTAAAGCTATGTTGATTTCACTGATATTTTCAACGTTTAATTATTGCAGGGCAAAAATATTTATGCTTTTTAATAGATGATATTGTTAAGAAAGTTTCACGAAAACTTTATTGTAGATTTTTATCCATTTTGGGCTTTTAAGAATAACCATGGCATGTCTTCAATTCCAAGCAGAAAGTTTTTGAGGGTGTTGGAGTGCAGCCATGAAAATAATTATATTAAAAGTAAACCCGAAGCATAAAGTAGTACTGCTTTTATCTTAGATCTATGTAATAGGATTAGGAAAAAAGAATTTTTAATGCTTTCAGTTACCATCCCTCATAAACTGTCTTTTCTTTAAGGTAGAATTCTAATGCTTCTTCTCCCATTTCTTTCCATGTAGTAGCACCAGAATTCTTAAATCCACCGAAAGGTGCTTGAAGTTCTAATCCTACAGTTGGTTTATTAACTTTTATTACTCCAGCCTCAACTCTAGCTAAAAATTCATTTATTGCTTTAATATCAGTTGATACTATACCTGCAGTATGACCATAGTCTACAGCGTTAACTAATCTTATTGCCTCATCTAGATCCTTAGCCTCAGTTACACTTAATATGGGCCCAAATATTTCTTCTTTGAACAGTCTTATTTCCGATGTAACTCCTTCAAATATAGTAGGCTCTAGGAAATATCCTTTACGACTTATAGTATTTCCACCATAAATTAATTTAGCCCCTGCATTTTTCCCATATTCTATATATTCTAAATCTTTCTTAAACTGAAATTCATCCACTACCGGACCCATATCAACATCTTCAGTACCTAGTCCAACTCTCCACTTCTTAACTCTCTCTAAAAGTCTTTGCTTAAACTGACTATAGATATCCTTATGGACTATCAACCTACTCGTCGCCGTACAAGATTGTCCTGTTAATCCAAAAGCTCCCCTTACTGCTAGTTCTGCAGCTAGTGTTAAATCAGCGCTCTTATCAATATAAAGTGCATTCTTTCCACCTAATTCTAATTGTATTCTGGTCATTCTCTTTTTAGATCCTACCAGCCTATAAATTCTTTGTCCAACCTCTGTAGATCCAGTAAACGAAACAGCAGCCACACTATCGTCTGTTACTATAGTATCACCGACTTCGCTTCCCTTCCCTACTACTAGATTCACTACACCTTCCGGTAAACCAGCTTTGCTTAACACTTCAACTAATTTAGCTACTAATAATGGTGTTTTTGTTGCAGGTTTTAATAGTACAGTATTACCCGCAGTTAATGCTGGGGCTAATTTCCAGACAAGTATTGAAAGTGGGAAGTTCCATGGGGTAATTAACGCTACTACACCTAAAGGTTCTTTCAAAGTAAATATTCTTGTATTAGGATCAGCTGAAGGCAAGGTTTTTCCAGAGATCTTAAAGGCTAAAGCCCCATAGAATTTAAGTAGATTATAGCTTCTCATTACTTCAAATATGCTATCTTTAAGTGTCTTACCCTCTTCAAGAGTCATCAATAGCGCAAATTCTTGAGCCTCTTGTTCCATCAATTCTCCAGCCTTAAGTAAAATAGAACCTCTCTTTGGTGCGGGAGTTTTGGCCCATTCTTCAAACTTTGCCACAGCTCTATTTATGGCCTCTTTAACGTTGTCCTTAGTGTACAATTTGATTTTAGCTAATACATGATCCTTATCTGCAGGATTTATGTCAAGGTATTCCTCTCCATTACCCTTAATCCACTTATCCGCCAACTCCTGATATGATTTCATAATTACTATCTTGTTCTGACTGTTTTTTATTTTGATATACTAACATGTTTGCTAACAAGTTTATTAAATGTTAAGAGGATTTTATCATGATGAAAATATTTAGAGTTGTAAAAAGAGGTTACTACATAAGTTATGCAATATTAGAAAATAATATTGTAATAAGACTAGACGAAGATCCAGTGAGAGCGTTAATTAGATACTCAGAAAACAAGGAAGTATTAGGAGATAAGGTTGTTGGATTAGATTATGAACTGTTACTGAAGAACTTTCAAGTAAATGACGTTAAGATCACTAAACCAATAGATCCCTTAGAAGTGTGGGGATCTGGAATATCATATGAAATGGCTAGGGAAAGATATTCTGAAGAGAACGTGGCTAAAATATTAGGTAAGACAATATATGACACTGTTTATGATGCAGTAAGGCCAGAAATATTCTTCAAAGCAACACCAAATAGATGTGTTGGTCATGGCGAAGCCATAGCTGTGAGAAGTGACTCTGAATGGACCTTACCGGAGCCTGAATTGGCAGTAGTTATAGATTCTAATGGAAAGATTTTAGGTTATACTATAATGGATGATGTTTCAGCTAGGGATCTAGAAGCTGAAAATCCACTTTATTTACCTCAGTCTAAGATATATGCTGGTTGCTGCGCTTTTGGACCCTTCATAGTTACACCAGATGAGGTAAAGAATCCATATAATTTAGATATAAAGTTGAGAATTCTAAGAGAAGGTAAGGTATTCTATGAGGGTAGTGTTAATACTAGCAAAATGAGAAGGAAGATTGAGGAACAGATAGAGTATATTATCAGGGATAATCCAATACCAGATGGAACTATTTTGACTACTGGAACTGCTATAGTTCCTGGAAGAGATAAAGGACTTAAGCATAGAGACGTAGTAGAGATAAGTATAAGTAGTTTAGGAACGCTAATAACACCAGTTATAAAACATGAAAAAGAAGATAAAATATAATTTTAAGCAAATTTTATTTTTATAGAAATATCAATAATTAAAGTGAAGAAAAATAAAAACATAGAAAGGAAGATAAGGTTTTTATATAAGAATCTAATTAAAGTATTGTGAGTGTTGGAGTGCAGCCATGAAAATTAGTATGTAATACGAGAAAAATGAAAACTTAATAAAGTTGTATATACAAAAATCCCGACATAAAACCCTAGCTAAAAACACTTGTGCTAGGTTACCATGAGACGAATAGTGGCCAATCACAATGAACACGATAACCCTAGCACAATTAATACTAGAAATACCAATAAATCAACTCCCCTTACCAAAATCAACAACATACTACTACATAAACAAACTAAAAATAAAAAAGAGGAGAAAAGAAAGAACAACAACGCAAACAGTAACTTGCCCCAAATGCAAATCACACAATGTAATAAAAAACGGATCATCAAGAGGAAAAAGAAATACAAATGCAAATCTTGCAACACTACATTCTACCAAGGAGAGAACCTTAGACTAAGCAAAGATGAAAAAGAATGATAATACAAATGTATACTCACAATATGAGTATGAGGGGTATTTCAGATATTCTTGTGAGAGACGTTCCCACTGTTTATCACTTGATTAGGAAGAAGGCTCTTGAGGCTTATCTCACTCTTATTGATCTTCAAGGCTCAAGGCTTGATCCGGCCTCATTCTGATCGGGTTTGTATAACTCAAACTCGACTAATATGTTTTATATGAGGCTTGATGAAGGATTTTTATGTGGGAGAGAAGGTTTTTGATGAGCAGTGGACTTTTTTTATCGTGTTAGTTCAAAGAGGCAAGATTTGTGGGTTTGGAATTGTTTGATTGATGGTGTTCCTTATTTTGTTGTTGGGAATAGGAGTTATGGTACTTTGAGGTGGTTGTTGGGGTTTGCCTAAGGGTGGTGTTAGTTTTTATGATTATCAAGTTTATCAAGTTCTTGATGATCGTGTTGTTGGTAAGAGGTATACGTTTCGTGTTGAGGGTTATCATTCTATGGTAAGAAGTTGTTTAGCTCGTTTTAATCGTGATACTAAGGCTGTTACTAGGAGTGTTAGTATGGTTAATTATAGTTTGAGTTTACTTATTGCCATGAAGGGTAAGGTGTTTTCTAGTGTTGTTACTCCCTTTAATCAAGTACGGTTGGAAAATATCAAAAGAGGATTAGAGAGAGTTTAATTTAATTCGTATTACATGCTAATTTTCATGGCTGCACTCCAACACTTATTTTACGATAGTTCTAATAGAGAGGATTGCCTTAATTTTCAGACGCTACAGAAACTACCATTATGTAGATTACCAGTAGAAAATTCTGATATATATTGAAATATAAAGGATATAAATAAGAAGAACAAAAAAGATTTAAAATAAGATTAATTCAATAAGTCATCTCTTCTGCTTCCAAGAGGGACATTGTGCCCATTACGTCTCTCATTGAAATTATCCCTATATCTTTTCCTTTTTCAGTAACTACTAAATGCCTTACTCCATAAGATGCCATTATATCCATTGCTTCAATTAATGGCTTATCTGACTCTATTCTCAATATTTTAGTTGTAGCTATATCTAAAGCTGGATCATTGTAATTTTTTCCCATGGCTACTGCTCTAGTTATATCTCTCTCTGTCAAGATAGCTGTAATCTGATCTCCTTTTCTCATTACTACTGAACTTACGTTATATTCTCTCATCTTTGATGCTGCATCCCTTATCGATGAAGATTCGTCTATTACAACTAAATTTTTAGTCATTATTTGTTTTATATTCATTATATACTTACTTGCTTTCTATACTTAAAAATAATATACATCATGTTTTATGAATTATCCGTATCTTAATGCTATGCCTAATCCGTATCTTGGATATTTCCAGATTATATTATTGAATGGGCAAGCAATTTTACATGCACCACACTCTACACAGTTTTCGTAAGATACTACTATCTTTCCATTTATCCATGAGTATACGTTAGCAGGGCAGACGGAAATGCATGGCTGTGGAGTTCCGTATGTTTCTTCACATTTTTTGCAAGTCATTTGATCTTTTATTTCCAAATGCGGAATTTCATCTCTTTTATATCTTAAAGTATATAATTTTTCTTCTATTTTCATATCATACTCCCCCATAACATGAGTAAATGTTTAATCATAGATGGGAATTGTGACTTATATTGGCTTACTTCTGATAAATCTCCAGAAATCCACGATTCAATTAAGTTAGTAATCATGTCATCATATACAGAAAGATATCCCTTACCTAGCATTTCGCTTTCTATTGGCCTTAATTTTGCTATTTCTTTGATTTCTCTTGAATTGTATAATTCAGATACGTATTTTTGACAGCTCCAAGATTCTGTTACTGCAGTTCCTGCTATACTACCAGAAATTATAGCTGGACCTATGCCATTAAATACTAAAGGATTTACTAAACCTATTGAATCCCCTACTGCATAAATGCCTTCTTTACAAGCTCTCCATTTTGGAAATCCATCCTCTGGAATTATTTTAGCTGAATATTCTCTCAGAGAAGAACCTTTTACGAGTTCTGTTATTCCAAATTTCTTTTCAAATTCATCTAAAATTTCGTATGGTCTAATTTTTCTTTCTATCAATTCTTGCATTGGTATTCCAACTCCTACTGATATTGAATCCTTATACGTATATAGGAATCCAGCATAAGGAACAGGAGAATTTGATATAACTCTCCAGGCTAATCCATCATCTGATGAAAGATTTAATCTCTTACTTACTTCTTCCTTATTTAGGCTGTAAACTTCCTTTATTGCCTGAACTGTACTTTCTGGCGATAATTCTGGCCTTAATCCTAATTTCATTGACAATAGAGAATTTACTCCTTCTGCCAGTACTATTTTATCTCCTTCTATTTCTCCTCTATCTGTAATTACTTTGTATGAAGAAGAATCTTTCTCTATTCCCAGTGCTGTAGTTTTAGGAATTAGTAAAGCTTTATTATTTTCAGCTTGTTGCCATAAGAATTTATCAAATTTCAATCTTGAAACTGTAACTAACTTAGTAAGAGGAGATGCTTCTACGCTTACATCGCCATTTTTAGATGATAGCATTAGTTTGATTTTTTTAACTTCTCTTTCCGCTGGTAAATTGCTAGTATCAAATACTTTAGCTATTTCTGATACTCTTATCATTGCTCCAGACACATTTTTTGAACCAGGTTCTGGTCCTCTTTCTATTGTAAGCACTTTAAGTCCAGCTTTTGAAGCTAATAGAGAAGCTGCACTACCAGCCGGACCTGCACCTATTACAATTACGTCAAACTTCATTTACTCCACCTCTTAATTATTTCTGGAACTATTTCAAAAAGATCTCCTACAATACCATAGTCACAATTCTGAAATATTGGAGCTCCTGGATCTAGATTTATTGCAATAATTCTCTTAGATCCAGATATTCCTACTAGATGCTGAACTGCTCCAGAAATTCCTAATGCAATATATAATTTTGGTCTAATAGTATTTCCTGTCTGTCCTACTTGCTTATCCTTTGGATACCAACCCATATCAGCTAACGGCTTTGTAACTCCTACAACGCCACCTATGACTGAAGCTAATTCTTCGGCTAGCTTTATGTTTTCTGGACTTTTTATTCCTCTTCCTACTCCTATAACTACGTCAGCTTCAGTTAATTCGTTTTTCTTCTCTATTTTTTTATACTCTAAAACATTATACCTAGAAAATTCGTCGTCTACAGTTTCTTCTACTAGCTCTCCTTTTCTCTCTGCCTTAGGTAATGGTTTAAACACTCCTGCTCTAACTGTAACCATAACTGGTCTACTGGTAGGGCATATTATTGTAGACATTTCCTTTCCTCCAAAATCTGGTCTAGTAGAGTTAAGTATTCCTTTTGAATCTACATCAAAGCTAGTACAATCAGCTATCAATCCTGTGTCGATTTCTATAGCTGAAGTAGAAGCTAATTCTCTGGAATTTTTAGTGCCAGGGAAGAATATTGCCTCAGGTTTATATTTCTTAGCTAAGGAAGATAATGCTCTAGTATAAACATCATTATCATATCTTTTCATTGAAGTCTTCACTTGATATACTTTATCCGCACCGTAAGAAAATGCTTCCTTAGCTAGATCAGCTCCTATTATTACTGCAGATAAGCTTGTAGACATCAAATCGGCTATTCTTCTTGCTTCTCCCATAATCTCCCAAGACGCTTCATTTGGCTCTCCTGAAATATGATCTACATAAACCCATATTTCTCCGTTAACTTTTGTTATTGGAGAAGGTTTTTGATATGTTGTATTCTCTTCTTTTGTTAATAACGATGTTTTAATTTTTTCAATTATCCAATCTGCAGCTTCTTTAGGATCTTTACCTTGAAATATTTCTGGATTTCTTGTCTTTGGTGGAGGGTGAACTTTTATAACTTTTGTCGGAGAACCAGCTAGCCCTATTTTATTCGGTTCTGCATTTATATCGTCTTTATTTAATTTAATTATTTTAGCTAATTTTGAATTTATTATGCTCATAATGTCTGGCTGTCTAGGCTTGTTTATCGTTTCGTTTACAGTAATAACTGCAGGTAATGGAACTTCTACAGTTTCCTCATCAAATTCAGTTGTTCTCACTACTGTTATTGAATGATTTTGCATATCAATCTTCTTTATCTCGCTTACATAACCTACTATAGGTATTCCTAACCATTTTGCAGTCTGTGGACCTACTTGTTCTGTTTCACCGTCTACTGCTCTTCTACCAAAAATGTATAGATCAGCTTCTCCAATTTTTTTGATAGCTTTGAAAAGAGTGTAAGAAGTGGCCCAAGTATCTGCTCCGGCCAGAGCTCTATCAGTTATTAAATAGGCTTTATCAATACCCATAGCTAAGGCTTCTCTTAATGATGGTTCAGCTTGTGGTGGACCCATTGTAATTACTGCGGTTTCTCCCCCATATCTTTCTTTAACTCTTACTCCTTCTTCTATTGCGTGTAGATCTGGAGGATTTATTACTGCAGGTACTCCTTCTCTTACTAAAGTATTAGTTACTGGATCTACTCTTAGATCGTCAGCATCTGGCACTTGTTTAATTGATACTATTACTTTTACCATCTCTATCAATTATAATTATGAATTCTACATATTTAAACTCTTTTTCAGTTTTTTATATTTTAAAATAATAATCTAATATTTTAATAAATAAAAATTAAAAAAGTTTAAAAAAGTATTATTCAGCAATAGATTATCTTGTCAGTATATTTAATCAGCACTAAACATCTCTACCTTTTCGAACAAGTATATAAGACATTATACCGAATGTTTTAATATTTTCAAATCAAACTAATTAATATGATATCAGAGGAAGAATATCGGCAAAAACTAAAAGAGTGGATAGATAAAAATCGTTCTCCTGAGTTAGAAAGAAAAGTACTTTTTGATACAGTAGAAAGTAATAACTATGATCAAATAAGAGAATGGCAAAGAAAATTGTACGAAGCAGGATATCTAGGAATTACTTGGCCAAAAGAATATGGAGGTCAGGGATTAGATCCCATTTATGAAGTTATAGCTTATGAGGAATTTCTAAAGGCTGGATTACCATATGGTCGAAGTTTAGGATCTATAGGTCTTATGGTAGTAGCTCCAGCTATTTTAAAGCATGGAAATGAAGATCAAAAAAGAAAATATTTGAGAAGAATTTTATCAGCAGAAGATATTTGGTGTCAAGGATTTTCTGAACCTAATGCAGGATCAGATTTAGCTAATGTGAAAACAAAAGCCGAGGAAAAAGGAGATTATTTTATTGTAAATGGACAGAAGATTTGGAGTAGTTATGCTCATGTAGCTGATCGTATGATTTTACTTGCAAGGACTGGAGAAGATAAGTATCATGGATTAACTATGTTTATAGTAGACATGAAACAGGAAGGCATTAAAGTTTCTCCAATTCATCAAATAACTGGAAAAAGTGATTTTAACGTAGTATACTTAACTGACGTTAAAATACCTAAGGAAAACATAATAGGAAAAATTGGAGAAGGATGGAAAGTTGCTATGACTGTTCTTAATCATGAAAGATTCTTTTTGGGAATAACTATGTTATTCGCATCAAAAATAGTAATTGATAAATTAGGACTTAAAGATCAGAATTTAATAGATGATTTACAAGGCTTAGAAGCTTTCTATAAAAGAATTCTAATTAAGTTAAGAAACGGAGAAGATATAGACGTAGAAGGAGCAATACTAAAGCTAGTTTCTTCAGAACTATTACAAAAAATTTACGAAATTGCTATTACAAATAATGACCTAGAGAAAATTATGGAAGAAAAGTGGTATTTAGGAATGCTATCATCTAGAGGTAGAACAATAGCTGGAGGTACATCAGAAATATTAAGAAATCTTATAGGCGAGAGAGCACTAAAACTTCCGAAGTGATTAAAAATGTATTTTGAAGATTTTCAAATTGGACAAAAATGGGAAACAAAAGGTAGAACAGTAACAGAAGCAGACGTAGTACTGTTTACTGGATTAACTGGAGCTTTAAACCCATTATTTCTTGACGAAGAGTACGGAAAGAAAACCAGATTCGGGTCAAGAATTTTACCTGGTTTACTAACTGCATCATTCGCAGTAGGTTTAGCATATCAATTATCTACAGATCCTTTCGGAGAAGGATTTGTAGCATTAACCAAAGTAGAAATTGAAGCTAAAAAGGCAGTAAAAATTGGAGATACTCTTAAAGTTATAGTAGAAGTTGCTGACAAAAAGGAAAGACAAAAAGACGGAAGAATTTACTTGAATTTAACTACACTTAATCAGAATAAAGAAGAAGTTATGAAATTAAAGATGGAAATTTTATGTAATAAAAAAGAGGATTAGCTTAATGCTTTATCCAAAAGCAAAATTCTTTTTAAATGCAAATGAAGATCTAAATCTGCTGTGAAGCCCATTCCTCCATGAATCTGTATAGAATCTAATATCGCTCTAAAAGCCTTTCTAAACGCATGATCAAACACGTTACTTCTTTCTCCAGTAAGATATCTAGATCTAACTAATTCTAAACCTATAGTATCATCAACTATTTTGTGTTTTATAGCCTCGTATGAACCTATGGGTTTGCCAAAAGCTATTCTAGAATTTGAATAATTAATAGCACTTTTCATGCAAGCAATACCATGCCCAATAATTTGAGCTGAAGCAAAAAATTTTGCGTTATCGAAATTATATTCGCTGGAAGAAAGAGATACATCGCTTAATTTAAACATTTTAACTGAAGGATCAGGAGATTCAACTTCAATTAATTTAACTTTATCTCTGCTTATCATACCTTCGGGAGTCACTATTATTTCAGCTTTATCAGCATCAGGAAAATACTTCACTCCTAAAGTAGCTGGAACATCTGATCCTAGTAATGCTGACGTAGATACAATTGATGGTAATAGACTCTCTCCAATAAATTCTTGAATTAACAGAGAATTAACAGTAGATGTATTTTTTATAAAATCGAAAACTCCTATATTCTTTAGCTCATTAAAGAGCGAAATCTCGTCTCTTCCTTTAAATCTTGCAATAGCCTCTGAAAATGATGATAAAACTAACTGTAAATCTTCATCCTTAGATTCTAAATCTAATAACATATATTATAATAGTATATCTTAGGAATAATAAATATCTTTTTAAAAGAGTTAAAATCACTGGCCTCGACTTTAGCTTATTGTTACATTATTAAGATTGGTGAACTACTCCGCCCTTACCGTAGGCCAACCAAACCATGATATAATAACATCTACAATATTTCCAAATATGATGATGAGCCACATTAATCTGGTTCTATCCATGAAATCACCTAACTTATGCAGATATTATGCTTTTTGCAAATATGATCAAGTAACGCATTATAATTGCTAGATTTCTTCTTACATATCATGCAATGTAAGGGATGATTAGTATATCTTATATGGTTAATAAGGGCAGTACGTGATGTAACGGAATAAGACATAAAGTACAGACATATTCCGAAATCGCTTCATTTATGCTAACTTCAATAATATAACATGTTTGGAAAAGTAATATCATCTGTATATGTAGATTTCCCAGTTACGATAGAGTAGTGCTCTCGTAACTTCATAGGAATTGATTGAATATCAAGCTTAAAAGTAATAATCTAAAACTTGTTTTAAGTTATGAAGGATAAAAAAATCAAACTTTCTTTTGTAATTCTTCAGATAGTTTAGTAACATCTGTAAATGTCTTTAACACAGGATGCCCGATTTGAGCATGTCTTGATTCATCTGTCTGAATGCTTTGTGTAGCGGTAGAAAACACGAAATCATTAGCTTTGTTAGCCATTGCAGCATAAGCTATAAATTGTAAGTTTGTAAATCCGGTTTCAAACGCAAAAGTTGTCAATAACGCAAACTCTATTGCTGTAGTGCCTGTTATTGTGTCATCAAAAAATGATCTTGCTGCAATAGGTAACCAGCCATCTGTCCAGAACATTTTATGAGCGAATGCAAATTTTGGATTTACTGTTACATTATCATGAGATAATAATATCTGTAGTTGTGCATGTCTTACTTCATCCATCGAACCAAATGTAGCTAGGTTCCTCCATTCCCCCGCTTTAGCAAATCTGGCCATTCTTATTTCTGCAATTGCTGCCGTATATTCTGGTATTGGTACTGCAGTTATATGGAAGCAGAATGCTCCTTGATGATATGTTGAATCTAATTTTTTAACTAATTCGGCACGAATACCAGCATCTCTTACTGAAAATACTTTTTGGTCTTTTTCTTTTTGATTCTTAACGTACTCCCTATAAGTTACTTTATAAGGAGCATCGTATAGTTCTGCCCAAACGTCTATTGGTAAGTTAGGGACTCCCGTCATATCTACTGGGAATAGTTCTTCTTCCGATACATATTTTGGCGTCCATTCTAGTCTATTTTCTAAATCGTAGTACTCATCTCTTGTGGGTAATCTAGGTTCTTGCGGAGTTGGTTTCATTAAAGAATCTTAAACTTTATGAAAATAAAAGGGTTTTTCGAACCAGTTCTAATCATAACAGTTTATTCAAGTTAAAAGTAAGGTCTTCTATCTCTTTCTGTTTCTTAGAAACGTCAACATTATTTAGGATTAACTTGTTTAATGCTAATAGCTCAACAGACTTTCTGTTTATTGCTAAATAACCTTTAATTAATCCACCCTTTACATAGATGATGGAGAAAGATGGTTTCTGTAATTCTAACTTTCCTCTTATAATGTACTCATCATATTCCCTAGTTTCACCTGCAGATTCTATGTGTAAATCAAAAATATCTGACCACACCGACGATATGAAATTATATTTTTGATTTTCATCCATCATATTCTTTGCTGCTAATTTACCAGTGTATTCTGCGTTATTCCAGTGCTCAATTCTTTTTCTCTTTTTACTTACTGGATCTAAGATGTTTGCAACATCTCCTGCAGCGTATATATCTTTCTGGTTTGTTTCTAGATATTCATTAACCAAAATGCCATTACTTACCTCAATACCACTTTGTTGAGCTATTTCGGTATTTGGGACTATACCTACAGCAATTAATATTATGTCGCTCTCAATGTTTTTTCCAGAATTAGTTACTAGGACTCTTTTATTTCCTTTATTAATTATTTCCTTTCCACTATCATTTAAAATAAATGTAATGCCATTATTTTCAAGATACTGCTGCATGAACCTTGAGATTTTCTCATCTACGAAACTGCTCCATATATATGGTAAAGCCTCGATAATAGTTGTTTTAACGCCCAGCGTTATAAGACTCGATGCAACTTCAACACCTATAAAGCCTCCACCAATAATTGTAGCAGTACTAGCATTTTTAATAGCATCTTTAATATTATTACAATCTCCTAAAGTCCTAAGATAAAACACTTTATCCATGTTTTCTCCAGGTAAGTTTAGTTTTCTGGGCCTACCTCCTGTAGCTATCAAAGCCTTTTTGAATTTTATATAATCACCATTAATTTCTATAACTTTATCTTTTGTATTTATCTTATTTACTGGAATATTTAATATTATCTTTAAATTTTCTCTTTTATAAAATTCTTCTGGCTCGAAAAATAACTCCTCCATTTGCATTTTTCCTTTCAAATAGTCTTTTGATAATGGAGGCCTATCATATGGGTAGTATTTATCTGCTGTTATCATGGTAACTTTTGAATTAGGTTTGCTATTTATTATCTCTTTTAGAGCGTTATAACCTGCAATTCCACTACCTATTATTAAATATTCGGTTTCAAAATCCACAATGTTTTTTTTCATTCCATAACTAATAAATGCTTCTCTAACAAGTTTTATTAATAAATAAACATACGAGTTTTCTTCAACTTTGAGTATGTTGATAGATATCTAACATGTATAATTTTCTACTAAAGATCTAAAATAGATTGAAGTTAATGAAAACTTAGATGACTTCATATAATGACAGTTATATGAAGGAACTGAGAGCATAATCGATTATGAGGAAGATTATATAAATAACATACTGTAAATACATGCACGATCTACAGATGATAGTCCTCTAACCAAACATAACAAAATTATTGCTTGAACAGTGTGACATCACACTTGCGAGTTTTGATGGATTGAATACTTGTTCTTTAACAAAAGCAAGAAGTGAAAGATATTATAATCCTGGGGAAGAATGTTAGATAGAACATGATAAACCTCACTAATAAAAAACTAGGTGATTAATGTGTTTACACAATAAGTTATCGATAAGGAACTTCCTCTTACCTTTAAACGTGAAACACTTAAGAGGAATGCTAATTAAAATTGAACAAATATTATAAGAGTATAATATAGTTCGCTATCTTTCTACTGTTATCCTAACCACACTGATAATAGAAATTACTGGAATATATTCGAATATGTTAGAGAATTATATATAAAATATAAGATTAAACTTACGTATAATGAAAGCAGCTTTCCTAACCGAATTCAGAAAGGATCTCGTAATAAAGGATACAGATGTGCCTAAGGTAGAGAAAGGTGATATTCTTTTAAAGATCAAGTACTGTGGTATCTGCAGATCTGATTGGCATTTATGGAGAGGTGATCCAGCTTTAGTGGCATACATGGAGTGGTCTGGAGGAAAACTTCCTATAATCCAGGGGCATGAGGTATATGGAGAGGTTGTTGAGGTAGGAGACAATGTAACTAGGCTTAAGGTAGGAGATAAGGTAGTTATACCTGCGTCATCTACGGGAGATAATAGAACGTGTAGATATTGTATGGATGGAAACTCTAACGTTTGTGAACATTTAGTAATACCAGGCTACGGAATAAACGGATGTTTTGCTGAATACATGCTAGTTCCAGAGAGATCTGTGGTTGATCTCGTTAAGATTCCTGAAGGAGTAAAACCCGAGTGGGCTGCTTTATTATCATGTGGATTCGGGACATCATGGAATGCATTTACCATGAAGGCTAACCTTAAGCCTGGAGATATGGTTTTAGTCATTGGGACAGGAGGAGTTGGACTCAGTGCTATTGCAATAGCTAACGCCATTGGAGCAAAAGTTATTTCAATAGACCTTAATCCTACAGCTACTGAAAAAGCCAAGAAATTAGGGAGCATTGAAGCCTATTATTATTCTAATCCAGAGGAACTGAAAAAGATTGTGGATGATATAATGAAAACTCATGGACTTGTTGATGTAGTATATGATACTACGGGCAATCCTGATGCTGTAACCTCTGCTCTCCCCTTAATAAGACCTCAAGGTACACTCTTGCTAGCAGGACTAATGATGAAAGGAAAAGAGACGTTTCCGCTACCAGCCGATCTAGTAGTGGCAAGAGAGATTAAAATACAAGGAGTTCTGATGCTACCCGCTCAAAAATTTGAAGGAATATTTAACTTGTTAAAAGAAGGCAAAATGAATTTGGATCCAGCAATTTACAAGTTCATAAGTTTAGAGGAAGCAAATAATGCATATAGGGAAATGAGCGAGTATAAGACTGCAGGAAGGATTATGATTAAATTCTAATTTTTTAAGAAATTATAATTTTTTCTAAAGTTAATTGCTTCTATAGTGTCTCTTATCTAGATCATAACTACTTTTAGCGAGTACATAATAATTACCTTTTAAAGTTAAAGAATAAGTCCATAATGTTTAGCATTAAATCTTCAAGTCAAGGGTATTATGTATTACTTACCAAGACTAAATAAAAAGTAGTTTAACCTCTTATAAATAAGGGAGAAAAAAATTCTTTTTACAATATCTTATGTTTATCATACCAATTTTTGAACGTTTGATATCTATCATCTAATGCTTTTCTCATATATTGCACAGGATCTTCTTTATTAATTCTAAGTTGCATAACTAAGCTTTCAATTTTAGAATCTTTTTTCATTAATAGCTCAATAGCTTCTTTTCCATAAATTTCCTCTAACATCATTCTTCCCTCAAGAGTTGCATAACCTATATTCCATTCTTCGTTATAATCTGCTTTAGCATCAACCTTATAGTCTGGAAACGCTCTCATAACTTTGTATTTTACTTGAACAGTTACTAGATCAGCTAAAGTACAACCTTTATTTGCAGTAAAAATTAGTCTAATAAAAATTCTTTTCTCTTCATCATCTATATTTATTTCTCTGACCAATCCTAGGTCATATATGTTTATAGGAATTTCTGGATCGTATATACCTCTTAATATTTCTACTATTTTATCTTTCAAAGTTCTATGCCTCTTAGATATTCCTCATGTTCTTTCTTTATTTGAGATATTACATTATCATACGAGTTTTTGAATACTTCTTTAAAGCCCTCTGTAGTTTTGTAAGCTTTTTCTTTCCATTCATTTAACCACGGTTTTACAACATCTTTTAATGTTGTCTCTTTACTAAATGCAAACTTAAATAACTCAGCCACTTGATGCCTATGTCTTATTGTATCATTATAGTATGACATATTAATGTGTCTCATCATGTCATCTCCTTTTTGAGAAGCTAAATCAGTTAAATGCTGGAGCAATAGTTCGTCTAGTACAAATTTTACGCCAAGATTGTAAGCAACTAATGCTTCTCCATAGTCATATGTTACTAACATTTTTTCAATTACTTCTCTGGCTGGCTGAAATATGGGACTCTCTTCAAATTGTTTTCTGTCTTCTTTTCCAAACCCGAAAGTTGGATAAACTATATCAAGCATTTTAATTCTTTGAGCTATTCTTTGTACTCTTCTCATATGATCCATACTCATGAAGATAAAGATGTTAGCTATTGAGCTACTGGGGGCCATTGTTGCTAAATACGCTGAACCCATTTGTATGGTATGCCATATATATTTTAGAGGACCATATACATCGCGATAAAATTCCAGCATCTCTTCACTTAAATTCTGATCGTATTTTGTCGCTACAATTTCCTCATATAGTTTGTCCAGATATGTTTCATTATCATCAGCCGTATTGTTATATGTCTGATAAACTAACTTATACGGATCCTCATAATCATGCCATAGTCCTTTTTCAAATAATGGCTTTACAAATGGTGAGTTATCTCTAAAGTGTCTATACCATTTTTGGGTTATATGCTCAGTACCGAGCTCAAATGGCCCTTTATCATATACGTATGTTGGAGATCTAGGGTCTGCCCAATAAGCTAAACCATAAGTTACTATTTGATATTCTGTTGGTTTCTTTCTTCCAATTTTCCTTTCTAACATGGGCCACGTAGACCAAACTCTTTTATAACCTCTGAACTCATAATCTCTAAAGAACCTATCACCTTCAACACCAGTCTTAAATGCTCCAAACAGTTCCTTATATCTTTTATACCATTCTAAATCTTCTAATTTAGTCATAATCTCACCTCAAGACTCTAAATACCACCTTATATGATCTCCTCTGACTTCAATTCTTCCAGCAAATGAACTCATTCTGACTTCAATTTCTCCAGGGAATCTAACTTCTTCGCCTAATATTTCCTCTAAAGTTGGCTTTCTAAGGATTAATTCTCTATCTCCTAGTACTCTTAAATAAGATCCTCTATCAATTATTCCCTTAAACGTTTTAGGATTATCTTTAACTATAGCCTCTATAACTGCATATGCAAATTCGTCCTTTGTCAATACGGGACCTACTATATCTTTAGGTAGATTATTCATATCTTTTATCTCATATTTTTCTAAAATAGATTCAAGAGTTAATTCCAGTGCCATTTAAAACACCTCTCCTATACATACCAAACCATTTAGTTTTGAATTCAAGAACGGGAATTGAGGGAACTTTAACAAAAATATCATTACCTTCAATTTTAACTTCTAAAGGGAAAAGGGTACTTTCCTTAGGATTTTCACTTTCCCCAGTTAAGGCATTATATTCCCATAAGTGTACTGGGCAAATAATTTTTCCTTCTCCATCAAACGAATTTTCATCTAATAGGCCTAAGGCATGAGCACACCTAGCATAATAAGCCCTTATATTACCTTTAATATTAAGCAATAAGATTTCATATTTCTTAACTTCAAATAATTTTGACTCTCCTTCATAAATGTCATCTAATGAACATAGTTTCGCAAATTCCCCGGGATAGTTCATGATCTTAACCTCCCTTCTCTTTCAAGCTTTGCTATAATACTATATTTCTGTATCTCATCTGCAAATAATGTTGCAGGAGATCTGGGCGCATTCTTTATTGCTTCCTCTGTCTCTTTAATTATTTGAAATATCTCATCAGTTTGATTCTCGGGTTTCCAAAATTCTTCTTTTGGAGGCCACCATACTAGCCAAAACACGTCATAAGGCTTAATGATCTCCTTAACTTTAGCATTTATATCAAGAACTTGTCCCGTGCTATAGTTCACCAATCTTAGTTCTTTTTCTGGTTTATCCCACACTAATACATTAACTGTTAAGCTCTTTAACGTCTCTATGGCTTCTTTAATTGTTATATTACCTGGTAAAATAGCAGGTAACCATACTGTAGCTTCTTCTGGAACAAATACTATGGGTATAATTTCCTCACTCATAATCATCACTCCTGATATTTTCTAATCCTATTCATTAAATCAGGATCTTTCTCTTTATATAATAATCCATAAGCACCATCGGTAGGGTCTAAACCAGCCTCTCCATCTTCTGTTAATCCCATATTCCAAATGACCTCATCAAGCATTCTTTTTGGATCTTTATAGGCCTCTTCAGTTAACTGAATCATTCCCTCAAGCACTCTTTGTGTATAAGTTCTTCTTCCAGCATATCTATCTGGTTCTTGCTCAAATATCCATAGGCAAGCAGGACTATCTAAAGTATAGATTTTACCTTTATATTCTTTAAGGTAGATTCTTAAATATTTGCCATTAGTTGGTGCTTGTATAGGAACTTGACACACTGAACATAAATGGACAGCAGTTAATGGAAGGGGTATTTGCCCATTAATAATTTTATAAACGTATAGATCCCAAACTCTGCCGAAGAATTTTTCCCAATGAGGATATTTTTCATTTAACCATTTTCTCTCATCCGGTGTTGGTCCTCTAAATGATATATTTAGGGTTCTTCTCCAAGTGTAGAGCCCAATTATAAAATCGTGATGCCAGTGATCTAACTCTAAATTGAACCATTTCCAATACCATGGTGGATTAGTTCCATAATCTGATAGCATCCTCATGAATTGTGCTCCTACCCACTCTGTCATAAATTCTTTATATGACATTATTCTAGCATCTAATGGGGTTAAGTAATCCATTGATACTCCAGTTAATGCTCCTATTAACCTAATAGATAACCAGAACCCCTTATGTACCAGATACTCTCCAACCTCCTTATAAGCTGGTCCTTTTTCTCTTAACTTTGACGCATATTCTATAGTTTTCTTATACTGCGATCCTAATCCCTCAGCAATATTACTTAACGCTTGCTTTACTTCACCTTTTGTTGTGCCTAAACTCCCTTCTGTAGCCATTATTTATATAGACTCTTTATATTACTTTAAATATTGTTCAAACATGTTTGAACATTATAAATAGATAGAAGCCAAAATAATCGCATATAATTAATTATTATGGAGTATTTTTGCTGCGGCCATAAAAAATGCGAGATTAAAACAATTTTTATCATTTTCTTAATATTTTCGAACCACACTATGGTGAATAATGTTATTAAATAGATAAAATTCTAAAGACATTATATATTATGTATATAAATTTATATTTCATAATTACGAAATTATACATTAATTTCTAACTAGTCTATTTTATACCTAAATGATATTGCCACAAAGAGTTTAAATAATTTTTATCATTTTTACTATATTAATGTTAATTTTGTTCTTATCATATATTTTCCGCATTTCTTCTATATAATTGAATGAGATTGCTAAATTCGCAACGGAAACTTAAAGCGTCAATTTTTTACTATCTTTAAAACATGTTTGAGGAAGGTATAATATAATAGTCTAAAAGTTTAAATTTGAGAATATGTTACTCGAAGAAATAAAAAGGGATTATGGAAATCTCAAAATATATATTAATGGAGAGATAAAAGAAAGTAAAACTGATACCTGGGGCAAGGCTTTTAACCCTACAAAAGATGAGGTAATTGCTAATGTCCCATTTTCTACTAGAGATGAAGTTAGAGAAGCTATTCAATCTGCCAATGAAGCCTTCGAGAAGTGGAAAGAGATTCCAATAACACAAAGAATTCAGTATTTATTTGCAATAAAGAATAAATTGGAAGAATATAGTGAAACGATAGCAAGGATGATTACACAAAATCATGGCAAGACTATCATAGAGGCTAGAGGTGATATGAGAAGATCAATTGAAAATGTTGAAGCTGCAATATCCGTCGCCTATACGTTATATAAGGGTGAACATTTAGATCTAGTCTCCTCTGAAGTTGACGAGACAGTAGTCAGAGAGCCATTAGGAGTTTTCGGAATTATTACCCCATTTAATTTTCCAGTAATGGTTCCATTTTGGTTTTTGCCATATGCAATAGTGCTTGGAAATACTGTTGTCATCAAACCTTCAGAAATAACCCCAGTTCCCATAGAAATGATAATAAGAATCTTTGAGGAAGTTAAACTACCAAAAGGTGTAGTAAATGTTGTTCATGGAGCTAAAGATGTTGTTGATGAAATGTTTTCAAATAAATTAATTCAAGGTGTTACATTTGTTGGTTCTACTAAGGTTGGTAAATATATTTATGAGAACTCTGCTAAATATGGTAAAAAGGCGATAGTGCAAGCTGGGGCTAAAAACTTTGTAGTTGTTATGCCAGATGCAGATTTTAACAAAACAATTCCATCAATAGTCTCAGCGTTCTTCGGTAATGCTGGTCAAAGATGTTTAGCTGCTGCAAACTTAGTAGTAGTTGGCGATGTATATGATGAGGTGAAAAGAAAATTTATAGAGGCTTCAAAACAATTAAAGTTAGGTTATGGTCTTGATGACACTGTAGATATGGGACCAGTGGTAACTAATGATGCTAAAAAGAGAATCTTAGGTTATATTGATAAAGGTATTAAAGAGGGAGCAAAGTTAGTACTAGATGGAAGAAACGTTAGAATACAAGAATATCCCAATGGTTATTTCATAGGCCCTACAATATTTAATGAGGTAACACCAGAAATGATAATAGCTAAAGAAGAAATTTTCGGACCAGTAGCATCTATAATTCATGCTAAAAGTTTAGATGAAGCTATAGATATGATAAATAAAAGTAATTACGGTAATGCTGCATCAATATTTACTTCTAGTGGTTATTATGCTAGGAAGTTTAGAATGGAAGTTAATGCTGGAAATATTGGTATAAATGTAGGAGTTGCTGCACCTATGGCATTCTTCCCGTTTGGAGGTAGAAAAGAGTCATTTTTCGGTGTTCTTCATGGACAAATTGATAGCGTGGAATTCTTTACTGATAAGAAAGTTGTGATTACTAGGTGGTGATATGAATAAGACATACGAAAAACTAAGTATAACTGAGGGATTAGCACTAGAATTGATTAATGAAGCAGTTAAAAAGGCGAGAAGGATTGGGAAAGCTTTTATTATAGCAATAGTCGATGAGAGTGGTGTATTAAAAGCATTTTTAAGAATGGATAATGCTCCGTTAATTAGTGTACAAGTAGCTATAAATAAAGCGTATACTGCTGCTGGATTTGGAATTCCTACACATCAATGGTATGAGATGCTAAAGTCTGATCCGGCATTGCAATTAGGTGCACCATGCGAAATAGATAAGCTAATAATATTTGGTGGAGGTTTTCCTATTGTAGTAAATGGAAAAGTTATAGGAGGAATTGGAGTTAGTGGAGGAACTGCTGAAGAAGATATGCAAGTTGCTCAAGCTGCATTAGAGATATTAAACAATAAGTGATAATTTATTTTTCTTCTTTTTTCTTAGTATTTTTATCTATATAATTTAAAGTGTTTAAGAATTTCAAATCATCCAAATATTTAGTAATAATTTTACTTTCTATTGATCTAATATGGTAACTAAATGTTGATTTGCTCATGTCAAGCTTTTTGGATATTTCATCTGATTTTATCTTTCTAGGAAAATCAAAATAACCTTGCTTATATGCTGAACCTAGAATCTGTACCTCTTGCGGTGAAAGTTCATCCTCTTTGATTTCATAATCCTTACTTCCTAAGATCTCTATTTCTCCTTTAGATTTTAATTCGTTAATAAATTGATTTAAGTAACTTTCATAAATAAGTATTTGCCAAATTTCTCTTCCCTTATATTTTAGCCCTTTCACTACTATTCCTTCATTAGATTGAAGAGTGTTTAATACACTATTTTTATACCTCTTTCTAAAATCAAATAATATCTTACCTTCTTCCGAAATAGATAGATGATTATAACCAACAAAGCTTTTAGTCTTTTTAATTTCAGAAATTAAATTTTTGTACTTTTTATCTAGAAGAATAATTGATCTAATAAAGTTCTTTTCTGGATTGATCGTCAGATACATAGTTTTTACAACGTAGTCTCCTACTAAACTTGTCCAACAACTCTCATGATTAATTGCAAGAATGACCTCTTTCAAGTTATTTCTCATCACTTTTCCCTAATATATATATAATGAAATTTATTTATAAATAAATATCAAGCTTTGCTTAAAACTATTAATGTCAAATTAATTGAATATAATAAAAAAGAAAACACTAAACTTAAATCTTAGCTCCTAATTTTTGCCTAGCTATCTCCTTGATCTCATCTAAAACCTTATTTGGTGGAATTGGACTTCCATTCCAAAAAGCTTCAGTTACATGACCCCAGTAGTATAACCATCTGTTCTCATCCTCTTTTGTATCCCAAACAACTGGTTCCCAATCTGGAACAGTATTAATATAACCTCCATGTAGAAGTTCAATTATATTTCCACCAGGCTCTTTAACATATAGCGAATGACTATCTGTTATGCCATGTCTTAATGGACCTCCTACAATTTCAAGACCATAATCACTATATGCATCAGCAGCTCTTAATAAATCATCAGCATAATCTACATTAAATGTTACATGGTTTAATCTACCTGGTACCCCAGATGGATCTAAGCTAATTGCTAAATCATGTGCTGTACCATTTACAGCCATCCAATAAGCTATAGTATGGTCCCCCTCTTTAAGAATTTCATTAACTTTAAAAGTAAGTTTCTTAAGTAATTCAATTGATTTTGCTAATGCTGAATCATTATATGCAAAAATAAATATGTGGGACAAATCTTTTGCTTGCATACCTTGAGGTAATTTCTTCATTGGCCTTGCTTTATAACCTGACCTTAAATTACCACTAGCTCTCCATAGTTTAAGATCCCATACTATTTTCCCTATCTGACCACTAGGCAATACAAATTTGTATCCTTTTCCTACACCCATATCTGGTTCTCCATCATCCCAACCTAGACCTAAACCATAACTATTAATAATTTTTACTGCCTCCATTAAATCCTGCTCACTATATGCTCTCCATGTAATCTCTCTAACTCCAGCAGTATCTGACTCAGTCACCTTTAGACTATAAGTATACCAATCCTCCCACCCTCTTAAGTAAACTGATCTTCCTTTTCTCCCTATCTCATTAAGTCCTAATATATCCTTGAAAAACCATAGAGTATCATCAATTTTTGGTGTCACTACTTCCACATTTACTAATTGAGAAAGGATCTTATTTACCATTACAAACCGCTATGATAAATCTCATCGTATTTTAATAATAAAGGTTTTTCAAACAAGTTCAAAATGAACAATAATAAACTACGTTAAGTAATCCTTATTAATATTACGGAAAACAGTATTTACAATGGAGAAAACAGCATTTAAGACTTTCACATTACCTATATCTAAAAGTGGTAAATCACAAATAGTTCCACCACCACCTTGGATATACGCTATTGAAATGATTGGGGTTGATATACTATTTAATAAAGATAACTTAAGTGAATTAGTTCCTTCTCCATTAGAAGCCGAAGGGGAAGGGTTTATATACATAGCAAAAATATTTACCATAGCTGGCAATAGATATGAGTTACTTTACGAAGATCCAGAAGAAACAAAATATATGGAAAGTGCAGTATTTTTAAAGGTGAAATATAAGGGAAATATCTATACATATTCTCCATTTATGTGGGTTGATAAGGATATGCCCTTAATAAGGGGATGGCTCTTAGGATATCCAAAAAAACTTGCCATTATTTCAATGAGCGAATTTCATAAACTATTAGAAGGCTATGAAGGACCAAAGGCCGGGATTACAGTAGGTGGATATGCTTTAAGAAATGGAAAAGAAATTGTAAGAATGAAAATTAATCTTAAGGAAAAAGTGGATAAGTCACCCATTCCTTATGGACCTATTGTTCAATTTAGAAGATTTCCTTCAGTACAAGATGGACAAGACGTTTATGAATTAGGACAGATAATTTCATCTGATTTTAAGCTAGGTGAGGTTTGGAAAGGTGATGCCGAAATATCTTTAGGTTCCTCTATTAACGATGAACTCAATCTTCTAAAAGCTGAGAGTATAATATCTGGTTACTATCTTAATTGGGCTTTTAAACAACATGGTTTTAAAGTACTTGAGAGATTTTGAACATGTTTGAACTATGTTTATAAGATATTAAATCTTTTTACTCTTATGCAATCTGATTTCACATTACCACCGACTAAAAGTGGAAGGTCACAAATAGTTTTCCCACCACCATGGCATTACGGAGTAACTTACATTTCAGCACACGTCAAATTTGAAAAAGAATCAGCAAACCAACTATTACCAAACTTCCTAACAACAGATGGAGAAGGATGGATATACATTGCCGAATTCATCTCAACATCAGACTACAACTGGGATTACATGTACCAAGACCCAGACCTAGTCCAATACATGGAAGGAGCAATAGGGCTCAAAGTAAATTTCGAAGATAAAAACTACTTATACTTCCCATTCATGTGGGTAGACAAAGACTGGGCACTAATAAGAGGATGGATCGACGGATACCCCAAAAAGATAGCAAAAATCACAATGACCAAACTACACCCACTACTACCAAAATACAACAAACCACAACAAGGAACAAAACTAGGCGGATACGTAACCAGAGGAGGAGGAATAATGCTCAGACTACAAATACAATTAAAAGAAAAAACAGAATCACTACCAATAAAAAACTTCGGCCCATTCCTGAACATAAGAAGATACCCAACAAGAGGAGATGAAGAAGAAGACCTATACGAAATAACAAGCAGAATAAGAGAAACAAGCAACTACGGAGAAATATGGAAAGGAGAAGCAAACATAGAACTAGGAGGTTACGTCAACGACGAAGTAAACATACTAAAACTAGAAGAAACATACGCAGGATACTACTACACACTCTACTTCAAAGTAACAAACACAAACCTAGTAAAAAAACTTACACTAAAAGAAATAATAAGCAAATAGAATCCATTGATCTAATTTAAGATTGCATCTATAGTGCCATCGAGGAAATTTAAAAGCCCCACTCATGAACTTATGTTGAAATACATATAAACTTTAGTCACTCATTATGCCTAAATGACGGTATTATGAGCTGGCTCATTTTGTCCAAGATAAAGTTTTTTATTTAGACTAATCTTATGCTATGGAATTGGAAAAGTTTATTACAAGAAATGGTATAGAATGGATTATTAGATACCTTGAAGAGAAGGATTTTTATGATTTGTTAGATCATATAAATAGCCTTGTTGAGGAGGATGCAATGATACTCATGAACAGGGGAAATTTACATTGGAGGAGGAGAGAAGGTTAATCTCCTCTTGGCTTAACCAAATGAAATTGGAAAAAAGAATAGTAATTGTAGCTGAAATAAACAAGAAAGCTATTGGTATTGCTGACTTAGCTATAGGTTCCTATAGGTCATCTCACACAGCTAATTTAGCAATAAGTATCAGAAGGGAATATAGAAATATTGGGGTAGGGAAAAAACTTATTGAACTGGGAAAGCAAAAAGGAGTAAAAGTCATATATTTAGAAGTGATGAAGAACAATAAGCATGCTATACATCTATACGAGAAAATAGGGTTTAGGAATACAGGTATTTTTCCTAAGAAATATAAATACAAAGATGAATATGTTGACGGTCTCCTTTACACTTTCGTACTAGAATAACACTTAGCTAAACTTTGCTAACTATTTCTATACGGTAGTCCAAAATTCAATTTATGAAAAATATTACTTGGACTTTGTTTTTGGTTGATAGAAAAGAATGCAAATTAAAACTTAAGAAATAAATTAAACTCTACGAGAGAAAAACACTTGCGGAAGAGTAGATAATATTAGAATTTCCTATAAGAGGACTATCCATCCCTAACCTTTCGGATGAGAGACTTCAGCTTCCTCAACCCCCATTTATGTTAAGTTCAAAATTTTTCACTAGTTATATCTAACTGGTTATCTAACTTGAAAGTGTAAAATAAATTTTATAATCGATTACTTTTAAACTTTAATTTAATACGGATTTTTAAACGTATTATGTGAATAAAAGTATAAAACTTATTTCTGAATAATTATCATATATTTTACTGAACAATGCTACATATAAAATTTCTAACAGTAAATAACTTAGTATATGAGAAGCTTTTATTCTAGTTAAACTGATTTAACTTTAGTGAAGCTAGTTTGACTATAAGGATTGAAGTTGGAAAGGAAGGCTATATTATAATCCCTAAAAAAATTAGAGATTTACTAAGTATAAATGAAGGTGATATTCTTATTTTAAGAGTTGAAAATAACAAGATAATATTGGAAAGAGAAAAGAAAATTGATATAGAAGATATTAAGAATAAATTTATACAACACGAAAAAAGATTATCTTATATAAGGAAGCCAAAGTTAGGAGAACTAGCAGAGGTAAAGATAGAAGACGAATTCAAGAATTAATATTTTTAGATGCAAATTTCCTTATATATCCAAATTTATCGGGAGAATGCAAAGAATTATTTTAATTTGCTTTCTACAGAAACTTAGTCCTTACTAATTTTCTGCTTGTTTTATAAATTTCAGATAGGGTTATTAAGAGATAAAGCTAGATTTTAAGAGATGGACAAATTATATTTTGGGACGTATCATCATTCTACTTTTGAAGAATCTGAAAAAATGAGGGAAAAAGCTAAGGAGATGTTTGAGAAGGCATTTAAGAGGATTATAGATGATAGAAATAAGGATTTACAAATTATAGATATAGGTTGCGGTTTAGGTTTCCTTACTATTCTTTCTGCTTCCTATTTTCCTAAAGCCACAATAACCGCTGTAGATTTATTTACTCACTCATCTCTTAAAGAGAACTCTAAAGATATATTGAAAAATAATCTTAGAATAGCTCAAATATACGATAGAGTAAAAATCGTTGAGGCAGATATAACTGATAAACTTCCTTCAGGGAAATTTGACCTTGCAATATCTAATTTAGTTCTCCATAATCTAGGAAAAAAGAGATTTATTGCGTATAGAAATATTCATGATGTGCTTAAATCTGGATCGTATTTCATAAATGCTGATGGATTTATAAAGAAAAGCGTATTTGAGGATCCTTTCCAAAATGATATGAAAAAGATTTCAGACATATTTGATGTTGATTTTGTAATAAAACCAGAAAATGAAAATTTATTCTTCAAATATATGTTAATTGCATTGAAATCTAAATAATTTAAATATATAATTAACGTGAACGCAAATATTATATAAATAAGAAATATTAAATACAAAAATATAATTCACTATTCTCTACTGTATAAATAATGCAATAGATAAGAAATATACTAAATAATGCATCACCTACATTTGTCCTATCACCTTTCAATTAATGAATTTTTACTATATGTCTTATTTATTTTGATCCAAGTGATACACCAAAGCATTGACAGATGCTATTTCTTTTCCTTCTTCATTTTTCACTAAAATCTTATATAATGATGTGGTTTTGCCTTCGCTCTCCTCAAAAGCTTCAGCAATTATTTTGTCTCCTTCTTTAGCTGGTTTTCTAAAATAAATGCTCATCTGCAAAGCTACTGAGTCTCTATTATAATTACTAATAATTTCAAACGCTATATCAGCTAATGAAAATATTAAGGAACCATGTGCTGTATTGTGAAGATTTAAATGTTCTTTTGTTACTTTACAAGATACCCTAGCGTAATGTTCTCTGACTTCTTCTAAATTAACTCCAAGAGATTTAGCGTAATTACTTAGTTCCATGAATTTACTTTTAACATAGAATAATATAAAAAGTACTTTGAAATATGTGTGAACTATTGTGACGGATTCTTTTCACACTTTTACTCATCTTATCAGTATTCTTGATAAGAATTTTTTTATTTCTTTCCTTTTTCCAGAATTTGAAGTAATAAGATTTTTTACTTCTAAGTAGGTAGAAATGATATTGCTTGCAATATTTCAGTTAGGATTAATTTAGACCTTATCATCTTATGTTTTATACCTTTTTTGTATTAAAAGGAGTATGATCATATTATCAATAAAGTGTTTTATGATTTATTTCTAATAAATTATTTTTGAAGTATCTTATAACATTAAACAAAAACTTTAAATCAAATTAGAAGAAAATTAAATAATGATAAAAAGAATTTATGGTAGGACTTATAAAGGAACTATGCCCAGAGTGATTTTCTCAGTAGGAGCTGGACTATTTGGTCTTTTAATGGTAAATTATATCGCTTTTAAAACAGGGTTTTCTAATTTGATCGATCCTATTGTTCTGGCAATTACATTTTTTTCTCTTATGATAGTAGTATTTTTGTTATTTCGGATACGAGATAGAGATGTAAGAGAGAAGTACTATAAGATTACTAACGCTTTGGATACAAAAACACCATTAAAAGTTACATCTGGTTACTTATTAATAGGAAGAGGAATGTATCCTGGGGGTTATTCAGCAAGAGTAAAGGATTTTTATCCAGAAGCTAGCATCAAATTATCAGAATTAGAAAACTCAAATTCTTCTTCCTACCTATTTGCATTCCATGGTGGTCATTGCTTTTTATATGCTTATGCTTATCGTGTAGATGAGGATTGGTGTAAAGATGTTTATATTACTTACATTAATCCTAACGCACCTTACACTTTTGAACATAGAGTCATTGATGTAACATTACCAGAGGGTGATTTAGTTAGGGTTGAAATTAATCCCACCGGATCAGAAAGATTTGAAGTGATATTAGATTCCCAATTTGTAAAAGCAAAAGAAGCCGAAGTAAAACTTTTAGTTAAAACTAATAGATATGAATTAAATCCACCTCGTTATAATTATCAAATTACATTAATTAAATCTAATAGTAGTGGTACCGTAACAAAAGAGATTGATCTTAAAGCTAAAGAACCAATAGAGTTTATAGACTTAACACCAGAATCAATATTTAAATTATATAAGATATTAGGCGGAAGAATAGTGGGTATTACAGACTTTCAAGATATAACATATTTTCTTGAAATTGAACTTAAAACTTCTGCATTAGATAAAAAGACAACTATAGAGGAATTAGTACCCATTAGATTTGAAGGTAAATTAGACAATTATGAAACTAGTTAATGTCATAAGATCTACAAAATTCTTGATATCTTAAGTGAGCAGACAAATGTTGTTCTGCCTTTCTTCTTTTAATTTGTCTAATTTAATAACTAGATAATTATATACTTTTCAACTATAAGCTAAATATAAACT
Source organism: Acidianus manzaensis (assembly GCF_002116695.1). NCBI lineage: Archaea > Thermoproteati > Thermoproteota > Thermoprotei > Sulfolobales > Sulfolobaceae > Acidianus > Acidianus manzaensis. Next base: position 232,208 of record NZ_CP020477.1, read on the forward strand.
TTTTAGCTTATTAATATCATTAAAATTATGGACAAAAGAGTTTCTTCATTACCTTGTTCTGCTAAATTAGTTTATAAAGTGTTAGAAATGAAGAAGAAATTAACTTTTAATGAATTAAAAGAAGAAACGTATTTGCCAGAAAGAACTTTAAGGGAGGCATTAAAAATTCTTAAGGAGAAAGGACTAATCGAAACTGAAGTTTGTTTGAAAGATACAAGAAGCAGGTATTATATATTAAGTGAAACTGAATGTTACGAAATAGATAATAAAAATAAATATTTATGATTTTTTCTTTAATTGCTCTATCTTTTCTTTGAAAACCTTACAAAATTCTACAGCGTCAGCAACTACTAGATAATCTGCATTATCTAATATTGGAGCATCCTTATCTTTATTTACCGCAACTATAATTTTTGAATCTCTTATACCGGCTATATGCTGAGGTTGACCTGAAATTCCTAAAGCTATGTAAAGTTTAGGCCTTATTCTAAGTCCTGATAATCCTATTTGCCTATCCTCTGAAACCCAGTTCAAATCAGCAGCTACCGGTCTACTACCTCCAACTACTCCACCTAAAGATGAAGCTAATTCTTCAGCATATTTTACGTTCTCTTTCGAACCTATTCCTCTACCTACTCCTACTACAATTTCTGCTGATGCTAGATTTGCTCCAGAAGATGTAGGTTTAACGCTTATAGTTTTTATTCTACCTTGATTTAACTGAACTTTCTCTATTTTAGTGTCCATTTCCTTTGGCTGAAGAGACGTTCCTGCTATCGTTATTACTGCTGGCAAATTAGATTCTACTTGAGCTAATGCTATTCCACTGTAAGCTCCTCTGTTTACAATTATGTTACTTCCATTTAATTTTACCATAACGCCATCTGGAATATATGCAGTTTTCATTCTTCCAGCTACTCTAGAAGCTACTGCTCTGTCTCTTCTAACGCTTCCCGTTATAACTAGGTCTGGATTTAAACTAGTAATAAGGTCTACTAAGCCGTCATCATTTGGTTTGTCATATTGAAGAAGTCTATGAGTAAATTTGAATGGTTGAGCTGATACACCTATTATTTCGTCAGCGTTTAGGCTTTGAGCTATTGCTGAAATCATTCTATAGTGTGGGGGACTTTCTGAAAATAGGACTACTTTCATAACACTCCATCCTCTTTTAGTTTTTCTATCAATTTATCTACTGCTTCATTTATATTTCCTTCTATTACCACTTTTTTCCTGTTAACTTGCAAAGGTTTAACTTCTGAAACTTTACTTTTTGGTTCTATTTCGAAGTTTACTTCTTTTACTGGTTTCTTTGATGATTCCATAATTTGTTTTACACTAGGTATTCTTGGAGTATTTATTTCTCCACCTACAGAAATTATAAGCGGTAATTCTCCTTCAACTGTCTCTAAGTAACTTACCATTCCTCTATCTGCGGTAATTTTCTTGCCTTCAATCTTTAATGATTTAACATTCGAGATGTAAGGTAGACTTAAAAGTTCTGCTACATAACCCGGTACTCCTGAAGTTCCACTATCTACTGTTTGTTCTCCAAAAATAATAATATCTGGATTTATACTTTTTATATTTTCAGAAATAGCTAAAGAAGTACCATAAACGTCTAGATTTTTACTATTTATCACTATTGCCTCATCAATACCCATAGCTAAAGCTTCTCTAATGCTTTTTCTATCATTATTTCCAACAGTTATTCCAGTTACTTTCCCGCCAAACTGCTCTTTTAATCTAATACCTTCCTCGATCGCGTTCTTATCGTATGTGCTGATCTTTAGTGGAACATCTAGGAGAAGTTTATCTCCAGACACTTTCACCATTGTATCATCTGGAACTATTTTAAAACCAACAACAATATTCATAATTATCTTAAAGTAATTAATCAATAAAAACCTTAATACATATTTTGAAAAAGCAAAAAATTTATTAAATAAAGGATTTAGAAATGACTTTAATTTGGCATATAAATTGAAAAATGTTAGTATATTTTAACCTATATTAGATGTAGGCTAGTGCTGTCCGTCATAAATTTCACTTTCTATTTTGAGGTCTGACATAGATTTAAGTTTATAAAAAGTTATTAACTTCCAAAATATTTTATGTATACAACAATATCTAAATTTATTGTATTTAATTGCTGTATAATAGTAAACTATGATTCTATAGCCCTTCTAAGCTCTTCTAGAATTTCTGGATCGTCTAAAGTTGAAATGTCGCCAGTATCTTCTTTTCTAACTACTGCTCTAATTAATCTTCTCATTATCTTTCCACTCTTCGTCTTAGGCAATTTATTAACCAGGACTATTTTATCGATTATATATCCGCTATTTCTTAAGTAGTCTTTAAGGTCATTTTCTAGTTTTTCAGTCATTGCATAGCCTTTAGCTGGAACAGCTAAAACTAGAATACCTTCTTCTCCTCCCTCTTTCTCTTTTGGATATCCTATTACTGCAGCCTCTGAGATAGCAGGATGAGAAGCTACTACGCTTTCAATCTCTAAAGTTCCTATTCTCTCACCAGACTTTATTACGTCGTCAGCTCTACCAAGCACATATAAATAACCGTCTTCATCCACGTAACCGTAATCACCAGTATAGAAATAACCAGGGAATCTAGACCAGTAAGTCTTCAACATTCTTTCTCCAGATGGATCATTATGCATTTTAGCTAAAGCAGGACTGATAGGCTTCAAGACTATATATCCCTTCCTTCCAGGTGGAAGAGGCTTCCCATCGTCGTCTAAGATTAGAAAATCGGATCCTGGTGGTTTTATTCCTGCAGAGCCAGGTTTATAAGGAATTTCACCTAATCCCATTGGCGTACATCCTACGGGATACAAATGTTCTGTCATCCAGTAAGCATCTGCTATAATAACTGTAGGTAGGTTATCTCTTAGCCATTTCCATGCTCCTTTATTAAGTGGTTCTCCAGTATTCAAAATAAGCCTTAGCGTAGAGGTATCCCCAGATTTTACTGACTCTTCGCCCATGCTTTTCAGCGAATAAAGAGTAGTAGTAGAGCTCCAAACTAAGTTAACACCGAATCTTTCTACAATTCTTGAAAACATATCAGTTTTATATCCTATATACCCTTCGTATAGTACTCCAGTTAATCCCATTACTGGAATAACGTAAAGATTAGCCATAGGCCAAACTGGCCAACCTAATTCTGAAATTGTCCACCAAACTTCATTGTCTTTTGGATTCATTAGCATTTTAAATGTCCAATTTAATGCTATTACATATCCAGCTGTAGAATGATACAGTCCCTTAGGTCTTCCTGTAGTTCCTGAAGTATAATAAATGGTTGAAGGGGAATTGGATTCAACTTCCTTGGGGTATACAAATACTTTACCTCTAGGTTTAACTTCTTCGTAAATTACATCTCTATTATTAACGGTGAAATCATCATATCCCCTTTTTACTACTAGAACTTTTTCTACTGGTGTGTTTCTATTTTCAAGAAGCTTATCTACAAAATCCTTTATTCTTATCTCTTTTCCGTTTCTAAATGCTTTGCTAGCTACTACAAATATTTTTGAGTTTGAGTCAATTAATCTAAAGTTTAAAGTTTCTTCACTTAAACCTATATAATGAATTACTAATACTGCACCTAATCTATGAGTTGCGAGAGAAAAGTACACTGCTTCCGGTATGCTGGGCATTAATAAGGATACACTATCTCCTTTTTTCACTCCTAACTCTTTTAGTACGTAAGCAGCCTTGTTTACTTCACAGTACAAATCTCTGTAAGTTATACTTTTTGTTTCTAAATTTTCATTTATCCAATAAAATGCTGTTTTTTCAGCTATATCCATATGCCTATCTACTGCATTAAAGGAAATGTTGGTTAATCCATCTACGAACCATCGTTCATTGGGAGGTTCTCCTTCTCTTACTTTTGAAGGTTTTTTAAACCAGCTAATTAAATTTTCCTTACTTCCCCAGAATTTTTCAGGATCTTTTATTGCTTCTTCAGTCATTCTTCTTATGTTCTCTAGGCTATAAAATTGGGCTTCCATAAATAATAAATTATTTAAAGATAGTTAAATAGTTTTTACATTCTACTTTATTAACATGTAATACGTAAAGAAAATTATGAGCGAGATAGTTATAAGTTCATTAAAAGAGTTCATTAAAAGAGAAATACAACCAATAGCGGAAAAAATTGATAGAGAAGATTATTATCCTAGAGATTTAGTAAGCAAAATGGGAGATTTAGGATTTTTATCTCCATTATATGAAGGATTGAACTTAAGTGATACAGTGTCAATCATTGAAGAAATAGCAAAAATAAGCGGATCTACAGCATTAATTCAAGATGCTCAAGGGGAACTAGTTATAGAACCGATAAGAGTATTCGGTAATAATAAAGTAAAAAGAGAATATCTAGACAAACTGACTAAAGGTAAATTAATAGGAGGCTTCGGCTTAAGTGAGCCATGTTGTGGAAGCGATACTGGCAAAATAATGACTAAAGCAGAGAAAAATGGAAGTTACTGGAAAATATCTGGAAGAAAAATGTGGACTACTCAAGGGCTCTATGCTGATGTTTATCTAATAGTAGCTAGAACTGGAGATCCAAAGTTAAGGAATAAAACGTTATCAGTATTTGTAGTTCCAAGATCAAATTGCATAAAAAGTAATAAAATAGAAGTTTCAGGAAATAGAGGAACTGGAACAGCTGAATTGGAAATAAATGATTGCGTAGTAGAAGAAGATAACATACTAGGAGACATAAATGACGGATGGAAAGTAGTAAAGTACGCTTTATTAGTAGGAAGAGTCGCTATATCAGCTATTGCTATAGGATTAGCTGAAGGATCACTAGCAGAGGCATATGAATGGGCATTGAATAGAGATATTGCTGGAACAAAATTAATAGAAAAACAAGGGATTCAATGGTATTTTTCAAAAAACATAGCGTATTTAAACGCAGTCAAGTCTCTTATGAGAGAAATTACTAATGATGGTTTAGAGAATTTACAGAAAAATGAAGATAAGATTTCTTCACTTAAATTCCTGTCAAGTAATATATCTCAAGAAATTATAGATAATTCAGTACAAATAATGGGTGGATTAGGTTATGCTAAAGGAACAAGAACTGAAAGGGCTTATAGAGATATTAGAGTTACTAGAATAGGTGAAGGAACAGACGAAGTACAACTGAATATAATTTATCGTTATTTAAGAAATAAAGGAATAGAAAGTATAATGTAATTCTTTCCATAGAAAGAAAATCTTTTTAATAATCGAGACAAAATTAACTTGTGTTTTTTATGAAAATCGGAATAATAGGAGTAGGTTGGTACGGATTTAAACCAAGCATAAAAGACAGTTCTTTCAGAGAAATGATGTTCGAAGCGTCTACAAGAGCTTACGAAGAAGCTAATATAAATCCTAGAACAGACGTAGATACTTTCATTTCATGTCAAGAAGACTTTTGGGAAGGAATTAGTATTTCTGACGAATTCGCACCAGACCCAATAGGAGGAGCAATGAGACCAACTATGACAGTAACTGGAGACGGAATACAAGGAATAGTACATGGAATAATGCACATATCATCTGGATTATCTAATATAACTACAGTAGAAGCTCATGCAAAACCAAGCGACATACTTAGTCTTAATCACATAATAGAATTCGGACATGATCCAATATATGGAAGAATAGGAGCTAAAAATTGTAACTTCTTAGCTGGATTAGAAGCTGTAAAATATATGCAAAAGTCTAAAATTGAAAGAGAAGACTTAGCTTACGTTGTAGCAAAAAACAAAGAACTCGGATTAAAAAATCCTAGAGCATCTTTCGCATCTAAACTTTCAATAGACGATGTAATGAACTCAGAATACGTAGTATATCCACTAACTGAGTTAGACATTTCAAGATATGTAGATGGAGCAATAGTAATTGTATTAGCCAGCGAAGAAGTAGCTAGAAAATATACAGATACTCCTATATGGATTACTGGAGCATCGTTTGCATCTGACTCTACACTAGAACTTTCAGAATTAGGAGAAGCAAATTACCTAAAAATAGCCTCTAAGAAAGCTTATCAAATGGCTAAAATTAATCCTAAACAAATAAAATCCGCCTTCATAGACGATACTTACAGTTACAAGGAACTAGAACACATAGAAGCATTAGGATTATCCCAAAACGTAAAAGAAGATCTTAGAGAAGGACAATTTTATCCTGGAGGAAAGATACCAGTGAATCCTTTAGGTGGTCTTCTCTCTGTTGGAAGACCGTTAGAAGCCAGTGGATTATCGTTACTTTTAGATGCAATATCATATCTAAGAGATGGAGAAGAAAACGCGATTGTAGGAAGCTGGAGAGGCATTCCTACATTCACTGGCGGTGTTTTGGTGGTGAGTAGAAAATGAAAACAAACCTTAACTTTAGAAGGGTAGCAGTCATAGGAGCTGGATTAACGTTATTTAGAAGAAGAATGCTTGAAACACCTCAAGAACTAGCCTGGGAAGCGTCTAAGGCTGCATTAGATGAGGCAGGATTAGACTTGAAAGATATAGATTGCGTGGTTATAGGAAGTGCTCCAGATGCTTTCGATGGAGTTCACATGAAAGGAGAATATTTAGCTCATGCAGGAGGTGTAAAGAAAATGGTGAGCAGAGTTTTTGTGGGTGGAGCTACTGGAGTCATGGTTCCTATATCAGCGTGGTATCACGTAGCTAGTGGATTATGCGAAAAAGTTTTAGCTATTGCAGAAGAAAAAATGAGCCCTGCAAGGCCTCATCCTCAATCAGTATTTAAATACATTTGGGATCCCATTACTGAAAAACCCCTTAACCCTAACTTAATATGGATCTTCGCAATGGAGATGCATCGTTATATGCATGTTAATAAGATTAGTAAGGAGGAAATCGCTTTAGTTTCAGTGAAAAATAAGAGAAATGCTCTAAACAATCCTTATGCTCAAGCTGCTGCTAATCTAACAGTAGATGATATTCTGAACAGTGAAGTACTAGTTTGGCCCGTTCAGAGATTAGATACTAGTCCAGTAAGCGATGGAGCTGCAGCTATGGTTATAACCAGTGAAGATGTAGCAAGAAGACATACTGATACTCCAGTTTGGATTGAAGGAGTAGGTTGGGCTTTAGATAATACAGAATGGATTCAAAGAGATTTGTATTATCCTAGATACCTAGAATATGCAGCTAGAATGGCTTATAGAATGGCAGGAATAGAAAATCCTTTCAAGGAAATTGACGTGATAGAACCTTACGATCCTTTCGATTATAAAGAACTTCACCATATAGAAGGTTTAATGATTGCTAAAAGAGGAGATGCGCCAAAATTACTAAAAGAAGGAGTATTTGATATTGATGGAGATATTCCGAGTTCTCCGTCTGGGGGATTATTAGGAGTAGGAAATCCTATAGCCGCTGCGGGCTTAATGAAAACTATAAGCATTTATTGGCAGTTAAAAGGTACTGCAGGGAAAATGCAAGTTAAGAAACCAGTTCATACTGGATTAGCCCAAGCTTGGGGCGATCTCATGCAAGCCTCAACAGTTGTAGTTATGAGAAATTGAGGTGATGTACATGAATGGAACACCCTTAAAAGAAGAAGATCTAAAAAAGATACATATAATAAAATATAAACCAGATGCAAAATATTCATATACTGCTGGGCAAGCCTACAGTAAATTCCTAGCCGGATTAAAGGAAAAGAAAATTATTGGAAGAAAATGCAATAAATGCGGAAGAGTTTACGTACCTCCGAGAATGTATTGTGATGATTGTTTTAAGCCTACTGATGAATGGATAGAAGTAAAAGATGAGGGAATTGTAGAGACTGCAGTGGCTAGCTATATTTCGTGGACTAGAGAAAGATTAGAAAAACCAGAAATAGTAGGAGTTATAAGACTATTTCCATCAAGAGATAATGATTGGGTATTTCCTGGCATCTTTCACAGAATATGCGTTGATCTAGAGCAAGTTAAAGACATGTCAGTATTTGGTAAAAAAGTCAAAGCTGTATGGAATGAAGAAAGAATAGGAAGTGTAAATGATATAGAATGCTTTAAGGTGGTAGAATGAGTTGGGATAAAGTAGGAAAGGATGATTATCTATTAAACTGGAAAGACGTAATGGAAACTGAAGAATATGATTATACTGCTGGAGTAGCTGGAGAAGAATTCCTTAAAGGCCTTTCAGAAGGTAAAATAATTGGCGGAAAATGTCCTAAATGTGGTAAAGTGTACGTTCCAGCTAGATTGTACTGTGAAGATTGTTTCGTACAGACTGAATTCATAGAGGTTAAAGAGAAACCATATCTTGATACTTATACTATAGTATATAAGGATGACCAAGGAAATAAGTTAGAGAAGCCTCAAGTAATAGGTTTAGTAAGATTTGAAAACGTAAATGGCGGATTGCTGGCTTTAGTAGAAGGCAATATAAAAATTGGTAGTGAAGTTGAAATACTACAGTATGGAATACCATTAGTAGTGAGGTTGAAATGAGTTGGTTCCCTAGCAAAGAATGGGTGGAAAAGAGTAACGTTTATAACTTCATGCTAGATCATGAAATAGAAAATTTAAGACAATTTATTTCTTTTACATATGAAAAACCAGAAGAATTTTGGGATAGTTTTGTTAAATTAATTGGGATAAGATTTTCTAAGCAGTACGATAGAGTTCTAGATTTGAGTAAAGGAAAACAATGGCCTAAATGGTTCATAGGAGGAAAAATGAATATAGGTGATCAAATACCAGAGTCCTCAGAAGTTTTTATAAAATGGATGAATGAAAAAGGAGATTCTAGGCAACTAACCTATTTTGAAGTATTAAACCAGGCTAAGGGTATTTCCTCTTGGCTTAAGAAGAACGGTTTTCAAAAAGGAGACAGAATAGGAATATACATGCCAATGATTCCTGAAATAGTGCCAACGTTATTAGGGATAGCTAGGGCTGGAATGATAGCAGTTCCACTATTTTCAGGTTTTGGGAAAGAGCCAATAAGGATAAGGGCTGAAGATAGTAAAATGAAGGCAATATTTACGGTAGATGAGACAATAAGAAAAGGAAAAGAAATAAAAATGTTAGAAAATTTAGAAGGGCTAAATGTAAGCAAAATAGTAATAGAGAGAAAAGAAGAATCTAAGGAAATAGAATACTCAGAAGTAATCAAAACAGCTGGAGACGGAATAGAAGATACTGAAACTGAAGATCCATTTATGATAATTTACACTAGCGGAACTACGGGAAAACCAAAAGGTTGCGTTCATACTCACGATGGTTTCCCCATAAAAGCTTCAGCTGATGTTTACTTTCAATTCGATTTAAAGAAGAAGGAGACGTTAATGTGGATTACTGACTTAGGTTGGATGATGGGACCTTGGGCAATATTTGGATCTCTATTGCTTAACGGAAAAATTGGAATGATCGAAGGATACGTAGGATATGATACATTAACTAAATTTATAGAAGACATGAAACTAGATGTTTTAGGATTATCAGCTAGTTCAATACGTTTATTTAAGAATGAAGTAGAAAAAGGCAAATTGAACGTTAGATTAGCTGGAAATACTGGAGAACCAATAGATCCAGATAGTTGGAGATGGTTATATAACGCAATAGGAGAAGGACCAATAATTAATTACTCAGGAGGAACAGAAATTTCTGGAGGTATATTAGGAAATTACGTAATAAGAGAAATTAAACCTACAGGATTTAATGGCCCTTCTCCCGGAATGCAAGTTGACATTATTGATGAGTCTGGTAATCACGTTCCACCAAACGTAGAAGGAGAGTTAGCAGTCCTAAGCGTTTGGCCTGGAATGACTAGAGGCTTTTGGAACGACGATGGAAGCAGGTATCTAGATACTTATTGGAAAAAAGTTGAAAATATCTGGATTCACGGAGATCTAGCTTACTACGATCCTCAAGGATTTTATTATATTATAGGAAGAAGTGACGATACAATAAAAGTTGCAGGAAAAAGAGTTGGACCTGCAGAAGTAGAGGAAATTATAGATTCCTTCAAAGGAGTAGTAGAAAGCGCATGCATAGGTGTTCCAGATCCAATGAAAGGAGAAGAAATTATGTGCTTCATAGTAGGAAATGTAGACGAAAAGGAAGTTAAAAAATATACAGAAGACATGTTAGGTAAAGCTTTAGCTCCAAAAGAAATAGTAAAAGTAGAAGAATTACCTAAGACTAGAAATGCTAAGATTATGAGAAGACTAATTAAAGCCATAGTACTAGGAAAACCTATAGGAGATACAAGCGCATTAGAAAATCCTGAATCATTAGAAGAAATAAAGAAGAAAATAAATAGATCCTAATCTTATTTTTTAAATCTTATTTTTTAAAAAATCTTTTTAAAAAAGAATTCCTTATGTAGGACATTCTCCTGCTAACGGACCAGCAGCGTCCAATATAGTATTTTGTATCATACTAGATGCATTAATAATAGCAGAGAATTGATCTAAATGGCCAAATACATATCCTGGAGAATATCCTTCTAATATCGTAGGATTAACTATAGGAGTTGTCACTATATAAGTTCCACCAGGACCAGAAATTAGAATAGCAAAATTTAGGTGTTGAGGATTAACGTATAGAGCAGCTGGTTTTCCGTATTGCTGAACGTTAACTTCTGTTTCATATTTTATAATTAACTGATATACTAAGCTAGCATTAGGAACTCCCATTTGCTGATATTCTTCTTTCAATATCTGTTCTCCAACTGGAATTAATTGGTTTTTAGGTATAGGTGTTCCATTATAAGATCCATTTAAATATTCATTATAAACATATGCAACGTAAAATTGCAAAATAGAACTAGAATTGAAATGAAGGAATATCAGTCCAGGTATATTTGCAGGGCTATGATCAGGATCAGAAGTATGAAGTTCGTAGCTTATATTACCATAGTTTTTAAGAGTATTATAAATAGCCCATGAAGCAGCAGCTCCTACTGGACATCCATACCAAGATTGTTCCACTACGATTATTTTACCTGGTGGAGCAAGATCCTCATTACTTATTTTTATAAATTTTCCTGCAGGTATAGACGCTTGAGCTATTTTAACGAAATATAATTCGTAGAATCCAATTCCAGCTACTATAACTACTATAGCTAGAATTATTCCAACTATTCTCCATTTCATTACTAATAGTGTTATTAGTGTGATTAATAAATTTTACTTATAAATAGACTGATTCCAAAGCAATTATAATCCCAGTTTTGGTTATATGATTATTATTTTAATATATAAAATTAAAGAAAAATCTCTTTTCATTCCACTCTTATCAACTTTTTGCATGATATCTTTTAGATTTATTTCATTACTAATACTTTTATTGTTTTTCCTACAGATTTATAGTATTTTTCACTAGCTTACATTATCTTTAACAACTCATTAGCATCAAGCAAATACACATAATTATAAGTAGCCTCATAATATTTATTGTTTACCAAAAAGTTAAAAATATTTAAAAGAATATTGCTTACATTTTAAAAAATTATTTTCCTTGACTCGATATGTTGTTTATAATATCGTTTAGTTTAGCTACTTCTGAAACGTCCTTTTTACCGAAGCCCAAAGATTTAGCTATTACCATTATATTATTTGCTAATTCAGTTAAGGGTAACGAATTGATGCCATAATAATCTTTAGATGATTTTATCGCTAATTCTACTACATGTTGAGCTAAATCTAATGAGAAAGAATCTTGATACTCATTTTTTAACTGCCATAATAGTCTGAAGAATTGAACGTTATTCGCTCCTCCCATAGATAGTGCTTTTATTGCAGTCTCATAGTCTATATTAGCAGATTTTATTACTGACGATATTTCACCGTTTAAAACTACCATAACAGTGCCAATCATGTTGCTAATTAGTTTTAGCATTGTAGCTTGCTCATGACTTCCTATATATACTGGTTCTCCAATATCCTTCAATAAGTCTAATAAATAGTCAAATTCATCTCTGTTTCCTCCGCAATATAATGCTAAAGTACCTTCTCTAGCTTCTTTTGGTCCTCTTTCTAGCCTGCATGTAAAATATTTCAGCTGGTTCTTTAATACTACGTCAAGAATTTTGTGAAGTTCTTCAATACTTAATGTGGATGTATCTATTATAATACCTTTAAAGTCCGATAAGTTTTCTGTAATATCCAAGACTTCTTTTCCAGTAGGTAATGAAAGGATAATTACATTTGCATGAGTTTTTATTTCCTCAATTTTTTCTACTGGATAAAATAACCCAGTCTTTTGGGATTCCATACAATTCTTATATGCTACTTTATTAACGTCGTATCCCATTACCTTATAGCCTTTATTAGTTAAGTTTATGCATATGCCTGAACCTATTCTTCCTAGTCCAATTATTCCAATTATTTGTTTTTCCATGAATCTACATAGTGCTTATATTTAATATTATTTATCTAATTAAGTTATATCTATAAATAAATATTCGCCGAAAATATTTTTCTATTTATTACAAAATGTATTAATAAGAGAAACTTCGTATTATAATATATGAAAGTTTTATTAGAAAAGAAAGAATCAGAATGTTGGATTATTTTTAACAGACCAGAAAAATTAAATGCTTTAGATAGAGAATCTTGGTATCTTTTAGCTCGAAATCTAAGGATATGCAATGCTGACCCTAAGATGTCTACAATAGTCTTAACAGGTAATGGAAGAGCATTTTCAGCTGGAGACGATATACATGCTATGTACGAATTAAGGAATATGAAAGAAGCTGAAGATTTTTTCCTTACTTTGTACGATGCTGTTGAAAGTATGATTGATAGTAATAAACCAATAATTTGTGCAGTAAATGGACTAGCTTATGGTGGAGGTTGCGAAATCTTACTATTTTGTGATATAGTAATTTCAACTGAAGATGCTAAATTTTCAATCCCAGAAGGAAAACTTGGATTAATTCCTCCAATGGCCATTTCTGTTGGGCAAAGTCTCATAGGAAGAAGTATATCAAGGTTAGCCCTTACCGGTGATTCAATTGACGCTAAAGAAGCTAAGAGTTTAGGGTTAGTAGATATAATAACTAGCAATCTTGAAGAAGAAGTAAGAAATCAAGTAGAGAAAATATCTAAGATAGATGTAAGTTCTATATTAACGATAAAGAAATGGTTAAGAGCTGATAAGGAAAAAGTAAAAAAAGCTATTTTAGAATTAAGCTTAATGTCTCTAAATACTTCAGCAAAAAAGAAGATGAGTGAATTTATTAAAAGTAAAAGTAAATAAGTGTTGTAGTTTATAGGCATCTGAAAATTAAGTCCTTCTCTCAATCAGAGAGCCGTAGAACAACCATTGAAGTCAAATGGTATACGTAACTATAAGTTTGATGAATTTAATCCTTTATTGGATTTGTCCTTAGTTTCTAGAATATTTTGCAGATGAATTTAAAACTTAGCATAATTTAGTTTAATCAAATGATGAACCGTGTTTCAGCCTAAAGGTGAAGAGAAAATAAGTACTGATAAAAATTTTTTTGTTTATGAACAATAATTAATTTATGTTTAGATCTCAACTTTTTGTTCCATGTAATAATGAAAAGATGATTAAGAAAACGCAAGAGATTCCTGCCGACTCATTCATCTTTGATTTAGAAGATGCAGTTCCTCCTCAAGAAAAAGAAAAAGCTAGAGAAATGCTTACTTTAATTCCTGACTTGAAAGGGACAATATGCGTAAGAATAAATCCACTATATTCAAAAGAAAGTTTGAAAGACATACTTAGTGTCATGAATATTGATAAAATAGAGTGCATTGTTATTCCAAAAGCCGACGTTGACGTATCTTTTATTTATAAGATGACTGGAAAAAGAGTATTTCCGCTAATAGAAAATGCAAAAGGATTATTAAAAATAGAAGAAGTAATTAGAAGTGAGGGGATTTTGGGAATAAGCTGGGGATCTGCAGACTTAGCTGACAGCCTAAATGCTGACGTAGAAACCATAGGCTGGAGCGAATACATTAGGTTAAAAATAACTACTACAGCAAAAACTTACGGAGTATCCCCTTTAGATAGAGTATATTTTGATGTTAAAAATCTGGAAGGATTCAAAAAAGAATGCATTACTGCAAAAAATCAAGGTTTTGAAGGAAAACAAGTAATTCATCCTAATCAAGTAACTATTGCTAATGAAGTCTTCTCTCATTCGTCTAGTGAGATAGAATGGGCTAAAAAAATTGTGGAAGAGTATGAAAAATATGCTTCTTTAGGGAAAGGAGCTCTTTCAGTGGAAGGAAAATTAGTTGATGCTGTACATTATAGAATAGCTAAAAAGATTTTAGAAAATCAGTGAAAAGTTATAAGGTAAAAGCTTATAGAAACCTACAATCACTCAATATTATGAAATATAAGAGACATCACAATTTTGTTAGCATTTCTACTTTCGTAATATTCCGTTATTCAAGAAATTATATTATCTTAGTTTTGCCTTTAGTTTGTCTGAAAATTCAGCCTATTCCCTTAATCAGAACCATTCAATAGTATAAAGTATCCAAGACACTAGTTTGCCTTTAGAAATTTCAAATATAATTTAAAATCTGGATTAACTATACTTTAGCCTAGATTATATACATAATGTTTAAATATAGGTATTACCGAGAATAATTTAGGGATCATGAGAGTTATAACAGTTAAAATGCAGGATGATCTAATTACTAAGTTAGAATTGTTTGCTAAGGAACATAAAGTTAGTAGATCTGAAGTAATAAGAAATGCTATTCTAAAGTATATTGAAGAGAATCAAGATAAAAAAGAAGAAGAGGTCAAATTAGAGTAAAAAAGAAGGAGAAGAATCTTATCATATACTAATTTTTCCTTCGTATAATTCCTTAAATCTTATCCACATTTTATCTATATAATCTTCAAGTTCTTTTACTGTCTCGTCAGGAACATTCCTATATCTTCCTTGCATTTTTAGGAATTCTTTTACTGGTTTTCTAGTTCTAATATCTAAACAATGCAAACTTTCTGGTGATATTTCAAGTTTTCCTTCGTTATATTCGATTAATGGCCAATAACATGTTTGAACTGCTAACTTTCCTAATTCAGCAGTCTTAGACGGATCAAATAGCCAACCGTAAGGATCTGGACATAGTACTTGTACATAAGAGAAGCCATCCTTATCTTTTGCCTTAGCAATCTTATTCATTAAATCATGAGGATATCCAACACTTGCTGTTGCAACATATGGTACATGATGAGCTATCATTATCAATGGAAGATCTTTTTTGTTTTCTTTTTTACCTGCAGGAGTAGTAGGAGTTTTAGCACCCAATGGAGTGGATCCACTCCTATGCCCGCCTGTATTCATGTAAGCTTCATTATCCACACAAATATACAGAATATTTTCATTTCTTTCTGCTGCTCCACTTAACGATGCAAAACCTATATCAGCTGTTCCACCATCTCCAGCCCATACTACAGGTTTTACTTTTTTACCTCTCATCTTAAACGCTCTAGCCATTCCAGAAGCTGCTGAAGGACCAGCTGCAAAGGCTATATTCAGCACTGGATAATTATAGACTGAGTTTGGTCCAATTCCTTGAATTATAGATGAACATCCAGCTACTACGATAAATACTGCATCTTTACCTAATGCTGTACTTACTAATCTCATCGTAATATTTTCTGGACATCCTGGACAAGCTGAAGTTCCTGACAATAGTCTTCCTTTATTTAATATGTCTCGGGTCCCTAAGCTCAACTTTTTCCACCTCTGATGGATAGAACCATTCGTTAACTTGATTTGATTCTGCAAATTTCTTTATTAGGAACTTCATTTCATCCTTTCCTACAGAAACTCCGCCTAATCCGCTTATCACTCCTTTTATAGGAATATCTGGTAATGTAGATTTTAATTCTAGATATAAATGACCTCCTCTTCCAAAACTTATTGATCTGTCAAATACCAGTACTTTATCCTTGTTTGATAATTTCTTTCTTATATCTTCTTCGTCCCATGGCCTTACATACCTTATTCTATATAATCCTACTTTTAATCCTTCGTTTCTTAACTCGTCGATAGCTTGCATAGCATCTAATGACCATGCCCCCATTGTAACTATAGCGTAGTCTGCGTCATCTAATTTATAAGATTCATTAAGTGAGGAGTAATTTCCTAGTACATTTATTTTCTTTTCGTATTCCTTTCCAATCTCTTCTATGACTCTTTTAGAATTTATCTGGGCTAAATGGATAGATTCTCTGAATTTCATATAATCTATTGGTTGGAATAAATTGCCCATAGAAACTGGATCTTCAGGATCTAAAACATAAGGCTGTTTCCTTAATGGTAAAAATTCATCTACCTCTTCTTGTGAAGGAACGTAAACTCTGGTTTTAGTATGTGATAAAATGAATCCATCCATTCCTACCATCATTGGTAAGAATACTCTCTCGTCTTCGGTAATTTTGAAGGCTTGAATAGTAAGATCCATAGCTTCTTGAGGCGTTGATGCAAAAGCCATTAACCATCCACTATCTCTTTCAGTCATAAAATCTGTATGTTCATTCCATATGTTCCACGGAGCTCCTACAGCTCTGGTTCCTACAGTCATAACTATTGGCATCCTGCTTCCTGCTACCCACCATATCATTTCATGCATGTAGAGTAGTCCTTGGGAAGCTGTTGCAGTATAAGCTCTAACACCAGATACTGCTGCTCCAAAAGTCGCTGCCATAGCAGAGTGCTCACTTTCAACTCTTACTATTTCTGCTTCAAGTTCTCCTTTAGCTTTCATTTCTGATAATTCTTCAATGATATAAGTCTGAGGCGTTATTGGATAAATACCTGTAACTTTTACTCTTGACAGTTTAACTCCTAAAGCTACTGCCTCATTTCCGGTAATTACTTTACTCATCATGCTTCGCTCACCATTTGAATTGCTTTTACTGGACACACGTTAGAACATATTCCGCATCCTTTGCAGTATTCATAATCTATACTGACCTTATCTCCTGGTATTATTGTTGCTTCAGGACACCATAAATAACATGCTTTGCATCCTATACATTTGTCTAAGTTTACTACTGGCCTTACTACTCTCCAATTTCCTGTTTTTCCTCCTGCACCTTTAGAGGGTCTGCTTACTGGAAAATATTGGTATTCAAGCGACAACTAGTTTCACCTCTTTAGTGTTTTCATACGCATACCTTATTGCCTTCTTATTTGATTCAGCTATTTTTTCGTCGAATTCTTCATCAATTGCTTTTTCTAATGAATTTAAGGATATTTTACCTATTGCCTTAATCAGTGAACCTAGCATTATTATATTAACTAATGGCCATCCTGACTTTACTAGACCGAAGTTTACTGCTATTTGTGTAGCATTAGTGTAAAATGTTCTATAATTGAAAGTTGGAGTTTCTGGTGAATTAATAACTATTACGCTTGATTTTTTTAATCCTCTTAAAGGATTTGAAGATATTTTAAGTAATGTAGGATCTAAAATTACTACGTAATCTGGATTCTCTATTGGTGAAGTTACCCTTATTGGTTTAGAATCTATTCTACAATAAGCTTCTATTTCTGCACCTCTTCTTTCAGCACCATAAATTGGAAATGCCGAAGACCAATAACCATCTAAATCTGAAGCTACAGCTAAAAGATTTGAGGCTGTGACAACTCCTTGTCCGCCTCTCCCATGAAATCTTATTTCGAGCAATAAGAATCACTCTCAAAATATACCTTTATTGTTGTTACTAATAAATCTTGTCACGTTTTCTTTATTATAAAAAATATCAATATAATAGAAGAAAGTTTTCAATAACTGTTATTATGTTTTTTAATATTGTTTAGTCGACTCAATGAAAAAAGGGTCATGATGTAAAAATAAGTAAAAAATTTAAACTAATTTTAGCATATGATGATTTTTTAATTTGAGATAAATATTCTTTATTATAAAATAATCTCATTAATTTTTTATTAAATTATTTACCAAAAATATCATAGCTTACCTAATTTAGTTACTAAGTATTTATAACTTTTTAATACTAATTATATTTATGGTCTTTCCATTTAAATCAATCGAAGACTTCACTATAGATTTAAACCAGGATCATGAACTACTGAGAGAAGCGATAAGAGAATTTTCTGAAACTAAAATATCTCAATTCGTAGAGAAAGGAGAAAAAGAAAGAGATCTTCCAAAAGAACTTAAAGAAGAAGCTAAAAATATAGGACTTTACGGTCTAGATGTACCTACAGAATACGGAGGGCAAGGGGGAGATTATCTTTCCTTATTGGTTGCATCAGAAGAAATTTCAAGAATTTGGACTTCATTTTCTACATTTTTCCTTATACAATGGATGGTTAATAGAGCATTATTAAAGTATGGAAATTCAGATTTAAAGAAAAAATTGAAAGAAACTGCAACTGGAGAAAAAATAGGAGCTTTTGCTAATACTGAGCCAGATGCAGGCTCTGACGTAGCTGGAATGAAATCAACAGCAAAAAGAATAAATGATCACTATGTAATAAACGCTAGAAAAATATTCATTACCAATGGAGATTTTGCAGATTATTATCTGATAACAGCTAGAACGTCACCATCAGAACCTAACGCTAGATGGAAAGGAATCAGCATGTTCCTTGTTGAAAAAGAAAATGTAAAAGTATTAAGCAGAATAGAAACAACAGGATTAAAAGCATCTCACACTGCTGAGATAAGTCTAGAAGATGTAAAAGTACCAGCGGAAAACCTAGTTGGAGAAGAAGGACAAGGATTTAAATATGCAGTAGAATCATTTGATTACGCTAGAACTATAGTCTCAGCTCAAGCATTGGGAATAGGCCAATCAGCGTTTGAAAAACTATCGAATTATTCTTTACAAAGAAAATCTTTTGATAAAAAGATTGCAGAATTTCAACTTGTTCAACAGAAAATAAGCGAATCTTTAGCTGATTTAGAAACTGCTAGACTTCTTACTTACTGGGCTGGAACTTTATATAAAAAAGAAAAAATGAATGAGTACATAATGATAGCATCTTTAGCTAAATTTCACTCTACAGAATCTGCTGAAAAAATAATATTAAGAGCTATGACAGCGCATGGGGGATACGGAGTTTCAGTGTCAACAGGTTTAGAAAGACTGCTTAGAGATATTCAAATACTAAAAACTTATGAGGGAACAAACGACATCCAAAGAATTAGCGCTGCAAGGCAATTTTACTATAGATTTATGGGCGTAAAGATATGATGGAAGAAGATTTCAATTCATTACTATACAAAAATGAAGCATTATTCAGATTTATGGGAATAAAATTTACTAAAGTAGATAAAGGATTTGCTGAATTGAGTTTAGACTATAAAGATGAATTAACTAGAATAGGAGGAATACTTCATGGTGCGATAATATTCGCTTCTATGGATTACGCTGGAAGTTACGCAGTAAAAAGCTTAGGAGTAAAGGACGCTTTTACTATTCAATTTAACATATTATTCATTAAGCAAATGAAAGATCCGCCATTTAAATTTATAGGAAAAGTAATAAAGCAAACTAAAAAATATGCATATGTAGATGTTGAAGGATATAGTAAAGACGAATTATCAGCTAAAGGATCTGGAGTATGGCATATAATTAATGACAGAGAGTAGATAACTTATCCTTTATCTTCATGATTTCTTCTTCGCTTAAAGTCTTATTTACTATATATTCTGTCTCCCTTATGCTTTCTATTAATTCTTCATCTGTTAGTGAGCATAAATCTTCTCTTACATCGTTTGATATTTCCCAATCTTTTAAATCCTCAGGATTTTCCTCAATAACTTTACTTATCAAATTCCTAACTAACGCTAACTTATAGAAAGGTAAATCCATATATAATTCTATTTTTTCCTGTTAATTAAACGTTACTTAGATTTTTAAAAGATTTGCTTAAATAAATCAAGTATTGTTATATACAAGTCTTTATAATGTAAAAATAATTATATTATTATATGGAAAAAGAGAGCCTAGGATTTATATTCGATCCTAACAAATGCATCATCTGTAACGCTTGCGTTAACGCTTGCAATCAAGCTTACGGAGGATTAAATTGGAGAGAACTTCCAATATTTCAGATTGACGGAACTAAAGTTGCAGTTTCTATTGCTTGTAACCATTGTGATAATCCAGAATGTATGAACGTATGTCCAGCTAATGCAATTCATAAAGATGATATGGGAATAGTTTACATTAATAAAGATGAATGCATAGGTTGTGGGTATTGTACATGGGCATGCCCATATGAAGAACCAAAATTTAATTCTGAAGGAATTATGACCAAATGCCACTTCTGTAGAGAAAGAATATTGAATAAACAAGGATTACCTCTATGCGTCGAAGCTTGTCCTACTGGTGCTCTAGCCTTTGGATGGCTAAGCAAACCTAATTACGGTGGTGAAAAATTCCTCGCTCCTTTTGAAATAACTAAACCAAAACTTGAAATTAAGAATACAAAAGAAGGTGAAATTAAGGCTAATCCTCTAAAGATCAGAAAAGAGGAAAGACATACAGAACTATTACTGTTTACAATATTATCAGAAATTTCCTTAGGTTACTTAGCAGTAAAAGCTCCTTATTATCAAATAGTTAGTTTATTACTCTTAGCTATTGGTTTAATTCCTTCTATATTTCACATAAACAGAAAAGAGAGAGCCGTTAGAGTCATCGCGAATCTAAAATCTTCCTGGCTAAGCAGAGAGGTGCTGTTTGGCTCTTTAGGCCTTCTATCTCTTTTAATTGAACTAGCTATTCCACAACTTTACTACCTAAGTATAATATTGATATCACTTTCAGTAATATCATCAATCATGATTTATATGCTTAAATCCACACCTTCATGGTATAATGCTGATACTCCAATCTCATTTATAGGAACAATATTCATTGTAGGTTTTCCAATAGGATTCTTCATAACTCATTCCTTAGTATATCTAATAGTCCCTGAAATCTTAGCTTTATTGGAAATATATTCAGGATTAGCTAATAAATATAATAAAGACTTTAGATTCATTAATATTGCTTACATTATACTGTTAGGAGCTTCTTACATTTTCCCATTATTGTCAATAGTTTCATTAATACTAGGCGTAGCATCTGAAGTTATGCATAGAGAGAAATTCTACAAAAAAATCACATATTACGGTATACCTAACATCAATTAATTTTTTATTATTTAGAGATTGTTTTAGAAAGCTTGCTGAGTATATAATTAATTCCTACTTCTAAGGATTCCATTCTTGTCTAATCTATAATCTGAGGATCAGAAAGTCTCTCACGTAGAAATTAAGTTATTTTCGTCTATCTACTAACAAGGATATCTAAGTAAACTTTTGAAGAGTTTTATTTACCATTATTTTCTTAATACAATCTATGAAAGTTACACTAATTATTGCATCGTTAATACTTCCAATAGCTGTTTTAATCTTATTCTCACTTAGTATAATAGTTCCTTCATACGCATCAATTTCAATGAGTATAACTAACGGAAAAATAATATACCCCGCTATAGTTTCCTTTAATTTAAAAGTAAATAGCCATAGCTATTTTGGATGCTTTTACTATTTTTATGTAATAAAATTTATATATAATGGAAAAACATATACTCCAAATCCTATAGATAATTATTATGCATTTGATGGAAAACCTAATAGTTTTTCAGTAGCATTTTATATGCCATCTAAGCTTTATGCTCAGATAGAGCATGAGAAAAGTGTAACTTTGACAATAGTTATAAAAACGGTAATAATAACTAGTTTGAATACAACTATAGATAAAATATACAATGTTCAAGGTTTATTTCAAATAGAAAATAATTCAATATAGAATAGCTAATATATAAAATCAAGAAAATAGAAGATTTCTTTTATGAATTTCTTATTTTTATCTTCTTTCTTAAATTTTAGGAATTAAGTTTATAAATTATATAATCAAATTAAAGCTTATGTACATAGAAGGCAAAAGAGCAGTAAATGGAGAAGGAGAATACATATCAGATTTACCAGACTTACCAGGAACACTTTACATGGCAATCTATAGGAGCCCTATTCCTCACGGAATAATAAGAAAAGTAAATTTCGATGAAGTAAAATCACACGGAGGAATAGGAATTGGACCAAATGAGCTTTCTAAAATAATTGTGAATCCATTTCCTACCACCGTGGACGCACCAATTAAATATTATCCATTTGCAAAAGATAAAATTAGGTTCGTAGGGGAACCTATAGGAATAGTCCTAGCTAATGATCCATATAAGGCTATAGATCTACTAGATTACGTTGAAATCGATTATCAGGAATTACCTGCAGTATCCAACATTGACGAAGCGTTGAAAGGAGAAGTACTAGTTCACGAAGAAGTAAAGTCTAACATAGCAATGAAAAGAAATATGAAATTTGGAAATCCTAGATCAGCTGACGTAATAATTTCAGAAAAATTCAAATTTTCAAGGCATTCTGCAATGCCACTAGAGCCTTATGGCCTTCTAGTTAGAATGAATGAAGAAATGGAAGTCTGGGCAAATATACAAGGACCAATGCTCCAGGTTTACTTTCTTTCTAGAGCGTTAAACTTACCTATTAATAATATAAAATTATATTCTCCAAGAGATATAGGAGGAAGCTTTGGAACTAAGTATTCACTTTATCCTTATATTACTTTAGCTGCAGCATCATCTAAACTTACTGGAAGACCAATAAGATGGACAGAAACTAGAACAGAAGATTTTCTAGCTAGTTCTGCAGGTGGAGAAAGGAGAGGAACAGTTGAAATAATGGCAAATAAAGAAGGAAAAATTTCTGGTATTTCATATACTTTCTACGAAGACATAGGGGCTTACGTTAGACCCCCGGAACCTGGAGCATTATTTAGAGTTCAAGGAAACTTAAACGGAGCATATAACATACCTTACATTGAAGCTAATTACGTATTAGTTCTAACAAATAAATCACCTACTGGGTTAAACAGAGGATATGGAGGACCACCATTTTATTTTGCTTTAGAAACTGCAATAGATAAGTTAGCAGATGAGCTAGGAATTGATCCCCTTGAGATCAGATTAAAGAATTTGATTAGACTCCAAGATTTTAAGGATGGATTTTACCAAACACCTTCTGGTGGATTATACCCTGAACAAGATTACGAAAAAGTAGTTTCAGCAATAAAAGACGAATACATCTATTGGAAAGAGGAAAGCAAAAAGAGAAAAAACCTAGGAGTAGGAATAGCTGTTCTAGTCGAACCAAGTGGAACTAACTTAGGTTACGTTGATCTAGCTTTAGAAAATAGGAAAAATCCCCATTCCTCCTCTGGAGATTACGCAACAATCTCAGTAAATCCTGACGGTTCAATCTCAGTTTTCATAAACGGAACTAATGAAGGACTTGGTCATGAAACTACAATAGCTGAATACATATCCAAAGAGTTAGGAATTGACGAATCATTAATAAAAGTTGAAAATAGAGTTGATACTACTAAGCCATGGAATTTAGCTAGCGGAAGTTACTCCAGTAGATTTGCTCCAATAGTTATGAGTGCAGTAGTAAAAGGCGTTAACGAATTAAAGGAAAAAATGACAAAGCTAGCTAAGAAATATCTAGAGACTGAAAACGTAAAATTCAAAAATGGAGTTTTTTATGATGAAAATGACGAAAGAAAAAACGTCAGCATAAAGAAACTAGCGTCAGCTTTTCATTGGAATCCTAACGCTTTCGGAGATAGTGAGTCATTAACAGTTACGTCGTATTTTTATTCTCCTTACTTAAAACCAGCTGATGGAGATAAAATAAATTCGTCCTTAGGTTATTCCATACAAGCTCACTTAGCGGTAGTAGAAATAGATCAGACTACGGAAGAGATAAAAATTATAAAATACGTTATCTCCCATGATGCTGGAAAAATCCTTAACAAGAAATTAGCTGAATCTCAACTTTATGGAGGTTTAATGCACGGAATAGCCTTAACTCTTTACGAAGAATTGAAGTATGAAAATGGAATTCCTCAAACGTTAACTTTTGATTCTTATGAAACTCCTACTCTTTCTGAAGCCTTAGGAATGGATGTTGAATTTATTCATTTTGAAACTCAATCTCAGTATTTACCTTCTGGGGCTTATGGATTAGGAGAAGGACCAATAATGGGAGCTCCAGCCTCGATAGCAAATGCCGTTTCTAGAATAATAGCTAAAAGAATTACTGAACTCCCTATAAGGTGATAGCTTTGTTCTCATTAGGAATACCCACAAAATTCAAGTACGTTAAAGTAAAAGATCTAGATGAAGCTTTTGACTTTTTAAAAGATGGTGCTAAACCATTAGCTGGAGGACAAAGTATTCTTCCAATGTTAAAACTAAGAATATCGAAATTTGATTATTTAATGGATATTAATAATTTAGATTTGAGATATATAAAAGAAGAAGACGGAAAATTAAGAATAGGAGCGCTAACCACTCACAACGAAGTAGCTTCAATAAAAACACTGTCAAAAGTTGCTCTAACTATAGCTGACTTGCAAGTGAGGAATAGAGGAACAATAGGTGGATCATTAGCTAATGCAGACCCTTCAGCTAATTATTACCCGGCACTTTTAGTTCTAGATGCCAAGATTAAACTAAGTAAAGCTAAAGGAGAAAGAATACTAGATATTTCAGACTTCTACGAATCTCCTTATCAAACTAAAATAAGAGAAGACGAATTGATCACTGAAATAATCATAGATAAGGAGAGCCTTAACGATGAGTTCAAATTTAGTATATTTAAAAAAGGAGGATCTGCCTATCCAAACGTAATAGTAGCAATGAAGAAATTCAAGAATAAAGATAAGGTTAGAATAGGAATAGGAGCAGTTTTTGAGAAACCGATAGTTTTAGACCTGGATTATGATAATCCTGAAAAAATGGCAAATCAAGCACTTTCTTTAATTTCGTTAAAACCTCTAGATGATGTGCATACTAGAGGAGAAATGAAACTAAAGATAATTAAAAATTTCATAAAAAATATGTTAGAAAATAATACTAGCGATATAATAGAAATATTTGAAAGAAAGGAGAAAAAAGATTCAAATATAAATCCAGTAGCCTTTAAAGCAGATGAAAAAATCTTAGCAAAAATTAAGGTAAATGGCAATGAAATTGAGAATATAGTTGAACCTAGAACACTCCTTTTAGACTTTCTAAGAGCTAATGGATTTAAAGAAGTGAAAAGAGGATGCGATGAAGGAAAATGTGGTGCTTGCACAGTCTTACTTAACGGAAAGGCAATAAAATCTTGTTTAACCTTAGCAGTCCAAGCTATAGGTAATGACGTTAGAACTATTAAAGGAATTAAAGCTGATGAAATAAAAAACGCATTTATAGAAAATTTTGCAATGCAATGTGGATATTGTACACATGGATTTTTAATGGCTACGTATGATTATTTAAAGAACACTGATCCAAAAGCTAGAGATGAAACATTAAAGTACTCAATAAAAAATATCTGTAGATGTACAGGTTATGTTAATATAATAAAAGCTATAAAACAAGCTTCCTCATCTTTATTAGATGAAAATTAATTTTACTTTTTATCATCTTTAATTAATATTCCATCTTTAAATTTTCTATATTTAGTTATTGAAAAGCTAACCTCATCGCCTACATCGTATCTCTGTTTAGAAAATATAACCACTGAACTATCTTTTACTTTGCAGAATAGATAAATGTTTTCTCCTACTGATTCTATTGATTCTACTATTCCTTTAAACTCTCCTCCTAATAATGTCCATTCGGGTCTGAATCCTATTTCAATTCCATCTTCATTGATTATACTTCCAGGCAAAAAGTTCATCGGAAAATCTCCTATAAATTCTCCAATCCATTTTGTTTTTGGATATTCATATAATTCCTCTGGTTTTCCTACTTGTTCAAAAATCCCTTCATGCAACACTGCAATCCTATCTGCTAAGCTCATTGCTTCTTTTTGATCATGAGTAACATAAATAAATGTTCCATTTAGCTCTTTTTGAATTCTCTTAAGTTCTCCTCTTGCAGTAAATCTAACTCTTGCATCCAAATTAGATAAAGGTTCGTCCAGTAGATAGAAAGATGGATCCCTAACTATTGCTCTTGCTATAGCTACTCTTTGCTGTTGTCCTCCGCTTATTTTTGTAACTGGACTATGAAGTATATCTTTAATTTTTAGTAAAGTTGCTATTCTATCTATTCTTTTTTCTATTTCATCCTTTTTCATATGTCTCATTTTTAAAGGAAACGCTATATTATCATAAACTGTCATATTTGGATATAATGCATAGTTTTGAAAAACCATAGCAACATTTCTTTTCTCTGGAGGTAAATTGGTTACATCTTTTCCGTCAACTATTATCTTTCCATTATCAAGTTTCTCTATTCCAGCTAAAATTCTCAGTAAAGTAGTTTTTCCTGCTCCGCTAGGTCCTAATATTACGAAAAATTCTCCAGTTTCTATTTTTTCTGTTATTCCATTTATAACTACTTTACTACCATATTTTTTATATAAATTTTGAAGTTCTATCATGATTTTAACCCTCCAGTTAAATATTCACCCTTTAAATATTTTTGTAATGCAATAGTTAAAATAATTACAGGAATAGTGAATACTAAAGAGAAAGCTACTGCAGCTAATTCATTTCCTCTCGTAATGTTTATGTAAATCTCTATTGGCAAAGTAGGATGTATTGGAGATAATATAACTGCGTATGTGAACTCGTCCCATGAGAACATCCATGATATTAAAAACGCAGCTGCAATTCCGGGAGAAGCTATAGGTAACAAAATATTTTTCAAGAATGACCAGGTAGATGCACCATCTATCTTAGCTTGATATTCTATATCCCTAGATACGGTAGAAAAAGTTCCTTGTAGTATGAAAACTGCTAAAGGCAAAGTTATCAATTCTTGAACAAAAGCCAAACCTGGTATAGAATCGTATAAACCTAATTTTATGAATTCAGCACTTATTGGAATAGCAACCACAATTCCAGGCACCATGTTAGTAATTAATAAGAGAATCAATACTGGATAAGCTACTTTTCCCGGTAATCTGCTCAAACCATAACCAGCTGGAATTCCTATTATTAAGGCTACTATTCCGACTAATGTAGCTACAGCCAAACTCTTAAAGAATGGACTAATGAAATCATATTGAGTAAAAGCATAGATTAGATTACTCAACGTAAAGCCTTTAAAATATAATGGAGGGTATACTGATTCTATAGTATACTTAGCAGGACTAAAGGCTATCATTAATAGTATATACAGAGGAAGTAAAAAATAAATAGTAAAAATACCTGCAGCTATGTATATTAATTTACTCATTTCCTACCACCTCCTAATTTTATATTAATTACAATTAATACTGCTATAAAAGCCAATAATATTACAGCAGCAGCAGAGGATAAGTAAATTGTAGTTGTAGAATATAATTCATAAGCTAGAGTAGTTAATAATGCAGGATGATATCCTATCAAAATTAATGGTAATGCAAAAATATTGAATTCACTAACACCCCTTATTATTAATGCTATTGCTATGAATTTCTTTAAATTAGGCAAAGTAATATGCACAAATCTTCTTATAGGCCCTGCTCCATCTAACGATGCAGCGTAATATAAGTCCTTAGGAATTGAGAGCATACCAGAAAGAATTATTAAAGTAACTAAAGGAGTATTTTTCCAACTATCTGAAATCATTACAACAAAAAGAGAAATAAGAGTATTAGAATACCAATTCACTCCTTTTAGACCAAATATATGCAAAAAACTATTTGCGTATCCTCCAACAGTTTGAAATATAAAAGAAAAAGCTATAGCAGAAACTACAGTAGCTACGCCGAGTGGAATAATAGATATAGTAGAAAACGCTTTCTTTCCTCTAAATTCCCTAGTTAATATAGAAGCAATTCCTAAAGCTAAAAATAGCTGAATTAATAGTGCACCAACAGTTACAATTATAGTATTTTCTATTGTACCATAGATATTAAAATAAAATAACTCTTTATAATTATCAAGAGTGAATTTACCTTGTGAATTTAGAAAGCTCAAATAAATAGCATCAAAAGATGGATAAAAAGCAAAAAATCCTACATAAAAAATAGCAGGTAAAGTAAAAAGAAAATACTTTAAACTTGGTTTCAATTTAGTTCACCCATACAATGGTGCAAATACTCCTTCTTCATACTCATGAGCTACTGTAGAATTATATGTAGTAGCTAAATAACTATACATTTCAGCATTTGCACTACTTAATATTGATGGAATTTCAGATGTTGGAGCATGATCTTCTACTATCTGGACAAATACCTTATCAGCTATAGTGTTCCATTCTGATATCCACGGAACAGGTTCTCTAAAGAATGCATTTTGGAATGCTTCTAGTTCAGCTTTAAATAGTGCACTTATGTTAGATGGTAAATTGTTATATGCATTAGCATTCACTGCTGGTTCTCCCAATATAGTTATAATGTCTCTCTGTACTTGAGTTGATAATAAGAACCTTACGAATAGTAATAAATCTGATAGATGAGTAGCACCCTTAGGAATGGCTAATACGTCTCCTCCTACTAAATGATCATTATTTACTGGTCCAGAAGGTCCGGGATAGAAACCAACATCAGTAACGTTTAACCCTTCGCTTTCCATTGTAGCATATATGTAAGGCCATTGATAGTCTAAGATGTAATACTCATTACTAACTAATCCCTTATAACTACCCCAATATCCATGAATATAGTTTGGTGCAAAATAGGCAGATAATTCATCTAAATAAGTAAATGCTTCTATATCTCCACTATCATTGAAAACGAATGGGTTTCCTCCAGCTTGAACCATCCATTGATATAATTCAGTTGAAGTACTTGCGCCACCATGTCCTTGAAACATTATGGGTTTAACTCCAGTTTTTTCATAAATTATCTTTGCATCAGACATTAGCTGATTCCAGTTTTGAGGCAATGATAAATTAAGAGCCTTAAACGTACTTGTATTGTACCATACTAATGGTATATTTCCCCTAAATGGAATAAAGTATATTCCATGGTATACTTGTTGCTCATAATGCATTAAATTAGTCATAGAAGGAATCATACTAGGAATTGATATATTAACTGAATATGGAGTTAAATTCATTATATCTCCTGCATAAAGCAATTCCCCTATAACCATATTATCCTCTGCTATTACTGTTGATCCAACATCTCCAGCTTTTTCTAATGATTCTATACTAGTTACAATATCATCCGCACTTTCAACAACTAAGCTAACCTTGATATTTGGATGTGCAGCCTCAAATTCAGGAATTATTACATCATCAAATGCCTTAGCTTCCGAAGGAGCTAAATCATCGTAATAAGTTATAGTAACTACCTTTTTGCTAGGATGTGAAATAGTATAATAATAGTATCCTCCACCTGCAGCAGCTGCTATTATTATTACCACTATTAATATAGCTATTCCTTTGCCTATTCCTTTTATTAATTTATTTCGATTCATGATAAACTCGTAATATCATTTGCTATTATTATTTAAAAAATTAATGTTCAGTAAGCTAGCTTATATTTTTTAAATATAACATAAATCATCATGAGTTTTTTCTATATACCGTTATTTTTGTTAAAACTTTAATTAAGAGATTTATTAAATAAAGAAGTATTTTTAAGAATCAAAATAGAAAAAAATAATAAAAATATTATCAAATAACTAAGAAAAACAAAAATAACAATAATAAAAAATAAAAAGAAAATACCTTATAATGATTTTGTTATTTCCTCTTCCTTTATCTTAGCTTTAGGTCTCCAGCCTAATGCATAAGCTATACCAGTACCTACTCCAGCTATTATTAAGTTAATAGCCAACGAAATCAGCGCAATATATATGGAACCTATAGGAGTCGCCATAAATACACTTTCTTTAGAATAAAAGAATAAACCAACACCAGAAAACACACCAGCCAAAAGCCCAGCACTTAATGAATATTTCTCTAATTTATGAGTAAATAATCCTAGAAATATTGGTGGCATTGCTTGAGCAACTATTATACCACCTAAAAGCTGCAAAGTTATAGCATAACCAGGAACAGCAAAAATAAAACCTAAAGCCAAAAACTTGAATACAGCGGACATCCACTTAGCTAAAGTAGATTCAGTCTTTTCTCCTAATGGCTTAAATTCCTTGACTATATTCCTGACAAATAGATTAGATATCGCTATAGCCATAATAGCCGCAGGAACTAATCCACCAATAAATACACCAACTAAAGCAATACCAACAAACCATCCTGGTAACTCATATGCTATAGTAGCAGGAACTACTAAGTCAGTAGCAGCTGACTTTCCAATATATGGAGATATGGCAGTTATAGCGCTTAATGCAGGAGATACCGCATATACTAAAATTCCTATTAATGCTAAAAACACTAATCCAATACCATAAATAGGCAATAAAGAAGTACTCATCTTAAGCTGTTTTTTGCTATTAGAGCTTAAAGAACCATTAATAGCATGAGGATATAAATATAGAGCTATTGAACTACCTAACGCTAACGAAAAGAACGCAGGAATTTCCTTACTTGGTAAAGAGGAAAATAGCGGAGCCTTAGAAGCAGGTATATCAGAAAATGCTACGTGAAATCCTCCTATAGCTATCGGAACAGCAACTATAGTAACTATCACTGTAAGCCATATTAACGCATCCTTAAAAATTCCAGTTAAAGTAGCACCTCTTAAACCACTGGTATAAGTGAAAGCTGCAAGAATAATAAAAGCTATAACTAAAGATACTTCATTAATTAAAGTTAAAGAAGAAGCACTACTAGTACCTATTCCCAGACCTAGAAGAAGCATTGTTAATGAAGCTTTCATTCCAACAATTTGTAAAGCAATATAAGGTAATTCAGCAACAATTCCTACTAAAGCTACAATAATAGCTAACATCCTGCTATCGAATCTATCTTTTACGAAATCGGCAGCGGTAACATAACCTTTGTTCCTTGAAACAGTCCATAATCTAGGCATAGTTAATAATGCAATACCAAAAGCCCATGCAACGTAAGGTACTGCAAAGAAGTAAAGTGATCCTACACCAAATAGCGCTGCAGGAACAGCTATGAAAGTATAAGCTGTGTATAAATCAGCTCCCATTAAAAACCAAACAGTAAATACCCCGAGTCTTCTACCAGCTAATCCCCATTCATGAAGTTTATTTAGATCTCCTTTCCTCCATCTAGCTCCGTAAAAACCTAAGAATATAAAAACAGCGAAAAGTACTAAAAAGACTGCAAGCGTAGCGTCATCTATATTAGACTTTGGAATAGCTATCATTTTCATTCAGCCTCCTTAACGCCATATGAAATTCCAAAAAATATAGCACTAGTTACGACTAACATTACTGTTTGATACCAGTAAAAGAACGGTAGACCTAATAATTCTGGAGAAACTTTATTGAAAAGCGGAAAAATTGAATATAATACTATATCTACAATTAACGCTATAAATACGGCTACATAAAATTTAGTTCTCATTTTTATCGTATAATAATACTTTAGAGTATAATAAAAGTACTTATTTTAATTAACATGGACTAATATATAAACTTTAATTTATCTATATAAACAATTATTGAAGAATTCCTATGAAATATTAAATACATTAATAAGTATAATTTATAGTTAATAAATGTGGAAAACTTTATACCCCCTTGAGAGATCACTCAATAAGATTGTATTCTAAGTAGCTAAAAAAGCTTTAACAAAAATAAATAATCTCTAAAAGTAACTATTTCTACGCATTCTTATCTATGTTTAATGTAAAATCTGAATATGATAAAATTAGTTATTATTTTTTAAGTAAATAGCGTTGAATCTTACCGCTTTCAGTCTTAGGAAGTTTAGATACGAAATCTACTTTCTCTAAATGAACATGTTTAGAATATTTGCTATTGACAAAATCTATAAGTTCCTTCTTTAGCTTATCGTCTCCCTTAAATTCAGGCTTTAAAACTACATAAGCATGAAGAACATGACCCCTAACTTCATCGTCGTCAGCTACTACAGCAGATTCTAAAACAGCAGGATGCTCAATTAGAACACTCTCTACTTCAAATAGACCTACTCTATAACCAGAAACTTTCACAACATCATCCTTTCTCCCTATAAACCAGAAGTACTCATCTTCATCTTTAGTAGCGTTATCCCCGGTTAAATACCATTCACCTCTAAAAGCTTCATTCGTTTTTTCTAAGTTATTTAAATACCCTAGAAAATGAAAACCAGTACATTTTTTCACAGCTATATTCTCTTCTATGATATCTACATCATATCCTGGAGCCGGAAGACCCATACTGCCCGGCTTTACTTCCTCATCATATCCCCATCCGTTGTATACTACCATTCCCACTTCAGTCTGCCCATAATGATCCTTAACCAACAAGTTATAATTATCCTTAAACCACTTTATTACTTCAGGATTCAGAGGTTCTCCTGCTGAACTTGCTCTATCCAAAACTAGATTATACTTTTCCTTAATACTTCTTGCAAGCATTCTATAAGCTGTAGGAGCAAAGGCAAAATTAGTAATCTTATTTTCTTCTAGAAATTGCATTGTCCTTTTAGGATCAAAAGGTTCATCTAAAAATATAACAGAATTACCAAAAAGTAAAGGACCTATTATACCATAGTATAAACCATATGCCCAACCTGGATCTGCACCATTCCAAAAAGTATCATTTTCTCTCAACCCTATTCCATATTTCATGTAAACGTAAGTATTTAGGAAAAGTCGTTTTGAAATTAAAGCTCCTTTAGGTTTGCCCGTAGTTCCAGAAGTATATAACAGTATTACAGGATCGTCCCAAGAAACATGCTCTACTTCTTTCAATTCACCTGATTTAAGTGAGTCTAATTCAGAAAGAGAAATCTTTTTTACGTCTTCAATTTTATCGCACTGATCATCTTGACAAAAGATGAGCTTTGGTTTAACGTCAGAAATCCTCATTTTTATAGCTTCACTACCAAATGCAGTAAAAAGAGGCTGATAAATAGCACCTAGGGATAAAGTAGCTAAAAGAACTATAACTTGCTCAATTTTCTTAGAAGCTATAACGCTAATAACATCACCTTTTTTAATTCCTTCATTTTCTCTTAAATAAGAAGCAAGATGTAGAGACTTTACTCTTAATTCATTAAAAGATAATCTACTTTTTTCATCGTTTTTATATCTTATTACTGCATCAGATTCATGATTAGTTAAGAAATTAATTGGATTCAACTCAAACTGTTTCATAATTATATTCCAATCGAAAGTTTTTCGGACTTCAGAATATGATACCATACATTACTTTATTAAATTAACATTTTTAAAATCTTATGTTTTACATTTTTCTTAAAGAAAAAATTTTAATATATTTATGAATAGGAAGATAAAATCATATCTCATTTCTTTGATACAAGAGTATAAAAATAGTCAATTCAGCTGACTGAATATTTTCCTCAAAGCTTTTAACCATATGCTTTCTCTTTAGTCTTTTATCTTCACGAAATCGACTAATCTTTTAAGTTAAGAATTATAAATATATAATGATCATAATGAAAATTAACAAATTTACAGTAATAGGAGCAGGAACTATGGGTCACGGAATAGCAGAACTTGCATTAATAGCAGGATACGAAGTATGGTTAAACGACGTTAACGATGAAATACTTAAAAACGCTTTAAATAAAATTAAGTGGAGCTTAACAGAATTACAAAAGAAAGGAAAACTTAAAGGAGAGACTGACCAGATACTGTCTAGAATTCACACTACTTCAAATCTCGAAGAAGCGCTAAAAGATACTGACTTCATGGTAGAGGCTGTCATAGAAGACATTAATCTAAAATCAAAAATTTTTGCTAAAGCAGACGAAGTTTCGGATGGTATCTTAGCAACAAACACCAGCAGTTTGCCCATAAGTGAAATAGCTGAATCAACGAAAAAACCAGAAAGAGTAATAGGAATGCACTTCTTTAACCCCCCAGTTTTAATGCCACTAGTAGAAATAATAAAAGGAAAATTAACATCAGATAACACTGTAAAAGAAACGTTTCAAGTTACGAAAAACTTAGGAAAGGAACCGGTATTAGCTAAAAAGGATATCCCGGGATTTATAGTAACTAGGATACTTTTCAGATTGTTAGAAACTTCATGTTACCTAGTTGAGTCAGGGAAAGCTACAATAGAAGACGTAGACTATACAGCAAAAACAGAATTAGGATTTCCAATGGGAGTATTCTTACTTCAAGATAATATAGGAATAGATGTAGATTATTTGATTATGAATTCAATGACAAAAAGAGGTTTTGAAATATATAATTGTGAAATAATCAAAGAGAAATTTGAAAAAAAGGAATACGGAGTAAAATCTGGTAAGGGATTTTACACTCATCCAGCTAAAATAGTTTCAGGAAAAATCATAGATCCTTCCTTCATTATATCGTCTGCAGTGAATGAAGCTTATTTCTTATTAAAAGAGGATGTAGCATCTAAAGATGATATAGACAAATCATGTAAATTAGGACTAGGATGGCCAAAAGGAATATTCGATTACGCTAATCAGATAGGATTAGACAAAATAAGAAATATATTGGAATTTCTAGAAAAAGAAACTGGAGAAAAGCATTTCGAACCACAATTTTAGATTTTTCTAAGAATCTGAAGAAGAAAAAATTCTATTTGAGCCTTTTAAATTGCTCCTCTGATCATTATTAGTGTGAACTACTCCACACTTACTACAGAGCATCCCAACCTAGCGATTTCCTGCTTCTTTAGGGAAACTTACTGTACACCACCTCACTAGGTAATATACAGTAGAGGTTCAACATTCACAGGCAGTCTAACCCTCATCAGCCAGCTCTTACAGCCAAGTAGGGCAAAATAAAAATGTTTTTCCTACATATATCTATAAGGGGCTATCCATTCCCAGCCTTTCTGATGGAGACTTCCGCCCCCTTAACCCCCATTTATATTAAAGTTATGAAACCGCTTTTATTTATGAACACTAAGATGACTCTTACTCCCTAGTAAAAAGGATACTGTATGCGTATAACTACTGTATTTAATAATTTTTATATTAAAACTCAAAATTAAAGATTTAGCTAGCTTCACTAATAATATTTGAGAATTCATTAGCTTCGTCTTGTATTGCACTACCCATAGATAAGGAAGATAAATCATTGGACTTTATAGCCTGAAATATTTGAGTAGGAGTATATCCAGACTGAGACAATATTACTGGCAAATTACCTCCATCAACTGATTGCAAATCCCCAATTAACATCCAAGTTCCTTTTGGCCCACTAATAATTACCATCGTGGTAATATGATTAGGATTACCTAGATAAGCTATTGGTGCATCTTGATTAGGCATATTTTCACTTAATTCGTATTGATATATTATATTGTATAATCCAGAAGGTAATTCAGACTGTAACTCTGCTTCTTCCACTGGAATTATATTATTAGTTGAAATAAAAGTACCATTAGGTAAACTAGCAGTTCCATTTGAAGTATATATTCTTCCTAATATATATATAGGAATAAAGTTTACGTTAGAGTTAGGCGTAAATCCATTGAAAATCAATCCAGGAACTCTACCAGAATAACTACTTGACAATTGTTCTACATCAGAATAATTAGGAGAAGCATTCAATACACCATAATGACTTAAAGCAATATATAATCCCCAAGAATTTGTAGCTCCTAAAGGACAACCATACCAACTAATAAAATATACGTTAACATTATTGCCAGAAGCAAAATCTTGTGATGAGACTTTATAGAATTGAAAGAAAGGATCAGAAGCAGCTTGAGAGTTATGAGTAATAGCTGGAACTACAAATATTGCAACTAAAATTACAGCCAAAACTATAAAGGGAATATAAATTAATTTACTATCACTTTGCTGTTTCTTCTTCCTCTTATTATTTTTTGTGACCTTTGAACCCATTAATTAAACTTCATTACAACCTAATTTAAATTTTTTCCATAAATTTATACGCTTATATTTACTTATAGATAAAAAAATTAAATAAAATCCTATTCTAAGATAAAATTTTAATAATCAGAATAACTTCTACAGTCTAGTCAAAAAGAATAGCTAACGGAGACTAACACTTTATGAAAACATTTAATCTACACACAAATAAGATTGACTACTTTTTATAATAAAAAGACAAAAGTTTAAAATCAAATATAATTTGATTGAGAGAATTTACGTTATCTTTTTTAACCGTTAAGATTTTCCGTAAACTGCTAAAAGAAATTACCTAATTATTACATAGAATATATTTATTATAATAAGTAATAATCTGAATAGAGATCTCATTAATCTTTTATTTTATGCTATATTAGAACATTCTTCAACTTTCTTTTCCTCTATACATAGTTCTCCATACACTTCGTCTTCATCTATTCTTAATTTAAAACCTAACTTCTTGCCCAGATTTATCATTGCTATGTTTTCAGGCAAAGTATAAAATCTTACTTTACTCAGACCTAGTTCCTTTGCTTTCTTTATTAACTCTTTGACTATCAAAGCACCTATACCATTCCTTCTATATTGTGGATCGACAACTAAAGAGAATTCTCCATCTTCATAAATACTTCCTTCTCCTACTATTTTATCGTCCTCAGCAATAACTGTTACATGATCTTTTAAAGATACTAACTTTTTTATTTCATTCTCTGAAGGTCTATAAAAATGAAAATATCTCAAATAAAGATCATCATCTGATAACCTAGTATAAAGAGAATAAATCTCTCTCCAATCCTCATCTTTAGCTTCTCTTATCCTTATACTTTTCTGAACCATAATTATAGATACTTTCTAAAGTATAAATACTTATCCGAATGATTCATACATTAGTTGAATTAATTAAACATCTTGAAAAGTACATGATAAATCAGAGATAAAAATAACCATCAATAAGAGCCGATAGAACCAATTTTTTAACATCAATAAAAATATTCCTTTTGTCAATTTTACTAAAATTAAAATAGCAGATAAGTTTTTATCTGTTCAGTTAGACATATAAAACTAAATTATGTTTTCCTCATTACTAAAATGAGTTATACCATCTTTGCTAACTAATTCATTTTCTCATTATCGCTTTTCTATATATAGGATCCGAAATGTAATAAGTTCTT
The DNA here is from genome assembly GCF_002116695.1 of Acidianus manzaensis. Lineage (NCBI taxonomy): Archaea > Thermoproteati > Thermoproteota > Thermoprotei > Sulfolobales > Sulfolobaceae > Acidianus > Acidianus manzaensis. Next base: position 269,405 of record NZ_CP020477.1, read on the forward strand.
TCTATTTTTGAAAGTAAGTAAACCCTGTTAAGTCTATCTAAAAAATTGGAAAGAGTTTGTGTTGACACCTTAGTTTTCTCCTTCAATTCAGTCCACGTAGCTCCCTCACAAAGCATTTTTAACGCTTTTACCCTCCATCTTTGCCTTTCAACTACGGTATCTAATTCTTTAACAGCAATATTAATTCCCTCCTCTATAGTTTCTTTCAAAGCGTCTTCATGATTTTTTACGCATCTATTAACACCATAAATATTTAGCCAACCAACTAAAGTACCAACTTCACTTATCACCTCATCTATTTCTTCATCCTTAAAATTCACATTACAGTTCTGCAATCCCCTTTTTATGTACTCCTTAGCTACACTCTCTTTCCAGGTTTTAAGAACTATTTCAGTAGGTCTTCTTCCAGCTAATGGTTCTTCTCCTTTCTGCTCTAGGATAGTCTTAATTAACCCAATAGCTGAACCCGTGAAAATAATTGAGAGAGAAGAGCAAGAATTAAGCAAATTATGAAAAATTGGAATTAAATTATTTATACCTTGGTTTAAATATTGAGCTTCGTCAAGAATTAATGTAGAATCACATACGCTTTTTAGAATAGATTCTAGCACTATAGAATTTTTCAATTTAAAAGATAGAGAAGCAGGACCTATTTTAACACCTATTGTTTCTAAAGTTTCTTTCACTTTATCTGAAATACTTTTAGGAATTGAAAAATATAATCTATCTGTGAAATCTTTTAATCCTTTTACTTTCGTTAGGTCAACGTAAATTACTTTCTTTCCTACGTAATTAGATACTGCCAATGCAATACTTGTTTTACCACTCATTCTTGGTCCCAATATAATAACCCATTCTCCTCTCTTTAATAAGAAAGATAATTGGTTGATTTCCTCTTCTCTATCAAATATTTCTTCAAGTGAATATCTAGGTTTTTTAGAAAAGATTACTTTGCCCCCCAAACTACTTTGCCCCCCAAACTATATAGAGTAGAAAGTAAAAAGCATTATTATACTTCCCTTATAGTCTCAAAATATAAATAGAAATAAAAATTTTGTAGAAAATCCGAGAAGTTAATAGAAATAACATAATTTTTTGTCTTAGGCTAAAAGATTGAACTCTGTATCAGCTAGCATAAAAAACTCACTCTAATCTACCAGGTTTATATTTTTCGGAGTATTTTATAATATAATGATTACATCAATTTCAATAAATAACTTTAGAGGGATTAAAGAGCTTAACATAGAAAATTTTGGAGATATAAATGTATTTATAGGAAGAAATAATACTGGTAAGTCTTCTATTTTGGAAGCATTATACTTAACATCGCTCACGGATTCCTTGAAAGATCCTATTATTGGAAAAGATTCTATTGTAGGAGGAGATAAAATTTCCTATCTTTTAACTAGGAGAGAAACTTTTGAAACACTTGATAGGCCTAGATTAAGTAATATAAACAATCTTGATCCTAAATTATTAAGATATAATTATATAAACAAAATTTCTATCACTCTTAAGGAACAAAATAAAGAAATATCAATAAGAGAAAAAGACATAAGTGATTTATCATCTACATCTACAACTATGATTACCCCTTTAATATACTAGGAAAATCATTTAATGTAGAGGAATCATTACCGCAATCTTTGCCTATTTTATTCGAGTACGTTGATACCTCAAAGAGTTCGCTTCTTTATCCATCACAATATTAGCAGATGCAATCATCTATGGAATCCCTCTCTTTATAATTTCCGCGGTACTGCTCTTTATAGGTGGTGTAATTGAAGCTAGGAAAGGAAAAAGAAAAACCTTCAAGGACTTGAAATAAAGAACAGAAGAGAGAAGAAACATATGGAATAATAAAAGATTGTTTGTGGAGTTTCTTCAAGGTTAACCTTAAAACTACGTAATAGCCATAATAGTTATCTTCTCAGATAATAAGGAGATACACTAACTATTGGACGAATTACAACGAGAACCTCATGACTAAGTACGAGATAATATTTCCCGAAGTGCTGGATTACTAGTACGGGCGTCTTGAAGACAACATGACGGAAAGACGAGGCCGTATACAGTAGTTCTTAAAATCGTCTCCTTAAAAATAAATCAAAATTAATAAAAAGCTGTTCCATAATTTTAATCAATCGTGATATAAATTTATTCTCTATCTCATTTACAAAAATTAATGCAAGAAAAAGCTTGAAATCAACCATCTTAACCCTTAAAACAAGAACAAAGAGTACAAAAAATAGTTTTTGTATGTTTAGATTGCAGAAGAGTGAATTTTATGGGTATTATCACTATTCAGTATTGCCTAACTTTTCCACAAATGTTTTCTCTCATAAAGTTCAATTAACTTCTAAGTTTTAATTCATATTCTTTTCTGTTATCTAAAATAAAGATTTAGTAATATTTTCATGAATTGAATTTGAGAACTATTAAAGGCAAGATTTGTATTTATGCTTTATCACACTATACTGATTTCCTTATTATATTTAAAACAAGCAACACCATTCATAAGCTCAGGCTTCCTAACTCTGCATATTTGCATAACGTAAGGACAATAATCATGATAACCGCATCCTACCTTATTAGGAGGACCTATCTCCCTTACATTTAACCTACCTTTGCCAACAGTTAACACAGAACCTAAAATTTCAGCATAAGGATGAATCAAACTCTTCCTCCTACTTACCTCTATAACATCACCATAAATTAAATAAATAATATCACAAATAGACAAATATTCAGTGGAACTCATAAAAATCAAAAGTTTAGACTTTGTATATCTAACAGATTTTAACAACAACTTCAAAGCTTTGTCCTTCATCTGCTCTTCAATATTTTCCAGAAAATTCTCACTCAACACTACTTTAGTATCTCCAAAAAATATCTTCATTATTTCTAACTTAAATTTATTAAATTCAGAGAGATTACCTTTAATTTCTTCTAAAGGTAAAGAGAAAAAATTTAACCAAAAATCAACATTCTTTCCAGAGCCAAAAGTCTTATTATAAATATTCAAAATATCTTTCACCCTCAAATCCGAAAAAGAATTTATAAAATTAGAATCAATTACCCTTAAATTACGTAAAGACAAATTAGCAGTAACTTCGCCCTTATTTTTCCTCTTTCCATCTTTTAATTCCTTAATTACCTCATTCCTTACTTTGGAAATCCCATACTCTCCTATAACACAATTAACATTCTCTAAAAACCATGACATTTTACAAGCCTACCTCCAACATTTACATAATTAGGTTTAACTTCCCTACATTTCAAAGTAGAAAACCTACAATTATAAGAATAAGAACATCCCCTTTCATTAACCTTATTCTCATCAGATAAAGACTTAGAAACCAAATCAATAGTATAAGGATGAAAAGGATATTCTACAACGTTTTCACCCTCCTCCAAAATATCTCCCTTATATAAAACAACAACATAAGAAGACAGCCTGGAAATAACAGCAGGATCATTATCAAAAACTACGTAGTTAGAATTAATTATAGACTTCAAATCCAAAAGAGTATTAACAATAACACCCCTACCTATCTCACTCAAACCATATTCAATATCATCAATCAGAATGTATTCAGGATTAAGAAAAGAAGCCAAAACCAAAGCAACCTTCTTCAACCTCAAAGGAGTCAACTTAGAAGGATAAGAATAAAGAACATCCTCAGATTCTCCAATACTCTTAAGCAAATCCTTAGCCACTTCAACAGCTACGTCAGAAGAATAAACAGAATGACTAACAGCAATCTCAACAAAATGAGATGCAATATCATAAATAGGATCAAACATGTCAAAAGGATTATAAAGAACCGAAGAAACCTTAGTCCAAAAATCCTCCTTACTAATCTTCCTACCATGAAGAAGAATCTCTCCATCATATTTAATTAAATTGAAAGTAGACTTAATTATTAAATCCTTACCACTATCCCTTTCCCCTAAAATACCAGAATCCTCCCTAACAGACAAACAAAAACAATTTAACTTCCCCTTTATACTAACACACTTATACTCCAACATCACTTACTTAAAGAAATCAAAAGAATTAAAAGAATACCGCGGAAAATAGCAGGAGTTAAGAAAAGCCAATAATCAGGAAGAAGACCAGAAGCAGTATTTAACAAAGTAGTCAAAGTAGGATAATTAGGATCACCAACACCACCTATAACACCCATAGCAGTAAAAGTAGAAATACCATCCAACATAGCAGGAACAAAAAACCTAAAAGACTCCTTATACATCCTACGAAAAATAAAGAAAATAACAGAAAACGACGAATAAGAAAAAGAATATTCCTTAAAAACAATCTCACTAATCTGCCTAGCATAATAAGTCCATCCAGTCAAACCAACAGTCAAAGCAATAATAAAAAAATTACCAATTAAAGACCTTCCAGTAGGAGTACCGTAAAAAAGCGCAATAGACAAAAGAAAAGGAATCCTAGGAATAGTATTAAGAGAATCCAAAAACCTAACCATAACAGCCCTAAACCTAAAACCAGAAACAACACCATAAACCAAAGAAAGAAAAACCTCCAAAACACCAACAACAAAACCAAAAATCAAAGTATCAACATTAGCCCTAGCATTAACATTAATCATATTCTCGCCATTAATATACGTACCCAAAGGATAAGAAACACTAGGAGGAGACAAAGAAGGACCAGAAGGCAATTGATAAAAAGAAAAGAAAACACTAAACACAACAAAAATTATAAAAAGAACCTCCTTAATCATCTTGTCACCCTAGGATCAATAATACCATAAATAACATCTGTTATGAAAGAAGACAATACTTCAATCGTAGAATAAGTCAACATTACACCCTCAACTACCTTATAATCCCCATTAAAAACAGCAATCTTCAATAATTCACCAAAACCAGGCCATCCAAAAATACCCTCAACCAAAAGCTCAGCAACCAACATCTCCATAAAAGCAGAAGAAATAGAAGACAACATCAAAACACTAGCATTACCCAAATAATGACGATAAATAATAATCTTAGAATCTAGCCCCTTCATAAAATAAACATCATTCTTAAAAACAGCCTTAAGCAACCTATTAGAATAAATACCTACAAAAGGAAAGAAAAGAGAAAGAAAAGGCATAACAACATAAGAAAAAACATTTCCAGAAGGAGAACCATAAGGAAAAATATGAAGAAAGAAATGAAAAACATAAAGCAAAACAATAGCCAAAACCCAAGACGCCAAAGCAGTACCAACATACTTCCAATAAGATAAAACCCTACCAATCTTACCAGTCAAACCATAAACAGAAAGAAAAGAAGTCAAATAAACAGTAGAACCAAAAGTTATAGACAAAAGAAAAGAAGTATAACTCAAAGAAGTCAAAATCAAAGAACTAACAGAAACACCAAAATACCCACTAACCCCAGCATTAAACGAAAGAAAATGAACCAAAGACAAAAAAGCATTCCTACCATGAAGAAACTCCAAAATATAAACAACAAGAAAAACCAGAAAAAGAGAAATCAAAGAACTAGAACCCCTCTTCAATATATACCTACGCAAAGAACCACCAACAGCATAACCCCTAACCAAATCACCAATCTTCAAAGACTGAAAATAAAGAACAGAAGCCTTAAAACCAATCAAAGAACCAACACTAACCAAAAATAAGGAAAAAATTGAAAGATAAGCATAAGGCTGAACATAACCATAAACTACATACACATAGTACGTACGGTAAGGCAAAGAATAATTTTCTATTTTATTTAGATAAATTGTAGTAGAATTAAAATAAACCTCAGCCTTAGGCTCACCATGAGTCAAAATAGCCCAAGGATAAGACCCATAAGAAGGAGGAACAGCAACACTACCATAAGAAAAACCCACTACTTCAAAATAAGTCGATTGAATAGAAATAAAAGCCAAAACAATACTAGAAATAATTAAAACTAAAGAAACTAAAATTAAAGATAAACCAACCCTCAACCTAAGGAAAGAAAAGACAGGAAAATTATAAAACTAACTCCTTCACCTTTTTAGCAGAAAAACAATTCCTTTATACTATAAACCATTATCTAGTAAAATACAATACAAATAAGCTAAGAAATAATTTTTATAAATCTCAAACTCTTGAAGTATTAGCTAACGTGTTAAATACAAAACGACTAAAACGAGAATAACTATTTCCTAAAAATGAGAATAACTATAATCCCTATAATACCAATTATAGTAATATATTCCATAATTTTCTTACCTAATGAATACCCACTGTGCTCATAATTAGCAGAAATATTATAAGCTAAAGTATGAGCCAAAGTATACCCTTTAAAAGACGGTAAAGTAATATTAGAATTATTATAGTTAGTCAACCACAAAATTGAAGTAGAGTTATCTACTAACTGGTAAGAGGTACCTAATTCCACGCTATTCACTTTTACTCCTATTCCTTGATTGTTAAACCACATAGTTAGAATAGAGCTTATACCATCCATTCCAGAAATGTTCCTATATTCATACAAACCATTTTTGCCAACATACTGCAGTAAAATTCCTCCTCTACTCACATTTTTACCTAACAGAGAAGGAGAAATATAATAGAGAGAAACTGGTACAGAAGCATTGCTTAAAGAAATAAAAGGAGCAAAATAGTTCGTAGAATTTACATTATATATTGTTTCGCTGACTTCAATAGTATCATTAGAATATATTGCTAGAATTCTAAATAAATCCATTTGCTTAAAAATAGTTATACTACCATTAGGCAATACCATATAATCAGTGACGTTATAAAGGAAAAAAGATCCCACAGAGATATTTTCGTTTGTTGTAGATGCTTCATTCATATTAATACTAGCTGCTTGTAAACTAACAATAGAGAATAGTAGCAAAAGTAAGAACAAAATCGAAATCTTATTTTTTATAGGCATACTTATCACCTTAATATAGAATATATCGTCTCTCTCTAATGGATTAAAAAATAGAAAAAAGTATTTTAAATAAAAAATTTTTATCTTTTTATTGCATTTATGATCATGATGATACTGCTTGTGCAGTTACTGTAACTACAGTTCCATCTGCTAATGTTACTTCAAAATCATACGTATTGCCTGGTACAAATGTCCCACTACTAAAAGTTACAGTTATACTATTGGTTCCAGCAGTTAATGTAGATGAACTCAGTGATCCTGAATAAGTTGTACCAGCTAACTGCACTGAAGTAATAGTAGCGCTACCTGAGGATGATAATGTAAATGTTAATGTGCCACCAGAACTACAGGGAATTATTGTACCTGTTCCTACTTGGGTAACTGTTGACTTTCCTGCAAATGCTCCGAATAGTCCGAATGCAAATCCTACTACTACTAATGCTATTATTACTGATGCTATAACTAATATTAACGCTGTTACTGCTCCAGATATACCTTTTTTGCTCTTTTTTGCTCTTAGTAAGGCTTTCATCAAGAATAATAGTTAGAATCTTCTATATATATTTTTTGCCTTAACTTTTATTAAAGAAAAATTTATATATCAAATAGAGCACTACAGTGTTTTTACATTGAAGATCTTTATAATCTAGGTAACTGTAAATAATTTTTAAAGATTAGGATAGAAGGACTATGTTAGTCTTCTAGCTAACTCATGAAAAAGATTAAAAAGGTATTTTATTAATGTATAATATTCATTCTGTTTTTATAGTTTAACCTACAAGATATTGTTTTGTAGCTTTGAAAAAACTTTAGCTTTCTAGAAAAATTTTTATAGATAATTTACGTTAGAAGTATACTAAATGAGCCTTATTAAATCAATCAATAATGATGTAATAAGACTATTAATTTACCTAACGCTAATGAAGGTTCTCGTTATATTGCCAGTGTACATACTTAAAGGATCAAGTTTTTTTCTATTCTTAACAACTAAATGGGATTCCTTAAGGTTCGAGCAAATTGCGGAATATGGTTATTCTGGAAGTAATTACGCTTTTCCACCTGTCTACCCTTATCTTATTCATTACTTAACATTTCTAACTGGAAGTTATCCTCTTTCTGCTTTTCTCATTACTAATATAATAAGTTATATTTTTCCTTATAATAGTATATAAGACGTTTAATTATAAGACTGCTCTACTTTTGGAAATATTTCCAGTATATGTAGTATTCTCAACTATTCCTTATTCTGACGTATTTTATTTAACTTTCTTAGCCTTAACTTTTTACATATTGAAGAAGGAGAAAAATGATAATAATGTGATATTATCTTCACTATCTTTCAGTTTAAGCTTACTTAATTTTTATAGTATTGCTTGGACTCTTCCCTCATTTTTTGTTGAATTAAGAAAGAAATTTTATATTTTTATAATTTTACCAATATTTACGGGTTTTCTAATTCTATTCGGTTATTATATTGCTACTGGCTCTCCATTCACTTATTTTAATTTAGAAAAGTATATATGGAATGTACAATTTTCCAACCCTATTAGCCAGGATATATGGCTTTATCATTCTGTTGAGTTGAATCATTTTCATATTTTGGGATTAAGCCTAACTCCAAGTGATTATATAATTAGAAATGTAGCTTTTGAAATATTTTTCCTTAGTTTAATACTTTTATTTATTAAAAGTAATATTAAAGAGAAATATTTTTATTTAGCGTACTGTCTTCTAGCTTTTGTTCCATTACTTTTTGTTAGTGGTATTCCAGCGTTTTCAGTACCTCGCCTTTCCCTTGCAGCATTTCCAGCTTTCTATAATTTAAGGCTTGGAAAATGGTACTTCATAGGATATTTGATTGGTTGTATAGTATTAATACCGTTTATAACATTATGGCAACTTTATGCATTTTTCTCGTAATAGCTTAAAACGCTTAGCAGGAAATACATTAAGTAGAAGTTAACGGATAGTCCAGTCGTTATTCGTTAGAAGATAATTAATTTTTCAAAAATAGACATAAGTTGAATATATTTACTTTATTATTAAAAATTACATTACTAATCACTAAACGGCAGCTAAAACTTGATCTCCTTAAAAATATATGCAAAATATTTATTATTATAGGATTTTATTCTACTAACTCTCTATATAAAATACAAGTTTTAATAACTTTATCTTTTTTCAATAAGCTTATCTATCCCTATTTAATAGATTGTTTAAGAAATGGATAAGAGACAAGCTCTTGCCACTAATGTTTCACAGTTATTTATTATATTCACAATGCAAATCTTTTCAGAACCTAATTATCTTAATCCATTATTAATTATTTTAAATTTATCTTTACTTATTATTGCTGGATTGATGCTTTTTATCAAGTTAAATTTTAGGTACATGAATATATTTATTGTAACTGAAATAATTGCCTCTATATTTTTGTATTCGGTGTATTTTCATTTCTTCTCCTTAATTATCGCATTACTTCTAGCATTATTTGTTGTATTTGGATATTTCACTTCTTTGCTTTCAGAGATTTCTATTATGGTATATATAATTTCTTTTGTACTATATTTTGTTAAATATGCTCATCCGTTTTTTGGCACTGATGAAATTATGATAGATTATTATTCTGCCTATCTTTTTCTTCATGGATTAAATCCTTATGATCCTATAAATACTGCTAACGTTTACTCGGTTTTTTACCATGGTGCGGCATTTTACGCTGAGCAAGTTTTTGGTACTCCATTAACTACTGGTGGTGTAGTTACTAATCTAAATTATCCCTCATTATCTTTTTTGATTCAAATTCCAGCTTTATTATTAGGCATTTCTCCCAACTATACTATACTTGTTTTCTTTTTTGCTACTATTTTCCTATACTATTTTTATCTAGGGAAAAAGAACGAAATCAGTATTTTCCCGTATTTCATTTCTTCTATTTTTCTTAATGCTAATTATCTTTTTTATGCTCAAGGTGGAGTTACTGATATTATATGGTTGTTTTTTGTCTCTTTTTCTCTTTTTGTTAGTGATATAAGGCTTAAGGGTGTTATGTATGGCGTTGCTGTTTCTTTGAAGCAAGTTCCATTGTTTCTTTTTCCTTTCTATTTGATTTATCTTTATAAAGAGAGAAAGAGTATTAGTAAGTTTTTAATTTATACTATTGTGACTTTCTTGGTTTTTAATGGTTATTTTATATTTTTAAATCCTAGCTACTATTTTTATGACTTCTTCTATCCTATAACTGCTAATTTGATTGGTATAGGATTTGGTCCTTCAATTTTTTCTTTTAATGGCATGTTTTTTATTTACCCTGAGTTTTTTACAGTAGCAGTAGGTATTATAGGTTTATTAGAATTAATTCTGTTTATCTTTTATTATGAAAAGTTTAGAAATACATGGACTTCATTTCCTTATTTTATGCTCTTTATGATGTATAGAGTTTTATGGAATTATTTAATATATTGGCCTTTGCTTAATTATATAGATAAGGAAAATGAAAGCAATGTAAAGAGTGAAAGTAGATCTAGTGTAGATACGAGAAGAATTGTAGGCATAACTTTGATTTCTATAGTATTAATAGTTAGTTTTGCATTTTATTTCCATTATAATTATACTTATTATTATGATTCTATCTCTATTCACGTATTGAAAATTTTTAAATATGATAATTATGTTTATGCTATGCTAGTTAACATAAGTTATACTCCTAAGAATGCTAATTTGCCTGATGTTATTCATCCATATTTTAGAGTATTTCTTGATCAACCAATGCCATATTCCAATGGTTTTCTATGGAGTTCAAATATTACCTCTTTGCATGCTAATAGTTGGGAAATAGCAAAAGTATATTCCAAATTTGGACTTATTGCATTTAAGTCTGCTCCATTCCAAATTCAAGCATATTATGGAAATATTCTAGGAGTGGAAATGGTAGAATAAGTTTATTTTGTTAATTACAAAGAATAATAAAATTAATAAATATTACCAAAAAGATTTTGAGCTTTGCTATATTATGAAATTCTTTAGGTGGTAAATATGGGAAAGCTTCTAGTAAGATTTATGCTTTGCTTAGCGTTAATTATAATTTAGCTAAAGAATTTTCAGTAAATGTTTTGGTTATAATCTTGTATTATTGATTTTCAAACTTATCATTTCTAGTTAAAAGTAATTGTCTTTGATTTTGTAGTTTAGATTTAGTTGTAGAGAGAATATTTGAAATAAGCTCTTCTCTGATTAGACTGTCACAGAATAGTAAAGTATTAAAATAGCACTAATTTAGATTTTTTGTTCTTCTACTATTTTTTCGTATTCTTCTAGGATTTTTTCTGCTTTATATACTTGATGTACCGTAATTTTACTATCTTTAGTGTATATTTCTAGGTTAGAAAATTTTGTAGGTATTATTTTTATGTCTGTAATTTCTTCCCATTTTATTTTATTTTTATTTGTTCCTATTTTTCTTTTCCATATTCTTATTTCCTTATTGTTTGTTTTTATTGGTGGGTATATTACTAAATAAATTGAATATGCTACAATTCCTAACCATATCAAAAAAGTTATTCCTACTGCGATATAACTTATTACAACTGATGCAATCATTATAATGAAGAGGATTAAAATTAATGGAAAGATGATGATTTCGTTTTTGGTATATACGATCATTTGTTGTATTCTTTGAGTATCCAGTATAAAAGTAAGAAGGAAAAGGATAGGTCGTTGAAGTCTTTTTCTTCTTCTAATACTAATTGTCCTACTGTTGCGTTTGTTATTACGTTTTTCCAGTGGTTTAGTGCTGATTGGTCTGATGTTAGGATTAGTGTGTCTTTTATTAGGAGTGGATCTATCATTGGTATTATTGCGTCGCAGAAGAAGACTGGTGTTGGTATTATTGTTGATCTATTCATTAGTTCTTGTACGTATATCCAGGCTAGGTCGTTGGCTATTTGTTTTGTTTTGGTTTTTTTGAAGCTTGATTTGTTGTTTGCTATTTCAATGTATGCGCAGTAAGGTAGGTATGTTTGTATATCTGGATAAAATACGATTCCGTTGTATATCAGGTTTGTATCTATTACTATTCCTCTAAATTTTCTTAATAGTTCTCTTATGTCGTATTCTTTTTCATCTATTTTTGCTTTTATATTGTAGAATCCTAGGATGAATGGTAGGCTTTCGGTATCGTGGAATGTTTTTTCTAGGATTTCTTTTGGTGTTGTTTTTACGTCATTTAAGAATAATCCTTTTTTGTTGAGTTTTATCAAGCAATTGTTATCGTCTTTAAGTTTTAGGTCTTCTCCTATGCAAATGTTTACTTCGTCGTTTATGCTGTAATTTTTATTTTCCTTTGCATTAAATTCTAGTGATATTTTTGCTATGATTTTGCTTAATTCTCTTCCTTTTAGCCAGTGGTCTATTGATTTATTTGCTTTTTCGTAGTTTACTATGTGTTTTGTTTCTTTTTTCCCTGATAAGAATGGTACTATGAATCTAGGTATAAATGGGTAATATAGGGTGTACCATGCTCCGAAGGGGAACATTATGTGGTCTATTTTGATTCCTAATTTTGTTGCTCTTTCTACTAGTTTTATTATGTATATTACTGATGATGCTGAGGGTATTAGTAAGTCTGCTTCTGATAGTATTTTATCTATTTCTTCATCTTTTATTCTGTAATCTATTTGTTTGATTTCTATTTTTAGAGAAGTAATTTGGCTTAAAAATTCTATTATGTCTTTGACGTATGGTGATGTAAAAGGTGGATAAAGTATGAGTATGTTGTCTGTGTATGTTTCTGCTGTTCTTAATATTGTTGTTACTGCTGTTTCGAATACTTTTATTGGTGATCCTATTGGTATGATTGCTTTCATCTAATTAGTTTCTAGTTTTGCAATTAAATTTTCTAATCTTTCTATTAGTTCTGGTGCTTCGTTTATTGCGTGTAGTGCGTCGTTATTTTTGACTTTTTTGTGTGCTCCAAAATTTCCTATCAATCTTAGGTCTTCTAGTTTGTCTAATAGGAATAGTAGTTCGTTTTTTGTTTGATTATCTATTTTGCTTATTTTTCCTAAAATTTCTCTTTCTAGAGTGTATAATACTGGTTTTTTGAGTTCTTTGATTTCCATGCAGGAATTTTCAACGTTTATTCCTCTTTCTTTGAGTGTTTGGCATAATTTGTCTAAGTATTTTTCTATGATTATGTTTTCTAATATTTTTCTTATTACTACTACTGCTGAAGAATAGTATCCCATTATATAAAGGGAAATTGATTGAGCATAGTCTATTAAGTAATCTCCTAGGAGGTCTAATCTAACTTTGTTTGTGAATATGTTTGCTACTGATTCGCTTATGCTTCTAATTATTAAGCTTATTAATACTTGGCTTGTTTGTATGTCTAAGTTAATAAATGGTCTAATTATTTGTCCTTTTCCTATAATTATTGAATATGATGTTGTGTATTCTTGGTTTTGAGAGGATTTGCATATGTTGAAAGGTACTATTTTGTCTCCTAATGGTACTCCGTCTGCTTTTTGTGGTATTATTCCTAGAAAGCTTGAAAATTTTGTTTCTTCGCAAATTGAATTTAGGTCATTTAGAAATTTTAGTTTGGTTTCTACGTAATAGCCTTTTTCCTTACTGTATCCTATGTAGAAGTTTTGTATTCCTAAAAATTTTTCAAAGTTTTCTTTTAACCATTTTATGGTTTCTTTTGCTTGAGTTAGGTTATCTACGTAAATATATTTAAATGGTGCACCTATCCATATTACTTTTCCTCCGTTATTTATAAAATCTAGAAAATTATTCAATGATCTATTTATATCTATTGTATTTTTTAGTTTGAGATAATCTCCTCTGATTATGAGTGTGGAACCTTTTGGGAATAAGTTTTGATCTAATGAATTTATTTCTCTTATTTGGGTTTCATCATCTATTGTTTTCAAGTATTCCACGCCAGATATGCTAGGGTAAGCGTAAATCACAAGAAAATTATGAATGCATAGTTTATATTTTTTCAGTCTTATGTGAAATTCTTTTCTTCTTAAATAATCCTTTATTTCCGAAAATTTTTTCTAAATCTTTGAGTAGTTTCTTATGTTCGTCATCTTTGCACATAATAAGGTGTTTTTTCAATCCTTTTATTGTATATCCGTCAATTTTAGATTTACATACTGGACAATATTCAATTTTAGATTTGCTTAGATGAATAACCAAATCTTTTTTATGTGCATATTCTTTTTTCTCATATGGGTGAATAGGGCACCTCATTGCTCTTTTGAGGTGCTATATAGTATTCTGTATTTTCTCTATTTAAGCTTTGCGCTTGAAAGGTTAATTGAAATATTTATCGTTTTTATAAATTATAAAAATTTTTTGATAGAAATTCATACTAGACTGGTAATTTTTTTATTTGTAAGAATTCCTTGAAGGAGTAAAACACATTAAAATCTCCTAATATAATTAGTATATGCCAATTAGGAGCGAAAGACAATACGCTTTAATGAGTTTTAAGGATTTTATCGTATCTTATGAGCGAGTAAAGAATAAAGAGTATGCCTTGTCAGCTTTTAGAGCTTACAAATCGTTAAGGAGAATGTTACAGTCTTTAGCTATGAAGCATAATCTTCACAATAAATCTACTCCTTGTGCTGTACCTAAACAAGATATGATAAAAGTTGCTGAAGCATTAAATGAAGTATATCCAAGTATTTTAAACATGACTAAGAATGCGTTGAATTTGTTTGATGAGTGGAAGAGTAAGAATGCTAAGAAGGATGATATAATCGATTTACTTTTATCTTTAGATTTTTCATGGATTTCAAAATACTTATCTGATGATGATTTAAATAAGATTGAATCAATAAAGGAGGAATTGAAGAATTTGCGGAAAACTGATTTAATCTGATTCTCTTTGTAATATTAAGCCATAATGATATGGTCCTACTTCAAATTCTTTTTGTAGTTTAAATTCGGGCGAGAATTCTTTTACGTAATCTTCTTTGCTCATTCTGATACTTTCTGGAGGACCGAATGGTGTGCCTTCCTTTTTCCAATCTATTATGATAATTTTTCCTTTTTTATTTAATATTCTTTTTACTTCTTCTTTTACTTTTGTTTTGTCTTTCATATCATGGAATGAATTAGCAAATAGTACAACGTCTACTGAAGAGGATGGTATTGAAGTGTTTGAAGCGTCTTCATTTAAAAATATTGCGTTCTTAGCTATTTTCTTAGCTATTTCTATCATTTCCTTTCTTTTATCTACACAATATACTTTTTTGGCATACTCTACTAGATATTGACAATAAAATCCTGGTCCACATCCTAATTCTGCTACTGTGTCGTTTTTACTTATTAAGAATGGTATGTATTTTTCTGGGTTTTCTATCTTTTTTCTTTCTTCACTTAATAAGAATGTTGGAAATCTGTCCATAGGTAAATTTGTTACCCAGAGTTAATAAAGATATTTTCTGATATTATCGTATTTTTTGAAAAGAATAAATGTTAATATATTTTTCCGTGTGGGTTTAGTCTTTTTCCTTTTTCTATTACATTAATTTGTACGTGAGTTTCGTGAATTAATAAGCCGATAATTAAAGATAGGACTCCTAGCATTAATGATTCTTTTCCTAATGACGCTGTAACTATTAATGAAAGAGCTACTGCTATTATTTGTAGTCCAGGATAAAATGGTGCTTTGAATTTTCCTGTAATTTCTCTTCTCCTAGAAATTACTACTGCTATTGGTGTAATCACGTAAGAGAAAATTGTACCAAAATTCGATACTAAACCTATTAATTCAACGTTTCCTAAGGATAATGACGACACCATTATTGCTGATATTATTGCTGTTGAAATTGTATCTTTTGATAGTTTTCTAGGTATTAGTTCGTCTTTAGCCATTTGTTTTAAAGTTCTAGCTGATGCTATGATTATTGAAAGTGTGACTGTTATTGTGGCTATTATTGCTGTTGATGATACTGCTATTATTACGATTTCTGGAGCTTTTGCTTGTTGTAATGCAAAAGATAATGGATTTCCTTGTAATCCGTAAATCTGCCAAGGTAGTAGATATAGCATTGAAAAAACTACAAGAATGTAAAGTATTGATGTTACTATCAATGAAAGGATTATTGCTTTTGGTACTGTTTTTTCTCCGTTTTCTACGTCTGGAGTTAAGGTTGCTATGGTGTTAAAACCTGAGTAGGCGAAGAAAGCTAGGGACGCTCCGCTGAATATTCCTGAAATGCCATGTGGCGCTATTGGAGTGAAGTGCGAAATATATAATTTTCCTACAATTATTGAGAATGCTATGAATAACGTTAATCCAACTACGTTGATGATTACTAAGGCTGTTTCTATTTCTGATGCTAATTTTAATCCGAAGAAGTAAATCATTGAAAGAACTACAATTAATATTCCTGCTATGATAAATTGTAGTCCGTGAAATGGTAAATAACTGGCAAATCCTAACGCTGTTGCTGCTCCTGAGATTGCGTATGAGATCATTCTCATCCATCCTACTAGGAATCCTACTGAGTCTCCCATTGTGAGTTTTGCAAATGAGTATACTCCTCCTTCTGTATTTGGAAATTTTGATGATAATTCTGCACTGTTTAATCCTATTGTTATAGCTAATATACCAGTTATTATGAAGGAAATTAATGCGCCTGGTCCTGCTAAGTAAATTATGCTTCCTGCCATTACGAATATTCCTGCTCCTATTATGTTTCCTAATCCTACTGCTGTTGCTTCAATGAGGTTTAGTTTTCTCTTCACATGAATAAAAGGAAGAAATATAATAAAAGAGTAGCTAAGGAACTACTAGTTTTTAGAAATTTGGTGTTTTAATTCTACTTCTTACCTTATAAGATGATTTAATAAATCCAGTATTTATATTTATAAAATTTTCAATACAAACTTCTTTTTTCAAGCTGAAACTAATGGAATAATCCCTCTAGGAACTAGGTAACCGTCTGGTACTATTGAATAATTGATGATCTTAACAATAAAGGTAACTTGAGTCCAACTTTCATTCTCAAAGATAAATGCGTTAAAATACTTACAGCTTAGAAGTTTTTGATAAAGAGTGAAGTTCTGTATTTCTAATATGTATTCCCCGTAATTATTATAAGGTACTATTGGAGGGCCTGCTTTGATGAAAGTCTCGTTTAAAATTCTGACCTCTGAGAAGAAAGTAGGATATACAATGTATATTGTACCATTATGTAAAAGAAGTTCATAAGAATAATTTGCCAAATATCTGGAATGATTCGTACTACTGGTTGAAGAACTCATGGGAGGAGGATTTGGGATTGTATTATCGTGGGAGCTTATATTATATCCCTTCATCGAAATTGACATTGAATAAATTAATACACTAGATATTACTAAAATAACAATTAGTATTAAAACTAAATACTTCATTGAATTTTATATTATTTTAGAAGTTTATATATCTTGCTAGTTTTTTGAGTTTTTAACTTAAGAATACTCTATAAAGACTGGAGAGTAAGCTATTTACGTGAACTACTCCGCCCTTACCTGTACTTCTTAGTAGAAAATTGGCAATTTTTCAATAATTAAATTATTTTCTTCCTCTGTAAAGATCATTGTTATTCTATTCAATACTTCAAAACTTACTTCTATGGTTTGAAAATTGTTCTATCTGGATAAATTATGTCTTCGTCTAACATTCAGCTAACTTCTAAAAATAAATATTCCTAGTTCTTTAACATACTTTTACAATAAAATCGATTATCATTTTAAGTATAAATATAAAAATATAACTATATTTTATTTCTTTAGTGAAAAAAGGGATTAAAAGAGGGTATGAGAAAATGAAGTTATATCCTAAATCTGAATTGGGAGTGACTTTCCTATATACTGCTGGCGCAATAGCATGGTTATTAGTTTTAGGAATTTCAGCATTATGGTTTAGAACAATTCTATTAAGTCCTCATATTAGTCCTAAGTCTGGATATGCTGTAGCTTCTTTATACTACTTTCTAGTTACTTTGCATGGTCAAGCTGGTATTTTTATAGTAGTTCCAGACTTAGCTTTAGCAATACTAGCTTATAGTCTTTATAAGAGTAACATGAGTATAATTCATTATAAGATTGTCACTTTAGGTTTTTACTTAATTAATATTCCTTTAATCTTTGAGTTTGCTGGTGGTCCTACAACTGGATGGTATATGTATCCTCCATTATCTTTGCAGGCTGCTTCGTGGATAGTATATGGTGCTATGAAGGATGCTAGCCTTATGATTGGATTAGCATATTTTATGATTATATTAAATACTATAGGTGTAATTATTTCTGGTTTAACAATGTTTTTCGATGGTTATAAGACTAGACCTAAGGAAACTAAGATTCCTATATTTGCTGCTTATGGAATGTCGTTTTCAGGTATGTTTATGCCTATAACTATTATTGCGTTGACTGCTTCAGCTTTATGGTATAGTTTATATTTCTGGGCTAATGTACCGGTAAATCCTTTAACTTGGGTAGTTCTCTTCTGGTTTTATGGTCATCCAGTAGTTTATTACGTACCTTTTCCAGTTTTTGGAGGGTTATATTATCTTATACCTAAATTTGCTAGGTCATCGTTGTTTAGCGAAAGATGGGCTAGATGGAATATTGCTTTACTGTTTAGTTTTGGTATGATTGCTTGGGTTCATCATTTACAAACTTGGCCTTTACCTATAGCTTTAAGAGCTTTCATAACTCCTACAACGCTAATATTAGCTGCAGGTTCTGGATTGACAGTGTTTAATTTGGGAATGACAATTTGGAAAGGTAAAGGATATAATTGGAAGGATCCAGTAGGTTTTGCTGCTATAATTGCGTTAATAGGATTTATCTTAGCTGGGCTGCAAGCGTTAATTTTGCCAATTAATCCATTAAATGTTATCGTTCACAATACTTACTATGTTGTTGGCCACTTCCACTTAATGATATGGACTATTATAGTCATAGGATTTATGTCGATTTTATTGGATGCGTTAAGAACTAAGATGGGTAATGCTGATTTTTCATCTTTAGCTAGGGGAATGATTGGAGGGGGAATTGGAATGTGGACTTTAGGAGCTTTAGCTTTAGGTTATACTATGAGTTATGCTGGTTATGAAGGACTTATTAGAAGATGGGTTGCTTATCCAGTAAAATTCTTACCATTCATGGAGGCTATGAGTTATTTCGCAGTTTTGATGGGTGCAAGTTTTGTAATGTATGCTATTCCTGTGCTATTTACTTTAATTCCTGTGAAGACTTCTGCGTTCTGGACTGGAGAGATTACTGCTCCAAGCAATATCTCTGGCATTATGCAAGTGAAACCAGCTGACGGAAATAAGAATGTTACGGATGAGTTTCACTCTCAAACTAAAAAATAACAAAGCTTTTTCTTCTTAAGCATAAGTTTTATATTTCATTTTTTATTTTTTTCTTCATATGGATAGACCTCAAGCAATTATTAAGAGGCCTACCTACTATTTTGAGTATTCTCATGAGAGAAAGCAAAATAGAGTCGGAAGAGGTTTTAGTTTAGGAGAATTGAAAAATGCTGGAATTACTTTGCAGGAAGCTAAAAAGTTAGGATTAAGAGTAGACATAAGAAGGAAAAGTATACATCAAGAGAACGTAGATTCATTAAAAAAGTATAAAGAAAGTTTGGGGAATCAAAAAGTTAGTCTTTCAAAGAGTTAATTTTTTCTAATATTTTTTCTAGATTGTTTATTGTTTCCATTATAAGTTCTGTATCTATTCCGTTGAGTATTTCTTCTGCTAATTGTAAGTATACTTCAATAGCTTTTTGAAATATTTTTATTCCTTCATCTGTTATTTTTACGTAAATTACTCTTCTATCTTGTTTGTCCCTTTCTCTTTTTACTAATCCATTTCTCTCTAATCTGTCTATTGCTATTGTCATAGCTGATTGAGTAACGTAAAATCTTCTTGAAAGTGATACCATAGTCGACTGTCCTTCAGTTAATGCTCTTAATACTAGAAAGTCTAGGTAGGTTAAGCCTATTTTGTCTAATCTTTTATTTAATTCTCTTTGCATTGCTCTATTTATTTTTGCAATATTACTGAACACTTTTACTTTTTCTTCATTTTTAAGCATTTTTAATCACTTCCTTTTCTTCTTTCTCTTCTGCAATAACTCTCTTTCCTCTTAGAGCTGAAGCTATTGCTGCTATAAATGTCATGATTCCTCCTATATAGAATGCATTTCTTAAGGCTCCCATAAATGCTGGTGCTATTGCTGTGGGGAACCAAGTTCTTTGTTCCATTATATGGATTGCTGTTGCTGGAATTAAATTTGACGGAACGTTAGCTAATAATGCCTTTACTGGATCATAACCTAAAAATGCTGCGAATAATGCTCCAGTAACTGGTACATTATGCACTAATGGAACTAGTTGAGGCGCTCCTGCATTTGTTACTGCAGTAGCTAATGCTGTTGGTAACGATGATTCTAATGATAGAATAACTATTGTAAAGAATAATGCTATACTAGCTGTTTGTCCTGCGTTTTGTAATGTTGATCTCATACCTGATGCAGTTCCTCTGTATTTTGCTGGTACTGAGTTCATAATTGACGCAGTATTTGGTGAAGCAAACATTCCGTTGCCTAATCCCATGAAAAATAGCATTAAGGCAAATTCTGTATAATTAAAATTATAAGGCAATGTTGTTAGTAATAGAAATCCTATTCCAACTATTACCATTCCTAATGTTGCTAGAAATCTTGAACCGTATTTATCTGATAACCATCCGCTAATGGGTCCCATTGCTACAAAACCTAGCATTAATGGTATTGTGTAAACTCCTGCCCAGAATGGTGTTTCAGAATAGGAGTAACCATGAAGTGGTAACCATATTCCTTGTAAGAATATTACTATCATTATCATTAATCCACCGTAAGCAAATGATCTCAATAAGCTGGCTATGTTTCCTGCTGCAAACATTCTGTTCTTAAATAATTCTAATCTAAACATTGGATATTTTACTTTTCTCTCAATAAAGACGAAAGATACTAAGAGTGCTGCTCCAGATATCATTGATGCCATTACGTAGGGATCTGTCCAACCTGTTTGTGAAGAACCATAAGGCATTAGCCCGTAAGTTACGCCTATGAGGAGGAGAATTAAGCCTAAACCGAATGCTGTATTTCCTGCCCAGTCTATTCCTTCTCCTTTTGATCTTAGGCCTAATTCTTTCAATTTAAGATAACTCCAGGCTGTTCCAAATATTCCTACTGGTACGCTTACTAGAAATACGTATCTCCAGTAGTATACTGAAAGAATTCCTCCTAAGATTAAGCCTATTAATGAGCCTGCTAGTGCTGCTATTTGGTTTATTCCTAATGCTTTTCCTCTTTCTTTGGCAGGGAATGCATCTGTTATTATTGCTGCACTGTTAGCAAATAGGAATGCCCCTCCTATTCCTTGTACTATTCTAAACGAAATTAGTTCTATTGCTCCTAAGTCTCCAGTATTTGGAGTGAGAAATAGTAAGATTGATCCTATTGTAAAAATTAGAAATCCTAAGTTGTATAGTCTTACTCTTCCATATATATCTGATAGCCTTCCAAAGGATACTAATAATGTGGCTGTAACAATGTTATATCCCATTAATATCCAAAGTAAGTATTGAAATGAGGTCAAAGGATTAATATCTATTCCTCTAAATATTGCTGGTAAGGAAATAATTATTATTGTTCCATTTATTGCTGCCATTAACACTCCTATTGTTGTATTACTTAGGGCTATCCATTTGTATTCCATAAATTAATAATCTGATGATTAAGTATTTAACTTTTTTCTTGTTAATGGTTTTATGTCCAATTTTGATGTTGTAAAAATGTTGAATAATTATATATTTTTATAATGTTGTATGGAAACTTTTAGCATGTTCAATATATTTTTAGTAATTGTATACTACTTTAGATAGAGATTTTGTATAGTATTTACAGCTTTGTTAGAAGTCTTATATAATCTAATACTGGAATCTTTATTTTGTTATCAGTCAAGTTTTTCTATATAGACTATATAGTTTATATAAGTTATATATGGAATTATATATTGTTTGATAATGATATATTCATTTCTTTTTCTAAGAAAAGCTTAAATTTGGTCGAATTAATATTATAATTTATGGTCACCAAGTTTTTATTTATAACTAAAGATAAGAAGTTTTATTTTGATGGAAAGAAGATTAAGGAGGTTAAAAGTCTTGATGATCTAAATGGAGTTAAGATTATTTTTGCTAGGCCTATGATTGTTTATGATATTGATAAGATTGGCCTAGCTTATTTTGAGGAAAATTACGGTAATCTAGTCGTAGGTGATTATACTGTTCAAAACTTGATTGACATTATCCTATCATATAATTTTATTGTATATGTAGATCATGGGAGTAAAAGTATATCTTTAATTTCCGAGAGTAAGGGAGGAGTAATAATTTCGCTCAATTATTCTGCTTTAGATTTCTTAAGGTATTTCTTCGCTAAGGTTCCTAAGGGAATTTTGCTGGAAAGTACTGATTTTGATTTTATAAATAATTAACAATACAGGATTTTATATAATAAGTCTGAATGTTTTCTATCTTTATGATTTAAAAGATGATAGTAAAAGTCTATTATATTACAAGATTTAAAGTTACATAATGGACATTGATATTTATTTTCTACTAGAAATAGTTCTATATTATTTATTACTGTACTTAAGTAATTTTGTTTTATTTTTTCTATATTTTTCTTCTTTAATGTAATAAGTTGTTCTATCATATAATTTTGTAATTTAGCTCTTGCATTTATATCTCCTAAATTTGACATATAAACTAATTTTTCCAAATCCATAATTTCATTTTTCATTTTTTCACCTCTTTTTAATCAAAGGCATGATATTTTTTATTATCAATATATTGTTGTAACGAAAATTTTTAAGCCTTATGGTGTTTTTCCAATCATTTGTGACGTTAATTCTTCCAAATATTCTTTATGGAAATAATTCAAATGATTATAAAAATGACTCGTAGACATCATTCTTCTATTGCAAACTGGACATCTCATTCCATTTTCTCTTAATATTTTTTGCAACTGTGGAAGAACTATTTGATTAATGAATGAAATAGCTACGTGAGAAAATTTTGTTGATTCTTCTATATCTTCTCTGAAATCTAAACCTAATGTAGCTAAATAATCTAAATCTTCATTGCTTATTGCTCTTAACTCGTATAATCGTTTAACTAAGCTTTTCTGATTTGAGTATACTTCTTTAGTATCAGTTGTCTCTAATTCCCAGTTTACTTCGTAACTAAAATTAATAGATACTTTAATGTCTCCTTTCTGTAATGTCCTAGGGCCTATTTTCTGAAATCCTATCATCATTAGTGCTTTAAAAAGAGTTAGCCTCCTAGAGCTGTTCATGATTATTATCTTACAATTATCAGTTTTAAGGTTTTGTTTTATTTTATGCTTTTAACTTATAAGAAAAATTGAAAGGAAAATTTTCTAATTAGAATGATTATTTATCAGATATGGTCTTAGTTTTTGTATTAAACTCTTTAAATTCTTTTCTCTTATTTCAAAGGAATTTTCTTCTTGGGGTCTTGGATGAAATTCTCCATGAAGCTTTTCAGCATTCGAAAAATTTATTATTAATTCCTTATCATTTGTTTTATATGATAAAAAATCAATTAGAGAAAAATAGTCTTGATAAGTAACTATTTCCAGATCCATTATTTCTGCTACTGCTTGCATAATCAATGATAAGGCTTTCCAATAATATTCTCCTGCGTTAATTAGATCTCCTCTTTGCTTTAGATCATCCCCTAACTTTAGATATTCATCAGATATTGACAAGACTAAATTGTTTTTTTCTTTTTGATTATCTATATTTCGTATAACAAGTTTAATTATTGTATTAGTTACATCATCATTAATTTTTTCTAAATACTCATATAGAGAATCTGGAATTTTAACTTCTTTCATCTTAACTAACTTGTTTTTGTATGTTATAAATTTTTTCTTTTCTTTACATTTTTAAACTAATAATATAGAAGAAGTGGAAAGGATCTTAAAAAGAAAAGTATAAAAACCAAGCTGGATAAGATATCCAAATGTTAGAAAATGTTTGGAGAGGCATCGCAATAATATATGCTTCGAACAGAGATTCAGCAGAAAAAATTTATAGGATATTGAGGGAAAATGGAGTTCCTTCCTCACTATTTCCTTTTAATCAAGTTGATTTTGATAACGTTTGGAATTGTTATGATGGAGTAATCTTTGTAATGGCTTTAGGAGGAGTAGTTAGAACAATTTGTAAATATGTAAATAAGAAAAATTTGGATCCCCCAGTTATAGCTATAGATGATTCTTTAAATTATGTAATTCCAATTTTAGGAGCCCATTGGGGAGCCAATGACATAGCAAAAGAAATCTCAGAAGTGCTTAACTCTCAGTTGATTATTACTACCGCAAGTGAATTGAAAGGCGTTACTCCCATAGAATACTTTGCTAAGAAAATGCTTTACAAAATAGAAAACGTTGATGGTGTAGTCAAAGTAGATTCTACGCTGGTAAAAGGAGGTAAAGTATGCATTTTAGGAATAGATAAACTTCCAAATTTAAATGGAAACTATTCAAATAATTTAGATGAAGACTGCGAATCTATTGTTCTTATAGATAATGCAGAAAACGAAAAATTAAAAGGAATTAAGAAAATTGATCTATTACTTAAACCCATTCAACTTTCCATAGGTATTGGTCTTAAAAAGGAAGCTAGCAAAGAAAAAGTAAAGGAAGCTATTTATTTTGCTTTACATAAACTAAATTCAAATTTAGATAGAGTTAAAGTAATTTCTTCAGTAAAAGAGAGAGTAAGTGAAGTTTCTAAAGAATTAGGTAAGCCATTTAAACTTGTAAGTATAGATGAATTGAATTCGTTTTATGATCCTTGCCTCTCTCCTCAGTCTGAGAAATTAAAGGAAATAGGAATTAAAGGTGTAGCAGAAATTTCTGCTTTGATTGCAGGAGGGAAGGATAGCACGCTCTTAATGAGAAAAATCCCTTATGAGGGAGAAGTAACTGTGGCAATAGCTTCTTATGAAGGTGATTAGAATGATTTACGTAATAGGTGTAGGACCTGGAGATCCAGAATTAATAAGTGAAAAAGCGTTGAAAATAATTAATAAGGCTGAAGTAATTACTGGTTGGAAGAGTGTAATTGAGAGATTTAATTTTGATAATGAGAAGAAAAAAGAGGTAATTCCTTTAAATTATAAGGAAGAAAAAAATCTTCTAGAAATAGTATTTGAAAAAGCTAAAAACAAGGAAGTGGCTTTTCTAGATCATGGAGATCCTTCAGTCTCTGATTTTGAACTTATGAGTAAATTAAGGGATTTATCTAGAAAGTATAATGTAAAAATTTCTTTTATTCCAGGCATAAGCTCTGTCTTAGCTTCTTTAGCTTACTTAGGAATTGACTTATCTAAAGTAATTTTCATTACATATCACGTTAGAGGACCTACTGAAGATATTAAAAAATATTTGAATTGTGGTAGAGATTTACTCATAATTCCTTCTCCTTATCCTGATGGAGTTGTATCATTAGCTAAAGAGTTAGAGAAGAATGGATGTGGAGAAGGTAAAATTACAGTCATGCAAAAATTAACTTATCCAGACCAAATAATAAAAGAATACAAAGTTAAAGAATTATCCAACAGCAATGAGAAATTTTCTGATTTAACTATTGTATATGTTTCTTGTGGTGATAAAAATGAATGAAGCAATAGTTATCATAACTCATGGATCTAGAAGAGGAACTTTCGTTGAAGATATGCAAAACGTAGCTGAGTTTTTAGAGGATAAACTATTGAGAGAAGTTATTCTTTCTCATAATGAATTTACTGAACCTAATTGGAGAAACGTATTAGACGAATTAACTAGTAAAGGAGTCAAAAAAATAGTGTTCTCTTTAGCTTTTCTGGGCAGAGGAAATCATATAGCAAAAGATATAATGGGGTCTTTAGGTTTAGAAATGGAATTTTATACATGGAAGAAAACAAATTGGAAAGGAAAAGATATAGAAGTTTACTTTACTAGGCCATTAGCAGATTCTAACTTAGTAAAAATCGCTTTATTATCTAGAATTTCTAGGGCATTTAATGAAATTCATGTAGATGCTGTAGAAGATCCTTACGAGATAGAAGACAGAACAATGAACATTATCAAAGAAATGATAAAAGATAAAGTAGAAAATAAGAGATACTTAGAATTATACGCTAGATCAGTTTACGCTACTGGAAATCCTGACATAATAAATCATATATACATTTCTGATAATTTTCTAGATTCAGCAATTGAAGCATTAAGAGGAGGAATAGAAATATTAGCTGACATAAAAATGGTCTCAGTAGGAATTAGGTGGAAAGTAAGAACTTTAATTGACGATGAAAGAACAAAAGAATTATCTAAAAAACTTGGAATAACTAGGGCTGAAGCATCAATATCTTTAGGATTAAAAGAAGGATCTTACGGAATAGTTATAGGCAATTCACCAACAGCAATCTTAGGATTACTAAAAGAAGAAGCAGAAGTGCCTTTTGTTATTGCTACACCTCCAGGTTTTACTAATGCGAAAGAGTTAAAGGAGGAATTAATAAAGAGAAAACAGTATCCTTCCTTCGTAGTTAAAGGAAATTTAGGTGGAAGTAATATTGCAGTTTCAGTTATGAACGAAGTAATTAGGGAGGCTAAACAATGAATAACGAGGAGAAAAAAGAAGGAGGAAAACTATACATAGTTGGAGTAGGTCCAGGAAATCCAAGAATAAGAACTTTAGAAGCAATTGAAAGCATTAAGAAAAGTAATGTTATTGTAGCATATACAACTTACGCTGAATTAATAAAAGATCTTACTGAAGGGAAAGAAGTTATAACAGCAAAAATGAAAGAAGAAATATTCAGAACTAAAGTATCAGTAGAGAAAGCATTAGAAGGAAATGTAGTTAGTTTAGTATCAAGTGGAGATCCTCAAGTTTATGGAATGGCTGGATTAACTTTAGAATATATTTGCAGAAAAGGTATAAATCTAGACGTAGAAATTGTGCCTGGAGTTACCGCAGCTAATGCAGCTGCTGCTAGATTAGGTTCTCCGCTTTCCCTAGATTACGTAGTTCTAAGTTTAAGTGATTTGCTAATTCCTAGGGAAGAGATTTTACATAAAGCTAAAATGGCTACTTTAGGAGATTTTGTAATAGTACTATATAATCCTATAAATAAGCCTTTATTACTTGAAACAATGAAAATAATTAGAGAAAATAGAAAAGAAGATACTCCAGTTGGAATAGTAAAGAAAGCATATAGAGAAAACGAAAAAGATATTATAACAAATTTGAAAGATTGGGAAAAATATGTTAACGAAATAGACATGATTACTACAATCATAGTAGGAAACTCTAGGACATTTGTATGTAATGGAAAAATGATAACACCGAGAGGATATTCTAATAAGTATGAATTCTGATTTTTAACTATGAGTGTTATTGAGACTTTAAAGAGGTTTGGAATAACTACTGGAGCTACTGCTGCAGCTGGAGCTAAGGCTGCTACAATTATGTTATTACAGAACAGAAAAGTTGATAGAGTAGTTATTCCTACTCCAATAGGATTAAGAATAGAAATACCAATAGATGATGTTAATAAAATTGAAGAGGAAAATAAGGAAGAGGCTTGCGCTAAAGTAACCAAATTTTCTGGAGACAATCCAGACGTTTTAAATAACTTAGAAATAATTTCATGCGTTCAAAGAAGCCAATCCGATATTCAAGTTTTCGGTGATAATGGAGTAGGAAGAATAACTAGACCAGGATTAAGAGAAACTAATGGTTATGCTATAAGTCCTACTGCAACAGAAATGATAATTAATGCAGTAAAAGAAGTAACAGAAAAAGGAATAATAGTCAGAGTAAAAGTTCCTAATGGAGAAGAAATTTCTAAGCATACAATGAACCCATTAATTGGAATTCAAGGAGGCATATCAATCTTAGGAACTACTGGTATAGAAATGCCAGTAAGTGATGAGGATTTTATAGCTCATATTGTAGCTGAATTATGCTATTTAAAGAATAAGACTGATCAAGTAGCTTTAGCATTTGGAAATACTAGCTTTGAAATAGCTAAAAAGTTAGGATATGAAACAGTAAAAATAGGAGATAGAGTTGGAGATTCTATAAATTCTGCCATAAAAGAAGGATTCCAAAAAATTGTATTAGTAGGACTTCCAGGAAAAATGACTAAAGTTGCTGCAGGAATTTTCAATACTCATCACTCTTACGGAGATGCTAGGATTGAAACTATTACTTTTGCTTCTGTTTTAGCTGGTATATCAAGAGAAAAACTAGAGAAAATTTCTCGTTCTAAAACCGTATCTGAAGCTTTATCTTATTTATCTTTTGAAGAAAAGAAAGAAGTTATGAAAATAATTGCAAACAGAATTTTAGAAAGACTTAACGTAAATTGGAAGGCCAATTTTACTGTCTTGATATTTGATGAAAAAGGAGAAGAATTAGCTTCTGCTAGTAAGTAAACTACTCAGCCCTTAATGACGAAGCATCTCGCGATGAGGATTTCCTGCTTCTTTGAGGAAACTTGCTGTACACCACCTCACTAGGTGATATACAGTAGAGGTTTTCCCTCCACAGGCAATCAGGCAGTCCCAACACTCATCAGCTAGCTCTTACAGCCAAGCAGGGCTAAACAAATAATAATTTTCTTAAAAACTTTCTATAAGGGGCTATTCATCTCACTGACTTCCGCCCCTTAACCACAATTTAAGTTAATTATTTGCTAACTATTTCTGTATATTTTGGTTTCTCTATGTTATAAGTCCTGCTAGCTAATATACCTCCTAGCAAGAATGGAATTTGGTACGTTGACCAAAATATATTTACTATGATAGCTGCCTTTAGTATTATAGACGTAGAAGTTAAGTACCATATTATTCCGAGGATATCACTTAAACTTAATAATATTATAAAAATTAAATGTGGTATTATAAGTTTGAAATTTCTAGATACTACACCTTTAGGAGTTACTTTAAATGGAATCTTTCTTCTAAATATCCACGATATAAAAGAGAGTGTTATAGCATAAAACTCCAAATATTCTACCACTTGGTGATAATAAAATCCTTTCAAACCGTATTCTCCTTTCTCTTTTACAGAGAAAGAAAACAAGACAATAGTTATAATTAGATAAGGAATATATAACAATACATAAAGAATGGGATTTATTTTAACTATTGGAATCCTTAACGAAAGAAATATAATAGGAGATATGAATTCTAAAATAGTTATAGGACCTTCTTTAACCCAGTATAGAAATCCAGAAAAATAATCAAAAAATTGAGAAAAGCTAAGATTACTTTTCAACATTTCTCCAAGCAATTGAAAATATCCAAAGGACCATCTTGACTGTTGAGTTAGATAAGCAGACAAGTCTTCTGGAGGCTCACCATACCAAATGAGACCAACATCAGCATATACTGTTTTATATCCTTTTTCATTAAGTTTTATTGACGTAGCAGCATCTTCTGTTATACTATATTCTGCAAAATAACCTACATCCTTAAGTGCTGATATTCTGAATACTGAACCAGAACCTAAAGAAAAAGCTGAATAACCAGATCTACCTCTCATTATAATTCTAAGGAATGGCTCTTGTTGGTATTTAGCTCCTTGAGCTATTTTGGTATACGTTTCTGTATAATTTTGAGGTATCTGCACTAATGCTACTTTAGGATCGGAAAAATAAGGAATTACTTGTTCAAAGAATCCTTCTAATGGTCTTTGATCCGCGTCAAATATAGCTACTAGATCAAATGAATCCTCAATTTTCTTCAAAGCTTCATTAATTGCACCGGCTTTAAAACCTTTTCTGTTTTCTCTATGAAAATAAATAATATCATTTTTCTTGCAAAAGTTCTCTAATTCTTTTCTTATTTCCTCATTTGTAGAATCGTCTAGTAAGAATACTTTACCATATTTCTGAGTAACATTTTTTACTGAAATTAAGGTACTTTCTACAATTTTAGGATCTTCATTAAAAGAAGTAACAAAAGAAGCTATTCTATAATTTTGAATTTTTCCTGCAAGAGGCATATAGTATTTTTTGGACCTCTTTGATACTGAATAGTAATTAATAAAGATAAAAAACCCTACTACCATGGAAAGCCATACTCCAAAAGCTATCCAAACAGTTAGCAGATTTACGTAGGTAAAGTAAGTAAATATAACAGAAATTATAACAGGAAGAACAAATAATAATAAGTTAGATAATTTCATTATTATCATCATATAATTTCTTTTATTTTATATAACCCATCCTCGCTAATCTTTACTAGATAATTTACGTGAGGTTCAATTTCCTCGCATTCGTCTTTTATATCATCGCATATAAGAACAATTGAAGCTTGACTCTTATACTTTAAGGAAGAAATAAGGGTATTCCAAAACTCATACTTTTGTGAAGTCATATCACAACAATTAGATGCTGGAGTTACATCGTTTGTTCTATATAATATTATAATCTTTTCATCATTATTTAATTGAGATAGAATATCAGTTGATAATCTCTTAGCTAATTTCAGTACATCAGCAATGTTTTTACTCATAAATCTTTCTTCTCTATACTTAGGTAAAACTGTAATATTAGTGAATTTAATTTTAGGTAAAGTTTTATCATTAATCTCAGAAAGAATTTTATCATTAGTAGTTATCAGAGCAACAGAAATCTCATTTCTTTGCTGAATATATTCTAAAACATTCTTTGCAAAACGCAGTTTTCCGGAAGACGGTAATCCTCTAACTAATATAACTGTATTAGAATTTACTACCTTAGCTAATTCATTAATTGGATCTGAGGAAATAATCTCTTTTTTATTTTGCTGATTTTCTTGTAACAAAAGTTCAACTAAGTTCTTTATCTCATTTATTTCCGGTAAATCTGTAACACCATAATTTTGAGTATTAAGTGAAGGATAGAGGGGTATTATTAATCCAAATCTAACTAGACTCGTTTTAACTATTTTATCAAGTTTTTCTCTAGCTTTATTAATACTGTCTTCTAAACTAGGCACCATATTTATTATAAATGAGAACGGATAACCAGGCACAGTTGAGTTATTTTCTACATCATTCATGTATTTAACTGTAGTATTTATCACATTTTCAGAGAAATTGGATACATACATCCTTAAACTTTTTG
Source organism: Acidianus manzaensis (assembly GCF_002116695.1). Lineage (NCBI taxonomy): Archaea > Thermoproteati > Thermoproteota > Thermoprotei > Sulfolobales > Sulfolobaceae > Acidianus > Acidianus manzaensis. The sequence continues at coordinate 300,584 of NZ_CP020477.1, forward strand.
CATTAGTATAAATCGAATAAAAATTTTCCACTTCATGTTTAGCAATTTCGGAATTAAGAAGTATATTAGGTGGATTATCGATTATGAAATATTCGTATTCATCCTTAGATATGAACTCTTTGTATAAAGAAGAAAATTTTTCCTTTAAATCTTGATGCTTATGTATATAGTCAAGATCTTCGTAAGTCCTCTCTCCATCTCCAAACAATTTTAAATTTGCCAATAACCCCTCATTTATATAAATTTTCTTAATACAGTTTTCAAAATTATTTTCTCCAGAAACTACTTTGGTTAATAATCCAGCAGAAGATATATTAAAGACAGAAGAAGAAAAACCAATTATATCTCTATCAACTATTAGAACTTTCTTACCTCTAGAAGCTAATTCTTTGCCAATCATCAAACTTATAGTTGACTTGCCTACTCCTCCTTTTATTCCTAAAACTGTGATTCTATAAGGATTATCAATCATAACCAAATATCACTATTCGTAAACATTAATAAACTTAATATAAAAATATATAAGAACACACCTAACAAAAATATATTAACATGTACATTGCTTTCTATAATTTGTAGAGATATGATATATTTATTTCGATAAAATTATTTTAATATTTTTAATGTATCTATTCACTATTAGTCTGAAAGCTACATTATCCCTTACCGTCCGAAGTTACACAAATCTCATCTGAGGATCAAGACGCTCGTAGGTTCCTCCATTATTACGAGAAAGATTGTAGATATTCATTTGAATCAGCAAGACTTTCTGTTAGCTAGTAGATAAAAGGATTTTTTATAGGAATTTCTCATAGTATCATTAGAGGAGTATAAAGTATTTAAAAGTTAGTTTTTCATAAACTCAACTCATATAGATCTCTATATAGAGAAAATATACATGTAAAACTAATACCTAATAACTGCACAATGGACTTTCTAGACTATTTTAAGGTAATTTTGATAAAGTAAAAAATCTATATTGATAATTTATTAAAAGTTTGCATATGGACTATTAGTACTGAATTTTTAGGATAATTTATTATGTTGTTATTCTCTTTAGTTATTATGATAAGGGAATGCAAGTATAATTTTGATCAATGTGTATCAAATTTAATAAACGCAATAAAATCATTAAATGCTCAAATATTCTGTGAAATAGACCATAGGGAAAATGCAGAAAAAGTGGGTTTAGAAATGAATAAAGCAAAAGTTATATTTTTCGGAAATCCTAAAGTAGGGACTTTACTAATGCAAGAAAAAATAGAGATATGCTATGACTTGCCTTTAAGAATTGCAGTATTTGAGAAAAATAATAAATGTTTTCTGGAATATAAATTACCTAGTGATTTCACAGAAGAATATCAAATAAAAAACGTTGATGTTATAAAAAAGATGGATGAATTCATGGGTAATATTATTAAAAATCTGACAGTATAATATATTTTTTCCTGTTACATTATCTGTAATTACTTTACAATTTATAAAGAATAAAATTTTTTTATAACTAGAAAACCTTAATATGTAGAGTAGTAAGAAAAAATACAATGCTATATAAACTTTCACAGTTGTCTGATTTGCCTATCAGAGATAATGAAATTTCCCTTTTAGTTGATTCTCATGATTATATGAGAAATCTTAATAAACTTGCACTTTTAGATAAAATACATCTTTATACTTTAGATGATTTTTTAATGGAAACTTTAGAATTAGCCGGATCTTTGAGAGAGCTGGGAGTAGTTACTTCTATTAATGATCTACCAGAAAGTAAAGAAGAAAAACTTATGAATGATAATATTTATTTAAACGTAAATATAACTGAACTCAATAAAGAAACTACTTGGAATATAGGTTCTAACATATTCTTATCTGATAATAAATATATAATAGGAAAAGATTTTCCAATACCTGATCCTAGAACAGGAATAATAGGAAATATATTAAGGAAAAATAAAGTAGTAATCTTTCGTAAAATTAAAGAAAATGAAGGAATAGGAGAATTAATAGGAGGAAAATATGATGGAGAAAAATTACTAATAAGACCTAACAGATGGTTAAGCGATTTATCAGTAATCAATATAAAAAGAAATGAGAATAATAATAAAATAATTTCTGATGTCAGAGAATTATTCTGTAGGCCTTTGGGCTCAGCTTATATTCCTGTAACTGAGGATGAATTATTTTCAGTTTTAATTAAATTTAATATGAGAGCTGGTGGATTTCCAAAAGATTGCTATAAAGTCCTAGGTTGGTTGGATTGAAGATAAGTGTAATAGGATATAAGGGAGGAGTAGGGAAAACTACAATAGCTGAATATATAACTAATAGACTAAAAGAGAATTATTATAAAGTAAAGCTAATAAATTCTGATTAAGAAAAAAAGGAAAACGAATATTACGACTTCTATGTATATGATTTAAATTTTAGATTTCCTAGAGATTCATTAAAGATTTTTGTATGTAATCTTATGAGCCTAGATATAACGCATAAGTTTAGCTTATTTGAGGATGGAGATAAAATTTTAATAGTTAATCAGATTTCTCCTATACCTAAGGATATAATAAGTGTAATAAACAAAGTAAATTCAGTTTTGATTGATTTCAACATCGTATATCTTGTTCCTTTTAATGGAGGATTCTTTAACGGCAAAAAAGTAAGAGAACCAGTGCTTGATCACTTAGTAAATACTATCATTCAAGAAGAAAGAGGAATAAAGGAGCATAAGAACGAGAAAGAAATTATTTATCCTTTTGTATAATATATGTAACAAAAATATTTTTATCTTGATTAGTTTTTTCTCAGATTCCAGCTTCAGCTTCGTTTATTTCTTCTAAGCTTCTGTTAATTGTATTAGGTAATATGAATATTAGCACAATACCCATTATTACCATTGGTATTTGGAATCCTATCCAAATTGGAATAGCGCCATAAGTAGAAATTAATGAAAGAATTATAGCTGTCGATATTGCTGCTCCTAAATGCGCAACACCGTCCATAAAAGCGAAGGCTGTAGCTCTAGCATATGTAGGAACATTTTCTGTACCATTTATATAATCCATTTGATTACTCCAACCTACTCCTATGAAATTAGTTAATAGAAATCCTCCTAACATTAAAGGTAAATTAGTTGAAACTGCACCTATAATTGCAATCGTCACTCCTAGAAGCATTCCAACGCCATAGGCTATAGTAGTTAATATTCCTCTTCTTATCTTCTCTACGATGTATCTTAATGCTATAGCTCCTAAGAATGTTGCTACTCCAGCATCTCCGTAGTAAAGCGTAACAGTGTTTGCTATAGAGCTTAATGAGCTTACGCTACTGGTCCACAGTAAAAATTCTGTTAAATATGGATATTCTCCAAAGTAGAAAAAGAATATTGCTAACATAATTACTATTACTCTTAATCTATATTTTGGATTTTTAAATACATAGAATGGATCTACTTTCTTAGTTTGAAAATTATACACTTTAGGTTCTGGTAAAGAAGTTAATCCAGTTTTCTCCATTGCTTTTTTCTCCATATCTTCTACAACTTTTTCTGCTTCTGCTACTTTGCCTTTTAATGCTAACATTCTTACTGTTTCTGTCGCATGTCCTCTAATTGCTAAAACTATAAATGCCAAAGTAGCACCTATACCAAAAATTATCCTCCAGCCTATCACTGGATTCAATACATCAATATAAGATGCCATGAATGGACCTAAACCTAGTCCTGCCCATCCTGCTATATATACTAGGTTAAAGTATTTTGCTCTATTCTTTGCTGGAACCATTTCAACTAGATAAGTTGGGACTAAGATTAATCTCCACCTATTCCCATTCCAGTTAGAAATCTAAATACAGCAAACTCCAAAAATCCATAAGAAAGAGCATTACCTAAACTTCCTATTGCTGTTAAAAACGCTGTAATCATTAACATTGGTTTTCTTCCTATTCTATCTCCTAAGTATCCTAATATTATAGCTCCAGGTATATAGCCAAATAATCCTAGAGATACTACAAAAGATGCTTCTCCGCTAGTTAATCCAGTATATTTCAGTGAAGTAGCTGAGAAAGCTATTCCAATATCTATTACGTCATATAATGCTATGAAATACCCAAAGGCTAAAGCTAGGATTACTGATAAAGGTAATACCATAGTAGGCAATCTATCAATTCTTGCAGTTAATTTAGAGACTATGTTTTGATTTTTATCGGCAGGATTACCAGAAGGATTTCCACTTTGCATAAATTTTATAAAGAAATTAAGTTGCTTAAAAGGTTTATGTTCGCTTTTAAAATTAAAGTATTCCATATATTTCAATAAGTATGACATAATGATAGAACTAAGGTACTAAACATTAATATTAATACTTTTTACTAAAAATTAATTAGATAAGTATAGATTTGAAATTAAAAATAAAAATAGTTAGAATGAATATTTGTATGAAATGACTTACAGTTATAAGCAACTAAAAATCTATTTATATTATTAATAAATTAATTATAACAGTGATAAAAAATGGCTACATTACCTCAAGCATTAACTACCAAATCCTCATTCTTACGATGTTATATGTGCAAAAACATGTGCGGAGTTATTGGAACAGTAGAAGGAAAAACTGTAAGAGTTTCAGCAAATAGGAATCATCCACAGCCAGGCATATGCGGAAGAGGTGCAGCAGGACCATATTTACTAAATCACCCAGATAGATTAAAATCGCCTTTAATAAGGCAAGGAGACAAATTAGTTCCAACTAGTTGGGATAGTGCATTAAATAAAGTAGTAAATTATCTTAAAGAACTAAGAGATCAAGGCCATCCTGAATATCTAGCCATTACATTTCACGATTATGGAAAAGAAATGCTAGAAAGATTTTCTGCGCTTTATGGAACTCCGAATTTAATAGGTCATGAATCAGTTTGCCATGGACCCAGAACAGTAGCTGCTGAATTAGTTTTAGGAGCAGAGGGACCTAGAAGTATAGACCCTGATTATCCAAATTCCAAATTTGTAGTATTTATAGGAAGAAATCCTTTAGAAGGAATAGTACCTGATATAGTTAGAAGAATTGATGAAGGTAGAAAGAAAGGCATGAAAATTGCTGTCATAGATCCAAGAAAATCTGCTATTGCACAAAGATATGCTGATAGATGGATACCAATAAAACCTGGAAGCGATACGGCATTCTTACTTTCTGTAATTTATTATATGATAAATAATAAATTATACGACGAAGATTTTCTGAGCAAATATAGTAATGCAGGTTTACTAATTTACGAGGATAATTTAGCATCTTCTGGAAAATATTCCTCTGACTTACTATATGAAGGAGAAGAAAATGGTAGAAGAGTTTCTACAGCATTTAGATTGCTAATGAAAGAAGGAGAAAAAGTATATCCTAGATTAAAAGATATAACTGGAGCTAATTACGATGATGTTAAGTATATTGCAGAAAATCTATGGGAAAACAGACCATCAGCAGTAATAGACGATGGATGGCACACGTCATTTTCAACAGATTCTAGCTATACCTGGATGTCAGCATTTATCATAGACGCAATGATAGGAAATTTAGACAAGCAAGGTGGATTAATTTTCTCTAAAAAGCCAAAAATTAAATTATATGATTATTCTAACGTAAAAGCAAAAAGGATTGATAAAATAAGATATCCATTAACTTACGCAGCATTCCAAGAAGTTTATAGAAGCATACTCACGGGGAATTCATATCCAATAAAAGCTTTAATGGTAGTAGGAACAAATCTAGATGGCAGAGATCCTAATAGTGACTTAGTTAGAAGAGCTTTAGAAAAAGTTGACTTCCTAGTAGTTATTGATGTAATGCCTTCTGATGTTACACAATACGCAGATGTAGTACTAGCAGAATCTACTTATTTTGAAAGAGATGAATTACCTTTACCAGTAGGATGGACATTGGAAGGATGGATTGACGTTCATCAAAAAGTTATTGATCCATTATATGATACTAAACCACTTTGGTGGATACTATTAGAATTAGAGCATAGATTAGGATTATCTGATGACACTTTTGAAACCCTAGAAAACAGAATACTAAAACAATTCAATATAAATAAGGAAGAACTGTATAAGAAAGGATGCATAAAAATACCATCAGAAATATATGAAGTTTATCCATATAAAGAGAAATTAAATACTTCTTCAGGAAAAATTGAGATATATTCAGAAGAACTAAAGAATAATGGTTATTATCCTATACCTACATATATTGAAAAGAATATAAAACCAAGAGATAAAGACGAATTTTACTTAACTAGCGGACATACACTATACCACACTCAGGATAGTATAACCTTTGACATACCTACACTGATTAGAATAGCTCCAGATAATCCAGTTACTATAAATGAAGAAAAAGCAAAAGAGTTAGGGTTAAAAGATAACGATGTAGTAGAATTAATCTCTTTATCTACTGGAGAAAAAGTAACGTGCAAAGTAAAAATAACTAATGACATAAGAGATGATACAGTATTTACATACTTTGGATTTGGAAGACACTCTAGAGGAGAAAAATTTGCCTATGGACATGGCTTTGACGTTAATAGTTTAATTAGTGACCAACTAACAGATCCAATTTCAGGAAGTATAGCTCAATCTCTAAACATAGTAAAAATAAGAAAAGCTAAATAAATAAGGGTATCTTATAAAAATATCTAAAATTATTTCATTTTAGTTTTTATTAGTTCTTGCTATTCTTAATGTTTTCTCAATTCTACTTATTTTTAAATCATTCTTTATTTCGGCTAGTGTTGGCGCTCCTAATGACATAGCAATACTATTTACTACGTTATCTACGCTAACTCCTTCATAGTTTACAGTTCTTCCTTTTAATAATGTTAAAACAAGATCACCAGCCCATAATAATGTAGCAAAATCAGCTATAAATGCACCAACTGTAGACATTACCTCTGGAGTTACATATGCTGGAATCAACGGGAAAATTTCTGCTTTCCTAATTAATCCTGCTAAACCTTCTAATTCGAAACCAACTATCACTAAAGCTGTTCCTATCATGTAGCCTATCATATGAATCCATCCTAATTTTGTCGAATACCACATTCTTCCAGTCAACATTGGAACCATGTAATATAATGTAGCAAATCCAGCTGGTACAATACTCCAGAATATCATAGCATGGAAGTGACCTGGAACCCACATGCTATCGTGAATTATCGCATCGAATGCTATATCAGCATTAGCTATTCCAGTAACACCTGCACCTATTGCTCCAGCAAAACTTATAGAAATCCATGCTGCTATTAAATTCATTTTTATATTAGCTCCCTTTACTGTAGCCCATAAGTTGAAGAATGTCATCATTGATGGAACAACTACAGCATATGTTAAAACTTCTTGAAGAATCTTTATATCTGTTGGAATATCTGTCATATACAAGTGATGTATTGGTACGTTGTTTGAGAATATTAAGTATAATAGAGCAGCTATTCTTCCGGCTCTATCGCTATATAGTGGTCTTCCAGCTAGTAGAGGAATTAAATAGTACATTGCTCCAACTGCTGGCATCCATGAGATATACACTATAGAATGCCATAGTATTCCAAATGCTATCTGGTTTGCTATTGGATCTAATCCAACTAATCCGTAATAAGCCAGAATATCCCAAGTATTTGCTGCTACTTCTCCGCTCCATCCTAATGCTATCATTAATGAAGTCATTAAAGCAAATACTGCAAATATTGGCAATTTTTCTTTCATTCCCTTAGTTGCCAAGTAGTAATGATAAATTAACCATATTACAAATATGTAAGTACCAATATCCATCAATTCCCAGCCAAAATACCATAAAGGACTAATTACGTATTGAGAGTAGCCTGGTAATCCATATGGATTTAGATAATACCAGCTATTTGCTGGGAAATAATTATCGTTAAACGATGGATATAATACTATTGGCCCTTCTATTAACATAAATGAAATATTAAACAGTATGAATCCAATATTTAAGAACCATTTAGCCCTTGGTTGAAGGTGTAGTAATCTAAATGAAATAAATATGAATATTGCTATCTCTAATTGTACTGCAAATCCAAATAGATCCCTCATTGCATGTAATGCAATAGACCCATAATATTCTTGCGATGTAAAAACTAAAGTAGCAGATGTAGCCCATGCAGCTTCTTGTATTCTAACCATTAACGCGTCTATAATTCCTAAGATTCCCCATATTAAGCTCATTACAATCATAGCCATGGTTATTCTGCTTACCCAATCTTTGTCAAGCTGAAATAATGCATTAACGAGGTTTACCAATACTTTAGTACCAGAATTCATACATAGACATTAACAGGATTTACTATATATCTTTTACTACCTAAGAAATATATACTATTATGTAAATTGATTTAAAAATTTTTGTGATTAATGCAAGATATTTGACCATATCAAGAAAGAATATTTTTTAAATCTATTTGATTTAGTTAAATGAAGAATTAGTATAAAAACAAAAACACAAAATTTGCTTATATTAATAGTTTCTATGAACGAGAATTAGTATAAAGATTATACAAATTTTATAGTGATCTTTAGTTAAAGCTTTAAAGTAATAACTTTTTAATTTATATGCTTGTTGAAAATCTAAACTGGTAGATATTATAATTTTGAACTAAATTAAATATAATATTTTAACAACGTTTTAAAAGCCTGTTGTTAATCTATACATAGGAAAACTTATAATCAAACTATAAATCTAAATTCTCTATGACAGAAGAGAAGAGGGCTAATGCAGCACCCCTCGGATTATCAGGATTCGCACTAACAACACTAGTTTTAAGCTTATACAACGCAGGAATAATAACTTCAGGAGCAGGAACAGTAATAGGATTAGCAGCATTCTACGGAGGATTAGCACAACTACTAGCATCAATACTAGAATGGAGAGCAGGAAACACATTCGGACTAGTAGCATTCTTCACATATGGAGCATTCTGGGAATGGTACTTCATATCATCACTAGGAATAATACCAATAACAAGCATAGGAGTAGGAATAACACTAATAGCATTCGGAATATTCACACTAGCAATGTGGTTCGGAACACTAAAAACAAACATAGGACTATTCACAACATTCCTACTACTATGGATAACATTCTTCCTACTAGGAGCAGGAGCAATGACAAGCAACACTACACTAACTCATGCCGGAGGATACGTAGGAATACTAACAGCAATAGCAGCATGGTACACAGGATTAGCAACAGTAGTAGCAGAAAGCCTAGGAACAAAACCACCAGTAGGAAGAGCAATCTTAAAATAAAGGAAAATTTTCTTCTCTTTTTAGATTTTTATTTGTATAAAATCTGTAAAAAGCTATGCGCTTATCTTAACATTATGCTTAATATTTTATGCCTACTCTATTACCTATATGAAAGTAGGAGTAGTTGGTTTGGGTTTAATGGGATATAGAATTGCTAAGAATTTTGCTAAGGATCAAATGTTAACTGTAGTTTGGAATAGAACTAGAGAAAAGGCTGAAAAATTTTCTAAAGAATTTAATGTTTCTTTTGTTCCTTTAGAGGATTTACCTAAATATTGTGATGTAATAATTTTAGTGTTATCAGATGATAATGCTGTTGAAGAAGTAATAGGAAAAATATTACCTAAAGTTAGAGGGAAAATTATAGTAGATATGTCTACAATTTCCCCTGAGACTTCGATCTCTTTAGCAAAAAGAGTAGATAGTATGGGGGGAATTATGTATGACGCGCCTTTAACTGGATCAGTTGGAATAGAAGAGAGAAAGGCTACAATTATGTTAGGAGGACCAAAAGAGAAGAGTGAAGAAGTAATAGATTTGCTTAAGCATACAGCTAACAATGTTCTTTATATAGGAGGAAATGGATCTGGCTTATTTATGAAATTAGTTAATAATTTGATAGCTAGCGCTTATATGACTGCATTAGCTGAAGCTTATTCCTTAGGAATTAAATCAGGTTTAGATGTGCATAAAATAAGCGAATTCCTTTCAAATTATTCTATTGTCAGCTCGCCTCTTTCTAAACTAAAATGTATAAAAATTGAACAAAGGGATTATTCACCTCAATTCTCTTTAAAACTAATGACTAAGGATTTAAAAATTATAAATAAAGAATGTGAAAATTTAGGTGTGACTAATTTTATATCTTCATTAGTATTAAAATTGCATGAACTAGCTATAAAATATGGTCTAGGTGAATTGGATATGAGTGCTATTGAGATGTTATATGAAAATAAGGATAGTGAAAATCTTAAACAGTAGTCAGTTTTATAAATTATATAATCTAGGTGCAAATTTCTCATATAAGTTTTTAATATAAAAATTCCTGATTTTTATTTATGTATTTTCCTTCAAAAAAGAAGAAAATTATTTCAATTATTAATCTTATAATCTCAATTTCTTTACTCGTTGCAATTACTGTATATACTCGTACAGAATTCATATTGCCACCTTTCTTGGCTACAGCTGCTACAAAATATCCTGATCCTGAGTGGAGAAGGTATAGAAGTTATAATATTCTTATTTCTTATCTGTTGTCTGGAGCTATTGCAGTGATTTTTTGTCTCTTTGGATTGTATGGATTAACGTTTGGCGTTTTAGCTTCTTTTATCTCTTTCATAATTGAAGTTGTAGTTAATATAGAGCATCCTCCGTCTATTTTAGCTTCTTTACTAGGTGTATTAGAAAAAGTTAATCCATTATACTTAATTCACCCAATTTTATCTGGAGTTATAGTTGTAGAGGGTATAAATTATTTATTAACTAAGTATGTTGAACCAAAAATTTGATAAAAAGATCAGTTATCTTGATAGTATTAAAGGCAAAATATCTAATTTTATTCAATTCATTACAATAACAATATGTTTCTATTCACATCTTACAATAGCATAGTTTTATGTTTAGCATTCAGTATATGCTTCTTCTATTAGTTTCTTTGCTAATTCTTCAGGTACTTTAACTTTTACTTTATAGTTCTCGTGAACTACGTTAACTTCAATATCTGTAGATTTCTCTCCTTCTAGATTAAAGGACAAAGGCTGAACTGTTGAGAAAGCGTGTCCTTGATTTCTTCCATTTTCTGGTTCTCCTTGAATTATTCTTTTTCCTACTCTTAAAAATATGGAATTATATATTCCTGGCAATGTATTAAATACGTTTTCTAGATCTTTTTCATCTTCAGCATATACATATAATGTAGCTTTGATTTTTCCATCACAAGGCAACCAAGTATAGTAAGTTTCTATTTCTTCTTTAATATCTTCAATTTTAGTTAACTTATCTAGATAAACCATTTCTTGAATTTGATGTAATACTGTGTCTCTATTCTCAAATAGTAGACCTAGCCTATCTCCCAGTTCAATTCTTCTACTTTTTTTAATTTCAACTATTTTTCTTATTACTTCATATCTTATTTTTTCATATTCATTCCAAGGTATTATATCACTTGGAGTTATCTGAATTATTCATCACCTCTTTTATTACTTGAATTGGATGTAATGGTTTTCTTCCAGATGCTTTTTCTATTTGTAATCCGGCTAATGGGCACTCTGTAACTAAAAGATCAGCTTTCGATTCGGAAAAGGCTTCCATCATTTTAGAACCTATTCTTTTTGCTTTAGAATAGTTCCTTAATCCCCAACCTCCGTCAATACCTGAACATCCTTTATCAGCTATTTCTATCTTTCCTTTTACTCCTCTCATTAATTGTACTCCAGGTAATCCTACTCCTAAGTATTTCAAATGACATGGAGTATGATAGAATATGCTTTTACTTAAATCTCCTTTTATGTCGATTTTACCTTCCCTTTTTAGTTTTAGTAAGTATTCCATTGCATCGTATACTTTTACTGGATCTTTATCTAAAATGTACTTATACTCTTTTGTTAGCATTAAAGTGCAAGTAGGAATTGGTGATATAATATCATATCCTTCTTCTACAAATTTTTTCAATAAATTAAAATTATACTCTGCATTATTCTTTAAAGTTACGGCATCGCCTACGTCTAGCATTGGAGCTCCACAGCATCTAAATTTTGCTGTTTTTACTTCTATACCTAACTTATTATATACTTCAATTAGATCATTTCCGATTTCAGGATAGAAATTTTCAACTAAACATGTATGAAATAGAACTACCTTAGCCTTAGGATTTTGGACTTCCTTAGGCTTTGCTGTAGATAAAAATCCTTCTTCAGAAACTTTTAATTCTGGGGCATCATCGCTCTCAAGAGTTTTAACCATTTGTTTTGCTAACGGTCTTACTAATCCTGCGTAATCCAACATTTCGTAAAATCTTTCTTTTAAAGGAATTCCTTTTTTTGATCTATAGTAAAGCCAAGCCCAACTCATTAAATGAGGAAAATCCATGTTAAATTCATGAGGAGGAGTATATGGACAATTAACAAAACATAAATTACAATGGAAGCAATCTTTTGAAATATCAAATAGATCCTCTAACGAAAGGGCTTTTGGTCCCTTTCCGTCAGTTAGTTTAAACATTTTGGGAAATGCATCACAATAATTAAAGCATCTTCGACAACCATGACATACGGAAGCTTGTCTTATAAATTCTGACTGTAATTTTTCAGTATTAAAAAAATCTGGATTATCTTTATTTAATGAGTACATACATTTATTCGCCTTTAAGCATCTTCAACGCTGAAGTATACTTTTCTGCGTGGCTCTTTTCTGCTCTAGCTAATGTTTCGAACCATTCTGCAGCTTCGTCAAATCCTTCTTCTCTAGCAACCTTAGCAAATCCAGGGTACATTTGGGTAAATTCGTAAGTTTCTCCAGCTACGGCTGATTGTAACATATCTTCTAAAGTCTTTATTGGCTTGCCTGTTGCTGGATCTACTGAATCACCTTGTCTTATGAAATCTAAATGACCGAAAGCGTGAGCTGTTTCACCTTCTGCAATGCTTCTGAATAATGCTGCTAATTCTGGATATCCTTCTTCATCTGCCCTCTTTGCAAAATATAAGTATCTTCTGTTCGCCATAGATTCTCCTATAAAGCCGTTCTTGAAGTTCTCTTCTGTTTTAGTACCTTTCAAGCTTTTCATGTTCTCATTATCTATTTTATTATGTTTATATTTAAATGTTTCTAATATCAACCAACTAGCATATAAGGTTAATTTTTATTTAATAATTATTCTAAGAATACGTTACATTTTTTACCTTAAAAAATATCTTGATAATAAAAATTATTAAATATTTTTCTCTTTATCATGAATATATACATAAAAATTTTAATTATGTTGTATTAGCTATGATATGGCAAAATCTGTAGCAGAAATAATAATAGAAACATTAGTTAAGGCAGGAGTAAAAAGAATATATGGAATACCAGGCGATTCAATAGATCCTTTAATGGATGCTATGAGAAGAAATAAAGAAATTAAATATGTTCAAGTTAGACATGAAGAAGGTGCAGCTTTTGCTGCGTCTGTAGAATCTAAGCTTACTGGAAATGTTACTGCTTGTATGGGAACATCTGGACCAGGATCAATTCACCTCTTAAATGGATTATATGATGCTAAAATGGATCATGCTTCAGTAATAGCTCTTACTGGTCAAGTTGAAAGCGATATGATAGGCCATGACTATTTTCAAGAGGTTAACATGGTAAAATTATTTGATGACGTATCAGTATTCAATCAGATCTTGATAAATCCTAAGAATGCTGGTTATCTAATTTGGAGGGCTATTCATGAGGCTAAAACTAAAAAGGGCGTAGCTCATCTTAACTTACCAGTAGATATTCTGAGAATGGATGGAGAGGAATATGATGGAGAAATTGATTCTCCTAGAATTAGCTATAATTTTCCGGATCTAGATAAAGCAATAGAACTTATAGATAACAGTAAATCTCCGGTAATTATGATTGGAGGAGGAGCTAGAGGATTTTCAAAATTAATAGATGATTTTAGTGAGAAGATTGGAGCTCCTATAATTTATGCTCTAAATGGTAAAGGAGTTCTATCAGATTATGATGAAAAAGTTATGGGTGGAATAGGTTTACTTGGAACTAAACCATCGGTTGAGGCATTAAACAAAACTGATTTATTAATCTTACTAGGTACTTCTTTTCCTTATATAAACTTCTTACCTAAGGACGTTAACGTCATTCAAGTTGATAATAACCCTGCTAACATTAGTAAAAGAGTAAGAGTTACAGTTTCTTTAATAGGCGATGTTGAAGAATTTTTATCCAAAGCTATATTGAAAATTAAGGAAAAAGATGATAAGTTCTACCTAAAAATGAAGGAGTCAAAAGAAAAATGGTTCAAAGAGTTGAATAAAGTAGAAACTGAAAATTCTAGACCAATGAAGCCTCAAAGAGTAGCTTATGAGTTATCTAAAGTGTTTACTGATGGAGTTATAGTAGTAGATACTGGGAATGTGACTATGTGGGGAGCTAGGAATTTTAAGGCTTCCGGAAATCAAAGATTTGTATTTTCAGCCTGGTTAGGATCAATGGGAATAGGAGTTCCAGGTGCTGTAGGAGCTTCTTTCGTATCAGATAATGTATTAGCTCTAGTCGGTGATGGGGGTTTCGCAATGACTATGATGGAACTTATAACAGCTAAGAAATATTCCAGACCTATCAAAGTAGTTATATTTAATAATTCTAAACTAGGAATGATAAAATTTGAAGAAGAAGTTATGGGATATCCAGAATGGGGTGTTGAACTTTATAATCCTGATTTTGCTAAATTGGCTGAATCTATAGGAATAAATGGTATAACTGTTGAAGATCCTAACGATCTTTCATCAGCTATCAAGGAAATGAAAGAAAGTGAAGGACCATTCGTACTTAACGCTATTGTCGATCCTAACGAAAGACCAATGCCACCAAAACTTACGTTTACTCAAGCCAAAAACTATGTTTTATCAATTTTTAGAGAAAAATTAGAGCCTACTGAAGAGTGAAAAAATGAGAACTGTTATAATAGGTGGTGGATTTGCCGGAATTTCTGCAAAATGCAAATATCCTGATTCGATTTTAATTGATAAAAATGAGTATTTTTTGATGACACCGAAGCTTGTTGACACTATTGCAAATGGAGAAAGTTCACTATTTTACAGAAAACCAGACGTTAATGCAGAAGTTTTAAACATAAATTTTCAGGAGAAGAAGATAATAACAAATAAAGGAAATATAAGTTATGATAAGCTAATAATAGCTTTAGGTTATTCTCAGGATTTGTCCAAAATAAAGGGAGCTAAAGACCATGTCATGAAATTAGAGACTTTCGAAGATGCCATGAAAATACGTAATGAAATAGAGAAAGCTAACACTTTAATAGTAATTGGAGGAGGAGATTTAGGAGTAGAAGTAATAGGAAGCACAGTAGAGTTATTAAGTAAAATAAAAAGAAAGGGAAAAGAAAGAGTAGTGTTAATAAATAGAGGACCAAGAATTTTGCCTCATATGCCTGAAAAAATATCTCTAGAAGCCGAAAGAATTCTGACTGAATTAGGAGTTGAATTGATTTTAAATGTATCTGTAGAAGAGATTAGAGGTAAAACAGTTATAACAAATAAAGGAGACTTTTCGGGAGATCATATATTCTATGCAGGAGGAATCAAAGGGCCAGATTTTTTAAGTAAACTTAAGATCAGTTTGAAAAACGAAAAAATAGAAGTAAATGAAGATTTATCTTCTGTTGATTATAAGGATGTATATGGAGCCGGAGCTTGTGCCTCTATTTTTTATCCTTCTACTGCAGAAGTTTCTATGCAATCTGGAGTTCATGCTATAACGAATGCGGTTGAAGGTAGAGATGACAAATTTGAACCAAAACCTTTAGCTGATGTAGTTGATATTGATAATAATTTTATGGGAGTTTTCATGGGGTTTCCAATAATTGGATCTTATGCAAAAATTTTAAAAAGTTTGGCTTTAATTAATGTTTATTATAAGATAAATAAAGTAAATTCTTTCTCAAATAAGTTTAATATATTATAAAATAGAATATATATTTTATAATAGTGTTTAATGTAACTTTATAAAATAAAAATTAAAATTCAGAGAAGGTTTTTACCATCATATTTATTCAAAATAATAGCTCTTTGAGAAATTTTCCAAATACATATATTATAATAGCTGACATATCTACCCACATTGCAATGGCAGTATTGATTTCTTGTGATAATGAATAAGGAGAAAAGGTATATACAGCATTGGAGTAAGCTGGAATTTGAAGAAGAAATACTACTGATAAAATAGTATCAACTGTCATCCATAATATAAGTAATGAAAATCTTGAAAACAAGGAAAGTTTGTAAGATCCTAGTCCAGCTAATATTCCTGCTAATATGAAGAAAATGTCATTTAAACCTCTAAAAAGTGGATAAGCTGCAGCTAAAGCAAAGAAATAAGGTATATGCCAAAAACCTATTATAATAGCTGAAGGAATAATCCATAAAGGAGAACTTCTTAATACCTTATAAGATAATAAGAAACCTCCTATGAATAACAGGTAGTGAGCAGTCATAAATAGCCATTGATATAAGGTTTCTTGAGTTTCTACGTAAGGATTCAAGACTGCGATCAAAAGTATAATAGGAGCTATAAAATGTGTAATCTTTAATTTTTTCTTATCAATCTCCATACTGTAATATTTGATTATAAACTAAAAAAGCTTTCTATTATAATTTAAGAAAAAAATAAATATTTTTATTCTAATCTTTTACATATACTAGATAATGATATAGATTTATTGCATATCCCCATAAGAACATTATTACTCCTAAATCTATTCCTGCGTAAGTGCTCGCTACTCCTACACTCGGCAATCTTAGCATTAGTACGAACAGTATTATAGTTATAACGAGGATTACAGGAATTGCGAAGAATGCCATCTTCTTTGTGATTGGAAATTCAGATTTTGTAGATAAATTATTATCATGATTGTTAAATCCTTTAACTAATTTTGATACATAATGATATACTAAAACTCCTAGTGGGAATAATAGCAATAGTCCAAGTAAATTAGGTTTCAATAAGAAGTCACCAAAAGTACCAGCAAATAATAAAGAAACAACAGAAGTACCTAGTATAGATGTTGGAGTTACCTTTGGAATTTGAGTATTAGCTAATTGCTTTTCTGTCTTTTTCTTTTTGCCTCCTAAGAAGTATATTAACACGGCCATTATTATTGCAGGTATACCTAGAACTTCAGCTTGTTCTGTAAATGGAGCTGGCACACCAGGATAGAAATATCCCCATACTGATAACGCTATTAAGGAATATATTAGAACACACATTACCCATGTCCAGAATTTTCTACTGTTTAAATACATAATATTGCTATTTTCAAAAAATGGTATCAACATAAGCACTACTAATCCTACTACTAATATAGCAACTACCATAGATGGCAGTAATGGTATTCCATTAGGTAGAAGGAAGTCTACAAATTTATATAAGAATAGGAAGAACCATGGAGGATAAGGCTGAGTATGTATTGCAGCAGTAGTAAATGCCTGAGGTGCAGGGAACGGATTAATAACTAATGGAAGTTGTATTTTAGTTCCAAATATTACAGCTCCGTTTAAATTAGCTAAAACATCTGGAACTATAAGTATTATACCCCAAGTCATAAGAACTAACGAAAGCATATAAACGAAATTTCTTGGCCACCATGGATTAAATCTTTGTTGCTCCTCCTTAGAATAATATGCTGGAACATATGGCTTCTCTTTTGATGATGGCGTCATTCCATATCTTTCTGAAAGCATTAGATGAAACACAAACAGAAGTCCAATTAATGCTACCATAATTATATGCCAACCCAATATCCTATCGAAGAATTCGCTTCTAACTATAGGATTACTAGATTCTACAGCATCAATACCAGGTCCAAATAACCAGCCAACAACTGTAGTAGCTCCAGGAAATCCAGTACCTATTAGTAATGAGCTTCCTATATCTACCGCGTTTATACCTAGTACGTCTCCGACCAGACTGTAACCGAAAAACGATGCTCCAAGAGTAAGAGCTAAAAGCAGTATACCAGTTACCCATTGTAATTCTCTAGGTTTTTTGTACGATCCTTTGAAAAAGTTTCTAAACATATGTATATATACAAGGATTATCATTATGTATGCTCCATATAAATGACTAAATAAAATAACTGCACCATATGGAATTGTATTAATTATAGCTTGAGTTTGAGCATAAGCATTAGCAGGCTCATAAAGTAAAAGCAGTATAAGACCCGTAATTACAGTATAAACGAAACTAGCAGCAACTAAACCTCCTAACCAATACGATACATTATACATATAATCTGGAGTCCTGAATAATGGAGCTTCATTTATACCTACTCTATCTAGTATAGCATTAAAGAATCCTTGGCTTTTATTATTTTTTTCTTCTCTTTCTGTTTCTTCATTTTTGTTTTTCTCTTCCCTTTCTTCCATTTTAAGACCCTCCTAATATATCTTTTCTTATTATATTCTTGAGACCGTTTAAATCTATTTCTTGTTTATTTATATTATTTAATAAATCATTATTATTTTTATTATAAACTTTAATTTCCTTCACATAGCTCATTGTTCCAGGCATTGAGGGAACAGACAATGATATTCCAGAGGGAGTAGAAGTCCTCACATATTCTGCTATTGCTGTAGATATTGTAACAACTAAACCAGGAATTCCTATTTCAGCTAAGAATGACATTAATTCCATATATGGAACAAACATAGGAGGATAAGCGATTACTCTTCTTAATAATCCTAAATATCCTGCTGCACTCATTAAATATCCTACAGTAACGAAAGGAATTGTCCACCAAATGATTCCTGCTAACATTAGTTTTGTAGCTTTAGCGCTAAAGTTAAGATTAGGATTAGTAACTTTCAATAAATCTATAAACACTCCAGTAAATCCTACTAATATTAATGTCCATATAATTAAATGGAAATGTCCAACTACATAGTACGTATTATGTATTACTCCATTTATTATGTTTATAGGTAACGGTAGGGCTTGAACTCCACCTATTATAAATCCTATTAATGCTACAAGAAATGTTAAACCGAGGGGATCTTTGTAATTATATCCATTAGAAGTTAATATAGTAAGTCCTAAATTAAGTACAGTAAGCCCTGAACCTGATGCTAGAATTAATGTAGATACCGTTATCCATGCTCTTAAATCTACAGGTAATGGGAAAGTTTGTAAATGATGTACCCATATTAGCATAGAACCTATAGCTAAGAGAAAGATATTCCATCTAGCCCACTTTTCACTAAATAAACTTCTCTTAGCGTAGATTGGTATATAATAATATAATGCTCCGAAAAGAGGAAAAGGAACATAGTAGACTACTGGATGCCCATAGAACCAGAACAAGATTACCCATAGTAGAGGATTAACCTTTACTATACTTGGTAACCATATTGCCATAGTATACCATAGTTCTGATGCAGTTAATGCAGGTAAAGTTATAGCGATAACTAAAGAGAAAGCTACTCCATAAGCTGCGAAGATATTTATTTTCTTATCTTTAGGTTTAGTTAAATAAGCATCAATTACTAGAGTTAAAGCTGCTATAGCCCCGCATGCACTGTTAAATGCTAGTGCTAAGTAACCAGCACCCATCATTGCTCCATGATATATTCTAAATGCTTGGAATAGTGAATTGTCTTCTATCGCTAATGGTGGATACATGTACCATCCCATATCAGGACCTCCAAATAATGCAAATACTAGGCCAAGATTAGATATCCAGAACATTGAGGTTACAAGTCTTCTATGAACTACAGATAGTCCAGATTTGTACATTGAAAATATTATTATTCCTAAAGCTGCGTCTGGTACTAGTCCTAACATAGCACTCCAACCATGTATAGTTAACATAGTGTAGTAAATTGGACCTACAGCAGGAGAATTTTGACTATATACTAGGTAGGTTCTCATATTCATTGCTGCAGTACCTAATGTTATCAGCCAAGCTACAGCGCCAAACATATATAACCATACTAAGCCTATTGTATCCTTTGGATTAGCTACTTTCTTGGCTTTATCTAGAAAATTTACTATTACTTTTTTTGTATTATATAAGATTAAACTTAAAATTGATAAGTAGGAACTCATTTTATTTCACCTCTAATATTCCAGTAAAATACGAAAAATTGTATGCTGAATATTCTGGATCCCTCCAAGTATAGTTACCTGGTTGAGAAGGAGTAACAAAATATACGTAATTGTCATAACCTGGAGGAGCATTTATGTTTATAACTCCATCTGGCAGTCTCATGAAAAACCCTGTAATAACGTCAGGTGAATGTAAGATTATTACTACTGGTTGGCTTGTATTTGCTATAATAATATTTGGTGTAAATCCTTTTAATTGAGTTATAGTCATATTAACTACTAAAATTCCATTAACAACTTCCCATGAACTGTTAGCTGGAGGATGAGAATCGAAATATATTACTGCAGTTTGAGCATTTTTCGGCATTCCAGAAAATAATGGCAAACCGTATCTATATGTAGTGCTAGTTCCATGGGTTACGCCATAAATGTTCCATCCTACAAATATTGCCACAAGAATTAACATTACTATAAACCATGCTAACTCTGCATGGTGTTTAAGTTTTTCTGGAAAAGTCATTTTAATCATGTTAATTGTCATTAACAGAGGTTATAAATGTTATTTTTAATAACTTTAATGATTACGATATTTTTGTGTCTAAGTTATACAGAATAACATTCTAAACATAATTAATTTATTTAAAAATATTTCTTTTAACTTAGTTCAATTATACAAAGTTTGAACAATATATAGATTTTAAAGATATTTCTTAAATTTTTTTAGAAAGTTTTTATTTACTTTTTACATTAAAAAAGATATAAGAAAAGTTTTTATAACTTGCAGATATAACTCAAAACATGTAGATGAGGTATGAAAGATAAGATAATTATCAAAAGATCAGATTTCATATTTGCAAAACGCTTACTATGGAAAATGAGAAATAAAAACACCCAGTTTGACGCTAAACAGTTTATGTCAAAGGGTAGAGATTACTTATATGAGTATGCAGAGAAAAACGCTGGACCGCTCGATCCTAGCAGAAGAGCATTTTTAAAAGGAATATTAATAGGCATAGGAGTAATCACAGTAGCGTCTGCGATACCATTAGTAACATCATTAAATCCTCAAGAAGTATCGATTAAGAAGTTTCCATGGATGATAATAGTGGATTCTAATGGAAATCCTATCCAAGCTTCAACTTATCCAGTTAATGATCCTACTATAATGCTATTTCAATATCCTCTTTTAGGTGACATAACATTTTTGCTTAACATGGGAGATGAGAATAATAAACCAGTAAGTATTCCTCCAACAGATGTAGTTATCCCTCAAACCGGCCAAAAGTATCACTTCCCAGGAGGAGTAGGTCCTTATAATTCTATTGTAGCATATAGCGCAATATGCCAGCACTTAGGATGTACTCCACCAGAAATTCATTTCTATCCTCCTCAATATTTTAAGCCTGGAGGTACTCCGCCAAACTTTCTACCTCCAACCGCTTATTCTGCGGCAGTAGCAAATAATGCAAAAAGCGTTATACACTGCGATTGTCACGGATCAACTTACGATCCTTGGCATGGTGCTGCTGTTATTACTGGACCAACTGTTAGACCATTACCATATGTTCAGTTATACTGGGACTCATCTACAGATTATTTATACGCAGTTTCAATGAATCTTGACGCACCTCCTATAATGGATCATCCTTCTGATTTACAAGGAGCCGCCTACCTAGATTCTTATGATGAATCTACTGGATGTCCAAAATTGTTATTAAGTAAAAATCAAACACCAAGTAATTGTTATACAGAAATGCAAAATGATGGAGATACTTTCAATGGTGGTTCTTCATGAGTAGATTAGGACTAGCAATAGTAATTTTAATATTCGGTGTCACTGCTGCTTTAGCAGGCTTTATAATTTATACTATACTCTGGGACTCTTCTCCTATTAACTTAGTATTGCCTATGGTAAAAATACTGGAAGCTTGGTGGTAGCTATGAAGTTGCCTAGTAGAACACTTTTGCTTATCTTTACAGTAATATTTTTCATTGTTATATCTTTACCTCTTGATTTTATCTCAGCATCGACTATAGGTGTAGAAAACACAACTATCTTGGCTGCAGCAATTTATATGATTCTTACTGGAGCTACGTTCATAGTAATATTTCTAAAAGATTTTTACTGAAAAATATGAAGTTTTTAAAACTAAGTTTTTATAACCTTTTTCCAAATCTATTATTATGAGTTCCAGATCAGTATTGGATATTTATAACTCTATGGCTACAAAATTTTCTAAAAATCAATATACTCCAGCTTTAGCTGCGGCTGAACTAGCTAGTCTTATTATTACTTATGTTGCAGGAATGGGTATAGCAATATTCAAAATGCCTTTATTAGGAGCTCCTATAACGGCTCACATATATGCTGCAGCATTTGACGTTATATTTGCAATAGCACTATATGGATCAAGTACTAGAGCAGGAAATTTACCTCTTAGAATTCTATCTGTATTAGATATCTTTTCTGTACTAGGAGCTGCATTTATGGGTTTATTCTTCTTTGGAGGATTTTCCACGCCTACATATGCTTTAGGAATGGGCACTGGATTTATTTTCACAATCGTTTTTACTTCAGCTATACTTTTCTATTCTCTTAGAAGATAATAACTTTTTTTATTTTATTTTCATAAAATGAGATCTTTTAATGAAATATTTATTTATGTGAACTCATTATATTATTTTGATAATAATGACTGAATCTAGAATAGGTAGAAATACTCCAGTTTTAATTGCATCAAGTGTAGAAACAATACTTTTAACTGGTGCGTTTTTAGCTGGGACTGCAACTATGCTCAACGATAATTTTCCAATAAAAGCAACATGGATGGCTGCACTTCTTTCATCTCACTTAAGTTTAGCGATATTAAGCGGACTTGGTGCCGTTTTACTTTTTGCAATATCTTATCTGAGTAATAGAAAGGACTTATTTTACTTATCTGCTATTACTGCACTATTTGTAGGACTTGCAGCGGGAGGAGGATTAGCATTTTATGCTACGTACAATTATATGTTCTCTTATCTTATGGCTTTATCGTTTATTTTAGCTATAATATGCTCTACTGGATGTATAGCTTACTCAGTATAACACAAGGTGTAAAAAATTGGTTCCTATTTCTTTTTTACTTAATGCAATTCATGGATTCTTTTCTTTAATATATTATGGTGCAATAATGATTTTTGGAGTAGTTGTTGCTCCAAAATTCTCTAAATTATCAGAATCAACGATAACTGATTTGATGAGAAGTGTATTTCCCACACTTTTAAGTTTTATAGAAGCTTCTGGAATGATTACTATTGTCTTTGGAGCAGGAGAATTTTTTCATTATATGATAGGATATTATAAAGATGGTGGATTAAACGAAGTAAGTACTATTTTATTTTCAACCGGATGGGGAATATGCGTGTTTACTGGAGCGATATTAGGTTTTGTAGGATTTAGTATAGGACTTATAATAGCTAGTAACTTTGAAAAAATATTTAAATTGTATAAATCTATAGATCCATCATCTATAAATGAAATTCAATTTCTACAAATAAAGCTTAGATTCTATTCTATATTAGGAGCTATATTCTTAACAGTAACAGTGATTTTAATGATATTGGCTGTATCATTTTTGCCTTTACCTGGTTAAAAAGAAAGTAAAAAAAAAAAAACGTTTTTATCTAGCGTTTTCTACGCTTTCTAATGATTTAAGCATATCTTTATAAACATCATAAAAGTCTTTCATTGCACTTGTTAGATGCCACCTATCTTGTTCATCTATCAGAGATTCAATTGATGGTCCTATTTTTCTTCCCACAATAGTTGGAACGCTTACGTGAATAATTTCATCTTCAAATTTTCTGGGCATGGCTATACTCATTAATCTGTTCTCGTTTAATGTAATAGCTTTTATTATGTCAGCAATTATTGTACCAGGCCCCCATGTAGTGCCTCCCATAACTCTAATTATTTCTCCAGGAATTTCCTTTACGTATTTTTCTACTTCCTCTTTGTTAATATTATATTCAGATATGGGTAAACCTTTGACTGAGACAGTACTCCATAATACTACTGCATCTTCTCCATGTTCTCCGCCTACAAATCCATCAACTTCATTTACAGGAACGTGAAGTTTCTTTGCAATAAATGATCTCATTCTCATCGTCTCTACTTGATCTCCAGTACTTATTACCATTTCCTTAGAATATTTTGCGAAAACTGATGCGTTCATATCTACTGGATTAGCTACCATAACGTATATTGCACCATGATTCTTACTAGGTAATTTACTCGCTAAATCAATCATAATTTTTGCGTTGTCTTTAAATAAGTCTCTTCTACTCATTCCTGGTTTTCTAGGCTTTCCTGCTGCAATAACTACTATATCTGAATTACTAATATCATCTATATTGTTTGTTGAGATAATCTCAGTTTTTACTCCTCTGCTTGCAAAGGCATGTCTAAGTTCATGCTCAAATTTATCTGGAAGCTCTGGAATTATATCGTAAAGCATTATCTCGTCAAAAATTCCATCTATTACTGAAGAGTAAACTATTGTTTGACCTATTTTTCCTACACCTATAAAGGCTATCTTTGTCATATTCTATCATTATAAATATTCTCGCGAATTTATTTAAACTTTTCTTAGAAAGTTTATATTGGATAGTTGCCAAAGTTATCATATGGAACTTGCAAAAATAATTTCTGAATACGTTACGTCAGTTAACTATAGTGATCTGAAAGATAAAGAAATTCATGAAGCAAAAAGAAGAATAATAGATAGTATTGCAGTAGGTAAAGCGTCACTAAACTCAGAACCATCGAAAATTACTGAAAGATTATTTAATAGATACTTAGGTGATGGACTTACTTTATCTGGAAATTCTATATCTCCAGATTTAGCTTCATTCTACAATACTTTAGCTATAAGATATTTAGATTTTAATGATACTTATCTTTCGCTTGAACCTTTACATCCAAGTGATATGCTAGGAGGTTTATTCTCATTAGGGAAAGATAAAAAAGGAAAAGATTTAATTTTATCTCTCATTGTAGGTTACGAAATAGGAACTAGGTTATGCGATTCTGCTTCTTTAAGAAAAATAGGTTTTGATCACGTTAATTTTCTAGAAATAGCTACAGCTGCTGCTCTAAGTAAATATTTGAATCTTGATAGAAATGCTACTTATAATGCAATATCTATATCTATAGTTCCACATATAGCTCTAAGACAAACTAGAACAGGTAAACTCTCAATGTGGAAAGCTGGAGCTGCAGCTGAAGCAGTAAGGAATGCCACTTTTTCTGTATTGCTTGCTAAGGAAGGATTTACTGGACCAGAAAATCCGTTTTCTGGTAATATGGGTTTCAATAAGCTTATTACTGAATTAGATTTATCTAAATTTGATAATCTAGGTACATCAAAAATACTTTCTACCAGCATGAAAAAGTATCCTGTAGAATACCATGCAGAAGCTGCAGTAGAAGCTGCTCTTAACATTCAGTATCAAGGAGAAATTAGAAGAATATATGTAGAAACGTATGAAGCAGGTGTAAGTATATTAGCGGATAAAGAAAAATGGAGGCCAGAAAATAAAGAAACTGCAGATCATAGTCTTCCATTTATAATTGCTTCTACATTATTATTTAGAAATATGTGGTTAGATAATTATTCTAAAATTAAAGACGAAAAAGTTATAGAATTAATGGATAAAATTCAAGTTCTAGAAAACGACGAATATACTAAAATTTATCCTAAAGAATTACCAATAAAATTAGAAATAATTACTGATAAGGGAAAATTTGAAACTGAAGTAAGGTCTCCTAGAGGATATTATAATAATCCTATGTCAGATGCAGAAGTAGAAGAGAAAGCAATGAAACTAGGTTTAGGCAAAGAAAAAATTAGTGAATTATGGAATATGGAAAATATGGAGGTGGAAAAAATTGTTGCCTAAAGAATTTACAATTGTTCCTGGTGTATTCAATCCTTTTACTGCTTTACTCGCGGAAAAAGTAGGATTTAATGCAGTATATTTATCTGGAGGAGCATTAACATCATCGTTAGGAATTCCGGATATTGGTTTAATTACTTTAGATGAATTAGCTTACATGTTAAGAAAGATTAGAGATGTAACAAATATCCCAATTATAGTTGATGCCGATACTGGATTTGGAGAAGCAATAAATGTATATAGAACAGTAAAAATCTTGGAAAGAGCTGGAGCTAATGCAATTCAAATAGAAGATCAAAGAATGCCTAAAAAGTGTGGACATTTAGATGGTAAGGAAGTAGTACAAAAAAGCGATATGATTTCGAAGATAAAAGCTGCATTAAAAGCAAGGAAAGAAGCGTTAATAATTGCTAGAGTTGACTCAAGAGATGTTATAAGTCTAGATGATGCTATAGAAAGAGCTAAATCATACGTAGAAGCAGGAGCGGATATAATATTTCCAGAAGCTTTACATTCAAAGGAAGAATTTGAGAAATTTGCTAAAGAAGTTAAAAAAGTTCCCTTATTAGCTAACATGACTGAGTTTGGAAAAACCCCATTTATTACAGCAGAAGAATTTAAAGAGATGGGATATACTTATGTTATTTTCCCAGTTACGATATTTAGAGTAGCAGCAAAAGCCATGAAAGATGCGTTAGAAGTGTTAAAGAAAGAAGGCACGCAGAAGTCGCTAATAGATAAAATGATGACAAGAAAAGAACAATATGAAATTATTAATTATACCTACTATGAAATGTTAGATAAAGAACTTGAGAAACTTTTATAATTATCGAAAAGTATAATATATATTTATGACAGCAAAAGTATCATATTTAATAAGTAAACCAGTAGTTACAATCAACAAGGGTACACATAGCATAGATGCAGCAAAGAAAATGGCTGAACATAATATAGGATCATTAATAATCATGGATAATGAAAAACTTATAGGAATAATAACTGAAAGAGATATAATCAGAGCATTAGGAAAAGGAATTTCGTTAGACTTACCGGTAGAAGAAATAGGAACTACGAAAAATCTTATAACAATAAATGAAAATGATAGCATATATAAAGCAGCAGAGCTAATGGCAAAAAACAATATTAGACATCTTATTGTAACAAACAATGACGGTAAACTAGTTGGAATAATATCAATTAGGGACTTGATACGTGAATCTCACGTTCTAAAGGCACTTTCAGTTACGTCAGAACAAGAATGGATAGGAAGTGATTAAAGATGAGCGAAATAAGTAGAGGTTTAGAAAACGTATTTATCAAGGCAACATCATTAACATACATAGACGGAGAAGAAGGAATTCTGAGGTATAGAGGTTACAATATAGAAGATTTAGTTAGTAATTGTGATTACGAAGAAATTATATATCTTATGTTATATGGAGAATTACCTACACAAAGTCAATTAAAGAAGGTAAAGGAAAAAATTAATGAAAGTTATGAGCTACCACCTCAAGTAATAAAAATTCTAGAAGAATTACCTCATGAGGCTGATGCAATAGCAATGATGGAAACTGGATTTAGCGCATTAGCTTCATACTACGATTACTCATGGAAGAAAGAAGAGAATAAGGAAAGAGCATTAGAAATAATTGCAAAATCAAATAGTATAGTAGCAAATGTATATAGAATTAAAGAAGGATTAAGGCCAAAAGTTCCAGAGCCTTCAGATAGTTATGCTAAAAGTTTTCTAACAGCAGCATTCTCAAGAGAACCATCAGAAAAAGAAGTAAAAGCTATGAATGCGGCACTAATTCTTTATACAGATCATGAAGTTCCTGCTTCAACAACTGCAGCATTAGTAACTTCTTCCACTCTTTCGGATATGTATTCGTGCATAGTAGCTGCATTAGCAGCATTGAAAGGCCCACTTCATGGAGGTGCTGCAGAAGCTGCGTTTAAGCAATTTATGGAGATTAAAGATCCATCAAATGTTGATAAATGGTTTAATGAAAATATTATACAAGGAAATAAAAGGTTAATGGGATTTGGGCATAGAGTGTATAAAACATACGATCCTAGAGCTAGAATATTTAAGAAATACGCAGAAGAAATAGCTAAAACTGATGATGCTAGAAGATACTTGGAAATAGCTAAAAAACTAGAAGAGAAGGGAATAGAACATTTTGGTGGAAAAAGGATTTATCCTAATACTGACTTCTACTCTGGCATAGTATTCTACTCGCTAGGATTTCCAGTATATATGTTTACCTCTTTATTTGCTCTTTCAAGAGTACTAGGATGGTTAGCACATATTATAGAATACGTTGAAGAGCAACATAGATTAATAAGACCAAGAGCTTTATACGTTGGTCCAATAAAAAGAGATTTTATCCCATTAGAAAATAGACAATAATTTTTTATACAATTTGTAGCTTTAAATGAAAGTTACAATACAAAATATTTTTTCTTTCATATAAAACTATTAGACCTTCAAACATTAATATTAGGTATAGATCCACAAATTTTCGGATATCTAGGATCGTGAAAAAGCTAAAACCATTAAATTAACAAAGATTGTACTCGCATATTTTAGCTTTTGATGTAGATATTTTCTTAAAAATCAATAGACTTACTATTTTAAGTTGAGTCTTTATGTTATCATCAATGTAATATTTAAAGTATCAAAACTTTGTTTATTAAAAATAAAAAAGTTGATTATATATTTCATAAAACTTTCTAAGATAACATTTATTAACTAATATTCACATATATATAATTTGATAGACAATGTCATACCAAGATATACCTGGATTGATAGGCGTTTACAAGATTTCCGGTAATGGATTGTCTAAGATTTATGGAGAAGATCTGAAAATGGACTCCAATAAATTAATAAATTTATTGATGGAAAATATGAGAATAGGCGAAGAAGAGTTCAAAAAACTAGGTTTTGGTCCATTTCTAGGTTTCGCTATGATATTAGATAATACTGGAATAGCTTACTTAAACGGTATTGTTGTAGTAGTAGACGCAACAAAAACCGACTGGTCAAAAGTTATAGAAGAAATGCAAAAAGGGGTGGTTACGGCATGAAAATCAAGGGTTATTTAGGCTCAGTAGAAGTTGATAATAACGGCAATGTAAAAAAATCCGATATAGATGAAGCGGATAAAATAGCTGAAATAATAAAAGCTAACGTAGAAAAGGGAAACCAGGAAGCTAAAGAACTAGGATTCTCCAAACTTAACGGATTTGCTATGCTAGGATCTAGTAAGAGTTTAACTTTTATGAAAAACAAAGCCCTAATTGTAGATACGCATAAAGCCGATTGGCAAGATCTATTCGTAACATATACTTATATAAAATCTTGGCTAGCTGGAGGTATTGCATTATTAGCAATCTCAATAATTTGGTACATTATCGCTTTTACAACTCCTTATCTAGATTATTTTGCACCTGAGCCAAGAGTATATACTCCTACGATACTATTATTAATAGGAATATTTATGACTGCATTATCCAAAACTCGTTACAGCTATAGATTAGAATAGTTTCCTTTTTTTTAAAAAAATTAAATTGATGTTTTTTCTGTTTGTTGAGAAGTTTCTTCTATCGGTACTAGATTAGTATCATATCCCTTAGTGAACCACAATCCGGCTCCAATTGCTCCTAAAATCCATAAAGCCAAATTGAATTCTACAAATTGAAGCTCATTAAATGAACTAGTAAGGTACACTGAAGCTGCGTATGACAACATAGGAAATATTCTGACTAAACCTATGTAAAATGCTCTAGAACTAGTAGGCATAAGTACTGGTTCAAAAATTGTTCTAGTAGCCCATCCAAATTCACTAAAGAACATATTAGCAAAAAGTAATCCATAAAACGTTATCAGTGAAAATGGAATTATATGAGTTACTAATAAAATTATTGGAATAATTGTTAACGTTCCACCTAGAAAAGATGCAAAACCAAATGATTTACTTCCTACAAATTTGACTAAACCAGCAGCTACTAAACCAGCTAATGAAGCACCTAAGTTTGCTACAAAAACTATGAAGTCTACTGTAGCTCCTTTGAAATAGTAATCAGCAATAACATATGCCATTAATCCATAAGTTAAGTACTGTGATACTGCAATTAAAACTAGGAATAAGAATCTTATTGGGAATGGCACTTTTTTATCTATATGGACTATCTTTTCTCTGCTTTCCTCTAGAATAAAATACCCTTTTTTAACTTCTTCTTCGGCTTTATGTTCCTTTCCTTTATTTATTAACCATCTTGCACTTTCTGGCGTTAAATATCTTATTATAATTGCAACTCCTACCAAAATTAATGATAATACGCCTAAGATTCTTAGTTCTATCAAGTAAGAATTTGAAATTGAATAAGTTATATACGCTACTAACCCTGCAAACATCGCTCCTACGTTATCGAAATTAGGTAATAATACTAACATAGTTTCTCTTAATCTTAATGGCATAGTTTCAGAAGCATAAGATAATGCAGTTGGAACTTCTCCTTCTATCCCTAAATCTGCTAAAATTATTCCAGCTAAAATTATTATGATGAAAGGAAGAGATGAAGAGGATAATAATGAGGGATAAGCTAAAGAGATACTAGATGCGATAAATATTATTAATGCTCCAGTACCATAAAGTCCCATCGTTATGAAAAATGTCCCTTTTCTACCTAGTTTCCTATCAGAAATAAATGAAATACCTAAGTCTCCTATTAGCTGAGCTATTATCGGTGCGATTAGAAACCAGACTATATTTACAGAAGGATAAAATAATGGTGCTATACTAGCTATAACTCCCCACATAAAAAATCCTATTAATAATGACGAGAATAAGCTCCAATGCCCTTTAGACCACTTAGAGAAATCTATGTTAGTTAAAATCGTGTTATCTTTCATCAATTAGTAGTAAGGAATAACTAGATTATAAACTTACTTATAGGATTTAAATTATCCTATAAAAAATAAAGATAAAAAAGTTTAACTAATTTTTAAAAGTATTCTTCCATCTCTTTCCTTATCAAAAAGTGAATTCAACGCTTTTTGCCCTTCTTCTAATGAGAAAGTCTTCCATATTTTTACTTTACAGTTATTTTTGCATAGATCAATTAATTCTATTAAATCTTTTCTGCTACCTCCAGTAGTACCTATAAGTTTTGCATGCATTCCGTAAATTTGACCTAAATTTAATTTAACATCTGATCCCGTTATCCCTCCAAAGAAGACTATTTTTCCATCCATTCCTAAGGTTTGGAGACTTAAATCCCAAACTGAAGATCCAACTGAATTTATTACTACATCTGATTTTTTGCCATTAGTTATCCTTTCTATTTCTTCTTTTGCTTTATCATAAGGAACAACGTAATCTGCACCATATTCCTTTACCCATTGTTTATTGCTTACAGCTATTACAGTAGCTCCCATTTTCTTTGCTAATTGTGTAGCGAACTGCCCAGTATTTCCAGATGCCCCAAATACAGTAACTACGTCAGTAGCACTGATTCCTGACTCTTTAATTGCATGGTAGGCAGTTAAGCCTGCAACAGGTAAGCTTGTTGCTAACTCATCTCCTATTTCATCTGGTATCTTAAAAGCATTTTTACTTGGAACTACAAAATACTCTGAATACCCACCATTAGTTATTACGCTCATTATTCCTCCATTTCTGCATAGCATCTCTTTAGATGACAAGCACATATCACATGAGCCATCAAAAACTCTATTGAAAACTACTACTCTATCTCCTTCTTTTACATCTTTCACATGGCTTCCAACTTTTTCTACTTCTCCATAAATTTCTGCACCGGGTATATGAGGAATAGGATTCACTTGAAGATAATTAACTACGAAATAATCTATTGGATTTACTCCTGCCATTTTAACCTTTATTTTCACACTATGCTCGTCTACAGTTGGCTCTTGAATATCACTCACTTTTAGATTTTCAATTCCATTTTTTTCAAAAAGTAACGCTTTCATATTTAAGAATTATTCAAAAGCACTAAAAAATTAACTTAATTTAAGTAAAGTTAGTTACTTTAGATTCTCTTATAGAAAATTAGCATTTATTGATATTTAAAAATAAAGATTATTTTATTATATATAAATATATAAGTAATTATAATATTAACAAAGTCTATAACATTTATCTTGAAAGTATGTAAATTATTTAGTTGAATATATTATTGTTTGTTCACCTTATGATTAATATACATCTGTTTTCCGTCTTTAAGCGTTATTTTAAAGCATTTTTCTCCAGGTTTAATATTAAAGTATGATATTTTTCCATCAACTGTACTTCCTGCAAATATTACACCGGGTTTATTAGTAAACATTCTACAAATTTCGTCCGGCGGATCTACTTCCTCTATTTTAACTATAGAGGATTTTTGAATTTTAATGGGAGAAAAATTAGGGATATTAATTATTATTTCTTTATCAGTTTCTTCTACTGACATAATTATTACTTAATGTTATAACTAATAAATTTTGCTAAGTTAAGTATAAAAACAATACTCTACTTAATGCGTTCATGAGTATGCTTTAGCTAATATAATTATACTTAATTTTTAGGTTTTTTAATCGCGGATGCAAGATCCAGAATTTAACATTTACTAGTGTAATCATACTTTATAGAATAATTTAATTAATAATATTGAGTTAAAATGGAAGTTAGAGTTAAATAAGAAAATATTAAATCATTTAAAAACTCGTTAGTTCTATATGAATAAAAACTTTTTTTACTTTGATAATCTATTTTAATATATGGAAGAAACAATAGAAAGAAGCAATATTGTAGAAAATGAAGAAAAATGGCATAATATTAAATGTTGTTATAGATTAACTGAAACAGAAATAGCATGTTTCGTTAAATTATTACAATTAAGAAAACCAATAACTTCAATAGAATTAGCACATGAAATGAAATATAGTAAAACTACTGTTGAAACTAGTTTAAGAAAGCTAGTAGAACTAGGTTTGATAATCAGAGAAAAAATAGAAGGATCTAGAATAGGTAGGCCAAAATACATATATCGTCTACCAGATGTTATATGGGAAAAAATAGAGAAAGATCTCAATAAATGCAGTGAAAGTATGAAGAACACAAAATTATGATTATTATTTTTATATCTATATAAATATAAGATAAGATTTTTTAATGTATGCTCATTTAATGATATTTAAATTTAAGAATTAGCATTTTAATAAATTGTGACTTCAGTTTACTAAAACCTATCCTTAACTAGATAAATTATAATTCGACAAAAGATATATAGTAGTGGATAGCTTATCCAAATATAATGACATGGAATTATGTAACACCTGGCATACCAGATGAAGAATTTGTAAGAGATGAAAAAGTACCTATGACCAAAGAAGAGATAAGGTCTATTTTAGTCTCAAAATTAAGACTAAATAAGGGATATAAGGTTGTAGATATAGGAAGCGGTACTGGTAGTGTAACTATAGAGTTAGGCTTATTAGTTGGTCAAAACGGAAAAGTTTATTCCATAGAAAAAGATGAAAAAGCGTTAAACTTAACAAGGAAGAATATAGAAAAATTTGGTTTGAAAAACGTAAAAGTTATCGAAGGAGAAGCTCCTAAAGCTCTAGAAGAAATTGATGAAAAAGTACATTCAATTTTCATAGGTGGTAGTGAGAACTTAGAAGAAAATATAGAAAAAGCTAAAACTCTTCTTCTTCCTAATGGAAGAATCGTAATAGATGCTATATTAATTGAAACCATTGCTAGAGCATTATCGGTGTTAAGTGATTTCAAAGTAGAAATTACAGAAGCAATAATAGCTAAAGGGATGAAGACATCAAAAGGATATGCTATGCTATCTAGAAATCCAATATTTATAATCTCTGCAGAAAAGGTGTAGATAATGAAATTATATGTGCTAGGCTTAGGTCCTGGAGATCCAGAATTAATAACCCTAAAAGCTTACAATATTCTTAGAAGTGCTAAGTTAATATTTGTACCTTATTCTACTGGAACTAATAGAAGTTTAAGTGAAGAAATAATTAAAAAATATGCTAATAATGCTCATACTGAATATTTAGGATTTCCAATGAAAAAAGAAGTTGAAGATGAAAAACTATCTGAACTTGGAAAACATATGTGTGACAAATTGGAAAAATTTAATGAAGGAGTCTTTGTTACTTTAGGCGATCCAACACTATATAGTACATTCTTTAGGGTAAAGGATTTTATGAATTGTACTTACGATCTTGAATTAATACCTGGAGTAAGTTCAATCACTGCTTGTGCTTCTAAAGCTAAAATATCTTTAGGTATAAAAAATGAAAAGATAGCCTTAGTTACTGCAGGAGATTTCTCAATTAAAGACGTAATCAATTATGATACTATTATTATATTTAAAGCAAATGAAAGAGTAAAAGAGATAATAGAAGATCTTAAGAACGCTGGATTTAACAATATAATATTTGCTAGAAGATGTTTTATGCAAGGAGAAGAAATAATCTATAATTTAACTGATATTGAAGATAAAGATTATTTTTCGACAATAATAGCTAGGAGGAATTAAAATGGAAGGTAAAGTAGTATTTGTGGGTGCTGGTCCAGGAAATCCTGAGTTAATCACTGTAAAAGCTAGAAATTATATTGAAGATGCTGACGTTATTTTATATGCTGGATCATTAGTTAATCCAGAAATACTTAAATGGGCAAGAAAAGATGCTGAGTTAATAAATACTGCTGAATTAACCACAGAAGAAGTAACTAAAATAATGATAGAAAAAGCTAAGGAAGGAAAACTGGTAGTAAGATTAAAATCTGGAGATTTTTCAATTTATGGTGCATTAACAGAAGAATTATGGGATTTACAAGATGCTAAAATTAAGTACGAGTTTGTCCCAGGTATAACAGCGGCTTTGGCAGCTGCTTCATCATTAGGTATAGAATTAACTTTACCTAAAATCTCTCAAACCGTTATTATTACTAGAGCATCAGGAAATGTACCTATGAATGGATCTCTAAAAGACTTTGCTCCTTTAATATATAAGGGAGCTTCTCTGGTCATTTATACTGGAGTTCATATTATTGATAAAGTTGTGTCAGAGTTAAGAGAAGCTGGAGTTAAAGAAGACCAGCCTATTGCAGTAGTTTATAAAGCTACTTGGGATGAAGAGAAAATAGTTAGAGGAACGTTAAGTAATATAGCAGAAAAAGTTAAAAAGGAAAAAATAACTAGAGATGCAGTAATAATTGTAGGAGAAATAGTTACACCAGAAAAATATAAAGGTAAAATAAGATCTAGCGCTTATGATCCAAATTTTGTTACCGGATTTAGATCTGATAAAGTTAAAGATCCTTTAAAGTACTTTGAGTTGCGATACAAGGTAGATAAAGGATTTGGCGAAGAATACTTAAAATACTTAATCTTGGCATTAAAGGAAAACATAAACAATAAGGATAAAGTTAGAGAACTTAAAGAAAAAATGGAAAAAGTGCTGGAAGAGGCTAAAGTAAATCCTAGGCTTAGAGAAGAGGCAGAAAGTTTACTTAAAAAATTATGAGTGTTTATAATCTTCCACTTTATTTTATTAATTATGGACTTTAATCAGATAGCAGAAAAGTGGCAAAAAGTTTGGGATGAAAAGAAAATATTTGAAGCAAATTCTGACCCTTCTAAACCTAAATTCTTTATAACTGTACCATTTCCTTATACTAACAGTCCATTTCATATTGGTCATGGAAGAACGTACATTACAGCAGATATTTACGCTAGATATATGCGAATGAAAGGATACAACGTTCTATTTCCTTTTGCGTTTCAATTTACTGGAACGCCTATACTATCAGTATCTGAAGCAATAAAGAGAGGAGATAATGATATTATTCAATCTTTCATTAAGACCTATGGATTATCTGAGGAAAAAGTTAAAGAATTTGAGGATCCATTAAAATTAGCTGAATATTTCAAACAAGAAATGGAAAATACTGCAAAGAAAATTGGATTAAGTGTTGATTGGAGAAGAACTTTTGATACAATGGATAAGAGGTTTGCATCATTTATTCAATGGCAATTTAAAAAACTGAAAGATAAAGGAAAACTGGTAGTAGAAAGTAATCCAGTAGGATATTGTCCAATAGATAATTTTCCAGTAGGTATGCACGATACCAAAGGAGACGTAGAACCTGAAATAGGCGAATTAGACGTCATTATTTTTGATGGTGAAGAAGGGTACTTATATCCTATGGCTACTTCAAGGCCAGAGACTGTCTTTGCTGGAGTAGGAATAGGAGTTAACGATAATGCTGAGTACGTTATTGCAGAATATTTTGATAAAAAATACGTTTTATCTTACGATGCATTTAGAAAATTATCATATCAAAGAGAATTAAAGGAATTAAAGAGAATTTCAGCTAACGAATTGATAGGAAAGACTGCAATTAATCCTATTACTGGAAAGAAAGTTAAAATTATAAAAAGCAAATACGTTGATCCATCTTATGGTACTGGCTTAGTTATGCTTACACCAGCTCATGATCCATTTCATAAAATAGTTGCGGAAAAAGAAGGTTTGCAAGAGATTTATCCAGTTATTTCAACACCTGGCTATCCAAAAATACCTACAGAAGTAGTAGAGACTGAGGATCCGGCTGAATTGAAAGATTATGCTGAATCCTTATATAGAGAAGAATATTATAAAGGAAAAATTTTAGACGTGTCAAGATTAGTTCCAGATTTTATGAAAGAATTTGTAAAAAATAAGATAGAAGGTAAACCGGTAAAAGAAGCTAGAGATTATGTAATAGAATTATTAAAAACAATTGGAAGATATGATAAAATCTATGAGATAAATAATGGACCTATTTATTGTAGATGTGGAGCAGAAATAGTAGTAAAAGTTGTTAAGGATCAATGGTTCATAAAATATGACGATCCTGAATGGAAAATGCAAGCTCTAAAATCATTAGATAAGATTAATATAATTCCTCCAGAAGCTAGAAAAGAATTCGAAAAAGTTATATTCCAGCTTAAGAGAAGAGCAGTAGGAAGAAGCAGAGGTTTAGGTGTTAAATTACCTTGGGACGAATCTCAGATAATAGACAGTTTAAGCGATTCTACAATTTATACTGCATTTTATACAATTTCTCACTTAATTAATAATAGTAATGATGAATTGTTTGATTATATATTTTTCGGATTAGGTAATGCAGAGGAATTAAGCAAGAAATTAAACATAACTACAGAAGAAATACAAAAAATGAGGAACGAATTTACTTATTGGTATCCAGTAGATGTAAGAAGTAGTGGTAGAGATTTAGTTTTGAATCATTTACCTTATTATATTTACAATCACATTGCAATCTTTGATACAGTTCCTAGATCTATAGTAGTTAACGGATTTATGAGAGTAGGAGGTAAAAAGATGAGTAAAAGTTTTGGAAATATTTATCCTTTAGATAAGGCTATTGAAGAATTTGGAGTTGATCCTATAAGATTAGGCTTAACTATAATGTCTAAATTATACGAAGACATAGAGTTTGACCCTAATAGCATAAACGCAATAAGCCAACAATTAAATAAGATAAGTAGCATGATAAACGAAATAACAAACTTTAAAGGAAATAATTTCGGTATCGCAGAAAAATGGTTATCAACAATTATAAAAAGAAACATAGAAAACTTTGACAAATTTATGAAAGAGTTTGATTATAATTCTGCATATAAAATCGCTCTATATGATATTTACAACAACATTAAAGAGTACATGAGTTTAACGAATTCTCCAAATGGAGAATTATTGAGAAAAGTAGCATCTGCATGGTTAAGATTATTATATCCTGCAGTACCTCATTTTGCAGAAGAAAACTGGAAATTTGAAGGATTAGTAGCTACATCAAAATTCCCAGATAATGAATTTGAAGAATACGAAGATTCAATTAAAATAGAGTATTTAGAAAACATAATTGAAAGAGCGAGAGAACTTCAAAAAATAAGTAAAGCAGAGACTGCAGAGAAAATTATTATTTACGTTAATCCAAATATAGATTTTGCCAAGGAAGCTGCAAAAGCAATTGAAAATAAGGAAACTTTAAAAGAATTTACAAGTAGAAATAAAACTCCAAATGCAGAGAAAATGTATACAGTCATGAAAGAATATAGTGATTATTTCAGAAAAACAATATTAAAAGAAAGTGAATTTGATGAAATGAAAATATTAGCTGATTTCTCACAATATATTATATCAGAATTAGATATATTACAGATGGCTGTCTATGACTCAACAGATAACTCCATTCCAGATATAAAGGGTAAAAAATCTCAAGCATTACCATTATATCCCGCAATAGTTTTAATATAACTTTTACAAATATACATGAATTACTGATTTTTTAAAATATTTTTTGAGTTAAATTTCTCGTCAGCTAATTCTATTAATCTTATTAAATCGTATCTATATTCATCAACAACATCTATTGGTAAATCTACGGTCAGTAGAGCAATAGCTTTACTCCAGGAAGTAATTATCCAATCCCCATAGTTCATAGCTAATCTAAGAACAATATCATTTAAAATGTCTGCATTCCATTCATTAATTTGCTCTCCTTCGCTTATTGCTAGAATCTTTATAGCTTCTTCAGCAGCTTTATAATACTTCTTACTAGCCTGAGTAATAATACCCTTATCCAATAATTCATTAGCTTCTTCATAATAAATTCGTGCAGAACTCTTTGCTAAAGTCATATATCATATATAGTCTAAGTGGAATTTAAATACATTTTTAGTTAATTCTAATGCACTTAAAGTATATTTCTATATCTAATATTGTTGCATAGCACCAAAGTTAAGTATACTATAAATGTATTAGCAGTAAGAATAGATATGTTAATAAATTTTTTATTATTATATTCTAGTTTATCCTAATGTTTAGGTTTGATAAATTATGTAAGGCAAGCCAAATAAGATTTTTAGAGCAAGCTAAAAATAATGATGAATATGCTAAACTTATAGGATATCATGTAGGTATAGCTTATAATAATCTAGATGAAGATATAAAGAATAAAGTTATACAAGTTGCAAGAAATTCTAGAGTATTTTATTCTAAATTCATTGAAGGAATAAAACAGACTATGCCAGAAGAAAAGGTTAAACTCATAGAGAATGAAATTGAATATACTAGCAAAAGATGAGCTAAATTTCTGCTATAGATTTTTGTACATTATACAACATTGAATTGAATACCTTTACTTTTTCTTCAAGTATATCTGCATCTCCTTGTAAAATCCTTATAGCCTCTATTGTATTTATTTCTATTTTATTTACATTATTTGTATTTAATTTTTGTGAATTAGTTATCACAAATTTGTTTCCTACAACATATTCCTTTTTGTCATGCTCTACTTTTTCTAACTGCGATAGTAGTTCTACTTCTTCATCATTTTCCTTATCATCACTCATTAATTTTACTAATCCGACATATGCCAAGTTATCCTTTATAAAGAATATTCCTGCAACTATATATTTACCTTTAACTTCAATTCTTTTTCCTCTAGGATGAACATATGTTATACCAAGCTCTTTTGATAATGAATTTAACATATCTCTAATCATTTTCTCTAAGTTTCTTGATTCTTCCTCTGGGTTCTTTAACGTGTGTGAGTTCTTCAATTTCTCTTTTACGCAATTAATATCTTCGTTGCACTCTTTCTCCATTTTTTCTATGTCTGATTTAATAAACTGTAATATCGAACTAACTGTATTTAATTCCCTTCCGTTCCACATTGAAAGAATGATTGGAAATAAATCTTCAGCTATTGGATGGCAATAAGCGTCTATTATTTCGCTTATATCTTGTGGAGTGAGCGCGCTATCTAATGATATTCTGCTTTCATCAAGCCTTCTTCTTATTGCTAAATCTGTTATTTTGCTATATGAATCAGTTGGTATAGCCATTATAACAGGTATTCCTAAGCCAGAATTTATCAGCCTATGAATTTTAGGAATATGATTATCTCTTATTTCATCTATAAGTAAGGATAAGTCTTCAAATTTCTTTAAATCAGATATTAATTTCAGCATTCCATCAAAATTCTTTTCGTAAGATAAACAATATATTCGCAGTTCTACTTCATCAAATTTATTACAAACTTTCTCTAGCCAATCTTCAAATTTTACTCCTAGTAATCTTTTAAAGAATGAATAACCATATTTTCCTTTATTTTGTGATAATAAAGGTAAAACCATATTTCTTAATTTAAGCTGATCTATTTTGCTCCAAAATTCGTCTTCTATTTCCGTTTTACTAGCCAAATCTAAGTAAAATGAATTATTTACATTTTCTTGAAGTTTCTTTAATATTGTTGTTTTACCCATACCTGGCTGTCCTATTATTGACGCAATATCCTTATTTTTTATAGCATCTAATGCTTTCTGAAGATATTGCCTATATGTTGGTCCAGCTAAAACCACATTTCTGCTACTCCACGTTGTTACTGTTACTTTTGGTATATTACAAATAGCCATTTAATCACCTTTTTTTAATTATCCCGTAAATGGAACCTTTTCTAACATATCCTTCTTCTCCTCCTGCTATAAGATCGTAGAATTCCTCAATATGTTTTCTCATTTTTGAGTAAAATTCTTCTTTACTTAATCCTAATTCTAGCCTTATAGCTTCTAAGTGAGCATAACCTAAATTATCTTTAACTTTTTCGTAAACTTCATCAAACGAATTCTCATTTATTTTTTTCTTTTCTACTAAAAATTCTTCTAGTTTCTTAATTTCATCTTTTAGTTCTCTTATTTCTTTTATAATTAAATCGTTTTTTTCAACATTATCTTCAATTAGTTCGTAAGATTTACCTCCTCCATTATTAATTCTTTTTATCTTTCCTTCTTTTTCTAATTTTTCGAGAATAGAAGAGAGTTCTTCATTATCAGCTTTCAATTTTTTCTTAATCTTAGAAAAGGAAACTGCTTTGCCATCATAAAGTTCTTTAATGGCAGAAATTACTTGAAGCTCATCAATCATGAATTATACGTTATTAGGAAATCCTTTATACCATATTGGCATGATAATATTAAGAGAAATCATTTATTAGAAATACTCTTCATAACTTCTTTTTACATTCCAACCTTCATCATATAATTCTTTCAATCCTTGGTTTATCATTTCCTTGTAATTATCTAGTGGTTCTCCAACATCATCTATTTTAGGTAGTAATTTTTCTGCTCCACTTATCAAATTGGAAATCTCTAATGGATCTCTTCTAAAAATACCTAAAAAGGATTTTTTTGTACCATTATACATTTGAGGAGAAATTATACTTTTACCTATTGAAGTATAAACAATAACAAAGGGAATTATAACTTCTAATTTTTCATCGGCATAAGGTAG
The DNA here is from genome assembly GCF_002116695.1 of Acidianus manzaensis. Classification (NCBI taxonomy): domain Archaea; kingdom Thermoproteati; phylum Thermoproteota; class Thermoprotei; order Sulfolobales; family Sulfolobaceae; genus Acidianus; species Acidianus manzaensis. Next base: position 342,049 of record NZ_CP020477.1, read on the forward strand.
CTTCTTAGGAATAGATTCAATAGTATTTAAGATTTGATTTTGAGTTTCCTTTACTTTTTCTAGCTTAGATAATATTTCTTGTCTTTGATTATCTAATTTTTTAATTTCATTATCTATAGTATCTAACTCACGCTTTTTATTCGAAATTAGAGAGTTTATTTCTGATTTTATATTTCGTATATCAGCTTTATATTTTTCTTTAATTGTAGAAAGTTTATTATTAATTTCAGATAAATACTGAGTTTTTATCATATTTGCGCTATTTACTGAGTCTAAAAGTTCAGCTTCTTTTTCTAGCTCAGCTTTTCCTATTATAACTTCAATATCAGCTAATTTAGAATAAAGTTGAGAAGCTTGAGATTTTAACTCTCCCTCTAAGTTTTTCTTTGCGTCGCTTAATACTTGTTTTAGTTCAGATTCTTTACTGCTTATCTCAGAATCGTATTTATCCTCTATATTTTTCTTTTCTTCTGATCTTTTTCCTTTTATTATATTTATTTCTGTTCCAATTTTTTCTTCTATTTTATCTATTATTCTGATATTTTCTTTAATTTGTTGCTCTAACTTCCCTAAATCCGCCAAAGCTAATTCTACATCTATATCCGATAAAACTTTAGGTAATGTTTTTATTGTAATTGAAGAAGGAGGTATTTTGAAAATATCTTTTAAATCTTCACTTACTAATCCTTCTAATGTAATACTAGTTATACCTCGAAATTCTTCCCATCTTATGCTACTTAGATAATTTAATTTTTCATCATCTGAATTCATTTTGTCTAATGATAAAAGTAACTTATTATAATCTTGTATAACATAACTATCTATTTTACTTGAAAGCTTTCTAGTTTCATCAAAAATGTAGTATCCACCTATCTCATTTCTAACTAAAAGAAAAGGCCATCCAATGATCTCAGCTTTTATAACTTTATCTTTTCCCGCACCTTTTACGAACGCAATAGCTAGCTGTTTATTAACATCTATTGGAGAAAAATTGTCACTCGTAGCTAATGATAAATATAAACTTTTCATAAGAATAATCTAGCTTAAGTATAATTTATTTTTTGTTGTGTCCTTTATTCCTTAATCAGAATAATTTTAACGAAATATAGAAAAAGCGAATTAAAAAGGATAAAATTATTCTGCAACCTCCTCTTCTACTTCAGTTATTGGTTTTGCTACCTCCTCCAAGCTTTTCCTCTCTGCATTAACTCCAAATAATATTTCTACTACTCCAGCAGCTGCCATTAGTCCAGCTCCTAGTAAGTATCCATAAAATAGAAATAATGGTTGCTTCGTAGCTATTAACGCACCAAATATTGCTGGCGATGCTACTCCTCCTAATGCTGTTCCCACTGCATAGAAAAATGCTATTGCCATTGCTCTAATTTCTACTGGAAAAACCTCACTAACGGTAAGATAAGCTGAACTAGCTCCTGCTGATGCGAAGAAGAATATTACAACCCAGGCTAATGTTTGAGTTAATGCATTCAGTATTCCTAAATAAAACAAATATCCAGTAAATGCTAATAATCCTCCAGAGAGAATATAGGTTACAGATATCATCTTTTTCCTTCCATAAGTATCGAATAGCCTACCTAATATTAATGGTCCGAAGAAGTTACCTACAGCGAAAGGAAATATATATAGACCTACTTGATCTGCTGGAATATGGTAGAACGTACTCAATATTAATGAATAAGTAAAGAATATTGCATTATATAGAAAAGCTTGTCCAGCCATTAACCATAATCCTAAAACTGTTCTCTTAGGATATGTCTTGAAAACTGTTTTTCCTACAGTCTTAAATCCTATCACATCTCTAGGAATTATAGTAATATATTTATGTACATTATCCAATGTCTTTTTAGTTTGATCTTTTACCTTATTTTCAATTTGTGAAACTACAGAATTAGCTTCTTCTTCTCTCCCATGAATTAATAGCCATCTAGGGCTTTCTGGAAGATATCTTCTAATTAATAAGACGGCAAAAGCTAAAGATGCACCTAAGAAGAACGCTAACCTCCAGCCTAAATTTATGGGAAATATAGCAGGATTCAATATGTACAACGATAATGCTGAACCCATTATAGTGCCAATCCACCAACTACCATTTATAGCTAAGTCTACCCAACCTCTAACTCTAGCAGGTATTAATTCATCTATGGCTGAATTTATTGCAGAGTACTCTCCACCTATTCCTAATCCAGTTATCGTCCTAAATGTGGCTATGCTTATAAAATTGAATGAAACTGCAGAAAGTAGAGTTCCTGCTATATAAGTACCTAACGTTATCATAAATAGTTTTTTCCTTCCATATTTATCCGTCAAGTAAGAGAAGAATATAGCTCCAACTACAGCTCCTATAAGATATGCAGTACCTAAAAATCCAGCTTCAAAATCGGTTAATGCTAAAGTACTAGGTTTAGTTAGAACATCACTAATAACTCCAACTATAGTAACTTCCAGACCATCTAAGATCCATGTTATTCCTAAAGCTATAACAACCAATACATGCCAAGGAGACCAAGGAAGTCGATCTAATCTAAATGGTATGTTAGTGCGTATTTTCTTCTTCTCCATACAAAAGACACCAAACTATAATATATGACTTAAATATACTTATACTTTTCTAGAATAATATCATAGTTTAAACATGCTTATTCTATTTTAATGTTTATTTTTATATATACTTATATGTAAAGATATTTAGAAAAATTAATTTAAAAATAGTATCGTAAATATTCTCTGGTTATGTTCAGAAATTATTCTTAATTGCTCCATGATATTTTCTTAAATAAAATTATTAGTATAGTTAATTCTAATAGATCTGGAATAGGTGTCCCATAATACACGGGATAATACCAACTCCAACTATACGGAATACGAAGCGATAAAATCCAATAAAATATATCTTCTAATAAAAATCCATAAATTGCAAACCAAATCGTTTTTAATGAAAATAACTTTTTAGATGCTAGATAGGCTGGATACATAAAAATTGATATGTATAAAAAACGATAAAAATACTGAGCTATAGAATTATTCGAAAATACGCTTAATGCACCACCATGCGGATCCCAATTTATTCCAATCTCTAACATAGCATAGAAAAAGGAAAAAGTAGTCATTATTATTATTCCTCTTCTTAAATTAGTAATATTAGACTTTCCTCTCTGCATAAGTTTAATATATTCGTTTTACGTAAAATTCTTTCTTTCATAAGTTTATGAAAAACTATGTTTTTAAAGCTAAAACAACTTAATTAATTCTTCACACTTTCATAATTATGAAGATATAGAGTCAATTTATAAAAAATTATACGCTATGTGTTAAATTATCAGTTCTTCCTCCATCTATTACTACTACTTGTCCAGTCATATAATCTGCTACTGCTAAGAATAATGCTGCTTTAGCTATATATTCTGGTTTACCTACCATGGAAAGTGAAGTTCTAGTTTTAAACCATTCTTCTAGTTCTTTAATTTCGTTTTCACTTTTGCCTCCTATTGTCATATCAGTCTCTATCCAGCCTGGAGCAATAGCGTTAACTCTTATATTATATTTTCCTAGTTCAAAAGCTAGTCTTTTTGTAAGCATAATTACGGCTGATTTTGTTATTGCATAAAAAGTATTAGTTGGAGCTGACGTACCTATACCAGCATTGGAAGCCATATTAATGATTACACCTTTTCCCTTCTCTTTCATATGGGGAAGAACTTCTAGCGTAGTATAAATCATTCCTTTGAAGTTTATTTCCCACATTTTGTTAAATTTTTCTTCATCATATTCTTCAAATGGCATTAAATACCATATACCTGCATTATTTACTAGGATATCTATTTTTCCAAGTTTTTCTTCAATTTCTTTTACCATATTATGTACTTCTTGTCTTTTAGAAACATCTGCCTTAAATATCTCAACACGGTCTTTTAACTCTTCTTTAAGCTTTATTGCTTCTCTTTCTGAAGAAGAATAATTAATTGCTACTTTAGCTCCATACTTATGAAAATATCTAGCAATTTCTCTTCCTATACCTTTTGAAGATCCTGTAACTAATACTACTTTATCTTTTATGTCTTCGAACATAGTAGATAGATATCAAAGATACCTAATAAGATTTTCTCTTTTATAAAAATTAAAAATGTATTAAGAGTATTAATCAAGATCAGATTTTTAATTAACGTTTCTAGCTAAGTAGTGTGAAATTAGGAATAGTATATAACAATTTTCTTGCGCCAAAATTTGCAGGCGGAGGATATGTTCATGCTTATGAAGTAGTAACTAGACTAAAGAAAGATTTTGATATCATTTACTATCCATCAAGTCCAGTATTTAATTGGGATAAAGACAAATTAGAAAATAAAGCAAAAGAATTAGAAAAACAAGGAATAAAAATAGTACCAGAATTTTATACACTATTAGAAGATATAAGCAAATATAGAGTTACTGGAATCAAAAAATTTTTATCTTCTGAAAAAATTGCAAAAGAAGTTTCAGAAAAATATAAAGTGAACGTAGATTTTTTGTACGAGCCAGATCATACTTCATTTGATATCTTTTATTTAGGTAAAAATATTAAATTCGGACTTACCATTCATTTACCATTATTTTATGCCAATTCCTCCAGATATTTAAGAAGATTAATAAGATTTTATGGTATAAATTTATCATCTGGCAAAGGATTTTACACTAGATTCCTATATAATGAACTTTATTCTAAACCTAGATATTCCAGATTATTGAAAGAACGTAAACCAACATTTATTGCTAGCGTAAGTAAGGGACCATTAGAAGAAAGTGGATTACAAGGAGAAGTAATTGTACCAGGTAACGCGTTTGATCCGGAACTTCTAAAATTTAGGAATAGAGGAAAAGAAGACTACATAGTTTTTTGGAGTAGGCTTAATCAAGACAAAGGTATTCATGAAATTCCAGATATAGTGAAAATGATTTATCCAAAACTCAATAGAAAAATTAAGCTCGTAGTAATGGGTAGATTTTTTGATAAATTCAATGAAAAAAGATTTTGGAAAAAGGTAAGAAAATATAATATAGATGTCGAATATTTGGGATTTGTTGAGAGAGAAAAATTATATGAAACTGTTTCCAAGGCTAAATTATTCATATATCCTACTCATGTTGATGGATTTTCGCTAGTAGTTTTAGAAGCTTTGGCTTTAGGTACTCCAGTTGTAGCATATGGAATACCTGCAATAAAGAGCATTTACAATAATTTAAATGCTGTAAAAATAGTAAATGAATTCGATAAAATAAGTATGGCAATAGAATCTACTAAAATTCTTTCAATGAAAGAAAAGGAAATAGAAGATCTTATGAATGAAGAGAACTTGTTATCATTCCTTAAATTGCACTCAAACTGGGATAATGTTGCAGAGTCAGTGAAGAAAATCATATTAAAATATATCTAAGAGAATCGCGTTGGATTCTTGTTAACTAATGAAGTTTATATGCTTTAAGCTATTATTTAACTCATATGAAATAAATGAGAAAATATATTATAGGAAATATATACCAATACTATGAAATTGGATTAATAATACAATTTATATATATACTGCTGAAGGAAATGAAGTATTTCAAGTAGATAACTTTAGTTAGGAAAGTATATATTACTAATTAAATGAATTAATACTCACTAACTAAAAGTTAAAATTTTGATTGTACATTTAATCACTATGGTTTTAGATCGAGAAGGGAAAAATTATATTTTAAAAGAATATATATTAAATTATCCTAAAAATTATACTTTTAAAATAAATCATTGCATATACGTACTTGAAGTTAGTGAAAACGGAATAAAAGGAAAAGCTGAAATACAATGTAACGGAAGTAATATAGAATTAGACGCTGTTCATTTTAATATTTACAATGTTAAGGTGGATGGAAATAAATCTGATTATTATTACGATGGTAAAAAATTAATAATAAAAAATGAGGTAAAAAGTAAAATTGAAATAGAATATGAGGTTAAGCCTACTCAAGGTATAAGAGTCATTAACTTAGGAGATCATTATGAAATCGCTACAACTGGAGAAGTGGATCAGGCTGGATACTGGATTCCAAGTGTAAATTATCCTGGCGTTAAATATACTACAGAATTCTTTGTTAAGGTTAAAAAACCATATATTGTGATATCTAACGGCGAATTAAAAGAAGTTAAAGATGAAGGAGAATATTCAGTATATCATTGGATTATGAATATTCCTCATTCCTCATATTTAAATAGTATAGCAGTTGGACTATTTTCTCAGTTTAAAGAGGACATTAATGGAATTTCTTTAGAATACTATTTACCTAAAGGATTTGATGACTATGTATGGAATCTTTCTGCAACTAAGGAAGCCATGAAATTCTTCACGTCATATATAGGAGAATATCCTTACAATAAGTATGCTCAAATAGTATTATTTTCAATGAATGGCGGAATGGAATACATTTCTTCAACGCATCTAACTTGGAGAATTATGCATGATAAAATTGCAGACGAAAACTATTCTGCAGATAGTCTAATAGCTCATGAGCTTGCTCATCAATGGTTCGGTGATTTAATAACGACAAAAGATTGGAGTAATATATGGCTTAATGAAGGATTTGCAAGTTATTTTGAAGCAATGTTTATAGAGTATTATAAGGGAAAAGAAGAGTTTATCTATAATTTATATTCTAAATTCAAAGGTTATTTAGAGGAAACAGAAAAATACACTAGACCGATAGTAACTAGATACTATAAGTGGGGAGACGAAGTTTTTGATAGACATACGTATAATAAGGGTGCATTAGTCCTTAATATGTTAAGAAACTACTTAGGTGATGAAATTTTTAAACAAGGAATAAGAGAATACATTGAAAGATTTAAGTTTAAGAACGCTGATACTGAAGATTTCAAAAAAGTTATGGAAGAAATATCAGGTAAAGACTTAACATGGCTATTTGACCAATTTATATATTCTGCAGGGCATCCAGTAGTTGAAGTAAATCAAGAAGGAGAAAAAATAAACGTAAATTTACAGGAATTTAAACTAAGTATAGAAATAAAGCAAAAAGTAAAAGAAAAAGAAGAAAATTTAACTATAATAGATTCTTCGACCTCTTTCGAAGGAGACTATATTTGTGTAGATCCCAAATTTAAGGTTTTAGTAGAGGTTAAAGATAATCAAAGTGAAGAAAATTTAATTTCAGAAAGTACGGACAAAGATATTATCTGTAGAATTAGAGCAGTAAATTCACTTTCTAAGTTTTCAGATATAAAAGCTATACAAGCGTTAAGAGAAAGGCTTAAGGATTTCTGGGGAGTAGCTTATGAGTCTGCTTTATCATTAGGAAAGATTCAAAATGATGATGCACTAAATGCGTTAATAGAAGAAAAGGTAGATAATCCTAAAGTTAGAGTAGGCATAATGAAAGCTTTAGGTAATTTCAAATTTAATCAAAAAGCTAAAGATTATTTAATTTCTTCACTTAGTGATAAGAATTATCATATTAAAGCCGAAGCTATTGTTAGTCTAGGAAAAATAGGTTTTATTGAAACTAAAGATGAAATAATAAAGCATTTCGAAGAAAAAAGTTATATTGATTTAATACCTTCAGCAGTTATTGAAGCACTATCATATTTTGGAGACGATGATTCATATAAATTCGTTTTAGAAAGAGGGGTAAGAAGTAAGAGTGAACCAATAAGAGCTTCTGCTGCTAGACATTTATGGAGATTTGGGAATAAGAGCTTAGAAATATTAAAATTCTTACTTAAGGATCCATCTCCTATAGTAAGAGGAAATGCGATAAGATCTATTGGAGATCTCAAGGCTTATTCTTATTTAAGAGAAGTTGTGGATAATGAGGACGAAACGTATATGAATAGATCATTAGCATTAAGGCTTTTAGGTAAGCTGAATCAATCATAAGTTAAATATTTCAATGTTTTTAATTATCTTATTTTATTTTTCCTTTTAATTAATGTTAAAGTGAGTAAAAGGAAGTTATTTATCATTATTGTAATTAAGGTTTATTAATTATATTAACAATATGTATACCATGGAAGAAAATATATTATTTCCAGATGGCAGAAGTGTAGATATTCATAAGGTTATTGGTTTTATGTATGGATTAACTGAAAGTGAGTTAAATATTTTACATTTATTAATGGAAACCAACGATAAACTTACAGTAGAAGAAATAGCTAAAAAACTAAATATAGCTCAGACTTCAATAAGTAAACCAATTAATATTCTTATAGATAAAGGATTAGTATATAAAGAGAAAAAAGTATATAACAAGATGAAGAAAGCAAGACTAGTTTATTACGTAGATAAAAATAAGTTGTATTCTAAATTAACTAAAGACTTAGAATACATTAAGAATTCCTTTGCTACTGAATATCATTCTCATTTATTAAATAAAGGTATAGAAGTATATAATAATTTTAAATAGAGAAAATAATAAATATTTTTTATTTATCTATAATTTAGAATTAACTTTCTCTTAAACTTTTTAAGCCTATTATACACTAATTCACTCATGGATTTCGAGAAATTGCCTGGAAGATTAAGAGCCTTCTTCCTTTCTTCCGGTGGATTTTTGTTAGATGGATACGATTTATCAGTAATATCTTTTGCAGTACCATTTATATCAAAGGGATTCAATTTAAATGCTTCTCAGACAGGATTAATAACTTCTTCCTCTTTAATCGGAATGCTTATAGGATCATTAATTTTTGGTTTCCTATCAGATAAAATAGGGAGAAAAAAACTTATGAGTATAGACTTAATTTTCTTTTCTGTCTTTGCTTTAACCTCTGGAATATCTTCTAATTTTTATGAATTATTTATTTCTAGACTTTTATTGGGAATTGGAATAGGAGGAGATTATCCAATAAGCAGTACATTAACTTCGGAGTATTCTCCATCTAATGATAGAGGAAAATATCTAGTAGGAACAGTTTCAATGTATTGGATTGGGACATTAGTATCAGCACTAGCTAATTTGTCATTTCTCCCATTAGGTGACGAATTTTGGAGATATTCTTTCATACTTGGTTCAATATTGTCATTACCAATAATTATAGGAAGAATTAGACTATCTGAGTCTCCAAGATGGTTAATATCTAAAGGATTACTTTCTGGAAATAAAATTCCTAGTAAAGAAGAAGAAAATAGAGACGTGAGAGGAATATTAGATTTATTTGAAAAGAAAAACCTACTTTATCTAGTAATTTCAACTTCGTTAGTGTGGTTCTTATTCGATGTTGCTTCTTATGGGATAGGTCTTTATTATCCATATATATTGCATGAATTCGCTTTTCCATCAAATTATGAAGTAATCTATGGAACAATAGCGATATCCATTGGAGCTATTATAGGTTATGCCATAGCTATTTCTATTATAGATTCTGCTGGAAGAAGAACAGTATTATTACTAGGATTAGCTTCGATGGGCATTATATTACTTTTAGGCGGATTAATAAAAATTTCAGGGTTTTCGTTAGTACCTTATTTTATGATATTCGTAGCTATGGAACAATGGGCAGGAGCAGTCACATTATTTTATCCTACAGAAATATTTCCGACTCCAGTAAGATCTACTGCCCAAGGGTTTGCTACAGCAGTGAGCAGAATAGGAGCAATATTAGGTGTATATTTCTTCCCAACATTAGTAGATATTCTAGGATTTTCATCATCACTTATATTCTTTAGTATTTCATCATTCATAGCATTAGGTATATCTTTTGTAATTGTGAAAGAAACTAAAAGAAAAAGCCTTGAGGAAATATCAGCTTCACAAAAAGTATAATATCAATCCTATCATTACATATGCTATTGCAACTGCTAGTAAGAATTTAAGATAAGGAAACTTTACGTCCTTTTTTGCTTCTTGTTGATTTATCTGTTGAGGATACGTTTGTTGATATTGTTGATACGGAGCATTTGCTGGAACAGGATTTACAAACTGTAATGGATATCCACAAGATGCGCAGTAATTAGCATTAGCATTATTAACAAAATGGCATCTTGGACATATCTTAACATATTGAATTTGCGGAGTATTTGGAATGTTTTGATTAGAACTTGGTTGCACAATAGGTTGTGAATTTTGCGGAAATGATTGAGTAGGATAATCGAAATTTAGTCTTACAGTATTTTGAGATTGATAAGTTGGAGGAAAATAGTATCTACATTTTTCGCAGAATTCAGCATTATCTGGATTATTGTATCCACATCTAGGACAAACTTTCATATTGGTCTATCTTAATTTAGGATAATAAAAATTTTTCATAACAGTACAAACGTTAGCTAAGATAAAAATATTTGTTTTAGTTTTTAGACTAAGGAAAATAATAAATGTTTTTATAGTGTTATTTTTACTTTCTTTTATACATGAGAAGTAGATTATATTCTATCTATAATGAGAAATCAGATGATACTATGCTTATCTCTTGGGATATTTTGGATGAATATTCTATTTATTCTGGATTTCTTATAGATGGATATCCAAATATTAGTGTAAGAAACGATTTTTACGATTTACCTGCATTTCGTAATGCTTTTTTCATAGCTAGCAATTCAACTAAAGTTTATACTCTTTCTATGAAACATTATTTTGAAGGAATAGTGCCAATTTACCAAATAACAAGAATAACTAATGAAAAAGATCTTTATGAATATATTTCGGAAATATTTAATGAAGATTTAAAAATCATGGGATTTGGGTTAATTTTTTCCTTACCAAGTTATTTTGAGTTATTGTCCGCAAATTTCGTTAAATTATTAGGTAGATGGGAATGAGAGAAGGATTTCTTATTCTAGATAATTATAAGATCCTTAAATTATCTTGCTATTCTGGAGAATGTGATTGGTTTGTATTAGATCAAAATACTTATCTATATGAAGAAAAAATTCTGAATTCTGGCAAGTTCAATATAGTAGGAAATGCTGAAGATCATAGAGTAATGAAACTTATTTTTAGCTTTATATTGGCTGGTATAAATCCAAATAATATTGTATGTAAAGAAAGAAACGGAAGAATTGATTGCATAAAAGATAATATAGGATTTGGCCTTGCGGAAGGTAAATGGTCGGGAAAAGTATTTTTTGATAGAGACGAAGTTAGAAAATTTTTAGCAACATTATCAACAAAATAATTAAAAAATAATCAATTAATATTAAGGATACTCTTACTCTAGTTAGGTAATACTTTTTTTGTCTAAAGATAAGTACTACTCGTGAAGATAGTAGAATCGTTATTTGATCCATCACTTAGTGAGCATGGAGTATACGCAAAGGACGTTATAGACGAAATAATACCTAAATTAATAAATAATTCACACTATTTCAAGACTAAAGGATCAATATTTTCTATAGCTCCAAGCAATAAATATATATGGACAATGAAAATTAATGTAAAACCATTCTATGTGATCCTTTGTAAATATAAATATAGTTATTGGATGCTACCTGACCTAGAAATGAAATTAATAGACTGTTTTAGACTCAAAGGAGAAGCTGAAAAGTATATGTATAATAAAATGTATTCTCACATAATGAAGCTAATAGTATAATCATATGTAAGAACTAACTACTTCTTTAAATAAGTTAAATAGTCCAATTACTCCTCTAAAATTTTTCTTCAATAAATATGTACCTTTTGTCTCTTTAGTTTTTAGAAGAATTTTATCTATAACTCTAGAAAATGGAATTTTTATTATCTTTTTATCATTTAACCATGCTTCGTATAATATATCATAATAGTTTTTATCATTTCCAGGAAGTGGAATTATTATCGCCTTATATTTAAATAATTCTTTAGCCTTCTCAGAATTTATATATATAGTAGGATAAATGAAGTTTTTATTTAATTCTTTTAATATTTCTACCTCAAAGTCTAAAGTACAAATTCCAGGCTTTCCACTTAAGACTGGTGATATCCAATTATTTTCGTTTAATCTAAGTATTTCTCTCATTTTAGAAAAATTAAAATTAAAAGACGAAATAACACTTATTTGCGATATTTTAACTTTACCAAAAGATGAACTAAGTCTTAGAAGATCTAATATCTCCTCTTCATTGCCGTAAGACAAAAAATCATTAGAAATTAAATTTACGTAACCATGAATAGACTGGATTTCTAGCTCTTTTTCAATTACATCTCTAGGTATTTTTCTATTACGTCTTTTGATTTCTACTTCTGCAAATGCTGATGGAGATTTTATAGGAAAGAACTTATCAGTGGGCTCTCCATATACTATTTTATCTGAATTACCTTCATAGAGAATTCTTGGTAAAGTTTTTTCTGCTTCTCCTATAAGTAAAACATCAATCCAATCTTCTTCTCTCAATTCCCAAGCTCCAGGCCCACCAACAATAATCTTTATTTTTTGTTCTTCTTTTATCCTCTTTATTTTTTCTCTGAAGTTTAGGAAAGAATAATAAAAGTATGGCTTATCAAAGAATATCTTTGAAATTCCCTTAGATACATCAGTTAATGCAAATGGATCATTAACGTAGATTCCTAGAATCTTATCATACTTGGTGTATTTAGCTACTTCATGAGGTTTGATAATCTTAGCACTAATTAATGCTTCAATTTTCCTTAAACCGTAGGGAGGATACTTATTTTTACGTAGTATAATAGGCATTAAGTTTGGAGGTAAGCTAGGTAAAGAGTAGAAAGTCGCCTCGTCAGAAGTTAGTAACATTTTATTTTACTATATCCTAAAAGATACTTATATTTTACTATATTTTATAATTGAGAAAAATCTTCTAATAGAAAATACAAATATGAAAGTATGATTAATAGCAAAAAGACTAATTTATTACTATTTTTCTATGACTTTTCTTATATTTTTATCATATGGAGGATATATTATACCTTTTTCAGTAATTATTCCAGAAACATATTTAGGAGGAGTCACATCAAATACAGGATTATAAACTTTTACACCTGGCGGAGCTATTGGAACACCTCTTACTGTTCTAACTTCATCTGGATCTCTTTCCTCAATAACAATATCATTTACTGTATTCTTCAAATCAAAAGTCGACATAGGAGCTAAGGCATAAAAAGGAATACCTAATTCATGAGCAATCACAGCTTCCTTGAATGTCCCTATTTTATTATATACATGACCGTCCGAAAGAATTCTATCTGCTCCTACCATTACGCTATTTACCATATTTTTATACATAACTAATCCTACTGTAGTATCTGAAATTAACGTGACTGGTATACCTTCTGTCATAAGTTCATATACTGTAAGCCTACTACCTTGTAACCAAGGCCTAGTTTCAGGAGCAATAACAGAAACTTTAATTCCTAAAGCTTGAGCAACCTTTACTGGAGCTAATGCAGTGCCTAATCCAGTACCTGTAGCTAATCCTCCAGCATTACATTGCGTTAAAACTGTATCTCCATCATTAATTTTTTCTAAACCATAAATTCCCATTTGCAACTCAGCATCTAATTCCTCATCAAATATTTTCTTTGCTTCAGACTTAAGTAAATCTATTAATTCCTTCACGTTCTTAACTTCACCATTATTTATTGCCTCATTGGCTTTAGTTAACATATTTGATGTTGCCCAAGATAGATTTACTGCCGTGGGTCTAGCTTTATCTAACACTTTCTTTGCATTATTTAAAGACTTTATTGCTTCGTCTAAGGTAGAAATAGAAGAAGAAGTTAATGCGGTAACCATACCGTAAGCGGCTGTAATTCCTATAGCAGGGGCTCCTCTTACTTTCATAAGTTTTATGGAAGAAGCAATTTCTTCAGGTGTTTTCAAGTTAACGTAAGTAGTTTCAAAAGGTAAAGCTGACTGATCAAGTAACGTTAAAACATTATTATCATTATCCCAGATAATTGGTTTTAATTTAGGCTTGTACATTTGCTTTAGCTCGGCAAGAGAAACTTTCATAGCATTTATTACTTAAAATAAAAATAAAAATCCTTTTGAACCTTACATACCTATATACAACTCTCATTAGATAACAAATGAAGTTAGCCTAGGAATATTTTAGATAATAATTGAGTACATTACTTTCTAATTAGATATTATAGGGAATTACAATTTTATAACATAATCAAAATTTTATATAAATAGTAACTCTTCCCTTAAGGCAAAGTTGATAAAGGACTTTTTCAGATTCTATTTAGTGCTAGTGATTTTTCTAAGAAAGAATAAATTCCAGTTATACAGGAATTTGTATAAACTATTTTAAAAAGTTAATATCATTTAAAACTTTTATTTAATATAATATCTGTTTTTTACTTTTGTCTTATTAAGCTCATAAGAAGTTAAATCTCTCCAAAATTGTTAAGGCTAATCCTAAAATTAATAATATAGCACCAATAATTTGTGTTATAGTTTTGTTTTCTACTATATTCATTTTATAAATGGTTAAATGAACATATACTGGATATGTTAAATTATGCGTAGTAATGTATGTAGTCTGATTTATAACTTTTTGAACAGTTACATTACCGCAGGGCAAAGTTTCTGTTTCATTCACAATTTTTCTAGTTTTTATAAAATATCCTTCTTCGTAAGTTTTAAACTTGTAACTTCCATGAGAAAGAATTAGTGTATATGGAGCTTTTACGATGTAATTATTTCCATCATGAGATATAATAACATATGCTGAAACATTAGTGGCGTTTTCGATTATATTAATGTATGCTCTTGCTGTAGTAGGTACATTAATTTCTAATGGTTTACTAGTTAAAGTGAAAGTATTGTCAACATGCGTATTAATACTAAGTATTCCTAAGGATAATATTGCTATGCCTATGGCTAAAATAAATCCTCCAATTTTCATACTTCTATCACCTTAAACCTTATATAGCTAATTATAACGAATATTAAACTTAAAATTCCATCTATTATGATTCCAGATAATATTTCTGGTGTAAAATTCTTTCCTAAAGAGTCCTCAATCCATAGTACATATGGATTAGCGAATGATGTAAAATAAGTCATAAAGTAATTATGGTATAGGATATCATAGTAACTTAATATTCCTCCAAATAAGAAAATTATACCTGAAGAAAATAATGATACTAGCGTAGCTATTCCTGAACTTTTTAGGATTAAGGTTAATAGCATAATGAAATTTTCGATGAAGAAGAATCCTGATACAAATGTTAGTATCAAAAGTGATGGTATTTTAATTCCAGAAAGAAATATATATATTTCTAGTGTAATTAACCAAAAAAGCAAAGGAAATATAATGTCTGAAATATAAATATAAATGAATAGTTTTTCTCTCTTTATAGGCATAGTTAAAAACGATATAATACTTCCTCTAGAAATATGATCGCCAGTTACAAAAATTATATTTCTTAATGATAATGCGAAAGCAAGAGTTTCAGATACGCTTATTATTGGTATAAAAGACAATACTAATCCTAATAATTGGAAATATCCTCTTTCATAAAATGCAGAAATGAATATATTTGAAATTAGCATTGTAGGTATAACTAGTTCTAATGTAGGTTCTCTATATCTTTCTTTAAATATCACATTAAAAATTTGAAAGTCTCTTGAACGCATCATCTAACGATGACCTCCTGATATTAAGTATTTCAATACCTTTATCATCTAGTTTGTCTACTATTTCTCTTAAATCTCCTATAGTTTTTATGTATCCTCCTTCTATCTTCCCATTACCTAGAATTTTTAGCGCTAATTCTGGCTTATCTACAAGAATATAAATTTCTTCATTTTTTGTCTCTAACGCTTCATTAATTCTCCCACTAAATGTTATTCTTCCATCATTGATAAAGACTACATGAGATATTATCTTTTCTAACTCAGAAAGTATATGAGAAGAAATAAAAAATGTTACTCCTCTTTTATTCAGTCTTTTTACTTCCTCATAAAATTCTAATCTAGCATTAGGGTCTAAATTTGCAGTAGGTTCGTCTGCTATTATTAACTCTGGCTCTTTAATTAACGCTGATATTAACTGTACTCTTTGCATTAATCCAGATGATAGCTGAGACAGTTTCTTTTTTAAATGGGGAGTAAGTTTAAATTCTTCTATCAAATCTCTAATATCTTTACCGTAAATTCTGGCTATATCATTCAAATACTCTTCAACAGTATTCTCTTGAGGATATGTTAATGTAGTAAATATTATTGACATTTTTTCATATACTTTCGGATTATTCCATGGATCTTCTCCGAATACTTTGACGTTTCCCGACGTTTTTCTTAATAAGCCAGAAATTATTTTTATTGTAGTAGTCTTTCCTGCACCGTTAGGTCCTATAAATCCAGTTATCGATTTATCAATTACCTCAAAGCTTACTCCTTTTAAGACTTGCTTTTTATTGAATTCTTTCGTCAAGTTTTCTATAAGAATCATTATTAATAAGAGATGTATAACTATTATTTTATCTTTTTTCATTACATATATTCTCATTAGTTTGAAAATATATTAGTTTTTATTCTTATATATAGAGAAAATGATGGCAAATTTTAAAGCTTATTTAATCGATTTTCCTTAATAATTATAATGGGTCTAATAGATCTAGAGAAAGAAAAGATAAATAATATTGCCTTCTTTTTAAAAGGCTTTATGACTGACCATGAAAGATTTGAAACAATAGAAGATATTTTTACATTTATAGATAGGATAAACAAAAAGAAAATAGAATCTATTGAAAATATAAAAAAATGGGAAAAATGGAAATTAAAACTCTTATTAAAGAGATTAAAATTTATTTCCAACTCATTTAGAAAAGAGAAAAAGTTGAAAAATAGCTTAGAATCTAAATTTAAGATAAAAATAACTCGTATTTTGGAATATGAGCAAGATAAGTACGTAATATTCTATGAACTTAATAACAAAAATCTAGTAGTTTCTGGTTCAGCTAGGCAAATAAAGGAGAAATTAAATGAAGAATTAAAGCGAAAAAGGAAAGAAAAGAATCTTATTAATAGCTAAAAGATAATATATAATAATGTCGTGGAATTTTAAGTCGAATAAAATAAACAAAAATTATAATAATATAATGTGCAGTATAGACGAGATAGTTTCATCCAATTCTGTTCAGAATATTAGGCAAAAATATAATATTTCACAGCAGAGTATACATAAATTTGTTACAGAATATTTAATAAAAATATATGTAGAAAAGAAACTAACTGAAGAAGAAGTTTTAACTAAATTTGAATTTCCAGAAGAAGCAAAAAGGGAACTTGCTAACGAAGTAAAAATGCAAATAAAAGAGAGAAATATTCAGAGCTAAACAAAATATTTTAGTAGATTTTATTTTGAAATTCTAAAATTTATGTCAGAGCTTTTAAATCTTAGTTTAACTATTTATTTATGAAAATAGCTAAGGATATCGAAGTTCTACCGGGTAGTCCTAATACACTAGTATACGATAATAGAGTAGTTATAGATCAAGGTGGGAAAAACAGTAGTGTCAATATAAACGCAGAAACGCAATTAGCTACTCATGGTCACATGGATCATATTGCAGGTTTATTTAAGCAGGCTAAAATAAAGTATTTACCAAAAGAAGACTATTGGAGTTTAAACATTATTGGGAGAAGAATGATGACATATGGCTTTAGTTCCAAGAATTCCAATTTATTTACTTATGATTTAATAAAAGATAATCTTACAGACTCGTTTAATGATTCAGAAATTGAAAAAATATCTTTACCTGGCCATACTCCAGGTCATACAGTGTATATTATTCAAGGAACAATATATTGTGGAGATGCATTTTTTGGTCAAAAAGTCTTAGAGCATTTTGTTTTTCCATTTTATGTAGATTTTTGGAATGCGATGGATAGTTTAGAAAAATTGAAAGAAATAGCTAAAGGTTTAGATAATATAATCATTTCACATGGTCCAGTTTTTCCAAAAAAGAAGATGCTTGAATTAATAGATTATAACTTATCATATGCACAAAAACTAGTCTCAGAAATAAAGGACTTAATAAAGGAAAAAGAGATGACTGCAGAAGAAATTGTCATTAGAATCATGGAAAATAGAGGCAAAGACGAAATAGATCCTACATCTGTTTTACTTAATGAAATAACTGCTAAATCAATATTATCTCAAATAGCAGAAGCTAAAATAAATAAAGAAAAAGGAATTGTGTTTACGACTTAGCTGGAATACCAGGTTTTACTAATCTTTCCAAGTTAAGTATTTTATCAATTTCTTCATCTTTAAATCCTAGCTCCTTTAAGGCATCTCGTATCGACATTCCTTTAACTAGCATCTTACCAATTTGAGAAGCTTTATCGTAGCCAACTATAGGTGAGATTACAGTAATTAATGAAGGACTACTTTCAGCGTACCTTTTCATCTTTTCTACATTTGGTTTCATTCCATTTATTACTAGTGCACTAAATTTATTTAATGCCTCAGATAATAATGATATTTGTGTAACTATATTATATCCTACTAAAGGAACTCCCATTGCTAATTCAAATTCTCCTAACATTGAAGCGAACTGATTAGCATGATCCAGCCCTACTACTTGAGCTGATATTAGTAAAGAAGATTCAACAGTTACAGGATTAGTTTTTCCAGGCATTATACTGCTTCCTGCAATTTCTTCCTGAGTAGGAATATCAATTTCGCCTATTGAAGTAAATGGACCAGAAAACATAAGTCTGAAATCTTGCCCAACTCTATATAATTCTACTGCAATGTTTCTTAAAACTCCACTTAGAAGTAATAAATCTGTTAAAAATCTCATTGATCTAAATTTATTTGAAGTTTTAAAACCTAGACCAGTTATTTCATTGATTTCAGTTATTACAGTATCAGAAAATCTAGGATCAGCATTCAATCCAGTGCCAACTGCAGTACCTCCTAATGGCAATTCCTTAACATACTCAATAACGTTATTAATCTCTTCACGTTCATGATAAAACGCATCGTAATATGCTGAAAGTTCTTGGCCTAAAGTAATGGGTAATGCGTCACGTAAATGGGTTCTTCCAGATTTTATTATATTCATATACTCATTAGATTTTGAATTAAGAGAAGATAAAATAGTGTCAATTGATGGGATTAATGATTCAAAAGTAGAGGACACGGCTGCGATTCTTATTGCTGTAGGAACAGTATCGTTAGAGGATTGTGACATATTTACGTGATCATTAGGATGTACTGTTTTTCCTAAAATTTGTGTAGCTCTTTCAGCTATTATTTCGTTAATATTCATGTTAAGACCAGTACCTGAACCTGTCTGGAATACATCTAGAACTACTTTATCATCATGATTCCCTAAAATGACTTCGTTTGCAGCTTGTTCTATTGCATTTTCTATATCTTTATCCAAAAGTCCTAGTTTCATATTTGCTCTTGCACATGCTAGTTTTACTACACCCATAGCCCAGATTAATTTCCTTGGAAATCTAGTTCCAGTATTCATAAACAGTTTTGGAGCAGTTTCTGTGTATTTCATAAAGATATTCTATAATGGAGATTTAAAAATCTACAAACTATCTCTATGGAGGGTATCAAATCGTATTAACTCTAGCATAGTTAGCAAAATGTATTAACTAATTCAAATTATCCTTTATGAAATTTATAAAAGTTCTTATTAACTTGAGATTTTTCACCAGAACGTACTTGATTATAAATGTATAAGAAGATTACTACACCTATGATGCTAGAAGATAAAACAAATAAGTTAGCTAACCTTTCGCCGTATAAGAATAGAATACTATACATGACACTACCTAAGAATCCAGATACTGCTTTTCCAGTATATAAAATTCCATTATTTACAGTTGAATATTTTGTTCCAAATACTATTCCAGAAACATTAAAATAGAGTGTTATTATAGATCCTCCTAATAAGCCTATCATAACTACAGATGGTATAATTAAATTCATAAAAAGAAGGAAAGAACTAAACGACAACAAAATATTTACAAGAAGAGTAGTTTTTATCACTCCTAACCTATCTGCTATATAACCGAAAAATGGTCTACCAGATCCGCTTAGAACAGGAAAGATAGAAATTAATGCGTATAATTCAGTAGTAGGTATTTCAGATTTTTTACCAATAACAAAAAGTGAAGATGAGATAACCAATAAAGGAAGAACTACTGTAACATAAGATGCATATATTAGCCAAAATTTTAATGAAATTATAGCTTCTTTGGGAGATTTTCCACTTTCCTGCATAGGATATTTAGCAAAACTCAAAAGAATAGGAAGAAGAATAAATTCCATTATTCCAATAATAAGAGTTATATCTCTAAAATTTCTAGACATAAGAATAAAAGGGTCAGCTACTGCAGAACCTAATCCAAAACCTAATGATACAAGCCCAGTAGCTAAAGCTGTTCCGCGTTTGAACCATTTTACAGCTAGATTTACTGCAATACCATAAAGTATGCCCTCTCCAATACTACCTAAAGACCAAAACACATAAAAGAATAATATGGATGGAGAAAAAGAAGTTCCTAAAAAACCTATTGCAGACAGAAAAGATGCTATAATTCCAATATTTCTAGGACCTAATTTGTCAGCAAAATTACCTCCTATTGGTTGAAAAGTTGATGAAAATATGTTAAATAATGTAAAGCCTATAGCAATTTCCACCAAACCTACTTTAAATCCTTCTTCAAAAAGTGGCTCAAAAGCGTTCCATGAGTATTGATAAAGAGAATTAAAGCACATCACTATAAAGCCTATAGCAACATAGCTCTCTTTTCGCATAATATAGAATAGCCTAATATATCATTTATTAATATTACTTTCAACTAAGTCATTCTTTATTTAAATCTCTTGCAAAAAATATGTATGCTTATCCAATAATGGAAACACATAAAGAAAAATTTGATAAATATCTATTTGCAATTGATAGTCAAGAAAATCCCTTAAATACTTATATAGTAATTGTAACAATAAGTGAAAAAAGAACAATAGCCACATGCAGCTGTAAAGGTTATGCGATTAGAGGATATTGTAAACACATAGACCTAGCGTTAAGAAAAATCAAACAATATAGACTAAGTAGAATACCTTCTCCAAATTGTAATATTACCCTTCTTAATTCTTAAAACTCTATGTAAAGGTATTATTGTCTCATTATATAAATAAATATAATTATTATCAACTCTCTGGATATCTTTAAATGGTATTTCAACCTCATTCACAAATCTATCCCTAATCACAAGTTGAAAATCTTCTTTCCTGTCCTTATACTTCCAAATAATCATATTAATCGCTTCCTTTATCTTCATTAGCACACCTTTTATATTCTGTTATTTTTATGAATTAGAATCATCTTAAAAAAAGTATTTAGATAATTATCTATGTCTGAATTTTTTCGTATATACAATAAACCCTATTATAATAAGGAATATAGCTAGAAGTAAATAGTCTAAAGGACTAATGGTTTCCTCTGATCTGATATCTATAGGCTTATTCACAGTTACAGTTTCGCCATTGAATACATGAACATTGCCTATCCATCTTACTAAGAAAAATGGTGTAGTAAATATTTCTATAGTAATTTTCTCACCTTTATCTACCCATTCAGTGTTACCATTTATTTTAACTAAATATTGAGTAATATATAGAGGTTTGATAATTTCACTAGAATTTACCAATATATTAGCAGTAGAATTTAAAATATACCTCTCATTATTTGATATCTGAATAATTGAAGGCAAAGTAATATATTCGCCATCTCTTACATATTTCTCAATTGAACCATTTGGAAGTATAATTTTTTCAAGATACTTTAATGAATATATTGGAGTATAATTAATAGATTTATCAACAATCAACATTAAAGGAGACTTTAAAGTAAATAATTCTTTTGTCAAATTAATTATTCTAGGCAATATTATCTTTGTGCCATTATTAAACCAACCAACAATAGTACCATTAGGCAAACTAAGAGAAACATAATACTGCAAAACATAAGGAACAACAAAACTAACCGATTTATGAATTATATAAATATTAGATATATTAATTAAATATCTATCAGTAGGGGAAATATTGATAATAGTAGGCAATATTATCTTTGTGCCATTATTAAACCAACCAACAATAGTACCATTAGGCAAACTAAGAGAAACATAATACTGCAAAACATAAGGAACAACAAAACTAACCGGACCTTTTATAATCAATTCCGATGAACCATTCAACACATACCTTTCAGCAGAAGAGACATTGATAAATTTAGGAAATGAAACTACAGAACCATTATTAAACCAATCTTGTATATGCTTATTTGGATAATATATACTTACAAGATACTGCAAAACATATCTAGGAGAAATTATCATTGGAGAAACTACCGCGACTAAAGAAGAACTATTCAACACATACCTTTCAGCAGAAGAAATATTGATAAATTTTGGTAAAACAATGCTAGTACTATTCCTAATCCATCCAGAAAATGTGCAATTAGGATAGTTAATAGTAACAAAATCATAAACTGAATAGTAAGGAACGATAGAAATAGTTTCAAACCAGAAATTATTTGGCTGAATTGTATAGCCATTATTAATTACCTTTGATATTCCATCCTCATTAAGTATTATATCATCAAGAGTATAATTTAATGTATTATTCTCTTTCATAATATATTTTGATATATTAACTGTGAAAGATGAAGTTGTATAAAATACCTTACCACTTTCGTTAACAAATGTAAATCCTGGTATAATTGGATTAAACTTATTTGTCAAGAATCCTTGAAGAGAATTGCCAGACTTAACAATAGCCTGGCCATTTTTAATTTCAGTATGAATATTTCCTGCAGTTTCTAGAGAATTTAACCCATATGACATTATACTTGGAAAAGCAACCCACTTATCGTTACTATCATACATCAAACTAAGTTTAGCATTAAGTGAAGTGAAAATTGCCTCACTATTAGGATAATATCCTCCAAAAACCAATTCAACATCATAAGGATTTAAACTGCCAGTAAAATTAGGCCTTACAACTATGTTAGCTGATTCAACTTCAGGACATTTCACAAACACAGTATCATAGTAATTTACTGTTGGAGGAACCAAATTACTTGATTGAATTATGATATAGCCAAACCTAATATAGACTCCTTTTCCGTGTACTATAGAAATGTTATCTACTAAATAACCAGCTAATGGAACAGAATACGGAGTATCGGAATAATAGGAAGGTTCATATGAATAATACGTTCTAGAGTTATAGGTATTAATATTTCCATTACCCGAAATACTAATGTTAGCTAAATATGAAGAAAAATTCCATATTTCATCAGTAGGAGAGTAATAATGCAAACCAGTGTTAAAAAGGATTACATTTTGAAGCCATAATTCCTCCTTTTCATATCCATTTATCTGCAAAACTGCATTCATCTGAAGTGACGCTAGATCACCCTTAACTTGCAAAGAAGATATATTAAAATATCCTAAAATTGCAGATGTCTTTATACTATAAGTAGAAAGATGATCAGAATAATTGTAAAATCCATATGATGCTATACCAGTAGAAACAGAACTTCTATCAGAATAGAAAAGTGAATAAAAATCTAAACTACCTATATATAATTTGATTTCACTTGAATTTATATTAACTGCGTGATTAATTGCAATTACATATTCACCTTTTGGTAAAGGAATATAATAAGTTCCAGTAGAAACAGGTATAACATATTCGGCATCGCACGAGCCACCTAACACCCAATAGTCAAACTGCGTAGGGGTAAATACTGAAAGAATATATGTAGAAGAAAAATTACTTTCTACAATTAACTGTTGGCTAGCGCCAATATTCACATATCTATAAAGAATAGGAAACCAAATGTAAGGAGCTTTAGTATAAGGATACGGAGCTAATGGTAATTGTCGTTGTAAAACATGATTTGAATTGAACCCATTATTAATAAATGCAATAGAAGGAAGAATGAGCAAAGTTATGAGCACTAGAATTCCTACTAACTTTAACATGAAAATATTAATATGTATAATAGTTAATTAGTTTTCATGCTGAAAAAACAATGGATTAATATAAGGTCTCAGTGATAAGTATATATTAATAAGCGTTAAAAAATAAAAAGATATCACTAGAAAGCAATAAATAGATAAATAGAAAATATAATATTTAGATGATATGACAAAAGAAATTAGTAATTCTGATTAAAATATAAATAATAAAATATTACTTCTAACAAGTAAAATATTAAATATAACATTTTCCGCTAATGCAAATTATTGATACATATAAAATTTTGATATAAATTACGTTAGATTTGATACTGATTCATAGGAAGAAATTTTTTAAGCAATTTCCGCTTAAAGAAGAGATAGTTGGGCCCGTAGCTCAGCCAGGTAGAGCGGCGGGCTTTTAACGCATACGGGTAGCGGAAGCCACCCGTAGGTCCCGGGTTCGAATCCCGGCGGGCCCGCCACACCCAAAATGATTTCTCTTGAAAAATATATTTTAAAACTGGTTTTTTGATTATATATTGCACTTGCTATTATTCTTAAACTTATACTATCTAACTATCAAAGACTAATACTAAACATTATAACATAATGCAGTCTTCCTAAGCCTATCCAATTTAGAAATATAGGAACTTTAGAGCTAAACATATTTTTGATACTATTCTATTATTTTTTACTTACCTATATTTAACCAGTAAGTCTAACAATATAATTCAGTAATATCTGATACAAAAATTAACATTATATGCGTATATATTGATAAGTTACTAGATTTACATTTTATGATACTTTTTCTAGAATTCTCAACAAAATAAAGCTTATACTAAAGTTTAAAAACTTTAAATCATATAGTCAGTTATGGGTTTAAGAACTGGTCAAGAATATCTAGACGCGATAAAAGTAAGGAATAAGGCTGAAATTTATGTGTTAGGAAAAGAAGTAAAAGATGTTACTACTAATCCTTTCCTAAAACCTTCTGTTTTAGCTTTTAAGGCAACTTTCGATGCTCCTTGGGAAGAAGATACTAAAGATTTAGCCAGAGCATGGAGTCCTTTCATAAATGAAGAAGTAAATAGGTTTAATCATATTCATAGATCTAGAGAAGATTTAGCAGCAAAGGTAAAATTATTAAGAAAGATAAGCCACAAAGTAGGAGCATGTTTTCAACGTTGTGTAGGATTTGATGCACTGAACACATTATACATAACTACTGAATTAATGGCACAACATGGTAAAACGGAACCAAAGGAAAAATTTGTAGAATATCTAAAGACTGTACAAAAGAAGGATTTAGCATTAGCAGGCGCTATGACTGACGCTAAAGGAGTTAGAACTTTAAAACCAAGCCAACAACCAAATAAGGATGCTTATGTTAGAATTACAGAAGTTACTAAAGATGGAATCTATGTTTCTGGAGCTAAGGCAAATATTACTGGAGTTGCAGCTAGCGAAGAAATAGTTGTTTTACCTACCAGAGCAATGGGACCTGAAGATCAAGATTATGCAGTAGCTTTTGCTGTACCCACAGATACTGAAGGAATAAAGATTGTAGTAGGAAGACAATTAAATGATGCTAGAAGACTAGAAGGAGGAGATATAGACTCGATACCGTACTTCTATAATCATGAGGGATTAGTAATTTTTGATAATGTTTTCATCCCAATGGAAAGAGTATTCCTGATGAGAGATTGGGAATATACTAATCAATTAGTTGAAATATTTGCAGCTTATCACAGACAAGGATATGGAGGATGTAAGGCAGGATTAGGAGATGTAATAATAGGTGCTTCTTACAATTTAGCTAAACAAATGGGTGTAGAAAAAGCTTCACATATTCAAGATAAAATTACTGAGGAAATATTCTTAACTGAAACTATGTATTCCGCAGGAATTGCAGCTAGTTTAAACGGTATAGAAGTATGCCCAGGATGTTTCTGGGTTAATCCTATGCATGCTAATGTTACAAAACATCTAGTTACTAGATTTCCATCTCAAATATCTCAATTAGCTATTGACATTGCAGGAGGTATTGTTGGGACAGCTCCGAGCGAATGGGATTTAAAGAATCCTAAACTGAAAGAGTATATAGCAAAGTATTTACAAGGAGTAGAAGGATATACAGCAGAAGATCGTATAAGAATGACTAGGCTTATAGAAAACGTAGCATTAGGCGTTGCATTTCAAATTGAATCAGTCCATGGAGCAGGAAGCCCAGCAGCCCAAAGAATTATGTTTAGTAGGCTGTATGATTTAAGTTATTCAGAAGAAGTAGCCAAAAGATTAGCAGGAATGAAGTCTGATGTTCATTTTAAGAATTCAGCTGAACCATGGAGGCTAAGTGAAACTGAAAAATTAGCTTCAAAAACGCAAAAAACAAAAGATAATAAGTAATTTTTACCTTCTTTCTTTTTAACTTTAGAATAAATACTTTCTACTTTCTTTATTAATTTATGGATATGGAAAGAGAAATAGCTTATTATAGGTGTCAAAATAAGCCTGTAATATTTATAGCTAAGACTTTGAATATTGATTGCAAAACAGTAAGATATATTATTAATAAGTGGAAGAAGGAGACGCATGATTATGTATTTGCATTAAAAAGCAATTCAATTTCTTTTTTCAATCCTGATATTACAGGATTATTGAAAAGATCGGATCTCTCTTTTTCTTATGCACAAAAATTGCTTTCAAATACGTACGTTATAAATTACATTATTCTAAATAGAAACGAAGCACATAATCGTTACATGGATTGCATAAGATATCATATTCATCTCTTATTAACTCATAACTTAATCTAGTCTTCTTAGTCTTTCGAAAAGTAACCATGAAGCATGAGATGCAGAATATAATGAATTTAGTGTAGGGTAAAGCTTCCATTCTACTTCTCCATGAGCTAATAGATTTCTTACATTTATAGATAACCTAAATGCTAGACTGGTTCTCTTGTCCATATACTTTTCTGCCCATGCAAGTAATGAACCTTGAGAGTAAGGAAATATTTGTCCATTTATTTTAACTTTATATTTGCTCCAGCCTTTTTTCTTAAGTAGAAGTTTTAGTTTTCTATAGTCTAATTCTTTTCCTTTAATTTTCACTTTTTTCTTCTTATATTCTATATAATCAGCTTTATTTAGCCATTCACTATATAATGATCTTAAAGCCATTTCCATAACTAAATAAATCTCTAGTGTGGCTATTTCGTTAAAGCCTCCAATTTCTAATAGTTTTAGAGCATCATTCTGAACCTTAGATACCTTATCAGGTAAGTCTGTATGAAGTTCGCCTTCTCCTAAAATAAGGTAAGGTATATTTGCTAAAAATACTCCTAAAGCGTCTTTCTTATTATCTACCTTAATTTTCTCAGTTTCATTAATTATAATGTACTTATCTTTATATTTTATTTTATCAATTGCTTCATTAAGTATTTCTTCATCTCCTTTTTTATCATACTGAAAGAAATCGTTTACTGCTTTTATGATTTTCTTGTTAAACACATAATGTCTTAAATTAATAAGTTATTAATTTTTACCTTATATTTTAGAATGAAAAATTCAGATAAGTGTAAAATATACTAACTTCTAATTCGACTCACAGATAGTCAATCCAAAAAACGTTTTTATCAAGCTTATCTAAACTCCAACATAACAATAGATTAAATTATTTTTTATGTTTTTAATAAGATACTATGCCAGGTGGTAGAGCTAGAATTGGTGTAATACTTCCTTCAAATAATGCTGCTATGGAATATGATTTATGGAAGATGGCGCCAGAAGGAGTAACAATACATGCGACTAGAATGAAACCAACTAAAGGATGCGAACCACAAAATGTAGAGGAATTTAGAAAGGAAATATATGATGCGTATTATTTGCTTCATGAAGTTTCTGATATAATTATTTACGGTAGAACTTATGGAACACATAAACATGGAAATATAATTAAAGAAATTATAAAGGACGTAGTTATACCAGAAGAAGCTGTTATTGAAATCTTAAGAAAATTGAAAGTTAAAAAGGTATGGGTAGGCACTCCATATATAAAAGAACGAACATTAGAGGAAGTCCAATGGATTAAAAATGAAGGCTTTGAAGTTACTGGTTATGATGGTTTAGGTAAAATAAGAGGAGTAGATATTTCTAATACTCCAATATTTACAATCTATAGACTAGTGAAAAGAAATCTGGAAGATGTTATGAAAGCTGATGCTGTTTATATAGCTTGTACTGCACTATCTACTTTTGAAGCTTCCAAATATCTTTACGAAGATCTTAATATTCCAGTAATTACTGAAAATACTGCAGCTATGTGGATGACACTTCAGAGACTAAAGATATCAAGCAATAATATCTTTGGATTCAAGTTATAACGTATTAGCCTATTATAAGAATAGAAAGATTTTATAATTATGAATAATGCATTTTAAAACGTGAAACGAATAATAGTTGGAATTTTTGTGCTGATATTAGCTATAGGAATTGCATTTTACGCTAGTGCCTCTAATTTTCATAATATATCTCTTTCTCCATATGACTCTAAAGAAATCAACTTAAACTCTCCAATTGATTTAATTTCTATTAAAAATGTGTCTGCTAGTATTAGTTTATCTGTAATAAATGGCAGTATAGACAAAATAATTAATGAATCTAATCAAGAAATCATAATAGTATCCTTAAATGCAAGTAGGGGCGAACTAATATTAATTAACAATTCTTCTAGCTTATTAAATATTAAATACAATATAGAAACATTAAATAGTACCAGAGTACTGCTATTCTTTGGATCAATAATTATTTTCATTAGCGGATCAGTACTAGTACTAACTGAAATAAAAAGAAAGAAATAAGATATGTTTTAACTATTAACTGATAATAAAAAATTTTATCTAGAGCAACTTTAATAATTTTAATGAAAGATTTAGGTAGGATAATAGGTATTATAGTTTTTATCGCTATTGTATTAATCTATTTGTTTGTATTTGATTATTATTCGTTTTTATCTTTAGGAATAAACCAGTTTCATAATATTATTAGTTATCAACCTAGCTTCAAATATTATATTTCAAGTAATAATCTGATATTATGCATTATAAATAATCAGAATTTTTCCATTATTATATATAATATATCTGGAAAATATATTTATTTGCCTAAATCACAGATTATATCTCCAATGTCTATAGATAATATCTCACTTATTATAACTAATACAACGAATTTTAATTCAAGTATAAATAATGCTAACTGTGTAATACACATTAAACTTGGATTTTTAAGTTCTAATATATCTATTAGTCAGGTGATATAAATTGAGAGTAAAAATCAATTATCCTTTAACATTAATATCTCTTGTTTTTAATATTCTTATATCTACTTTACCTGGTTATTGGTGGTATTATTCCATAGGAAAATTAGCAGTTATTCAAGATTCTCCTTTTCAAATTTATATTTCATTATTCAATCAAAGTTTAGTTATTACAAACTTTATTAATGTTTTTCTTTTTGCATTCAGATTTTATATCATTGGCATCTCTATTTATTATATTTTTTTATTGCTAAAAGGTAAAAAGAATACAATGCTGACAATTACATGGATAAGCTATCTCTATATTCTTGATCCAGTAATAATTTTTATTATATTTAATTTTATACTTAAATATTTTATTCCTATACATTATAATTTTTTTATTGTAGGTGAAGAAAACATATCTATTCATTCAGGAAATTATATTATAAATACGTACATACAAAGCTATCCAACTGAGGAATTTATTCTTGCAATAATTGTAGGATCAGTTAACTTAGCATCAAGAATAATAAAAAATTTATAATTCACTGAATCTAAAAAATTTTCAGCGTATTATCAGGAAATTTTAGATAGTCTAAATTTTCAGAAATTAGTGAAGACTGAATTTTGAGGTTAAAGTATACAGAAAATTTTTAATAAGAAACTATAGTGATGAGATTTGTGAGTTTGATATTAATTATTACTAATTATATAGGAATTGTGGCTTTTTCAGTTTCTGGATCTATAAAGGCTATAGAAAAAAGAATGGATCTTCTAGGAATTATCACACTTGGATTCTCTACATCTTTAGCAGGAGGTATTTTAGCTGATTTATTGCTTGGAATAACTCCACCTACTAACTTAATCTATTTACCTTATCCTACAGCTTCCTTTTTAACTAGTATAATGAC
Source organism: Acidianus manzaensis (assembly GCF_002116695.1). Taxonomy (NCBI): domain Archaea; kingdom Thermoproteati; phylum Thermoproteota; class Thermoprotei; order Sulfolobales; family Sulfolobaceae; genus Acidianus; species Acidianus manzaensis. Next base: position 372,199 of record NZ_CP020477.1, read on the forward strand.
ATTTCTTTACTTTAGAAAATTTAACATTATTAATAAGATCTTGATTTATGCAGATGCGTTAGGATTAGGCGCTTTTACTGCTTCCGGCGCTTCTTTAGCTTATCATCTATCTCCATCACCTTTACTAGTTATAATGGTCGGAACTATAACTGCAGTTGGAGGGGGAGTATTAAGAGATATTCTAGCAAATGACATACCTCTAGTTCTTACAAAGGAATTTTATGCTACCTCAGCTATAATTGGATCGTCAGCGTATTATATTTTAGCTTACCTTAATATTCCAGCTTATACTAACTCTAGTATTGTTTTACTTTTGACGTTCTTTTTAAGGGTAATAGCTATAATGAAAAAATGGAAATTACCTTCTATTAATTAAACAAATCCATTTTCTACCATCTTTTCTTCTACTTTTTTCCAAAAACTTGAGGATATTAGGAATGGCAAACTAAGAACAAACATAACTAGACTTGATATTATTCCAGACATTAAGCCTATAATTATTGCAGGAATATATATTAAGATTAGTACTGGAAATGATAAGAATGTTATTAAGTATTGGATAGCTGTGTACCTATAATTTGGCATTGTATCTTCTTTTACTTGAAACGGATTTAGTCTAGCTTGTATAGACGCTAAATAAATATAAGAAAATGGTAACGTAATTATTGTAGATATTCCAAGGCCTAAAGTCACAGGATTTAACATAAAGACAATACCGATAGGCAAGAAAATTAGCATTATACTAAGAGCTTTACTTAGAAGATAATATCTGGCATACTTAATAGGTGGTAAAAGACCCATGCTTATCCAAAGAGGCTCAAATGAAAATGCTGAGAATGCAGTATAATATAAGAACATTATTTCTATAATGGGAATAAACGTAATAAATTGAAATAAAGGTATAATTTTGTTTATTATATAATATATTATAGATAGGATTATTGTTACGGCTAATATGTAAAAGACATTAATTCTAACTGATTTAAATGATGTATTACCCATATAGTTAAACCTAGCAAATATCTCAAAAAACGAGAAAGATCTAGTTACGATTGCCATAAAAGGAGATTTACCTGAGAAATTAATTGTTCTTTTCACTATTGGTTGATTTCCTTGTGTAAATACTTTAAATCTTATATTATCTAAATTTTGTAATGCAAAAAATACTGATAAACCAAGTAATAAAATAAGAAATATGTAATTATAATCTAGACCTAGAAATATAGCGGTAGGAGAATAGTAGAAATGAAAGAAAGGAGATATGTACCAGAGCGCTAATAAACCTCCTATAAGAGCTTTGTAAGTTATTTTAGCATTGGCTAATGCTACGGATAATCCTACTGCAATTAATGCGAAGATAAAAGTAATTAAAATACCTAGTAAACCCAATAGTTTTAAAGTAAAAATGCCGAAAAATAACGAAAAATATCCTGTTACTATAAAATTTCCAATAAATAATGCTAATGAAATTTGTTTCTGATCTATAGGTAATGTAAGAAGATAATATGCATCAGATTTCGTTAAAAGAACGCCAGAAGTGATCACATAAACTAAAAGCGTAAAAGCAAAAGTTGTAGTAACATAATAAAAGGAAAATGTAAAAGGAATAACATATACATATAAGCCTTCTAGAAATAATAAGAACAGATTTATGCCTAATACAGATCTATTTACTCTAGTTAAAATTATGAATTTAATTAATTTACCTAACATTAGCCATCATCCTGGCTACTATACTCTCTATTGGTTCATTTTCAGAGCCTAAATTTCTTAAATCTTGAATTGTACCAAACCATACTAATGTACCTCTGGCTATCATTATTACATGATCTGTTAATCTTTGAGCTATACTCATAATATGTGTTGAAACTAGAAAGGTTGATTGCATAGAATTCAATAAAGAAATAACCTTTTCTTGTGTAGGTATATCTAAATAGTTTAAAGGCTCATCTAAGAGAATAATTCTAGGCTCATGAATAATTGATAAAGCTAAGGCTAATTTTTGTAAGTTTCCTCTAGATAGCCTTCCAGCTTGTATTCGCTCATATTGCCTTAAATCTAAGAGATCCATTAACTTTTCTGCTCTCTCTTTAGCATCAACCAAACCTCTTAATGAAGCTACATATTCTAGGTTTTCTCTAACACTTAGAGTTCTATACGGTAGAGGATCTTCTGGTAAGTACCCCATAATATTTCTTGCTTCTTTACTATCTGGTGGATAACCTCCAATGTATACTTCTCCATAATCAGGTTTAAGTAATCCAGCGAGAATTTTCATCGTTGTTGACTTTCCTGCTCCATTAGGACCTAAAAGAGAATATCTACCACCACATGGTATAGTAAATGATAAATTTTTTAATGCAATAACGTTATTGTAAGACTTCGAAACATTATTAACAACTATACAATCCATAGGTTTCTAATTGTTGGACTTCAATATTAATCTTTATCATATACACATTTATATTGAGGATTTATTATATATAAGTAATAAAATAATAATTATATATATATATTAATATACTATAAATTTTCTAGATATTTTTAAGTTACTTTTTAGATAAACGGAAATTGATTTTAAATCATTGTTATTTATATCGCTATTTTACAGCAAAAATATGATAAAATCTTGAATTAAGAATAGAGTCCTAATTGACAATAACGAAATATTTTAAAGCAAAAGTATATATAATAATATTTAAAATGTCATTAGACCAGATTTTTAAGGATTACCAAAATGGTAATCTTAACTATGCATTAAAGCAATTAGAAGCTATTATAGCGTCTAATCCTTCTAAAGAAGCATACGAGTTAATGGGTAAGATACTTTTAGAGATGGGAAACGAAGATGAAGCACTACAGTTTTTCGATAAAGCAGGAGATGTAATTTCTAAAGCAAAAATACTCATTTTAAAAGGAAATTATACAGAAGCTTTAGAAGAATTAAGAAATGAAAGTTCAATAGAAGCTAAATTATTGAGGGGAATTATTTACGTGCGATTAGAAAAGTATTCTGAAGCTTTAGAAGAATTAAGGAACCTAGAGGATAAAGTAGAAGATAATCCAATATATTTTAAAATTAGGGGAATAGCAGAATATTATACTGGAAATTACTATGAATCAATAAGAAATTTAACTAGAGCTATGCAAAATTATCCTTTAGATGCAGAATTATTCTACTATAGAGCTTTAGCTAAATTAGCTTTAGAAAAAGATAAAGAAGCAGAAAAAGATATTGATATTGCAATAAATCTTAATCCATACTATGCTGAAGCTTATTTCAATAAAGGATTAATTAGGGAAAAGAAAGGAAAAATTGAAGAGGCAATCTCGTATTATAGTAGAAGTATAGAAATTAATCCAGAAATGATTAATGCGTATGTAAGAAGAGCTAAAGCCTACATGAAATCTGGAATGGAAGATGAAGCTATAAAAGATATAAAAGTAGTAAAAAAATTAGAAAAAGAAAAGAATAATACTGATAAAAATTACTGATTATTATTCAATTAAAATAAATTAATTCAAATGTATATATTAGCTTACACTTTTTATTATTGTGTTTAATTGTAAAATTACAGAATCTATATTTGGTCTTTTTAGCGGGTCAGGATTTGTCATAGATTTTATTAGATTTTCGAAAATAGAATCTGAAATTCTTAGACCTTGATAATATTTTAAATATTCTGTCTCTGCAGTTTGTAAGTACATTTTATAGCTTGAATTTCCAGATAAATAATACTCAACTGATTTATCTAAATAAGATATTAAAGAAGGCGAATTATATGGTTCTCTAGTTAATAATTTATAAATAGTCGCACCAAAGGCATATATATCCATATTCTTTGACGCACCTTTTCCTTCAAGCATATATTTTACTTGATCAACTCCACAATACTGAGGAGTATATTCCATAAATCTTTCTCCAACTTGTCTGGCAGAACCTAAATCTCCTAACTTAGCTACTACATTAAGGCTTAAGTTCTTCAAAACCTCTTCTCCAAATCTCCCTGGAGAGCTAGAAAAGAATATATTGCTAGGCTTAATATCCAGATGAACGTAATTTTGGTCGTGGATTGTTTTTATTGCTCTAGCTATTTGTAAGGAAATTATTGCTACTATCTTTTTCCAAGAAGAGGAAAGATATAATGCGTCATTTTGTAGTAAATCCTCTGCTGTTCCACCTGACATATATTCCATAACAATAGCAGGAGGATTCTGATAGTATAGTTGAACGTTCTTACTCATTGTTATTGACTTTATTAAATTCACATCAATAAATATTCCATATAGTTTTACAATATTTACTGATTTTTCTGATATTTCTTGTAACTTAGATGATTCCTTAGAGATATCAACAAATGTTGTAAAGCTTTCCTTACTATCTCTAGAAGAAGATAACTTAGGAATTTTTATGGCATATTTTTCACCATCCCTTTCTCCCAAAAGAACATATGACGTTCCTCCTATTCCTAAAACTTGTGTAATTTTATATCCATAAATCTCAGTATTAACCCATAATTCTGGTTTCCAACTTTCTAACGATGGAAGGGATATGTTTAGTTGCTGAGTATTCATTTGTAAACCTAAAATACTAGGTAATATTGCTTTAACTCTTTCTTTTAAATTCTTATCTTGTGTTTTACTAATTACGAATCCAGACAACCTCTCAGCTGACTCTTTGTCTCTCTGAGCTAAAGCTTTTATTAAGCCTATAACATCTTCTGGTATTTTTTCCTTAGAAATGATACAATCTGCTGCATTTTTTAAATTAGCACAATATAAATAATCTATTTTTCCCTTTGATGGCAACCATATTATTGCATCACATTCTTTTTTATTTATAGCATCGCAATAAATTCTTGATGTTGAATATCCTAACTTATTTAAACTCTTTAAATAGAGATTAGCCCTATTAATTCTTCCATCAGATATAGCCTCAAATAAACTTTTTTCTATTTTACTTGGATCTTCTATACTTTTTGGTATTACTGAACTTCCTGACATAAGAAATTCCAAAGATATTATTGGATTAATAAATATAAATGGTATAGAAATTATAGCTGAAATAATAGAAGCTATTAAAGATGCTAGTAAATCTTTCTTAAGATTAAATAATATACTAATGATTAGTACTAATAAATCAATAGCTATAACTGTAAGGAATATTAGAGTAAAATTCAAACCATTCAAAATAGATGAGATACTTAGTGCTGTGGATTTGTAAAATAACAAATAAAATAATCCTGGTATAAAGCTAACTAGAATATAAGGAAGGCCAACGTTCCTTATAGAACTAAAAACTGTAATATCCTTTTTGCTCCAACTTAATAACACATATCCTATGGTTGCCATAATTATAGAATATATAGCAAAAGTATTACCAAAATGTAATGTAATGTATGGAATATCATTAATTAATTGGCTAAAAGATGATATTTGAGATATTGAATATTGAAATAATACTCCAACTATTAACAATGAAAAGGCTACACCAGATATTTGTGATTTTATTCCATTTCCAAAATATGCGAACAGAGGAATACTAATAATTGTTATTGCAATAAGAATTATGTAAAAAAGTAGAGAAACAGAATATGGGAATATTTGATTATATAATACAGGAGGAAATAGTGTAGGCAATACTATAGACGACAATATAAATCCTATTCCTAATGATTTAGGAGTAGGTCTTATAGAAAGAACTAAGGAGAATATAATTAAACTTTCAATTATTATAAATTCAGCTGTTTTACCAAAAGAGTAAGTAGAAGTAAAATTGTTTGTAGTAAATAATGTAATATAATTATATTCTTTTATTAAAAGATAACTTACAAACAAAGTCAATACTATGTATAATATCCTTATACCAGTAAAAATTCCACTTTTGATTCTCATACATAAACTACAAATAGTAATGAATTAAAAATTTTCACTTAGTTTTATCTTGTAAATGACTATAATTAAAAAATAGTTATAAGTTAATTCAAAATACTACTCTAACGTCCACTGCAAATGCTCCTTTATCATTCACTATTAAAGGGTTTATATCCATTTCCTTTACATTAAGATCTACAATTAACCTAGATATTGTAATTATAGTTCTTATTAACGAACCTTCATCATAACCTCTTTTCCTTGCAGTAAGCATATCGTGAATCTTACTTTCTTTTAACATCTCTAATGCTTCGTCTTCATAAATTGGAGAAAGACCATAACTAACATTTTTTAGAACTTCGACATAAATCCCTCCACTTCCTACTAAAACTGTATGACCAAATACAGGATCTTTTAGACCTCCAACAAATACTTCTAAACCTGGTAACTGTTGTTGAATCATCACTCTTTTTGTGATTTGATATAACTCTTTAAATACACTTTTCACCATATCCTTCTCTACATTCATTACAACACCTTTCATATCCGTTTTATGTAATGGCTGATCAGATGAAATTTTCATAACTACTGGATATCCTATGTTATCAGCTATTCTTTCAGCTTCTTCTTCCGATTGAGCGATACCCCATGCTGGCGTTTTAATACCGTATATTTCCATTAGTTTTAGTGCTTCGTAGTCAGCTAAGTTTTGTTTTCCTTTAGCTAGTTCAACTGCTGACGAAATTGGTTGAGCAATTCTTATTTTCTTCCTAGGATTAGGCTTAGAAGTAAAATATCTTATAGCCCTAACAGCTGCCTCAGGGAAGTTAAAGGCTGGAATAGAAGCTGATTCTAAAATTCTAAGAGCTGATTCTTCATCAACCCCCATCATTACTCCTACCACGCCTTTTCCCTTAAAGTTAAGAAGAACCTTAGCCACTTCACTACAGCTTACTACTGGCAAAGATTGAACTATAACAAGCTTAGTACAATCTAAATCTTGAACAATCTTTAACGCATCTAAATACCTATCTCTTCCTGCATCACCTGATAAATCAAGAGGATTTTTAGGTAAACTAGTAGGTGGCAAAATTTTAGTTAGATCTCCTTTTATTCTTTCTGGGATCTCTATCATATTTAAATTATTCCTAGATATAGCGTCTGAAGTTAATACTCCATGCCCACCGGAATTTGTAACTACTAAGATATCGCTTTTTATTGGTTCTGGTGATGTTACAAATCTAGTTAAATTAAGAAAATCACTTAGATCCTCTACAAATATCCCACCTACAGTATTAATTGCGGCTTTAAATACCTCATAAGACCCTGCTAGACTCCCTGTGTGAGTTTTTACTGCTTCAGCTCCTCTAGCTGTAGCTCCTCCTTTGATAAAAACTACGGGTTTTCTAGCTGTATCATCTGGAATAGTTTCTAAGAATTTTTCTCCATCTGCAACTCCTTCTAGATAAACAAAGATACCCCTTGTTTCTGGATCTTTGGACAGATAATCAATCACCTCATATTCTTTTACATCTGCTTGATTACCCATACTAACTAGATAACTTATTCCAGTTCTAGTTCTCTGAGCCCAATCTAACATATAAGCTCCTATTCCACCACTTTGGACTACTAATGCTATTTCCCCTCTTTGAATATTTGCATAAGCAAAGGTTCCATTAAAATCGGGCGAAATTAAACCCATAGTGTTAGGCCCTAAAACTCTTATTCCTCCTTTTCTGGCTGTAGAAATTAAGTCTTCCTCAAGTTTAACTCCATCTCCTCCGATTTCTTTAAACCCAGAAGTGATTACTATAGCTGATTTCACACCTTTTTCTACTGCATCTTCCATTACTTGGACAGAAAATTGCCTAGGTACTGAAATTATAGCTAAATCAACGTCACCAGGTATATCTTTTAATGTCTTGTAAGATTTCATTCCTTCTATATCTTCTGCTTTATTGTTTACTGCATAAATTTTTCCTCTGTATGTAGAAAGTAAATTTCTAAGAATGATATTACCTATTTTTTCTCTATTTCTAGAAGCACCTACTACTGCAATAGATTTTGGTCTAAATAATGAATCTAACGACATAAAATATTGATCTTAACCATTATTAATATAAGCAGTTTTTGAAAACTATCTAATAATTAGATAACTATGTTAAAGAGAATTTACACTATTTTTAATATAATTTCTAAAAGTAGAATCTTTAAAAGCAGATAACTCTAAAAAGACTAAAAAATAATTATAGCAAATGCCTTGTACTGGAATTCACGCATTACCTTCTGGTCCAATAGAATTCCCAGAAGCAGTATATTCTTTCATAATTTGCGATGAGAAAGTAGTAATGATTGATGGAGGAGTAACAAATAGTATAATGGATGTAAATTTTTTAGATAAAATAGATTATTTAGTTATATCACATTTACACATAGATCATATAGGATTAGTCCCAGATATAGTAAACACGTACAAACCTAAAATACTAGTTTACCAAGGATACAAGAAATATTTAGAAGATCCTACAAAAATAAACGAAACTGCTAGAAAAGTACTAGGTGATTTAGTAGATATTTATGGGGAAGTCAAACCAATAAAAGGAGAAATCATAGAAGTATCGGGCGGAGAAGAGATAAACCTTGGAAAGAATATTATGAAGATATACTATACACCAGGTCATGCAAAACATCATATTTCAGTAATGATTGGAGATATACTATATACTGGCGACTCTGCCGGCGGTAGATATAACGGAATACCTTTCCCCACTACTCCTCCTCCATTAGATCTTAAACAATACTTGAAAAGCTTAGAATTTCAAATAAGTTTAGAACCTAGACTAGTTGGCTTGTCTCATGGGGGATTAGTTAATTCTATTCACCTTAAAGAGCATTACAAACAACTCACTGAAGGAACCTACAAAATAAATATAGAGTTAGGAGGAACAAAAGACGATATCTTAAAAAGACACTTAGAAATAAATTATAAAGGAATAGAATTAGCGAAAAATAAATAAAAAAGATCAATTAAGATTATGGCTCTTTTGTTTGTTCAATTATTTCCTCTATTGCATCAGTTCTAAATCCAGATTTTACCGCTGCATAATGGAATATAAGGAATATTACAGCAGCTATTATTACATCGTATGGAAATGCTATTATTGTATCTGGACCTAATGAACCAAAATATGATAAAATGAATATTGCAAATATTAAAGCTAATAGCCATAGACTAGATTTAATTTCTTTCTTTACATCAGCAGAAGTAAAATTCCATAGCATCGTTACATTAAATATAATTAGAGCAAGAATAATTAAAATATAAATTGCAAATGCAGTTAGATTATTAGTAAATGCCTTAGCAGAAATATTATATGCTGCAAAATAATACATGAAGGAAGATGCTAATACAACAGCAATATCAATTACACCTAGAATATATGAATATAATTTTGGCATTCCTAGTCTAGTAGCGTAATATCCAAAGAATATTGGAAGACCTATAAATATTGCTACTACTAAGTAAAATAGGGTCTCATAAGAAGACCAGTATACTATTAATCCAGCAGCTGCAGTGGCTATTGGTGCTATTATTTTTGCACCTGGAACTACAAATTTCCTCTTCAAATCGGGCGCAGTTTTTCTTAACGTCTCTAAACCAATTCCACCCATAACATAAGTAAAGACAGTAGCAGACGAGATAAAGCCCACTAAAGATTCCCAAGATGGAAAAGGTAACATGAATATAGCAGCTATAATTGTAGCAGCAATCAAGGAAAATACTGGTACCTTAGTTTTACCAACTTTCAAGAATAAACCAGGTAAATAGCCATTGCTTGCAAATCCATAAATTGTTCTTCCTGCTGTTCCAGTATATATCCAACCAGTACCACTTGGAGATATTACTGCGTCTATCAGCAAAATAATACTCCATACTGCAAATAAAGATAAGATTGCTCCAACTATAGGAGCAGATTTAAATATTTCGTAGAATGGACCTGACGTTAATGGAACTCCAGTTACACTTGAATTAGAATATTGTAAAGCAGTCCAATTACCTGGAACTACAGGTTTTCCATTATAAACTATATTAGACCAATCAATTCCTCCAGTATAGGCAACTTGTAATAATGTGTAAAGAGCAATTCCTATTAATAATGAACCTAATACTGCAAATGGAATATCTTTTTGTGGATTCTTTCCTTCTCCTCCATATTCTACTGCTTGTCTAAATCCTAGATATGAGAATATTACACCAGTTGTAGGTATAGCAAATAATACCGGACCAAATCCAGATAAACCAGAAGCATTCATAGAGGCCGCAGGGAAAAATCCACCTCCTAAAGTAAAATTACTAGGATGAAAGTAAAATGCTAATAATATTACGACAGTCAATGAAGGTATTATTAATTTCCACCAACCTACGAAGTGAGTAACTTTACCTGTCCAATTTACTCCAGCATATTGTAAAAGGAAGAATAACACTAATAAAATATAAGCAGAAATTATTCCTAAAGGTGTTAAAACACCATCTGGATATGCTAGAGCAGGAACTAAAGCAGACAAATAAGTTATTGCTGCAGTAGCTTCAATAGCAGGAACTGAAGCAGCAGAAAGAAAATATGTCCACGTTACAATATAACCTGTAACACCACCGTGAGTATAGTGAGGATATCTTACAATTCCGCCAGATTTAGGTATTGCTGCACCTATTTCAGCATACGCTAAGCCTATAAAAATTATAAGTATACCAGCTACTATCCATGATAATACTCCCGCACCTCCAGCATAAGCTGCTGTATATAATGATCCAAATAACCATCCGGAACCAATAACTCCACCTAGTGATAAAAATAATAATTCCCATTTGTTTAGTGCTCTTCTTAATTGTCTATCAGAAACTGTTCCATAATCTTTAATTCCTTTTACTCCTCCTTCTCCTTCTTTTGCCATAATTTTAATAGGTTGTTAAATAGTTTAAAAACTTATCTAATATTTGCATGCTAATTAATTCTAGATTCTATACAATAAGTATACATACTTTAACATAAGATGATGAGTAGTTATAAATATGATATAAACTTTAATTATTTAAATGAATTAAATACTTTAAATAGTACATTTAATAGAAGTAAAGATTATATAATTTGCAAATTATGAATCAGACAAGTCTATGTAATTATCTAAAATATTAGATTTAAAAATGGCAAAATTTTAAAATACTTTATAAATAATAAATATCTTCATTTATTATAAAATATTACTGTTTTGAAATTTCCTTCTTAAATTCTTCTGCTGCTTTCTTAATATCTTCCATAGATGCTTCGTCTTCCATTGTTGATATATCTCCAGTAGTAGAACCTTGCATTACTGCCTTTATTACTCTTCTCATTACTTTTCCAGATCTAGTCTTTGGTAATTTTTCAACAAAATGTATCTTAGGTGTAACTATTGGTCCCATAACTTTTCTTACATGCTCTTGAATGTCCTTAGCTAACTGATCTGAAGGAGAAACTCCTTCTTTCAGTACTATAAAAGCATGGACTTCTTCTCCTTTTACTGGATCTGGAAGACCTATTACCGCAGCTTCGGCAACTGATGGATGAGATGTAATAGCTGATTCTACTTCTCCTGCTCCTATCCTATGAGCTGCAACCTTTAATGTTTCATCTGCTCTACCTAATACCCATACATACCCATCCCCATCTATCATAGCGTAGTCTCCAGGATAATATAAGGAAGCAAACTTAGAGAAGTAAGTCTTCTTTAATCTTTCGTTTCCTGCATCATTCCACATACCTATCATCATATATGGCGGGAATGGTGGCCTCATAACTAGATATCCTCTTTCTCTAGCCTTTGTCTTATTTCCTTGATCATCTAATACTTCAATTATATTTCCAGGTAAAGGATATCCAGATGCTGGACCAGACTTCATTGGCATATAAACTAAACCTGGTAAATATCCTAAATTTGGAGCACCTGTTTCTGTTTGCCACCATTGATGTGACATAAATACTTTTCCGCTTCCTACTACTTCTAATCCCCATTTCCATGGAGAATAATTTAATACTTCGCCGTTAGTAACTATTATTCTTAAAGAAGATAAATCATGACTTTTTACGTAATCATCTCCATATTTCATAAATGACCTTAGGGCTGTGGCAGATGTACCAAAAGTCGTTGCTTTATATCTTTCAATCATTTCAGCCCATTTATCCGGATAAGGATAATATGGTGCACTTTCATAAATTATTACTGTTCTGCCCATAACTAATGGTGCATAAGTTATGTAAGAATGCCCAACAATCCATCCTATATCTGACGTATTAAATAGAACATCGTTTTCTTGACTTAAACCATAGCTCCATAGTAACATAGTAGAAGTCCCTACTAGATATCCGCCAGTTGAATGCACTATACCTTTTGGTTTTCCTGTTGTTCCAGAAGTATAAAGAATGAATAGAGGATCAGTAGCATCCATTGGTTCTGGCTCTATGTATTTATATTTACCAATCTGGTCAAAGTACACATCTCTCGTTTCTTTGAAAGAAATTTCAGTACCTAATCTTTTATATACTAAAACATGAGATACTGGTGATTTATCACCTAATTTATCCAGAGCCTCATCAACGATTTTTTTCAATTCTACTATCTTTCCAGTTCTAGGATAAGCATCTGCTGTTACTACTACTTTAGCTGATGAATCAGCTATTCTGTCAGCTAATGCCTGGGATCCAAAACCAGCAAATACTACGCTATGTATAGCACCTATTCTAGCACAAGCTAATTTTGCAAATATGCCTTCTGGCGTCAAAGGCATATAAATAACTACTCTATCTCCTTTCTGTACTCCTAATTGTTTTAATGCATTTGCCCATCTATTTACTTCATAGAATAAGTCTTGATATGTTATTATTTTTCTTTCTCCTCTTTCACTTTCCCATATTATTGCTGCCTTGAATTTCCTGCTAGAGTTTAAGTGCCTATCTGCAGCATTATAGGAGGCATTTAATTTTCCTCCTATAAACCATTTTGTTAATGGATCTTCTTGTTTGAACGTTTCTTTCCAAGGCTCAAACCATGTTATTAAATCTTGAGCTAGATCTCCCCAGAATTTAGCTGGGTCTTCTACACTCCTCTTGAAAAGATAATTGTAATATCTCATGTTATAATCTGCTTTTTCTTCTAAATTTTGTTCCTGCACTTCTTTAGCTTCAACCATAATATATCATATAAGTATGCTTATACATTATTAAAAAATATTATCTTATATTAATCGCTCCATTTTATTACTGATTTTATTTCTCCTTTTGGCTTCTTTTCAAGAATTGTATTCGCCTCCTCTGGAGAAACTACAGTAGTTATCATTCTGTTTAATAATTCTCCATATTTTTCTTTCCACATTGTTAAATAATTAACTGATTCTTTAAAATTCATTTTATTAGCATTTACGCTTCCTATTACTGCTATGTTATTTTCTACCATAAAACTAACTAAATCTGCATCAATAGGAGTTTTGTCTCCAGTTTCAGTTCCAAAAAGTACTAGTATTCCATTTTTGTTTATTTTACTGAGTAAGGGTATAAACGCTGATGGAAATCCGCTAGAGTCTACAATTATATCGGCTTTAGGTAATTTATTCATTTCTTCAGATTTTGTAGTATTAACGAATTGTGCATTTATCCTTTTTGATACGTACTCTTCTGCTGGTGAAGGATCTCTCCTATTTAGCATAAATACATTAAAACCGTATGTTCTTAATAAAATGGAATAAAATGTTCCTATAGGTCCAGTTCCTACAACGTAAGCATTTCTGCAATCGTATGCCCCATCTGGACAATTCCAAACCATTCTTCTTTGTACTTGCATTACCTCATCAATAGCTTTAACAACATTAGACAATGGTTCAGTTAATACTGCAATATCTTTTATGCTTTCTGGAACTCTAACTAAATACATTTCATCGTCAACGAATTCTTCTCTCATGAATCCATGCTTACCTCTTATTCCTGCTTCTACAAAATTTCCAGTTTCACAGAAGTCTTGTCTACCTATTTTACAGTTTAGACAAACGCCACAGCCTCTTCTAACAACTGGAACTACATAATCGCCTTTCTTAAACTCTGTAACATCCTCTCCTACTTCTTCAATTATGCCAAAGGCTTCATGACCTAAAATTAGTTCATCCCACCCTTCAGGAGCTCTTACAAATGATAATTTATTGTTAACTAATCCTCTATCAGTCCCGCATACTCCAGTATATAAAGTCTTTATTCTAACTTGGTTTTTACCTAATTTTTCCTCTAAATCAATATTTTTAACTTCCATTCCTATTACATGAGGTTTAATTACTATTGCTTTCATATTCATATTTTAGCTGTAAAGTTTAAAAACATTCCAGATTTTTCTAATATCAAATGCAGTAAATACAGATAATAAAAAAGAAATTACTGTAGAAATGAATTATTTATTATTTTCTCCTTAATATTATTAAGACTATAGCCAATATTATTATAACAATTATCGCAATATAATAATAATTTGATATTGGAGTAGATGAGGTAGACGATATTGAAGATGTGACGCTTTGAGGAGTAGATGAACTAGATGAAGATGAACTAGGAGATGTATATCCATATACTACTAGATACGTATTAGAAGGATCATCAAATACTACTATTTTACCATTAATTTCGAAATAGTTAGTAGAATTCAACTTAATATACGTATTATTAATAATTTTAAATACTGTAAATGCATTTCCTAATGCAGTAACATTAAATACAACATATCCAGATTGATTTATTTCTATTTTTTGTGCTAAATATGCCTTCCCAGAAATGTTTATATTGGTTTCTTTCACTATTGCATGAACTAATGCCACATTATGTACTTGATTATTAATAATTACAATATAGAATGAAGTTGAATTTATCCTAAGGTTAATAAGATTTGCATGCTCATTATTTACAATAACTTTATGGAATATTGTAATATTGGCAGACGATTCTACTGAGTTATTAAATTGCATAACTAATATTGGAACTCCATTATAGGTAAAATATACTTGGTTGTAAGGATGAGAAGTTACATAATCTGAAGAGACATAGACTATTATTGTCTCTCCACTCTCATAATTAACAATAAATCTTGAAAATAAGGAGATATTTGGGCTACTAAAATAAGAGTATACGTTATGAACATATCCTACTACACTACCATTTATTCCATAAAATTCTAGTGTAGTAAAATTAAAGTCTAAAGATCCTCTCATTTCCATTATATCTAAGTTATTTCCTATTCCTAATCCCTTCCATTCTATAGCTGGCAATATAGATCCATTAAAGTACGCCTTAGTAACTATATAGCCATTAGACTGCGAGGAAATATTAGTACCATTTACGTAAAAAGATTGTACTAATGGAGTGTATCTTCTAGGTAATTGAACATTTAAGTATTCAGTAGTTGAATAAATGATCTCATTACTTATTTTTACTTTGGCTAAATTAACCGATATCTGCTTTGTAAAAGTACCATATTTGCTAATATTAATGGATATATTGGTAAATGATGTTCCATTTAAAAATTGTAATATAATTTGACTTGAACTATTAGTATATGCAAAGGTATTTATTGTAGATGAGGATGTTGTTAATCCTGACCATGCTAATTCTGTTATTCCACTTGATTCAACAATAACTCTAGATAAATATGGTAATGAAGAGTAAATAGAAATGCTATTATTTCTTGAAATAGTTATATTTACTGTTCCAGAAATTTGTTCAACTCCAGTACTAGTAAGATAATATACTGTAGTGTATTTTTTGATTTCGACATGAGAAGAATTACCTATATAAGTCTCGTTACTTACTTTATACATTTCTGAATTAAATATACCCATTGAAGATTCACGTAAAAAGCTTGAATATTTATGATAATACACTAAAAAGGAATTATCAGTAGCATGTGCATAACTTTGTGGAACATATACAAAAACCATAGGTAAAAGCAAAACAAATAATAATATTGGTTTCCAATTCATTTGGATTAACTCTTTCTCAGAAATATTTAAATCTTGCTTTTAGTCTAATGAAAGTGTATTTGGTTAGATATGGTTAAATATATTAAATATCTATTATTTAAATAAATTGTTATCTAGATGCAAAATATTAATACCAAGCGATTATTTTAAAAATATAATTAATTAGTATGAAGTTATGAACGTAGTAACTGGAGGAGCTGGATATATAGGAGGACATTTGATTGATTCTCTGGTCTCAAATAATGAAGAAGTCATAAGTATAGATGACTTTTCTTATGGTAATTATATTAATCCTAAATCTAAAGTAGTTAAATTTGATTTAAGAAAAGGGTATCCAGAAATTCCTAAAGATAGTATAATATTCCACTTAGCAGCAAATCCTGACGTTAGAACTTCAATGATTGATATTAATGAACATTTTGAAAGAGATGTTAAAATTACCTTGAATGTATTAGAAATGGCTAGAAAGTATGATGCTAAAGAAGTAGTATTCTTCTCTTCATCAACAGTGTATGGAGAGAGCGATAAGTTTCCTACTAATGAGACAAGCGAAATAAAGCCTATTTCTAATTATGGATTATTTAAACAGTTAGGAGAAAATATGGTAGAGTTTTATGCTAAGAATTATGGAATTAGGGGAATTTCATTAAGACTTGCTAACATAACTGGAGGTAGAGTATCTCATGGAGTTGTAATAGATTTTATTAATAAGCTTAAGAAAAATAGTAATACGTTAGAAATTTTAGGAAACGGAAAACAAAGAAAAAGCTATATCTATATTACAGATTTAATAAATGCAACCTTACTCCTAGTAAATAACTTCAAAGGAATATATGATTATTTTAATGTTGGTAATGATGATTGGATAACAGTAGATGAAATAGCTAACATTGTGGAAGAGGAAATGAACTTAAAGCCTAAACATATTTATGCTGACGAAGGAGAAGGTAGAGGATGGAAAGGAGATGTAAGATTTATGCTATTAGATACGTCAAAGATTAAAGTTTTAGGATGGTTACCTAAATATTCTTCAAAGGACGCAATAAGATTAGCAGTGAGGGATATACTTGCTAAAGTATAAAATAATTGGTTTTTTACTTATCTTGTTAGCTATAGGAGTTATAGGAATTTCTTTTGGAATATTCTTTCTTGGTTTTCATATTTATTTAGGAAACTCAGATATATCCCCAATAATTATCAAAGTAATTAATTTCGCTATAATAACAATCTTTTTTGTTTATATAGCATATATGGGATATATAATGATATTTAGTTCAAGAGAAAAGTAGGGAAAATTTCTTTAATTCTTAACGTAAAAATTAACTTATGTCTAAACAACCAAGAATTAGTAGAAGAGAAGTAATTTATGCAGCAATATTTGCTGTTGCTTCTTATGCTGTAGCTGCAGGCTTAGCGTTAGGTATAGGGGCTTATGCAATTAGCGTATTTACTGACCCAATTGTAACTCTTACAATTCCACTTATAATAGCATCTATTGGATTACAAGCAATAAATCTGAAATATGGCCCATTACTTATTTTAGGTATAAGTGCGGTGTTATATGGGATTTCAGGACTGATTTTCCTTCTTCCAACATTTCTTGTTGCTGGAGTAGTTGTAGAAGGAGTATCTAGAATTATAGGATATAGAGGATTTAAAGCAGTTCTCATTAATACCACATTAGCTGGAGGGTTAGCTGGAGTTTTTAGTGTAGTATTTGGAGTTCTAATGGTGCCTGCTAATTTGTCTACATTTACTTATCCCTTATTAGGAGTATTTACTGTAATATATTTCGTAGAATCTGCAATAATGGGTGTTATTTCCTATTATATCGGATCATATTTAATAAAATCGGGGATATTAAAGTGAAGACTAGTTTTTTGTATTCTTTGATTTTTTCTAGTTTAATTTTATTATCTACTTATTTATCTTCTGGATTAATACCAATGGTTGTAAGTATTATTATGATAGCTAAAAGAAAGCTTATTTTTCTTGTAGAAATATTAATTTCTATTATATCATATTTCATCCTTTTTTATACGCATAGATTAGATTTATACATTTTTACAATTAGGGCTTTAGTTTTCATTAACTTATATTTTATTTTATCTGGAATTGTTGATAAATCTACTATACTTGATCTTTTTGGAGAAAAAGGAGTACCAATAGTAGTAGCATTAGCATATTATCCTTATTTTTATCAGCTTTCTACTGAAGTTGCTTTTTATGCAAGAGCAAGAAAAATTGGATTTAACATTATAAAGTTATCAAAACCGATTATTGTAGAACTAATAAGAGTAGCGGAAAACCTGTATATAGCGTATTCTGTAAAACTCTTTGGAAAGTATTCTGGAAAGAAAAATTATAGACCTAACAAAGAAGATTTATTTCTTGTTGGAATAGGTGTGATTACTCTATGCTTATCATTAACTCTTCATTTCCCATGGGTAATTTAGAGATAGAAAAAGATGAAATAGTGGGTTTACTTGGAAAAAACGGTAGTGGAAAAACTACTTTAATAAATTCAGTTTTATGCCAAAACTCCACTAAAATTTATATAGATAATCAAGATTTTTGCGAAGAAAAAGATTATAGTCTTTTATCAGTTGTTCTTCAAGATCCATATTCCCAAATTTTAGCTGAATCCGCTAAAGAAGAAGTTGAATTAATGAGAAAATTTCATAATATAAATGAGGAAACAGTTAAAAAAATAATGGGAAATTATTATACAACTGAATTCTTAAAATTATCTGATGGATATAAAAGAAGATTTGTTATTTCCACAATTTTAGCCTCTAATCCTAGATATATTTTATTGGATGAGCCTTTTGCTAATTTAGATTATCAGGCTATCAATGATGTAAAAGAAATTTTACCCAAAGGTTCACTAATAGCTGAACATAGGACTAAAGAAATAAGAGACATAATAGATAGAGCCTATTTAATTGACGAGGGAAAAATTAGAGAAATAGATAAAGACAAATTATATGACGAACATTTCTTAATTTCAAAAGGATTAAGGGGATTTAAGCTAGAAAAAGAACAAATTGAACTTGGAAATATTATATTTGAAGCTGAAACCAGTAAAGTTAGTATAAGAGTTAGGGAAAAGGAAATATTATGCCTAGTAGGGAAAAATGGATCAGGAAAAACGACCACTTTAAAACAATTAGTTGGAAAAATTTACGTAATATTTCAAAATCCTGATTTACAATTTTTCCATAATACAGTAGCAGAAGAAATAAAAGATGATAATGTTCTAGAGCTTTTTAAACTAAAAGATAAGGCAGATAAGAGCCCTTATGTATTAAGTTATGGTCAAAAGATGAGAGTATTAATAGCATCAGCTTTTGCATCAAAATATAAAGTAATTGCATTAGATGAACCTAGTGTAGGAATGGATGGAGAATCTTTAATCTCGTTCTACGAAATGATTAAATTGTTAAGACAAGAGAAGAGAGGGATAATAATTGCTACACATGATGAAGATCTGATTGGAATTTGCGATAAAATAATAAAATTAAATTGATTAGTCAATACTCTTATTTATACTACTCATTAAATAGGATTTATTGTGAATAAAAACATAGGTAGGAATGCAGAAAGAGAACTAGTTAAGATCCTAAAAAGTAAAGGATTTAACGCTGTAAGAATTCCAACTTCTAATACTTCACCTAATCCTTTACCAGACGTGTTCGCTACACAAAACAATATTCTTCTGTCTATTGAAGTTAAATCTACTTGGAATAGTAAAGTTAAAATAGAAAAAATTCAAATTTGTAAAATTATAGATTTTCTATTGATGTTTCCAATGAAAGGCATACCAATAATTGCTGTAAAATTTAAAGGAAAAGAAGGAGGTTGGATGGTGTACGAAGTAAATCCAGATAATAGAGAATCTATAGAAGTCAGAAAGGATAATTGCATACCATTAGATATGTTTATTGAAAAAATATTCCATAATAGATTAGTTTTTGAAACTCAAGCTACTTCATAGTTAGTAGCGATCATCAAATCCGCGTCTTCGTCGAATTCCCTAAATTTGTTATACATAGTTTTTACTTCTTCTAAATTATTTGCTACGTTAACAAATATTCCTGCGCTTTCATCACTTATTTCTCTAAACATAGTGGAGGAGAAGAATTTCTTTCCTATCTCAACTTTATTAGTAAATATAGCATACACAAATAATTCAGCTTTATTTAGATCAATTTCTGGAATTAGCCTTACATAATTTTTGTTAAATAAATACCTTAAATGCCTTCTAATCGTTTTAGTTGATACTTTCATTTTATCAGCTATGTCCATAACTTCTAGCATTGGATCTTCTTTTAAAATTGATACTAACTTATAGTCAAAATTAGACGGAGAATATAGTGTCTGCTTTGGTATGTACAACATTCTTGGAGTACCTAAAATTTTAGTCATTACATCAATTTTATTCTGTAAATCTTCAATATTATCTCCTTCTATTTCATAAATATTTGTATGCTCTAAGCAATTTATCTTAAAAATATATTCTCCATTCCAGTCCTTTAAATTCTTAAAAGCTACGTAAGCGTGATATTTCTGATAAAAATTAGGATTTATATAAAGAGAAACTTTCTTTATTACTTTATCAGTAAGCAATTTATCTACCCTATAGTTTATAGCTGGAGAAGATAATCCAAGATTCTTGGCTATAGTTCTTTGGGATATTCTATAATCTTTTAGCATGTAAAATAATATTTTTTTGTTTATTTCATCCATAGTTAATACTTATGATAATAAGTATATACACTTTAGTTAGAAAGTTTTTTAGCAACTTTCCTCAATTTTCCTCTAAAATTCAAATACTTAATGTATATGTTTTGACCATAAATGAATATATAATTACTTTTTAATTGCCTTTTTCGAAATTGATCTTGATAAAAAGTGACTTAGAGATATCTAAAGTAAATGCTTACTACTAACTAGTAATACTATGGATAATTACTTAATAGCATTTTCTTAGAAGTAGATAGATATGGCTAGGCATCATTGTCCTGTATGCAATAAAGTTGTAGAAGAGAAATTAACTAAAGAGGGAAATAAAGTAACAAAGAGTTGTCCTAATTGTGGTTATATTTTCGTATCTTATGAAATAGGAAAAGGTTATCTCGTAGTTAATAATGTTAAAAAATCCGAAAATCGAACCTTATAAAAATTAAAGTTTATTTTCTTCTACCTCTATGTAGAACTATGCCTCAAACACTTACCGAAAAAATCTTAAGCAGAGCAGCTGGTAAAGACGTATCGGCTGGAGATGTTGTAGAAATAAAAACCGATATCGTAGCATTTCATGACCTAACAGGATACCACGTAATAGAAGTAATGGAAAAAGCAGGAATGGAAAAAGTTTTTGATAAAAATAAAATAGTTATAGCATTTGATCATTTAGCTCCTCCACCAGATATAAGAAGCGCAGAAATACAAGGATATATAAGAAAATTTGTAAATAAACTAAATCTACCAAATTTCCATGATATAAATTTCGGAATATTACATGAAGTTCTAGTAGAAAAATATGCCTTACCTGGGCAAGTAATAGTAGCAGCAGATAGTCATACTACTACATCAGGTGCAGTAGGAGCATTTGCTCAAGGCATGGGAGCCTCAGATATTGCAGCAGCTGCAATAACTGGAAAAACTTGGATAGTAGTACCTTCATCATTTAAAGTAGAATTGAAAGGAACTCCAGCAAAATGGATTACAGGAAAAGATGTGGCATTAAAATTACTAGGAGACTTCAAAGCAGATTACTTTAATGGAATGTCTATAGAAGTTCACGTAGAAAATCCATCAGCATATCCTATGGATTATAGAGCAACTACGTCAAATATGGGAATAGAAATGAATGCTGATGCTCTAATGTTTGTTCCAGATTCAGAAACTAAAAATTATATAAAAACAATGAGAGGATACGAGCCACAACTAGTTACACCAGATCAAGGAGCAAAATACTCTGACGAATATACCATAGAATTAAATAAATTAGAACCATTAGTTGCAGCTCCATACAGTGTAGATAACGTAAAAGTCGTAAACGAAGTTGAAGGAACTCCAGTAGATCAAGTTTACATAGGTTCATGCACAAATGGAAGAATAAGTGATTTTGAAATTGCAGCAAAAATCTTGAAAGGAAAGAAAGTTAAAGCTAGATGCATAGCAATTCCAGCATCTTATGAAATGTTCAAAAAAGCTATGGACTTAGGTTATATAGAAACGTTAGTTAATGCTGGATGTATAGTTACATATGGTACATGCGGACCTTGTTTAGGAGGTCATTTTGGCGTAGCTGGCCCAGGAGAAACTATAGTATCTACTAGCTCAAGAAACTTTAGAGGTAGAATGGGAAGTAATGAATCTAAAGTATACTTGTCCGGTCCCGCAGTTGCTGCAGCATCAGCTTTAAATGGTAAAATAACAGACCCAAGAGGTGTTGAGCAATGATAGTAGAAGGCCCAGTAATGAAATTTGGAGATAAAATAGATACAGATATTATAATTCCAGCTAGATATTTAAAATACACTGACCCTCAATATTTAGCACAGCATGCTATGGAACCATTAGATCCTGAATTTTATAAGAAAGCGTCAAAAGGAATAGTGATTGTTGCAGGAAAAGTTTTTGGAATGGGATCATCTAGAGAGCAAGCAGCTATTGCGCTAAAAGCAGCTGGAGTAAAAGCAGTAATAGCAGAAAGTTTTGCCAGAATATTCTATAGAAACTGTATAAATAATGGTTTACCATTAATTACCTTACCCAAAGCTCCTGAAGAAATTAATGAAGGAGATACAGTAAAAATAAATGTAGAGACAGGAGAAATTGAAGTAAATGGTAAAAAGAAATTGCAAGGAAAAGGAATAAGTGGAATGGCTTTAGATATACTTAAAGCTGGAGGAATAATGGAATACTTAAATCAAATTAAATCTTAACTTCATCTAATTCTTTTTTCAGTTTATCATTAGGTTTGTTTCCCCATCTATTTTCAAATATAACTGATGATAACGGAAGTCTTTTATTCCATCCTCTTTCTTCTAATTCTGGTTTCTCTGGAAACGAAGTCACATAACCGAGAGCTAAATAAGCAATAAATTCTATATTGTCAGGAATAGATAATAAGTTCTTTACTACATTTTTATCTAAAAAACTTATCCAACCCACTCCGATATTTTCAGCTCTAGCTGCCAGCCATAAGTTTTCAATTGCAAGAACTGTACTGTATTGGCAAGTTTCTGGCATTGTTATTCTTCCTAAAACATGAGGACCGAATCTATTTGGATCACAAGTAACAACTATATTTACTGAAGATTCCATAATTCCTTCTATTTTTATTGTATCAAATAGTTTTCTTCTTTCTTCATCTAATAATTGTCTATATCTTTCTCTCTGTTTTTCAACTTCTTCTTTTATTTTCTTCTTTATTTCTATATCTTTAATAATAATAAAATTCCATGGTTGTGAATACCCTACTGATGGGCCTAAATGAGCAGCTAGCAAGATTTTAGCTAATACATTGTCTGGAATAGGATCTGGTCTAAAATAGCTTCTTATATCTCTTCTACCTTTTATTGCTTCATATAAGTCCATATGGATAGAGTGTCCAAAAGATAAAAAGACTAACTTGCTTTTTTCTGCAAATCAAAAAACGCTCTCCAGAATGGATCTTCGCTAGGTTTTTCTATCCTTTTTTCTCCTGTAGAAGTTTTTAATATTGCTTCTCCTTCTGAGCTTTCTTTTTCTACTTTTCCTATAATTTCTGCTTCAATACCAGCTTTATTTAACTCGTCTTTTACTGTTGGATTATCAGTTATAATAATCATCGTACCTTCGCTTATTGAAATAAACGGATCTATATTTACTAATGATGTAACTTCTTTTACTGCCTTGTTAATAAATAGTTTATCTTCAAAGATTACTAACCTTTTTCTACTAGCCTCAGCTACTTCTACTAACGCATTCCATAATCCTCCTTCTGTTGCATCGTGCATCATATGAATTCCTATATTACTTGCTATTAATCCATCTTTCCAACAAGACATTTTCCAATATGTATTATACGCTTCTTGGAATACTTCAGACGAAAGTTTTTGTTTAAAATATTCTGGATACAGATTTGTTAAAAGACCAGTAGCCTCTATTGCTGGACCTTTTGTTACTATCACTAAATCTCCTTCTTTTACCTTTTTTGGTGAACCTAATTTATTAAGATCTCCAATTCCTATCATAGAAAATCCTCCTAACATTGGATAGGATATTCCTTCATATCTTCCAGTATGACCTGCAGTAACCATTACGTCTATTTCTTTTAATGCTTTATCTATACCTATCCACATTTGACTAAATTCTTCATCAGTCATTTCTGGAGGCAAATTCAAATCAATCATAGCGTACTTTGGAGGTATTCCAGAAGTCATTACATCGCTAGCTAAAATATGTACTGCAAACCATGATGCTTTCTCAAAACCAAATTGAGGAACTATAAATACTGGATCTGTTTTAACTACCATAACTCTATTTTGATCTATTTGAATAGCTCCTGTATCTACTCCATTCATTGGAGGTATTATAACTTCTGAATGAATTTTCCCTAAATGAGGATATATTATTTCATCAAAAGTTTTCTTTCCTATCTTACCTAACATGTGTTTTATAGTTCTTTACTTCTTAATAATTTTATTATATCATTTATTTCTACATTAAATAAATGAGTATATACTGATTTATCATCTGTATTACCAAAGTTTTTTACACCAGGAAAACTAGCAAGTTGTTTAGCTATTTCTTTTTCTCCTTTAGGAAGTACAATAACAGATAAAGGTTGACACACTGTAGATAAGTAATCAATATGCCAATGTAATCTCTCTTTCTTATTAGAAAGATGCCTAGATACTCTTTTAGAACAATTCTTACTACAAGAACCTACATACGCATAATATCCCTTTTTTATAACAAATTTTTTTGATCTCATCATTATACTGTGGTCTTCGCAAAAAAAGAAGACCAGATAGCCTTTATATTTATTCACACTAAACATTTAAACATGAAAAGAATATTAAGAGTTCCTAGATTTCAGAAGAATGGTAAACCGAAAGCTCTAGAATTACTTATTGATGATGCTAGTATAAATGACAAGGGATTTCCTCAAGAAGCTAAATTCCTTTTAGTAATTGATGATGGAAACAATAGAGTAGGATTCCAACTATCGCAAGCTGAAGCTGCATTACTATATAATAGATTAGGTTATGCGTTAAACGAAGCGTCAAAAGAATATATAAGTATGGAAGAAAAATCAAGAAAAAGCTATGAAAGAAAAGCCTCCTCTTCTCCCTCATCTAGTGATAAAGGTGAAGAAGAACTTTCAGATGAATTATCAGATTTAGGTGAAGACGAAGAAGATAACAATATTTAAATAATATTCAATTTAAAAACTAATCATTTATCAATATATCTTGTAAATTTTAATATATATAAAAAAAGAATATAACTTAAAATCTAACAAAATAGCCTAAAGGAGCTCTCATTATTGTATACAATTTGTAATGATAAATATCGTGAATCTTCAATTTACTTATCGGCAGATTATTTATTAATAAAGATTGCTCAGTATTTGTATTTCTTGACATACTATGAGTTATGGGTGGATCTATTTTAGTAAAACTCTCTTTTATGTAAATATAGTAACCATTGAAATTCACAGTACTGTTCTGTAAGGCTCCTGCAGAGAATTTTTCCGTAAATCCTGAGCCATCAACTAGCCATGTTGCTTTTAAATTCTTAAATGTTTCTGCATTATTTGATGAAATGGAAACTAGTACAGCACCGCCATATCGATTAATTATTTCAAGTATTCCTGAAAATCCTCCAATGGAGTATAAGCTTTCATTAACGTTAACTTCATGAGAATAATTACCATAAATCCAATCAAAATTATAAGTTAATCCTAATGATATAGTGCCATTCTGCTCATAAGTCAGATTATAAGGAATTACATTAGGATTAGTTATTGGAAATGCAATAGCGTCTAAATACATTGTTATTGGATAATTTCCATGTATATCGAGTGAAGCATTATATATACCAGTATCTAAAGCCTTATCTGTAAAACTTTCGTCTAAATACGCATATTCAAATACATTATTAAATTCTTGTCTAGCTATAAAAGTACCAGATTGTGAAACGTTAGAAATCTCTGTTCCATATTTAAAGTTAAGTTGTGAGTCATACTGTATAGTATAATGTCCATTCTCAAGATAATATTCTCCTAAATAACTGGGTATATACATTGGCCCTGAGTCCATAAAATTAGTTTTTTGAATAATTAGATGCCCGCTTATTAGTGGATTACTTTGATTTACCCACAACATTAATACACCAGCTATATCCCAGGCTGATCCAGGTATCATATTAGTTACTGTCACCGTTATATTAGCTTGATTACCTAGTGCTAATAATGGAGTTAGTTCAGCAATATATGGTGCATGGAATGATAATGTATTAATTGAGGTTAATGGTTTCCAGTAGAATAAATTGATTCCTCCAGTATATATTGTCTCATAAGGATTTATCACACTAGCTAACTTTCCATTATAATACATGAGAATACTCCTAGTTGCAGGTTCATTAGCATACCAGAATTCATCTACTCCTCCCCCTTCCTCCCATATTAATGCGTCCATTCTATATGTTCCATTAGGTATTACATAGCTTCTAGTTATAGAAGATAAAGAAGGAGATAATATAACGTAAGAATAATTATAGTCTATTTTTTCAGTAGTACAGTTTACAAATAATGGTACGAACTCGTTAGGTAATCCTTCAGGTTTAGGTCCAGGATACAGATATAATGTTATATTTAGTTGATATAATCCTGTTATTCCTATTTTTGCATCATAATAATTCTGAATTACTGGTTCAAATGTAACATTACCTTGTAAAAGATTTTCAAACATAGTAACATCAACTTCTGCAGTAGAATTGTTAATTTCTTGCGTAGAACCCCAGAATATGGGTACTCCGTTAACAAATATGTAAGCTTGTCTATCATATTGTGTACCATTAAATTCCCTTATGCTTACATTCATTAGCTCTAAGCTATAGTTACCTTTCGGTATATTAACTTTCAAATAGAAAGGAGCAAGTCCGGTATCATTAAATAGCAGATTAGTAGCTACATGAACTACTACCGGAGTTTCATTTGGTGGAACTATATGATATGCTTCAAAACTATAGTATGAAGGATCTTGATTAAATGGAATATCAGAGCTTACAGTTATATTAGATAAAAATAATGGATGATGTACACTTTGCGCTATTGTAGTATTTTCTGAATTTCCTTTAGGAATATAACTAAATGAAATTATACTAATAGACATAAAAATTAAAAATAAAGCTATTACAATTTTTTTCATTTATTACCACCCCTTCTAAAGAATACGAGAAAAACTGCAATTAAACCTATAATTATACCTACTATTCCTAATATTTCACCATCTGAAGCTGTACCACTAATACTGGATAATGAATGAGACACAGAAGATAAATCAGACGATAAGGTGGAGTTAACAGAACTAACATCACTAGATAGTTTTACATCTTGATAAGAATTATATATAGCAGCAGACAATGTATATTGCAAGCCATCATTAACACTTATTGTGATAGTATAAGGACCTGGAGCCATAACAGACGAATTGAAAGGAATA
This sequence comes from Acidianus manzaensis, assembly GCF_002116695.1. Classification (NCBI taxonomy): domain Archaea; kingdom Thermoproteati; phylum Thermoproteota; class Thermoprotei; order Sulfolobales; family Sulfolobaceae; genus Acidianus; species Acidianus manzaensis. Next base: position 399,844 of record NZ_CP020477.1, read on the forward strand.
GCTACCTCTATTCCAGTAGAAGTAGTAGTTACTGAATAAGTTACTGGAATATTATTTATACTTACACTAGTTACCCTTAGATTTTCACCAGCAATATTTACTGAAATTGAAGCAGATGAAGTAGTAATATTTTGCGGAGAATATGAAACTATAACTGGTTTAGGTAGAGTAGATTGATTTATTACATTCTGATATGATACTCCTTCTAATTTTATAATACTATTGCTTTGATTAAATGCATATTCTGAATCATATATCACGCTTGCCACTACACTTATATTACTATTATCTAAAGTTACTGCAGTTTTTGTATTACCTATGGTATCTTGAATTAAATTAGCATCAGAATTGACTAAAGTTATATTATTTATTTTAGAACCTTCTACAGTTATTATAGAATTACTTACTTGTAATGATTCTATTTGGGAATTCATTATAATTAATGGTGCGTCCATAGAGTCAACTTTTAATGAAGTCGCATATACTCCTTGTAATATGTATGCTGAACCGTTATACGAAACTAGTGGAACTTTAGTAATGTTATTCTGTGAAACAGTTATGCTCCCTATATACGTGTAAGGCATTACAGTAATGTAGTAAGGAGATATTATTACATTCTCGCCAGAAGCTGAAGTACCTACTACAAAAATATTCCAAGGACCTGCTAGCTCGTCCAATGGATCTCCTTGATATATACTGCCCTGCTCTGTTAATATTGATGGCATTTGATAAACTCCTATCCATTCTCCAAGAGTTGAATTATACTGAAGTGGAATTCCAGTATCAGACTCTATTTCTATGGCTTTGAAGTTTAATTCTGTAGGAACGAATCCTGCAATAAACTCGCCAAATTTGACTTCTGTACCATTCTGATATGTTATATTTGCCATAACTTTTACGTATTCTCCTTCCGGCACTGTAGTTATGCTTTTTACTTGATAATTAAGTGTTGAAGGTGATATGTATATAAATGTTGTAAAATTACCGTACATCGGCCCAGTAGATGTATTAAGCTCTCCTGCTATCACAATTTTGTAAAATCCTGGAGTTATATTAGTTGGAATGGTAATATTAGCCTCGTGGTATCCAAATAAATCGTATATACCAAATTGAGTAACATCTGGCGCTAATGTCATTGGTACTTTTTCTATTAAGGTTCCATTAGTAGTTAGAAGTTCTGCATAGTCACTTGATGTAAATATTCCTAATCCGTCAATATCATATGTAAAACCTAATACTGTTATATTTTCTCCAGGTGAAACTGAAGTAAAGCCGTCATTTATAGGAGAAAAAACAATTCCATAATCTATTAATCCGAAATAATTCCATGCATATGCTGAAGAGTAAGTATTACTAATAAACATTAGATACGTTCCTTGTGGTTGAGGATATATTAAACCTCCTATACCTTGATAACAGCCTGGTGTAGAACCTGGTAGTAATTTAGACACAAATATTGTTTTTCCATTATGTACAAATGATGCATTAAATGTCTGATGTATAACTGGGGTACCATTAGGATAATATATGCAAGCCTCTATTTCGAACTCACTATTTATCGGTATATAACTATCTTCTGGTCCTATTATATCTATAGATTCACCAACATCTATATCAGTTTGTGCTATTCCAGAATATTTTCCAGAAGTTCCATTAACTACTATGGTCCATACATTAGGAGTCTCTCCTGGCATAATAGTATAATTACCTACCCAATATGTTCCATTAAATGTTAATTTAACAGTTGATAAATATCCTGATAAAGTATAAATATAAGCGGAGAAGTTACCAGAAGTAACTGTACTACCATTAGGATAATTAATATTGGCTACAATTGTAAATGTTGTATTATACATATACCAAGGCATGGTTGTTTGAGGTTCGAACGTAGCTAAGGATATTTGTAACTCGGGGTGAGTTGATAAATATTTGGCAATTATATTCTCTAACATTCCCAAATTTGGAGATCCGATTCCGGTAACTAAATTATAACCTGAGTGAGCATAATATTTGCCATTAAATCCTAATGTTATTTCATGAAATGCCTCATAATATAATGTTGAATTCTTATATATAGAATATAATATTGGAGCAATAAGACCAAGTGAATGACCAATATAAGAATCTATATCAGCTATCATGCCTCCCCATAATTGAGTAGATAAACTAGTTCCTCCTATTATTTCCTGAGCTCCCTCAACTATAGTAACGAATCCAGTATATGGATTGGCATCAGCTGAAACATCAGGAGTAGTTCTAAAAATAGAATTTGTTATTGATCTTTGCCAGTATGGAGCAGGGAAGAAAGTACTATATCCCCCACCGGAAGCTACAGTAGATGTACCTAATTCCTCATATTGAGGTAATACACTCCAGGCTGTTTCATAACCATAAAAAGCCGATGAATTCTCAGTAGACACATATCCAGATGTTATGTTTGCATATAAAGATGTTCCTCCTACTGATAAAACAAATGGAGAGGAAGAAGGAAATACAACACCCCCATATGTAGTATATGTTCCCTCATAAGCCCCTTCGTCTCCGGAAGCTGCTACAAATGTAATTCCTTCTGCTGTACCCAAAGCAAAGTAATAATCTATTAATGGATAATTAGGATAAGATATGCCTTCAAAATAACCATATAAACCACTAGTAGTAAATTCATTTTCTGGAGCTCCAAAACTCATATCCACTATCTGAGCAGTATCTCCACTAACTATATAGATTATAGCTTGCAGTATTGCTGAAAAAGAATCAGAATATGGAACCACAAGCTGTATATTGGCATAGGGAGCCATACTATGTACTGCTTCTACATCTAATGCAGTCTCTCCATCCCATCCAAATAGAACTCCGAAAAGAGGATGATAAGGACCTATTGGGACTATAGTTAAGTTAACTGGAGGTAAATCGAATTGTTTATCAAACGTATTAATGTCTTGTTGAATTTCTGGATCTCCATATGCATCAATTATAGCAACAGTTACGTTTTTACCTTCTGGACCAGTTACGTTGTATGCTCCTTCTAAATCTTTAGGTGTATAGTAAGTATAAGCAAATTGTAAACTAGATAATGGCATAGCTTTACTAGAATTTACTGGTTCTAAAACTCCATTTACTAGCTTACCTAAAATTAAATATTGTGGTTGTACATCTGGGCTAATAGTCGTATAGTTAGTTAATCCAGTTATAATTACATTATGCAATTGAGATGGAATTACAGGATTGTTTTCTGGTTTATACGCAATTTCGTTATTAATTTTATATAAATATAGTGTAGTATTAAAAACGTTATTTACTATATATGCTGGAGCTTCTGCAATTATGGAAAATGGAGTTTTAGTAACTATTATGAATCCTTCTGATTGTAAGTAAGAGCTTATACTTTGTATTTCACTTTTAGGTGCAAATTCATTAATTATTTGTTGTCTGGTTAAATGTACTTGGCCATTTTGTATTTCTTGCGTTAGAAACAGAAGCGAATTCATATTCTTTGGCATAGCAAAAATATTAATATAGATAGGTGAATTTGGGTTTAGTTTTGTTATTGGCGTACCTTGAAGATTAGGCGAGATATAAGTTTGTTGAGTTTGTTGAGCAGTAGATAATATAGGAAGTATCCCTAATATAAAAAAGATTGAAATTATTATTGCAAACAACTTTTTCATAAGATACGATACAATAATGTACTTTATAAATATTACTTTATATTCTCATGATTATATTTTAAATATAATTTAGGAACTCACGAAAAGATAGCATATAGAAAGATCTTAATATACTAAAATAATAAACAATACTATAATGATATATATAAAAAATAAATTTAATCTATACTTCTTATGTTTTAAAAATATTTTTTCCTTATATAGACTTTATTATAGAAAAGAGATAACTCTATTAAGGAATTATGCGTAAATGTTATACACTATTCAAGAATAATATATAGCAACATTAGTAATTCTTTAAATATAAATTATTAGATAACTACAGAAAATTTCACAAATATATTGTTCAAATAATATTATTTTTGATAAGTTACTATAACTCACCTACTTGCTCAGTGAGTGAGGTTAAATTTTCTTTCACTACTAAAATTAGATCATGAAAATTATCTCTTGGAACGTGAATGGATTAAAAGCTATAATTAACAAAGGATTTGTGGATATAATAAAGGAATTTAATGCGGACGTTCTCATGTTTCAAGAAATTAAATCAAGTACTGTCCCGTTAGACTTACAAACTCTTGGTTATCAAATATACATTTTTCCTGCAAAGAAGAAAGGATATAGTGGAACTATGACGTTATCTAGAGTTAATCCGATTTCAGTAAAATATGGAATAGGTATTGACGCTTATGATGATGAAGGAAGAGTAATAACGTTAGAATTTCAGGATTTTTATGTGATAAATACTTATTTTCCTAATGCAGGAGAAGAACTAAAAAGATTAGATTTCAAATTAGCTTTTGATAAGGACTTTGAAAAATATGTTTTAAGCCTTAATAAGCCTTGTATAATTTGTGGAGACTTTAATGTTGCTCATGAAGAAATAGATATTGCAAGACCCAAAGATAATGTAAATCACGCTGGCTTTACTCCCCAAGAAAGAGAATGGATGACACATTTCCTTTCATTAGGATTTACTGATACATATAGAATATTCGTAAAGGAAGGAGGCCATTATAGTTGGTGGTCATATAGATTCCACGCTAGAGAAAAAAATATAGGATGGAGAATCGATTACTGCGTAGTTTCTAAATCTCTAGAAAAAAGAGTTAAAAGAGCTGATATTCTCGAAAAAGTAATGGGTTCAGATCATGCTCCTATATTATTGGAAATAGATTAATTTTTTATATCCGATATCGGATTAGATATTCAATGAAAGTAGCAGTACCAGTAACCAATGACAGGATTGAAGGACCAGGAGAGGCAGAAGAAGTTCATATATATGAAATAAATGGAAACGAAATAAAATTACTTGAAAAGTATGAAAATCCAGCATTAAAAGCAATGGCTGCTAGAGGCGTTCATATGTTAAAAAGTGCCTTAGATAGAGGAGTTAATGCTGTTATAGTAGCAGAAATAGGTTCACCAGGAGTTAGATTATTACAAGGTAAAGCAAAGATATACATTGCTGAAAATATGCAAGTAAATGAAGCTTTAGAAAAATTGATTAGAGGAGAATTAAAGGAAACTAATAAACCTACGCATGAAGAACATCATCACGAGTTTTAATAACTTTTCATAAGTTAAACTTTTTTTATATAAGGCAGAATTAACTGCATGGCAAAAATATTCGTCATTTCTACGGCAGGTAAAGATGATATAAATAGAGCAAATATGGCAATGAATTTCGCACTTGGTGCTAGAAAAAATGCTGGTGCTACAGTAGCTTTAATGTTTTTAGGAAGGGGTGTAGAAACTTTACTAAGATGCTCTGCTAATGCTCCTCAAATGAAAAAAACTATTGAGGAAATGATAAATGCTGGAATAGATGTTAGTTATTGCGGAATTTCATTGAAAAATTTGGGATTAAATAAAGATTTAATATTTGATGGAATAAGAGAAGTTATGGGAGGAGTAGAAACAGCAAAAAGAATTGACGAAGGATATTCAGTAGTAAGCTTCTGATGATGTACTCAGCTCACTCAGAAAGATGAAGAAATAAAAATAATCTGAGGCAATAAAAAATCAAGTATATTTTTTATATTTTCTCTATATCATGTATTTAATGACTAGAAAAATTCTTATGCATGTAGGACCTGAAACAATAGATTATGACGTATTATTAGCAGGCGTTAAAGGAGATATAGGATTTACTTCTAAAGATTTTGTCGACGCGATGAATTATTCTTTAAAATACTTAAGAAAATTAATGGGAGCTGATGAATCTTATCAGCCTTTTATTATACCAGGTGGTGGAACTTCTGCAATGGAAAGCGTTACTTCTCTACTTAAGAAAGGAGATAAAGTATTAGTGGTTTCAAATGGAGTTTTCGGAGATAGATGGACTAGCATATTTTCAAGATATCCAGTTGAAGTTAAAACAGTTAAAGCCAAAGCAGGATATTACGTTAAACCTGAAGAAATAGAGGATGAAATTAAAAAAGAAGGTGGTAAAGTAAAACTAGTTACTTTAACTCATGTAGAAACTAGTACTGGAATTAGAGAACCTATAGAAGAAGTTTCAAAAAGAATAAGAGATTACACAGATCTGATAGTAGTAGATGGAGTATCAAGTGTAGGAGCAGAAGTAGTAAAGGCAAAGGATTGGAATATAGATGTTTATTTAACTGCAAGTCAGAAAGCAATTGCTACTCCACCTGGAGCAGGATTATTAGTATTATCTCAAAATGCTCTGAAATATCTGGACGATAATGTTGCAGGATATTATCTTAATCTGAAAAATTGGATTAATGTTATGCAATCTATGGAAAACGGAAAAGCTTCTTATTTCTCTACCCTTCCAGTGCATTTAGTTCTAATGCTTAAGAAAGCTTTCGAGCTAATAGAAGCAGAAGGAATAGAAAATAGAATAAAGAGGCATGAATTAGTATCTTCTGCAATAAGAAAAGGATTAGAAGGCATGGGATTAGAAATCGTAGCCAAAGCACCAGATGCATATAGTAATACTGTTACTGGAGTAAAAGTATCTAAGGTAAATCCTAATGACGTACTTTCAGCAATAACTCAAGAAGGTATAGAGTTAGCTCCAGGAGTTCATCCAGATTTAGCTGGTAAATACTTCAGAATAGGACATATGGGATGGGTTAACTTAAACGATGCTATATCTACTATTTCTGCATTAGAAAGGGTAATGAAAAAGTTAGGTGAGCCTATAAACTATGGAGAAGGAGTAAAGGCTATTCAGGATTTCTTAAGCTAAATGGAAATTTTTCTAATTTATAAGCTGAATCCCAAAACATATACTCAAATATAGATGCTATTCTAAATTTTTCTATAGCACATTTTTCTTGTTCTTCTGTTAGCTTAAATGAATTAACAATTTCTAACACTTTTATAACTCCTTTTTCATATTCTTCTCCTCCATAAGTATTAATCCATCTATTATAAAGTGGATTAGGAGAGCCAATCTTTATTAATTCTTTACCTACGTTCATATAAATCCAATAACATGGAAGTACTGAAGCTACTCCTTCAAAATATGGTCTACTATATGCTGTAGAAATTAGAAATGAAGTATATAGCATATTTGTAGGAGATTGAACATAATCTTCTATATTAATTTTCCATTCCTTTAGAAAGAAATTGTGAAGTTCTTTTTCGACTCTCATTATACTATTAAGATGAGATGCAAAAAGTAGTGAATCTTCTTCTTTTTCTGCTTTTGATGATAACAAGGCTAAAACTTTTCCGAATTCTCTTAGGTATAAATGATCTTGAATAATATAATATTTGAACTTATCTTCGTGTAATGTACCTTTTGTTAATTCTATTATGAATGGATGAGATAAAATTCCTTCGTATACGTCTTTTATTTTATTCCACATTTTGTCTGTTAGCATTTTAGTTTCTTGTATACTACGGCAATAAAAATTTAGAGTTAAATTCATTACTTAACTTATTTAAAAAATTTATTATGATAGTTATTTCTAGTCCTATAGGTCCTGTTTCATATCCTTTAATAGCTTCTACTATGAAAAGAAATGACTTTAAGATAGAATTCAACACTGCTGGTGACGTTCGTTTAGATGCCATTCCTTTACTGGAAAAAACAAATTATGTGTTAGTAAGAAGAATGCTAATTATAACGCCAAAAATAGGTAACAAAATTGCTGTATGGAAAAAAGGGAGCGCAAATGACATTTTACTCAATCTAATTTTAAAATTATATGGGTATAAATCTGAAATTATTTATACTGATGAACCTTCTAAGGTATATATACTATATAAGGAAGGTAAAGCTGATTCAGCTTTAGTTACTACTGCTGTTTCGAAAGAAGGAGTATACGTAGAGGATCTATTAAGGGAAAAAGGATTTGATTTACCTGGAATATGTGGTGCTGATATTTTAAATGATAGTATTGAAAGCGATTTCGTTTCAATATATAATGAAGGAATCGATTTGTTTAAAGAAAATATTGAAGAAACAGCAGAATACGTTGCTGAATATTTAGCAGATAATTTGTCTGTATATAGGCCATCAATGTTTATCCAGAGTATTATAGAATCCTCAGAATTTCTAGTATCAAAGTTAAATTCTCCTTACACGTTCAGAAAAGTATTTTAATCAAATGTAAAAATGCTTAGCATGTGAAAATAGCATTAATATATTATGGAGGTCAATATAATCATCTTATTTTAAAGAATATAAAGTATTTAGGCGCAGATATTGAAGTAGTAGATCCTAAAAATGATGTAGAATATATGAAAAAATTTGATTGCGTTATATTTAGCGGAGGACCATATTCCGTAAAAGATGAAATAGGAAAAATGGGAAATTCTCCTTTATACGTAAAGGAACTACAAATCCCTAAATTAGGTATTTGTCTAGGACATCAGCTTTTAGCTTATGTTTTAGGAGGAAGTGTAGGAAAAGCTGAAAATCCAGAATTTGGATTAGCTAAAATAAAAGTTCATAATCACGATACTATTCTTCAAGGATTGAAAAATGAATTTGATGCATGGGAAAGTCATAATGATGAAGTAAAGGAAGTTCCACCTGGATTTACAGTACTAGCTAGTAGTAAGAATACTAAAATAGAAGCTATGGCTAATAAAGATAATTCAATTTATGGAGTTCAGTTTCATCCAGAAGTAAAAAATACTGAAAATGGAATAGAGATATTTAAGAACTTCTTATCAATATGTAAGAAATAATGATAGAGCAGATATACATTAATAAGTTACTAAATCTTTTAGAAGAAGATTATTTTCCGGAAGATATTACAAGCAAGATAGTTGAAGGATATAAGATAAGAGCTTACATTAGATCAAAAGATGAAGGAATACTAGCTGGAAATAAATTTATCATACCTTTTCTTCAATATTTAGGTTTTTCTATTAATGAAAGTATAAAAGACGGAAGTAGGATAGAAAAAGGTAATAATTTACTGATATTTGAAGGAAATGCAGATAGCGCTTTATCAGTTGAAAGAATTATTCTCAACATTTTAGGAAAACTTTCTGGAATATCTACAACTACTGACAAAATGGTGAAATTAGCTAAGGAGGTTAATCCAAGTATAAGAATAGCAGGGACTAGAAAAACTACTCCAGGATTAAGAGTTTTTGAGAAATATGCTATAGAAGTAGGAGGAGGAGATCCTCATAGATATAATTTAAGTAGTGCTATATTAATAAAAGATAATCATCTTGCTATAATTGGAAATCTAGAAAAGGCTATAAAAATGGCTAAACAAATAGCTAGTTTTACACAAAAAATAGAAGTAGAAGTATCCAGCTATGAAGACGCTATCAAAGCATATAAAATCGGTGTAGATGCTATACTTCTAGATAATATGAGCCCAAAGGAGATTTATCCTATAGTAAATGAGTTAAAAGATAAAGTTATACTTGAAGCGTCTGGAAAGATTACTCCAGATAATGTAAAAGATTATGCAAAAACTAATGTAGATATAATCTCGAGCGGATATATTACTCATAGTTCAAAGGCTTTAGATTTTTCAATGGATGTTGAAAAAATAATCTAATTAATATTTTTTATAAAAATTTACAAGCGACTTTCTATCAAATTTTGACTTAAAAAGAAATTTTTAACTTCATTATATTTCATTCTCATTCTTATTAGCTTCTTTTATCTTGTCTGTAACCTTTTTAGGTAATGCATAATCTTCTCTTCTTTCTTGTACTTTACCTTTAATAATAATGCCTTTCCCTTCTTGAATGTCTATTTCCCAAACGTATTTGTCATGATTTGTCTGTCTCATTTTTTCAATTAAAATATAACGATGTAACATTCCGTCCTTTATTACTCTTCTAAACCTTATTATGCCATCAGCAACATGTTCTATTCCAAAACCAAAAGCTTGCGAAGTAGTTATAGCATACTGAGAAGTGGCTAATATCGTAAATTTCCATTTATATAATACTCTTTTAAGATAATAGCTAATCTTCCTTGCCATTGCAGGTTTATCTAAGAAGAAAGCTGAGACTGAATCAATTACTAGCCTAGCCCTACCGTATCCTAATTTCTGTTTTGCTTGTATAACTTTTTTAACCATCTCTTCTGGCGTTACTTCTTCTAATGACCATTCATCTTCCTTTTCTTTCATTAATGCATCAATAATAATTAATTTTTTATCTAGGTATTTTTCTAGATCCCAGTTAAACTGCTTTGCTTGCCTAATAATTGAATCCCTACTTTCCTCAGTGGTTACATAAATGCAAATATCGCCTTCTTTTAATCCTTCAGCAATAAAACTCAAAGAGAATATTGTTTTACCAGTACCAGGTTCTCCAGTTAACGCTACAAAGAAGCCTTGAGGTATTCCACCTTCAATTAATTTATCGAAATCTGGAATTCCAGTAGATAATCTTTCCATAAGCTTAAATTTGAAAATAAAACTTATTAAATTAGATGAAGAACAGCGGATCTTCCTGAAAGTGATATTTATGTACTGGGTGAGGAAGAATATAATTGGCGGATCAGAATTACCTTATACTATAGATGAAATAAAAACTTGGAAAAATAAGGGAGTAAAAAAAGTTTTAGTCTTGCCAGAAGATTGGGAAATAGAAGAAGCTTGGGGAGATACTAAATATTATTTCTCTTTATTAGAAGAAAATAATTTAAAGTACCTACATATACCTATCCCAGATGGATATCCTCCTACTGAATCACAATTTGAAGAAATTATGCAATGGCTAGATGGAAAAGGAAATCTAGTACATTGCGTAGGTGGTATAGGAAGAACAGGAACAGTAATTGCTGCATACTTAATCATAAAGGAAGGATTTAATCCGATAGATGCAGTAGATGAAGTAAGAAATTACAGACCAGGAGCAGTACAAACTTTGCAACAACATGAATTTTTATTTAAAATAGGTAATAAATATGGAAGATTATCTACTTAATTTTCTAAAACTATTTCAAAAACTAGTGGCAAATAACATAAAGATTTCACATCTTGGAATAAAAAATGTAAATACTATTTGCGCAGTAGATGTAGCATATAGTAAGGAAGAAGGATATGCTATAGCTGTAAAACAGACTATAGAAATGGCAAAAAACGATAAATACGAATATAATTTTGTAAAAGGAAAAGTAGATTTTCCATATATCCCTGGCTTTCTGTTTATGAGAGAAGCACCTATAATGATAAAAAGTCTAGAAAAATATGAAAACGAATGCAACTTAATCTTAGTAGACGGTCATGGATTAGCACATCCTAGAAAAAGTGGAATAGCTACTGTTATAGGTGTTTTACTGGATATCCCCACAATAGGTGTTGCCAAATCTAGACTAGCTGGAGAAATTTTAGAAGAAAATGGAATAGAATATGTCACAATAAATGGAGAAAAAGTTGGAATAAAATCAGGAAGATATTTTTATAGTCCAGGAAATAAGACAGACTTGCAAGATTGTATTGATTTATCTACTCAAGGATATCCTAAAATACTAAAAATAGCAGATAAACTCTCTAAAGAGATGAAAAAGATAAAAACATGAGTTCGGGTAATATTTTTATGAAAATTGATGTACCAGATATTCCAGAAGAAAAGGAATTATCTTTCAATCCAAAAGATACTGCAATAATTATCGTTGATATGCAAAACGATTTTGTAAGAAAAAACGGTAAATTATACGTTCCAAAAGCAGAAGACACTATACAACCTATAAAGAATCTTCTGAATAAAGCTAGAGATGCATCAGCTATGGTTATTTATACTCAAGATTGGCATATGAAAGACGATCCAGAATTTAAGATTTGGGGAGAACACGCGTTAGCCGGAACATGGGGTGCAGAAATTATAGATGAATTAAAACCAGAAAAAGATGATTTTTTAATAAAAAAATACAGATACGATGCTTTCTTCGAAACTCCTTTAGATTATATTTTAAGAGTAAAGAATATAAAAAATGTTATATTAGCAGGAACTGTAGCTAACATTTGTGTACTTCATACTGCAGGAAGCGCAGCTTTAAGATGGTATAATGTTACAGTAGTCAAAGATGGCATATCAGCCATAACTGACTTTGATTATTATTCATCTCTGAGACAAGTAGATTTTCTTTATAAAGGGAAAGTGATAACTTCTGAAGGAATAAAGTTTATTATTAGTTAATAGAGAAGAGTAATTCAAATGGATTATTATTCAATAGTTCACAATGATTTTGACGGTACAGCTTCAGCAGCAGTATATGCAAGAGCTGTAAAGTCACTACCTAAGAACATCTGGTTTACAGAACCTACTAAAATTCATAATTTATTAGAGAAACTAGAGCTTAGAGGAGTTAAAAGCATAATGATAGCTGATATTGGAATGAATGAAAATACATTAAGTAAAGTTTTAGAAAATTGTAAAAGACTAATAAATGAAGGTGCAGAAATTCAATGGTTTGACCATCACGTATGGAAAGATGAATGGATAACTAAATTATCAGACACTGGAGTAAAAGTTTATCATGATGTATCTACTTGTGGAGCTGGAGTAGTACATAAAATAATGAATCCGGATGACGAATTCTCTTCAAAACTAGCATCTGCAGACTGTTCAGTAGATATTTGGTTACATAATGATCCTATGGGAGAAAAATTAAGAAGAATAGTAGAAAATAACAAGGATTATGAATGGAAAAAGAAATTAATAGAAATTTTTTATAATGGAACACTTTGGAATGATGAATTTCAAAAAATCTTAGAAGATCAGATGGATGCAGAACTTAAAGGATATCAAAAATTACCAAAATATTATAGAGTAATAGAAATTGACGGTAAAAAAGTCGTAGTAGCAATAAGATGGAAAGGACCACCCGATATAAGTTATGCCGCACAATATTTAATGACAAGAACAGGTGCCTCAGTTTTCGTTTCTGCTAACGGAAAGGCAATATCATTTAGAAGCGGATATATTGATGTAAGAAGATTTGCGAGCAAATTAGGTGGAGGAGGCCATCCACTAGCTGCCGGAGCAGGTCTTAAAATTCCATTAATATATAGAATTCTTAGAAAAATTGGATTTGTGTCGCCAGCTAATAGATGGGTTTCTAACGTTGTTAGGAATGTAATAACACAAGTTGGTTTTTATGAGTATAAACCAAAAGATATAACTACTCATTAGTATTAAAAAATCTTTATATACTAAACAAAGAAAGAAGCACTTTAAATCTATTCTAACTACTATTTTGTAGTGAATCTAAAATGGTAAAGGTATATCAAAAGTTTCCTGATACACAAGTTTTAACAACCAAAGGACCTTTTGACTTCTATAAAGACATATTTGGAAAAGGAAAATGGCTATTCTTATATGCACATCCAGCTGACTTCACACCGGTATGCACAACTGAATTCGTAGAGTTCGCTAAGGCACAACCAGAATTCGAAAAACTAGGAGTCCAACTAATGGGATTAAGTGTCGATAGCATATATTCTCACATCGCTTGGCTAAATGATATTGAACAAAGATACGGAGTAAAAATAAACTTCCCAGTAATAGCAGATCCAGATAAAAAACTAGCTAGAATGTTAGATTTAGTAGATGAGAGCACTGGACAAACAGTAAGAGGTGTATTCATTGTTGATCCAGAAGGAACAATAAGATTCTTGGCCCAATACCCAATAGAAGCTGGAAGAAAAATTGAAGAGATGTTAAGAATAACTAAGGCAGTTATGGTGGCATACAAAGCAAAAGTTGCTACTCCAGTAAACTGGGAACCAGGACAAGATGTAGTAATAGGAGCTCCTACAACCTTAGACGAAGCTGAAATGAGAATGAAATTACCAAATGCTAAAGCATGGTATCTACTATTTAAGAAATACGACGAAATACCTGCAAACCAAAGAGTCTAAAATACATTAATTACTACAAATTTTTTATTTGCTGGTAATGCTACATTATATATTTTTGTATTTTCTACTGTAACGAAAGTTCTTTTAGATAAATGTGCATGACCATGAATAGCTATGCTAGGCTTACATTCACTTTCTTCTATAAGTTCATCACCTAATCCAGGATATGCAAATTTTCTTTCTCCAAATACAGTTTTATAAGTTGGAGCGTAATGAGTTAACAAAATTACAAATTTTCCTTTTTCTGAGCATAATAACTCTTCCAGTTTCTTTTTTCTTTCTCTATAAAAATCTTCTGTTATTCCTTTTAGTTTTTGCCAAGGTGTAGGTTTTCTTATTACTCCTTCACTACCTATTATCACTATATCCTTATATTGATCTTTTGAATCTTCTAGCCAAGTTATTTTAGGAAAGCTTTTTTTGTATTGTTCTCTTTCTTCCACAAAATCCTCATTTCCAAAAACTGCAAAGATTTTATCAGCTCTATTCAAAAGACTATTGTAAACTGGATCAAAGTGAAGAAATTTTCCTCTATCTGCTAAGTCTCCAGCTAATAATATAAGGTCTACCTTTTCAGGCAAATATTTCAGAGCTAGGAAATACTCGTTCAAATATCTAGGAGAATGAATGTCTGAAGTTGCTGCTATTAGCATGATTTAAATATAATTTGAACTCTATATAAAATAAATGGAAATAGAAGGAATAGCTGATTTACCTTTACATACTGGACATGTTCCAGCCTGGTTAGTTCCTATAATGAAAAGGCTTTCAAAAAGCATTATTGATATCATGATTATTGAATGGGGGCAAGAAAAAGTTATAGAAAGATTATCTAACCCTCTTTGGTTTCAAGCATTTAATAATATAATAGGAATGGATTGGGATTCTTCAGGATCTACAACTGTTACGTTAGGTATTCTAAAGGACGTAATAAATCCTAAAGAAGAAGGTATTGCTATCTTAGGTGGTAAAGGAAAGAATGCATTAAAAGTACCAGAGGAAGTAAATGAACTTTCTAGAATTTTTAATATAGATCCTTTAAAAATGTCTAATATAAGTAAATTGGTAGCTAAAGTTGATACTACTCTCTTACAAGATGGACATCAATTATATCATCATTCAATGATTATTAGTGAAAATGGATATTGGGGAATCATCCAGCAAGGTATGAATGAAGAAACAAAATTTGCTAGAAGATATCACTGGAAAAATACTGATAATTTTATAGTTCAACCTCATGAAAGCATAGCAGGTATTAAAGGAAACGCAGTAAATATTATAGAAAAGGAAAAGGAAAATACAAGAAAACTAATATTAGATTTACTTAGAGAAAATCCTAGGAATATAATAAGTGAACTGCAATTAGCTAAAGCTAAACTTAAAGGACAATACACTTTAGATTCATGGATTAATGGAGCAACTTTTGTAAGTTTATCTAAAGAAGCAAGAATAGTTTATATGAAACCTTTAGATGAAAGAAAAATTAAACCAATATTAGACAAATTATATGAAATAAATCCGAGCAATTTAGAGGAGGCATTATTAGAAGGTTTAGGTCCGTCTACTGCAAAGGCACTTTATTTAATTTCAGATTTAATATATAATGAACCACCTTCCTATAATGATCCAGTCAATACTTCACTAGATCCTTTTAAATATGCTTATGCAATTGGAGGAAAAGATGGTATTCCATATCCGGTAAATAAAAAAGTTGCAGAAGAAGTAATAGTAACTCTAGAAGATATTCTTGCGAAAGCTAAATTAGGCTCAACTGATAAAGAATTTGCATTAAAAAAATTGAGGGATTTAAGCAATGGAGCTAAAAAAGGGTCTTGAAGATATTGCAATAAAAGAAACAGAAATAACTTATATAGATGGAAATCTAGGAAGGTTATACTATAGAGGATATTCAATTTTTGATCTAGCTGAATTCTCAAATTTTGAAGAAACAGCGTACTTAATATGGTTTGGAAAACTTCCAAATTCAAGAGAATTAAAGGATTTAAAAGAAAAATTAGCAGAGGAAAGAAACTTACCAGAATATGTAGTACAATTTATAAAAAATGTAAGGAAAGACGCTAATCCAATGGATGTATTAAGAACAGCAATAAGTATGTTAGGAATAGAAGATGAATCAAATAAAGAAGAATTGTGGGAAAAAGCAGTTAAAATAACCTCAAAAATTCCAACTATAATATCGTTCTTTGTACGCACGAGGAAAAATCTTGATATTATTGAACCTGATTCTTCCTTGAGTCATGCTGAAAATTTCCTTTATATGCTAAAAGGAGAAAAACCATCAAATTTAGAGTCAAAAGTAATGGACGTTAGCTTATTACTTCACATGGATCACGAGATGAACGCATCTACCTTTGCTTGTCTTGTTGTTGCTTCTACCTTATCTGATATATACTCATCTGTAGTTGCTGGGGTTTCCGCACTAAAAGGTCCTTTACATGGTGGAGCAAACTCAGAAGCATTAAAGCAATTTATGGAAATAGGAAATAAAGATAATGTAGAAGAGTATATAATGAAAAAACTAGAGTCTGGACATAGAATAATGGGATTTGGACATAGAATTTATAAAACATATGATCCTAGAGCAAAAATATTAAAAGAATACGCTAAAATGATAACAAAGGAAAAGGGGTTGTATAACCTTTACGAAGTTGCAGAGAAAGTAGATGAAATAGGAAGTAGAATATTAGGTAAAAAAGGAATTTATCCTAATGTTGACTTTTATGCTGGATTAGTATTTTATTCATTGGGATTTGAACCAGATCTCTTTCCTACTGTTTTTGCATCATCTAGAATTGTAGGATGGACTGCTCATATTATGGAGTATTTGAAAGATAATAAACTAATAAGACCTAAGGCTATATATAAAGGAGAAATAGGCAGAAAATATATAGGTATCCAAGAAAGGGAATAATTTCAAGTGTTCTGTTATATTTTATTTAAATGAATATATTATTAATGAAGAATAGTTTTATTTCAGTAAAAAAGAAGATAATATGCGAAAAATTTATAATCGTTTATCCTATTTCTATTTAGGGTAACCCTAAATGGAAGATTCGTGTTGCCATAATGAAAGGAAAAGAGCATCGGATTATCTTAATGCAAAATATGCAATAAAAGATAATAATGAATATAATGAAAAAATTATAAAAACACCAAAATTTAACATCAAAATATATTACAAGAATGAATCAGGAAAAGTAATATTTAGATACTATTCTCCATCTGCTTGTGTTACGACTAAGATAGCTTTAGAAGCAATAGCAGAATGGATAAACAATGGAGAAGTAAGCAATTCTAGTGAAGCTATAAGTAAACTTTCTGAAATTCAAGGATATAAAATTTCAGATGACATCAAAAATTTGGTAGAAGAAGTTTTTAAGGCGATATCATGAAAAGAGTAGCATATTTAGCTTTAACAAATTTAGCTCAATATATTCTAGTTAATATGATATTACCTCAAATAGAAGAAAATAGACATAATGCAGATGTTAAAGGGATTTTCTTTATCCATGATAACGTATATATGCTAACAAAAGGCACTGATACTGCAGAAAGACTAAGAAAAATAGCAGATAAAGTATATCTACAAGCGTGCGATCAGTGTACTTACATGAGGAATTTAGCTAACTCTCTAATAGAAGAAGCAAAAATAGGATGCTTTCCAGACTTTTACGAAAAAGTATTAGATAAAGTAGATTTGATAATAACTATATAATTTTTTAAATAAATCTTCAAATATTCCTTGAAATGAATTATATAATTATCTTATACAAATCTAGCTAAGCTTTTTATTATTACGTACTGATTAGTTAATCATGATAAAGTTTAGCGTTAACAAAGAAGAATTACTTTTTTCTAAATTAGTTGATATATCGGAAAATATAAAAATGTCTGTAGTAGAGCTTAATTCTCTTTATTCTAATATATTTGGAGGAAAATATCCTGATGCAGTAGCTAAGTCTATAAAAATTAAAGGAATATATGAAAGGATAGGCCTATCCAGAGAAGATATAGTTAATATGCTATTTGGCGAAGCTTTCTTACCAGATTTTAAAGAATCTATGCTTATGCTAACTCAAGCTCTTTATGATACAATGAAAGCTATAAAAGACGCTGCTAGAGCTATAACTTCAAGAAAAATAGATAGTAATTTATGTAAGAACCTTGAAAACAACTTCATAGAGTATTTATCTCTAATTCAAGAAGCTTCCGAAAAATTAGTCTCAATGATATCAAGTTTATCCAAAGATATAAAAGAATCATTGAAAATAGGAAAAGAAATACAATTAATTGAAAGAAATGGAGATGATATTAAAGACATGATGATTCAAAAAGTATATGAAGTAGAAAAAGATTCTGATATAATAAGTTTATTACAGATGAAAGATATAGTAACATTTTTAGACGATATCTTAGACAATATGGAAGAAGCAACATTGAGCGTAGAAACTCTGTATGCAACATTAAAGTCCTAAAATACTTTTCATTACTCCAAAAGCAGCTAACGATGCTATTACGGCTATAAAAGGAGATGTTAACCATCCTCTCGCAACTTGAGATAATTGCTTCTTAACATCATATCCAAAACTTCTAAAACTTAAACCTATCACTCCTCCCATACTGGTCTGAGTTATGGAAATTGGTACACCAAGCAATGTAAATACTTCAGAAATTATATCACTTCCTACTAATGCAGATACTGCACTAGCATATCCTAGCCTTGTTACTCTAAATCCTACAACTATAGAAGCATTTTTAGAACTTAAATAAACACCTAAGGCAGCAGCAATACCATAAAGCGGAGCAACTATATAGAATGGTTGATAAACTAAACCTGCAGAAACGATTATTCCAATAGCATTAGCTCCAGTAACAAAAGAAGTAAAGATTGAGGATAATATAATTAAATATTTATATAATTTTAGTTGTCTAAAAAGTAATTTCTGTTTGGATAAAATCTTTTTAAGTAAAAAATACAAAGTTAATGAAGATATAATAGCTAATAAAGGAGAGAAAAACCAAGATGATACTGTAAACCAAAATTTACTCCAATCAAATAAAAGTCCATGTGAAATCAAAACTAGAATGGCCAAAGACGGATAAATCATCTGGCTTAGTGATGAAGGTATACCAAATTTATTTAAATAATAAAAAGAAACTACAGAAGCAAAAATTACAGAAAATAATAAGGCTTCTAGAATTTCTTGCTCACCTTCAATGATTCCTGTTATACTCGACTTCATAGTAATACTTCCTATAGTTGTTCCCAAAAATAGGCTTAACGCACTAATTAAGTAAGAGTATTTTCTTTTTAAGGCATTCGTGGACAATAGTATTCCTAATGCGGTTGCAGTATTATTTCCTCCAACAACAAAAGAAGAAATAAATCCTGTAATAAAAATTAAAATAGCTAAAAATTCTAGCATTATTTTTTACCTAAATCTTGACTGTTCTTGTCTAAAAAAACCATGTACTCAGAAATAGCATCCCTTATTAGATCGCTTCTATTTCCATAGCCTAATGTTTTAACTGCCTCATCTATTTGATTAAGTAGTTCTTCTTCGATTTTAAATGAGATAGTTAAAGTTTCTTCTAATTCAATCTCGTATGATCCATCTTTGTCTTTCTTAATTATCTCCATAAGTATCACACAAATATTTGTATGTACCTATTGATAAAGCTTACTTGTTAACAAATATAGAACATGCTCTTATACTCTAAAAACATTTTATATATTATATGCAATTTCTGCCATTAGAGCAACTTAACATTGACGAAAAAATATTAAAAATACTTAAGGATAGAGGAATAGAAAAACTCAATCCTGTACAAACTGAGGCAATAAATAAAGGCTTATTAAAAGATGAAAGATTACTTGTAACATCTCCTACGGGATCAGGCAAAACACTAATAGCTGAGTTGGGTATTATTAGCCATTTGCTTAATAAAGGCGGGAAAGCAATATATATAACCCCATTAAGAGCACTAACTTCTGAAAAATTCTCTGAATTAAAGGTTTGGGAGAAACTAGGTTATAAAGTAGGTATGACTTCTGGAGATTATGATACTGATGATGCTTGGTTAAAAAATTATGATATAATAATATCAACTTATGAAAAAATTGATTCATTATGGAGAAGGAATCCATCATGGTTAAAAGAGGTAGATTACTTTGTTCTTGACGAGTTTCATTACTTAAATGATCCTCATAGGGGACCAGTTGTTGAAAGTGTAGCAGTTAGAATTAGATACAAAAATCTCTTAGCTTTAAGCGCTACAATACAAAATTACGAAGAAATTTCAAAATGGTTAAATGCTACGCCAGTAACTACTGACTGGAGACCAGTACCATTAAAGGAAGGCGTTATCATACCAGAGAAGAAAAGCTCTTACAAAGTCATATTTAGCAATAATGAATCAATCAATATCAAAGGTAATGACGCAATACTAGCTTACGTAAATTATGTTTTACAACATGGAGGACAAGTATTAGTTTTCAGAAATTCTAGAAAAATTGCTGAATCTACAGCTAGAAAGATAGCTAGCAATATGGGATTATTCAAAATGGATAAAGAATTAGAAAAAATAAGCAATGAAATAAAGGAAGTAGATGATGCAGGTACTACTGAAAAAGAAGATTTAGCTGAACTTGTTAGATCAGGCGTAGCGTATCATCATGCTGGTTTGTCAAAAGGATTGAGAGATATTATTGAAAAATATTTCATTCAAAGAAAAATAAAGGTAATTGTTGCTACACCTACTCTAGCTGCAGGAGTTAATTTGCCTGCAAGAAGCGTTATTGTAGGAGATATATATAGGTTTAATAGACAAATATTGGGATTTAATGAAGAAATACCAATAATGGAATATAAACAAATGGCTGGAAGAGCAGGAAGGCCCGGTTTTGATAAAGAAGGAGAGGCAATAATAGTTGTAAGAAATAAGAGTGAAGCTGATAGAGTATTTAAAAAATACATTTTGTCTCCTCCAGAACCTATCGAATCTAAACTGGGTAATGAAGCTTCTTTTTATACCTTTATTTTAGGTATTGTATCTTCTGAAGGAAGAGTTACAAGTGATGAAGTTGAGGACTATGCTATGGGAACATTACTTGATAAAGATATAGTAAAATCATATCTTAAAAAAGGATTAAATTGGTTAAGAGATAATGAGTTTATTGCAGGAGATGATGACTTAGTTCTAACAAAATTTGGAAAAAGAGTTGCAGACTTATATATTAATCCATTTACTGCAAAAACATTTAAAGATTACTTGACTAGAAATGAAAAATCTTGTAATGTAGCTTATTTACATTTATGCGCTTATACCCCAGACGGTCCAAGAGTTTCCGTAAGTAGAAATGAAATGTATGATCTTGTTGATTTATCTCCTTGCCCTCTATTTATAGAAGAACCAGATGACGAAGACGAATTCTATAATTACGTCTCAGCATTAAAAGTAGGAATGATAATTAATGACTGGATAGAAGAAGTAGATGAAGATATCATTTTAGGAAGATATGGAATAGGATCCGGAGATTTAAGAAGCATAATTGATACTATGGATTGGTTGACCTATAGTGGTTTTAATATTTCAAGAGTATTAGATTTGAAAGAACATGCTGAAGCTTTCTACATACTTAACCTAAGGGTTAAAGATGGAATTAAGGAGGAACTAATAGATCTTGTAAAAGTTCCTGGAATAGGAAGAAAAAGAGCTAGATTACTTTTTGAAAATAATATCAAAAAACCAGAAGACATAATTATGAATGTAGATAAGGTAAAATCATTACTAGGTTCAAGATTAGGTGAAAAGGTTGCAAAAGACGCTGCAAGAATTATTGCTGGAAATGCTTAATTCTAGTAAGGGAGAACTGATAGAAATAAATGCAGATGAAGAAACTATACGAAAATTTAAGAAAATCTTATTGTCATTAAATCAAAAAATTATATTGGAAGAAAACAATAAAATAGTCTATATCAGATCATAATGGTATATTCCCATGTTTCTTAGGATATCTATATTCTCTTTTGTTTCTCAACATTTCTAATGCATTAAGTATTACTTTCCTAGTATCTTTTGGTTCTATTACATCATCTATTAATCCTTTCTCAGCTGCCCAGTATGGGTTAGCAAATAATTTTCTGTATTCAGCTATTTTTTCTTTCAATAAATCATCTGCGTTACTAGCATTTTGTAAATCTCTCCTATATAATATCCTTACAGCACCTTCTGGTCCAGTTACTGCAATTTCTGCTGATGGCCATGCATAAACTAAATCTGCTCCTAGACTTTTGATGCTCATAGCTATGTGGGCACCACCATATGATTTCCTTAATATTACTGTTACTTTTGGAACAGTAGCTTCTGCAAATGCATACAACATTTTAGCTCCATGTCTTATAATTCCTTTATATTCTTGATCTGTTCCAGGTATGTATCCTGGAGTATCTACTAAGCTAACTAAAGGAATATTAAATGCGTCACAGAACCTAATGAATCTTGCAGCTTTATCCGCTGCGTCAATATCTATTGCAGCGCCCATATAGTTTGAATTATTAGCTACTATTCCTACTACATTGCCTGCTATTCTAGCAAATCCTACTGTAATATTTTGAGCCCAATGCTTATGCACTTCTAAGAATTCACCATTGTCTACAATCCTATAAATTACTTCTCTGATATCAAATGGTTTAGCAGAATCTGTTGGAACTATACTTTCAACTTCTTTAACTTCTCTATCAGCTGGATCACCTAAATCCATATATGGAGGTTCTTCCATATTATTTGACGGTAAGTATGACAATAATTTCTTAGTTATATTTATAGCATCTTGTTCATTTTCAGCTAAGAAATGAACAACACCGGATTTTGTAGCATGAATCACTGCTCCACCTAAATCTTGGAATGACACTTCTTCTCCTAAGACTACTTTAGTTATTTCTGGTCCTGTAACAAACATATAATAAGCGTCTCCTTTAATCATTATAATGAAATCCGTTAACGCAGGAGAATATACTGCACCTCCAGCTGCTGGTCCAGCCATAATAGTTATTTGTGGAACAACACCAGATGCCATAACATTCATCTTAAATACTTGTCCATATCCTTCTAGCGCTACTGCGCCTTCTTGTATTCTAGCTCCTCCAGAATCATTTATGCCTACAATTGGTGCTCCTACTTTTAACGCCAATTCGTAAACTTTGCCTATCTTATTTGCATGAGTTTCTCCTAACGTTCCGCCTAATTCAGTAAAGTCTTGCGAATAAGCAAATACTGTCCTGCCTTCTACTTTACCCCATCCTGTCACTACTCCATCTCCATACATTTTCATTTTATCTAAACCGAACTCTGTAGCCCTAGTCGTAGCAAAAGTCATCACTTCACTAAATGACCCTTCGTCAAATAGCAAAGCTAATCTTTCTCTTGCAGTTAATTTACCTTTAGCATGTTGTGTTTTTATTTTATCTTCTCCACCGCCTTGATATGCTTTTGCTTTCATATTCCTTAATTCTTCAATTAACTTATCCATTTCGGATTTTTGCTCTGACATATATCTCACCTATACATATGATGAAATGTTTATTAAATTTTTACTTTTTATACATTAGAATTTATCTCAAAAACATTTATTTTATAATAAGTAATACATCTCCTTTCTTTACTCCTTGGCCTTGTTTTACCATTATTTTTTCTACAATGCCTGCTATAGGAGCTGATATAATAGTTTCAGATTTCATAGCTTCTACAGAAAGTAATGGTTGACCTTTATTAACTGCATCTCCTTCTTTTACTCTTATCATTACTATTCTCCCTTGTAATGGCGAAATCACTTCTCCTTCTTTTCCTTTTATCATTTCCTCAACTGATTCTCCTTCTTGAGTTGGAAGTTCGGCTAGTCTTTCCAATTTAAATACACTATTATTATCTATTAGTAAATATCCATTGTCTATGAATACTTTATGAATTTCGCCATTTATCTTAAATAAATACTCATTCTCCCTAGTTCCTTTACCTATATATTCTATGTTAAATTCATTAGCTTCAGTTTTAATAGTGTCTTTATTATCTTTAGAATCCATTGCCATCAGATAGGTATCTCCAGTTTCTGAATAAACTCTGAATAATTTCATTACCACATCACCCTAGGAGAAGATTGGGACATTAAACCATACGTCTTCCATCCTGATTTATTCTGTGACTTCTGTTGATTATTTGTTTGTGTCATCCTCATTAATCCTCTGTTTTGCATTTCCAAAGCTAAAGCTGCTCTTAATTCCTCTTGGTATTTTAAGTACTTTACAAAAGCCTCAGTCTTCTCAGCTATATATGAAGTACTAAACTTACCTTCTTGGAAATCAGGTTCTCTCATTATCCATTTATATAATTCTATAGTAGTTTTTACTCCACCAATTTTGTAATCGTTTAATGCTCTAATTCCTGCTTGTATAGCGTAAGGTCTACTTTCTCCATATACTATTAATTTTGATACTAAGGAATCATAAAATGGTGGTACCCAGCTACCAGAAGTGATCCCACTATCTACTCTTACTCCTGGTCCTGTAGGTTCTTTATAATAAGTAATAAATCCTGAGCTTCCAGTAAAGTTATTTAGAGCATCTTCTGCATTTATTCTATATTCTATAGCTGCTCCTCTAACTCTTCTATTTAGCTCTTCCTGAGTAAATGGCAAATGCTCTCCAGCAGCTATATTTATTTGCAATTTAACTAGATCTATTCTAAATATTAGTTCTGTAGTAGGATGCTCTACTTGTAATCTTTTATTTAATTCTAAGAAGTAAAAGTCTCTTGTTGCATCTGAAAAGGCTGTCTCAAAAGTACCCATTGTGAAATAATTAATTAGTTGTCCATATTTCATTATAGGCTCAAACATTCTTTCTCTTTCTTCCATCTTTAATGCAGGAGAAGGAGCTTCTTCAATCAATTTTTGATTTCTTCTTTGTATAGTGCATTCTCTTTCCCATGCAACGACGTAATTACCATATTTATCTCCTATTAACTGAAATTCAATATGTCTTGGATTAACTGCATATTTCTCAATATATAGATCTGCTTTTCCAAATGCTTGATATGCTAATCTCTTATTTCTTTCCCATACATCAACTAATTGATCTGGAGTATCTACTCTAGTTATACCTACTCCTCCACCACCGCTAGCAGCTTTTACCATAATTGGATATCCTATTTTTTCTGCTAATTTCAAAGCCTCATCTAAAGATCCAACAGGACCGTCCGAACCTGGAGCTACTGGCACACCTGCTTGTTTAGCTACTCTTTTACCATCTAACTTATCTTTTATTTTGTTCATTACCTCTGAAGACGGACCTATAAACGTAATACCAGCTTTCTCTACAGCTGCTGCAAAATCAGCATTTTCTGATAGGAATCCATATCCTGGATGTATTGCATCTACATGTGCTTTTTCTGCTGCGTCTACTATATGATCTATGTTTAGATAACTATCTAAAGCTGGAGCTTTGCCTATATAATAGGCTTCATCTGCGTATTTAACGTGAAGTGCGTATTTATCTGCTTCTGAATATACTGCTATTGCTGTCATTCCCATTTCTTTTATTGCTTTCATTACTCTTACTGCAATTTCTCCTCTATTAGCAACTAAAACTCTACCAAATGGAGGCATTTATATCCCATATATTATAGTTTATATGGGTTTAAAAAGTTTTTATTTTAGTAAATTTAGACTATTAATAAGATAAAGATAGATTATAAAATATTACTAACTTTCCTTAAACATAAAATTGTCTTTATTTCAAAAAATTAAGAAAGAAAATAAAAATAGATCAGGGTTCGCGCTTGTCTTCACGGATCAGTTCCCGGATTCCACATCATTTTCATGCTGCATATACTCCTTCTTCTGCTACATATTTCTTCCTAGCTAGATCCATCATCCTTCTTGTAAATACAATGGAATAAATAACTACTATAATAGCAAATAATAAAGATAACCATCCTACTAACGCTAAGTTTCCTTGATTATCTGCTACTGCCAATGCTTTCATAAGTCCATGTTGAACTTCTAATGTTTTACCGTTTATAATATCTTGCCAATATTCACCAATTGCTAATCCTCCCCATGCACTATTTATAGTACTACTCATTCCAGCAATTATATAAGGAAACGTCGCTGGCAATATTACCTTTCTCATTTTTGTCCAGAAGCCTAATTTCATATTTTTCATAACTTCCCAATACTCACTGGGCAGATTCTTTATACCTAACCAGAAGCTATAGAATATATAATAAAATGTAGATAAAAATCCCAGAAGTAATACATAAAACTCACTTGTAAAAGGACCAAATATTGATGATATAGTAGAAAATGTTGCTAGGTATAATAATGGAAAATACGCCGGTGCAGGAAAAGATGCTATAGTTTGTATAATAGGAACAGCAATTCTGTCAGCTATTGGTTTAGTAGCAATATAATAGCCTAAAAATATTGATATTGCGAAAGATACTAAGGCTATAATAGCAACTCTAATATAATCATAACCTATTAAGATAAGATCATAACCAGTACCAGAAATTAGATTTTGCCAAACAGATAAAGGAACATGAGTTACTGTATTATAAATAGAATAACCTATTAATATTAATATCAGTGATCCAACTAGAGTTCCTATCAGTCTGGTTGGAAAATGATGCTTTCTCTCCTCCTCATCTTCTGTTTCTATTCTCCTTTTCATTAAATAAGGAGGTCTAGCAATATACTTCGAAAGTTTAGTAAATGTGGATTTTGCCGCATTAAGTCTGGCTGAATATCTTACTCTTGGTCTTCCTCTTCTAAAGAATGTAGATCTCTCTTCTGTATCTAATCCATATCTTGAGACAGAATATTCTGCGTACTCTCTTAATATTAATACTATAGCAGTTACGAAAATAGCTAATATACCTAAAGAAATTAAAGCGTCAGTATAGTCTCCTTCTGCAGTATAAATAGATATTAAAGTTCCAATTCCGAAAACTTGATAAACATGAGTTCCTACGCTAAATACTTCACTTACTGTTATGTAAAATAACGCATCTGCAAAGCTAGGTATTAAGTTAGCAGCTATTCTAGGTATTGAAAATGGAATATAAAGTCTAGACATTTTTGATAAAAAACCTAATCTATAGTTTTGTGTTACTTCCTGTAAATTTTCTGGAACGGTTTTAAAAGCTTGATATATTCCCATCCATATATTCCATACTACTGCTGTAAATACTAAGAATAATACAGCTGATTCTATTCCTATTTGTCCACCTACTGTAAATACAAAGAATATAAGAACAATAGGAAAGAAAGTTATTACTGGAACGGATTCTAAAACTTCTGCTATAGAAATATAAATATTTTCAAATGTTTTATTTTTTATTGCTACATATCCTAAGAACCAGCCAGTTACTATAGATATTATAATTGTAAGAAAAACTCTTCCTAATGTAGCTAAATTAGCTAGCAAAACTAAGCTAAGATTTATCGTTCTTATCACCAATGCTTTTCTTTTCAATCTGCTTAGTTTGAATAGGAGTAAGCATTGAATACAATTGATCTAAATATGCTTGAAATTTTTCCTCTTTTGGATTTCTAGGTCTTTCTAGATTAATTTTTATATCTCCTATCACGCTAGCAGGTCTACCATTTAATACGTAAACTCTATCTGCTAATTCTACTACTTCATTTAAATTATGTGAGACTAGAACAACTGAACGCAAAGGAGTGTCTTGCCTAAATAGAATAGAATATATTTCATGTCTTAATCCTTCTGCTGTTAATTCGTCTAAGTGTGCAAATGGTTCATCCATCAATAAAACTAAAGGATCTGCTGCCAATGATCTAGCTATTGCTATTCTTTGTCTCATTCCTCCACTCATTTGTTTAGGATAAAATTCTTCAAATCCTTGCAAACCTACGACTTCAAGCATTTTTCTAGCTATCTTATCTTCTTCTTCCTTTGGAAGCTTTTTGTATTTTAATCCAAGTTTTACATTTTCTAAAGCTGTTAACCAAGGAAATGTAGCTATTGATTGATGAATCAAAGAAATTTTAGGAGTTGGTTCTGTAATTTTTTTTCCTAATAATCTTACTTCTCCCTTTTCAGGCTTGATAAATCCACCAAGAATTCTTAACAGCGTAGATTTACCTATTCCAGACGGACCAACTATAGCTACAAACTCGCCATCCAAAGTAGCAATGTTTATATCTTCGAATACTCTATATCCTCCTTCGTAGCTAAACGCTATGTCTATCGCTTCTAGGATTCTTCCAACTCATCTCCCCGTTTAATCCTAAGATTAATTTCTTAAAAGCTTTTTTCTTAAAAATTGATATGAATGAAACTCTACAAAAGGAATTTGTAGTTAAACCTGAAAATTCTGCGTCTTACGTTTCTAGTGGTGCCGTAAATGTACTTTCAACTCCTTCCATGATAGCTTTTATGGAAGACGTATCGTTTAATTTGCTACAGAAGAAATTAAAAGAAGGATTAACTAGCGTTGGGTTTCACATAGATGTAAAGCATTTGGCTCCAGCACCAATAGGAAGTAAGATAATAGTCAAATCTAAGATTATTTCTGAAGAAGGAAAGAAAGTCACGTTTAAAGTAGAGGCATATTATAATGAGAAGAAGATAGGAGAGGGAATTCACGAGAGAGTAATAGTTAATGAAAAAGAATTTATGAAAAGGGTGGAATAAAGTAAATATACCCTTCTTTTTCATCTTTTCTTACTTTTACTGCATAACCTTCAGATATTAATCTTCTTATAACATCGCTTCTTTTGACTTGTCTTATTGAAAATTCTTTGTTATAATATTTTGCTATGATTCTTGCCATATCAAAAATCACTAGATCGTTAGAATATATATCCTTACATATGCTCTCTGGTAAGTATCCTTTTTCTTTTAGTATAGATTTTATTGGCATTGCACCTGCTTTTATACATAAATCTATATCGTCCTTTATTTTAAGACTTATTAATTTTTTAACAGTATCTCTATCTATTCCTAGTTTAGCTATTTTTACTCCTTCGAATGGTACGCCGTATTTTATTTGATAATGTAATTTCAGAGCTTCTTTACTTTCTTCTTTACCTAAAGCTTTTAATACTCTATATAGAGCGAATGATATCCACCTAGCGTTATTTATTACTTCATTAATATCTTTAGGAGTGAGTTTTTTACATAATTCTGATATATCTTCTCCATTAGCCCATTTTTTTATTAATTCATCTCCGCACTTACAGCCTCTTAAAGATTGTATTATAGCATTAGTTGAAGCTATGCTAGTGTATAAATCGTTAGAAATCTGAAATCCTTTTAATGCATCAATATCTATGTAACTTAGGGATACTGCTTCTCCTAAAGGTGTAAGATAAATTCTATTTTTCTTTTCTTCAACTAAATTAGTATTTACAAGAACATTTATTGAGTTTTGTAGATCATTTTCATTTATATTATTAAATTTTAAGCTATCTCTAGCTATAGCAAGAAGTTCTTTTTGAACTACACCTTTATTCCAACTTATAATTGCAAGAGATAAATCCTCTAACTTATATTGGGTTAATGATTTTCCATATGATTTAGTGAAATACTTTAATCTAAATTGTTCTGCGTTTCTGATTGATGTTGCTATTATTATTGACATACCTTCTTTGTCAAAACCAGGCCTTCCTGCTCTTCCAGCCATCTGTTTATATTCCATTAAGTTAAGGTCTCTCCATCCTTTCAGATTTCCTTTTTCATCTGAATCAGGCAATGAAGTATCATAAAATATTGAGGCGTATACTGGTAAGTTAACTCCTTGACCTAATGCCGTTGTTGATACTATTACATTAATTTCGCCATTCTTTAGCATTTCTACTATTTTTCTCCTTTCATCATAGGGTATTCCACTATGATATGATGACGATTTATATCCAAATTTTCTTAAAGTTTCAGCTAAATTTTCTGCTGATTTTCTACTTTTAACAAAAATTAATGCATTTTTACCCTGATCAATTATATATTTTAGGGTTGGCAATAAAATTTCTAGCTTGTCTGATCTTATTCCATTTAAAGGATTTAATGGAATACTTAGATCATTATCGTAACACCTTATAACGTATGGATATGCTATGCATTCATGTAATGGAACTGATCTTTTTGTGTATTCTATTACTTCTGCTTTTAGCCATTTCCCATATTCTTGAATATTAGGTAATGTAGCACTAAGGCCTACTATAGGTATTTCGTTATACTTAGCCCACAATACGATATTTTCTATAGCTAACCCTCTATCACTTTCCACATTATGTAATTCATCAATTATTATTACTCCTACATTTTTTAACCATGAGTAATTATGTCTTATTGCACTATCAAATTTCTCATAAGTAGCAAGTAATGAACTTGAAGAGAAATACCTTAAATCATCCTCATATACATCAGAATCTACATATTTTACATCTCTCTTATCTTTTATTGTATCATAAACTTCTCTAGACAATGCTTTAAGCGGAGAAACATAAACTGAAATTTTGTCGCTCTCTAAAAGGAGTTTCTTAGCTAAATGCGTTTTACCTGATCCTGTAGGAGCAGAAATCAGATAATTTTTACCTTGTACATATTTCTCTTCGAAGATTCTCTCAAGTTCGTTCAATGTTATAAAGAATTATGGAAAAGAAAAATTAAAGGCTTAGGTAAATCCAACCTTCGGATTGCTTACGTACTACTTCTCCAACTCCAGATTGAACTATTTTAATACCAGAAATTAAACTATTCGAATCAATATTTAACGAGTTAATACTATTCATACATCCTACTACAACTATTCCCTTGTTAATTAAATCCATTATACTGTTTTCTAATGGAGAATCTTTTACTAATGATCTTATTGCAGATTGATGAAATACAACTTCTATTTGCACATCTTTTAAGTCATTATATAAATTTATTACAGACTTTATAGACTGCGGTGCTTTATCTAAATCTTTAACTTGAACTATAACTCTATACATAATCTACTTTAATAATTAACACCATTTAATACTTAACCAATATTCCATAAATTAGACATTATTAAATATTTTATCAAAAATTTTAATTAATTCCTTCTATGTCAATTCCTAACTCTCTCGCTAGTTCCCTATATCTATTTCTTATTGTTACTTGTGTAACTCCAGATACTTCAGCAATTTCTCTCTGCGATCTTCTATCTCCATTTAGGTTTGAAGCTATGTAAACTGCAGCAGCTGCTATGCTTGCTGGATCTTTACCTGACGTTATACCTAGTTTTTTGGCTTTATCAACTATTTCTAAAGCAGCAGTCATGGATTTTCCTGCTAATCCTAGTAATGATGATATTTTCATTACTTGATATTTTGGATCACTAGCTGGTACTTCTGTTATATCCTCTCTTAATAATAATCTATAAGCTTTGCCTACATCTTTCTTACCTGCTGATGTATAGTTGGCTACATCATCTAATGTTACTGGAATATTTGATTTCCTACAAGCTGCATATATTGCTGCCGCTACTACTTCTTCTATGCTTCTTCCTTTTATGAGCTTTTTATCTAATGCTTTTCTATAGATTATTGATGCTTCTTCTCTTACTGATTTAGGTAACCTTAATTGATCTGATATTCTTTCTAGAATTGTCATTGCTTTAACTAAGTTTCTCTGTTCTGAACTGCCTATTCTTGATCTTAATTGCATTTTTCTTAATCTCATTGCTTTTATTCTATCCTTAGCTTTGATATCCATATCTGTTGATAATCCCATATCGTGAACTGTAAGACTTATAGTTCCTGCTCTACTTCTTTCTCTATTTTCTTCTTCAGTGTATGCTCTCCATTCTGGTCCTTGGTCAACTACTTTCTCTTCTAATACTTCTCCTGTTTCTGTGCAGATGTATTCTCCTCTGTCAGCGTCAAAGACTATTTTGTCTTTTGGGCATATTACTTCACTCATGCTTGTCACAGATCTATTAATATTGTAATTCACATTAATAAACTTTTCTTGATTTTGTTACAATAAACAAAATATATTTCATTTATTAAATTAAATTCGTTTTCACTTTTCTTAATATCTATAGATAATTCTGAATCTTCATTTAATTAATAAAGTTAACTATGTAAAATGATTGTTAAATACAGTTTCATTTATAATGCAAAGAGGCTAACATTACAAATATGATTCAAGATAAAATATACAATTTATATAGTACTAGGATTTAATTACTAGAATATAATCTAAGTGCTTAAATAACTTTTTATATGACGTATAAAGAAATCCTTTATATTTTTATAATCTCAAAATAATAGATGATACAGAAATGCGATACACAGTAGAATTTTCCACTTCTCACGAACCAGAAGCTCTTAATATAATTTTAGCAGATGCTACTTTTGTCATACCTCTTATATTCCAACCTATAAAAAATGTAAAAATTAATAATAGTTCATTTGAAGGATGCGGAAAATTTCTAGGTTTTAATTTTTGTTTGTCTGGAAATGTATACAAAACAACTAACACGGTAAAATATGTTTTTGTAATGAATAAAGGTGGTTCTGCTACACTTGAGTTTACGTTAGAGAAGGGTAAAGTTAACGTAGTATTTGATTATAATGGTTGGATGGAAAGACTATCCAAAATATATATTCCTAGATGGTTTAAGAGTTTTAAAGATAATTTCGAAGAAAAAGTAAGATTAAAAAGAATAGAGAGGAAAATCTAAATTTTCAATAATGCTATATATTTACAAAAAATGTATTTATTAAAAGTATTGTTATATCTTTTTAAAGCAGAATAAGAACAAATTCTTCTATATAAAAAATTTCTCATTTTTCCTGTATGATTGAAACTCTAAATATTTAATAAGCCTTCTACATGAATAAATAATATCATTGTTGATAATGCTATTAGAATTTTTTCATTAAAATCATTTATTACTAGCAGATCTTTTTCTTTAATTTTAATCCTTTTCTTTTTTCCAATTCTTAGTTCTCCTTTTCCTTTATGCACTATCAGAGATATATTATCTTCTTTTCTAAAAACTAATTTCTCTCCTGCATCTAAATTCATTGCAAAGTCGGCTGAATTATGTGAAAAATACACATATTTATTTTCTACTAATTTTTGCATAGGTTGAATTTAATGAACTAATATATTTACTTTTTCCTTATTTAGGTTTACAACTGTTTACAATTTTGCCAGATTTAACAATTAAAGATAAACATTTTTAACTTAGTAACATAAAATAAAAATAAATTTATCATACTAAGTAATAATGAATCTCATTAACAGTGTGAATTATAGTTAATAAAGATAAAGAGAGTTATTATTTATTATTCATCATTGTTCAAAATCTATTATGGTTAGATATTCTTGGATGATAGGTGGAGCACAAGGATTAGGTGTAGATACCTCTGCAACAATCTTCGGGAATGCAGTAGCAAGAGCAGGATATTATCTATATGGAAATAGAGAATACTATTCTAACATAAAGGGAAGACATAGCTATTTTCAAGTTGTATTTAGCGAAAAACCGATAAATAGTATTTCTTCTAATGTTAATGTTCTAGCTACCTTTGACGCAGAGACAATATTTCAACACTTTACTGAAGTAACAGATTTCATAATTTATGACAGGAACTTAGAAAATACCACAATAGATATGGTAAAGTCTATGGAACCAGAAATAGCTGAGAACGTTAAAAAAATTCTAGATCAAGAACATCTTGGATATACGATAAAGGATATTATTTCTTATCTAGAGAAGAAAGGAGTAAAAAATATTCCAATTGACTATTTAGAATCATTAAAGAAAATAGCAGGAGCTTACAAATTATCGTTATCAGTGGTTGAAAGATCAAAAAACATAATTGCTGTAGCAACATCAATGAGTTTATTTGGATTTAAGCTAGATTATTTAAAAGATGCAATAAAAAGCCTTTTTAAAAACGATTTATTCGTTAAATTTAACAGTATGGCTGCAGAAATTGGGTATTCTTTTGCATCAAACTCATACAAACTTCAAGAGCTAAAAGTAGATAAACCTAGAGTACAATTAGATGGAAATACCATCTCCGCAATAGGAAAATTAGCTGCAGGATTAAGATTTCAGTCTTATTATCCTATTACTCCTGCAAGTGATGAAAGTACATACATTGAAGCTAATCAAAACTTAGAAATGATAACAGAAGGTGGAGAATTAAGAAAAGGAGGAGCTATAGTAGTACAGGCAGAAGATGAATTAGCTGCAGTAAATATGGCAATAGGCGCAACATTAACTGGAACTAGAGCTGCTACAGCAACTTCTGGACCAGGATTTGCATTAATGGCAGAAGGAATTAGTTGGGCTGGAATGAACGAGGCTCCAGTAGTAATAACGTATTATATGAGAGGAGCTCCTTCTACAGGATTGCCTACCAGATCCGGGCAAGGAGATCTAAAATTTGCATTAAATGTAGGACATGGGGAGTTTCCTAGAATTGTAATAGCATCTGGAGATCATAAAGAAATATTCTGGGACGCAATTTGGGCTTTTAATTTAGCTGAAAAATATCAAACTCCAGTTATACACATTGTAGAAAAAACTTTAGCTAACGCATATTCAATATTTGATGAAGATGAGATTTTAGGTAAAAAAATTGAAATTGACAGAGGTAAAATAGTTAAACCAGAAGGAGAGTTCTTCAAGAGATTTCAAATAACAGAAGATGGAATATCTCCTAGAGCATTCTTAGGTGAAGCAAGTTTATACTATGCTGGAGATGAGCATAATGAAGATGGACATATAACAGAAGGCACATTAAATAGAATAGCTATGTATCAAAAAAGAATGAAAAAACTTGAGACTGCAGATAAGGAAATACCCGAAGAACAAAGGGTGAATATCTTTGGAAATGGCGATAATGTATTATTAACTTGGGGATCGCCAAAAGGAGCTATTTTAGATGCAATGGATGAATTAAAAGATTTTAACGTAATGATGGTGCAAATTAAAATGTTCAATCCGTATCCCAAAAGCTTAATGAGAAAAATTTTAGAAAATAAGAAAAAAATTATAGCTGTAGAAAATAATTATCAAGCTCAAGGTGCTCAAATATTAGCTGAAAATTGTGGTATTTTCCCTACTAATTATATTTTAAAATGGACAGGAAGAGCTATTACTAGAGAAGAAATAATCCAAGGAGTGAAATCAGTTATAGAAAAAGATGAGAAAAGGGTGGTGTTAAGTGCAGAAGCCTAAACCAGTATTTGTTGATTGGTGTCCTGGCTGTGGAGACTTTGGAATTTTAAGGGCAGAAGAAATGGCAATTAAAGAACTAGGTATTGACTCAAAGAGAGTTGTTGTAGTATCTGGAATAGGTTGTTCAGGTAAAATAACACATTTCATTCAAGAACCAATAGGAGGAGTACACACGTTACATGGAAGATCTATTGCTTATGCTACAGGAATAAAATTAGCTAATCCATCATTAGAAGTTATTGTAAATATTGGAGATGGAGATGGCTTAGGAATTGGTATGGGTCATTTTGTTAATGCTGGAAGAAGAAATATTGATATGACTGTAATAATTCATGATAATGGAGTTTACGGATTAACTAAAGGACAAGCTTCTCCTACTCTACATAGAGGAGAAAAAACAAAGAGCTTACCTAGACCTAATATTAATGATGCCGTAAATCCTTTAGCAGTAGCATTAGCATCAGGATATACTTTCGTTGCAAGAGGCTACGCTTATGACATTATGTACCTTAAAGACTTAATGGTGAAAGCAATAAAACATAAAGGATTAGCATTTATCGATGTACTTCAACCTTGTCCAACTTATAATGATATAAATACTAAAGAATGGTACGATAAAAGAATATATAAACTAGAAACTGACCCTTCATGGGATCCTATAGT
Organism: Acidianus manzaensis; assembly: GCF_002116695.1. Lineage (NCBI taxonomy): Archaea > Thermoproteati > Thermoproteota > Thermoprotei > Sulfolobales > Sulfolobaceae > Acidianus > Acidianus manzaensis. Next base: position 435,779 of record NZ_CP020477.1, read on the forward strand.
TAAAAACGAAAATGATGAAAAAGCTAAGTTTGATAGAGCAATGCTAAAGACTTTGGAATGGGGTGATAAAATTCCTATAGGAATATTCTATCAAAATGAATTAGTGCCTACATTCGAAGAAAGGATAATACAAAATGTTCCAAATTATTTAGACTATTATCCTGCAAAACAAGAAATAGAAAATAAAGGTTTAGGAACAACTAAAATTGATGAATTAATAAAAGCAAAAAGGATTTAACATAGTTAAACAAGTTATCATCTTTTTTACTTAAGAAATTTTTTTTAAATAACTTTTCTAAGATAGTTGTATGTCTCAAATAAATATCCTCCAAATAGCTAAAATGGCAGATAAAGAAAGAGAGAATACAATGCAAGGATTGTTTCAACAACTACTAAAAATGTCAGATGATCAAAAGCTAAGTGCACTAAAGTCTCTAATTCAGGAAATGGCTACAAAAGCTTCAGATGATGAATATCTTAACTTATGTAATACTAATTTAAAATTAGCATCAGCGTTACCAGATAATACGTTAAAGGCGTTTCTAAAACTCAGATTACAAGCATCAGCTGAACTACCTAAAGATCTTCACGATAGAGACATACAATTTATTAATAAAGTATTACAGTCTGCTGAACCATCAATAAGAGATAAAATTATGAAAAACATGCCAAGCTAATTTATACATTTTTTAAATAAGTTTTACTACATATTAAAATTCTCATTATATGTCATTAAAATAAATTTGTCTAGATATAAGATAATACATTTATTAAAAATATAAATATAATAATGAAAAGCTTAATTATACTTTATATATCGTTTTTCTATTTTATACGTCAGAATATTGTCCTTGCAGCGTAGCTTATACTTTCATTTGTCATTGGATGCTGATCTGCATAATTTGCCATTTCTCTAGCAGTTAACCCATTAGCTACTGCAGTACCTATCTCATTAATTAAAGCAGGTGCATCAATTCCTATTATCCATCCTCCTATTATTCTAAGTGACCCTTTTTCAAAGAATAATCTTATTTCTCCTTCTGCTTCATCATACATTTGTGCTCTGGAGTCTTTTGTCAGAGGATAAGATGCTTCTATTATCTCTATTCCTCTTTTCTTAGCTTCTTCCGGCATAATACCAATATATGATACTGTAGGAATAGTGAAAATTGATATAGGGACGTTTTGAAAATCCATATAGTCAATGGGCGATCCTGCTAGTATATTATGGGCTGCCACTAATGATTGTCTAACTGCAGAATGGAAAAATGGCGAGATACCATTAATATCTCCTGGGGCATAAACATTTTTTACATTAGTTTGAATTGTTTCATCAACCATTATTCCCTTTCTCCCTATGGCAATTCCTAGTTTTTCTGTTCCTTTCGGATATACAGGTTTTCTCCCTGTAGCTAACATTACTAAATTAGTGTTTATTGTTTTCTTTTCTGATTTTTCTGAATATATTACTTGATACTCATTATCACTAATTTTCTTAACTTCAATTACTGGAGAATTGAACTTGATATCAATATTTTTATCTAACATTGAAAGTAAAGAATTTACTAATCTAGTATCTACTGATCTCAATACTCTATCTGACCTAACTAGTACATGAACTTTTGATCCTAATGCGTTAAGAATACTTGCAGTTTCTAATGCTATATATCCTCCACCAATTATCACAATATCTTGAGGAAGTTTTCTAATAGATGTCTTATATTTATACAGATCGTCACTAGTTATACAAAATTCTGTACCTGGCATTTTTGGTTTTAAAGGCTCACTTCCAGTTCCTAAGATTAAATACTTAAATTCTACTTGTCTTTGTTTTCCTTGCTCGTTTATTATTGCATGATGATTATCCATTATTTCTACTTCTCCTGTTATAAATTCAACAAAAGTTTCTGATAACTCTTCTTTATGTTGCTTAAATCTAGTTTCTTGTACTTGATCTTTATGATCTTGAATTTTCTCAAAGTTAACTAAATGATTTATTCCTAATAGTTTTGTTGCTCTTAAGTATAAATTTGCCATTTCTCTTATCGTCTTTGATGGAACACAACCTTGATATAAGCAATTACCTCCTAATTCTCCTTTAGGATCTGCCATTATTACGCTCATATATGATTTTGCTAATCTAAATGCTCCGGGATATCCTGCTCCTCCAGCTCCTGCAACTAAAATATCTACCATACACATATTTACGCTATAATATATAAAAAGATTTTATATATTATTAGATATTTATAATGTTTGCATTAAATACGATAAATGAGTTTGGTAAAGTTTTTATTTAACTAAATTAGGTATTATGTATGAATGTTAACCTATATATCCCAGATCCTACTTACGTTCTTTTAGAAAGATTAGCTAAGTCAAGGAATAAAAGTGTAGAAGAAACTATTTTAGATGCTATAGAATTTTACCTATCTTATAGTGAATACAGATAGGTGAACTACTCCACCCTTACGAACGGAGCACCTCACAATGAGGATTTCCTGCTTCTCTGAGGAAACTTGCTATATGCATAAGCGTATAGTAGAGGTCTCCCTCCATAGGCAGTCCCATCCCTCATCAGCCAGCTCTTTCAGCCCAGTAGAACCAAATGAAATTTTTTCGTTTTGTTGAATATAAAAACTTTCTATGAAGGCTATTCATCCAAACCTTACGGATGGAGACTTCCGCCCCCTTAACCTCCATTAATGTTAAATACAATTTAAAAACATAAATAACAATTTCTTCTTGTGATTACTGCATCAGATGCTATTAACATAGCTATTGATGTTTTGGAATTTCTATTCTTTCTAGTCCCTTTAATATTCTTTCTTATGGTTATTAGAGCTAATAGAATAGCGTCTAGCAAAATAAAAGGAAATAAAATAAAGAATAGAATTCCTTCAATATCTTTTGATCAGATTTTTGATCAGAAAAATGTTAAAAATAGGTTAAACGAAATAATAGAGGAAGTTAAAAATGGAAAAACTTATGGTATTATACTATTTGGCCCTCCAGGAACTGGAAAAACTTCCCTCAGTAAGGCGATAGCTAACAAATTAAAATGGAATTTCTTTGAACTAAAGACATCTGATGTGCTTAGTAAATGGTACGGAGAAAGTGAAGTTCTTATAACCACTTTCTTAGATGAAGTGGAAAATAATCAACCAGCTGTTCTTCTAATAGATGAAATTGATAGTTTTACTATGAGTAGAGATAATGATTTGCATGAAGTTACTCATAGATTAATAAATATCCTATTAAATAGAATTCAAGATTTTCATGATAAAAAAGATAAGATATTAATTATAGGAACAACTAATATACCACAGGGTATTGATGAAGCTTTCTTAAGACCAGGAAGGTTTGATGAAGTATTATATGTCCCTCTGCCAGACGAAGAAGGCAGAAAAGAAATTTGGAAGGGATATCTAAATGGTAAGAATATAGATTATGACTTATTAGCTAAGAAGAGTGCTAGATACTCTCCAGCTGATATAAAATTAATTGTAGATGAAGTTGAAGCTTATTGTAAAGAGAAAAATAAAGAATGTACCGATGAGGATTATCTTAAAGCATTAGATGAATATAAACCATCTGTTCAAATTTCTACTTTAATTAAATTTGAAAATATAGCAAAAAAATATTCCAGAAGGAAAGTTAGATCTACGCCTTTTGGAGTTCCAGAGGTAACTTGGGATAGCTTAGGTGACCTGGAGAACGTAAAGCAAATAATAAGAGATTCAATAGAGTTACCATTAAAGAATAAGGAATTTGCTGACAAATTAGGAATAAAACCTGTTAAAGGTATTTTACTCTATGGACCACCTGGAACTGGAAAAACTAGCGTAGCTAAAGCTTTAGCTAATGGATTAAGTGCGTCATTTATTATTTTATCTGGTGAAGAAATTGCTTCAGCTGGACTAAAAGCACCAGAAGTTATTTCTGAGAAATTTAATATAGCTAGGGATAATGCTCCTTCCATAATTTTTATTGATGAAATTGATGCAATAGCTAAAAATAGAATGCTAAACGAATGGAGAAGTGCGTTAACTGAACTTTTGAGTCAGATGGATGGAATTAGAGAGAGTGAAAATATAATAATAGTAGGAGCAACTAATAGGCCTTGGGATTTAGATCCTGCAATACTTAGACCAGGTAGATTTGATAAGTTAATTTATGTTCCTCCCCCAGATTTAAACGGAAGAATAAGCATTTTGAAAGTATTAACTAAAGGATTAGATATTGAAGATGAAATAATATATGAAATAGCAAGAAACACGGAAAATTTTACTCCGGCTGATCTTAAACTCCTTACAGATGAAGTAAAGAGAAACTTACTAAAAGAAGCCTCTCAAACTAAGATTTTAAGGACTAGAGTGGAATATAATGATTTCTATAATGTATTAAAGAATATGAAGCCTAGCGTTGATAGTAGTCTATTAAAAATGTACGAGAATTTTCATCCATGAAATGCAGTAGATAATGGGACGAGAATATACATTAATAATAATATAATACTTTCTCTTATTGAAATATTATTATGATTAAACAATAATAATACTGCTATGTTTGATATTAGTAATGCTATTAATGGATAGCTTAAATCTAAATATAATCCAGAGATATTTGATATCCCTATAATACCAAATACAAATGAACTTATTACTATACTCTCTACTAAGAAACTTAATGTCATTTGAGAACTTATATCTGGACTTTTTAAACTTCCTCTTATAGCTACAATGATATCTTGTATATTTAAAGCTATAGGTAATAAAAATATTGAAAATATCCATTGAGGAAATAATGTAGATGATGAAATAACGAAAGCTTCAGAAGATAACCAAAGTATTACCATACCTAAAGCAAAAAATCCAAAGTCTTTAAACGATAGATGAATATTATTAGAAATATTTCTAATTAAATAGTAGCCAAACACAAATAGCGAAAATATGCCTATAACTATATTTATTTCGTGAATTATAAATATTGAAGCTAAAACTCCTATTATGCTTACTATTATAGGTTTTTGTTGAATTTGAAAATTATTTATAGTTATTTGACTTTTCTTCCATTTTAAAAATACTGTAATACTAACTAAGCTAATTCCTATACTATATATTGTTAACGCAGTAGTGAAAACTGACGAAATAGCTAGGTAATATTCTCTAGAGATTAGAAGTGTAGAAATAACAAGTAGTTCTGGAAAGGCTGATACGATACCTACTATAAAACCATGACCCAAAATTTTTTTACCACTTCTTCCTAAAATATCTCCACCAAAGTAGAATCCAAAGACTGAAAGGATCAAAATAATTATGAGTTCGAAGTAATACACATATTATAAATATGTTTTAGTTCCCTATAAGCTTTAACTTTCAAGGAAAATGTTAAAAATATAATATATTTAGTTTATACGCCTTTAAAAAACAAACTATCAAGATTTACGAAAGATATAGTTAAACAGATGATACTATTTATTATTCTAAAGTAGACATCTATATTTATGAGCAAAGTTATCTCTATCAAAGATACTAATGATGGAACACTAATATATGGACTAGTACCGGCAAAATGTATTGTAGGATACTATAAAGTTAGTATAAAAGTTAAAAGAAGTAAATTAGTTGATAGTAATTGCTCTTGTGGTAGTTCATTATGTCCTCATGCCGTAAAGCTTTATTTATTCTATATGGCTCATTTTAAGAATATGAAAAAGACTGAGAAAAAATAGACTTTTATTGTATTATGATATATTATATTGCGTGGACTTAAAAGAGATCTCAGAGATTTTAGAAAAGTCTGGATTTCATATCTTATCAGTAAGCCCTATAGAAAGAGGATATAGAATATTATTAAAAGAGTCATTAAATATAGATATAGTATATTCTGACCTTATAGTGTACTATTTTAGAAAGATTAATTGCGAAGCGTTAGATGTATATCGAAAAATAGTCAAAAAGAATTCTAACGATATAGTTAGCAGAGGATATATATGTGGATTTTATATTGATAAAAATTATTGCTACTTGGTAGTTATAAAAAAATTAGAAACAACAAGATTGGATAATTTTTGGAATGAATATATAAATATAATAAAAATTGCCGACCTAAGCTTGAAAGAATAAAACGTTTAAAGCTTTAAAAAATTAACATACTATGTGAAAGTTATAGTAGTGAGATATGGAGAAATTGGAATAAAAAGCACAAACGTGCGAAAGAAAATGGAAAATGTACTGATAAGCAACCTACTTTATTCTGCTAAATATCATAATTGTGGAGAAACAAAAGTAGTAAAAGAACAAGGAAGAATATTTCTTTATGGTAATACTGATTGTCTTAAAGTATCATCACCTAAGGTCTTTGGAGTTAAAAGCATAAGTGAAGCAGAAGAAATATCTTTTACGTCAATTAATGAAATAGTTGATTATGCAGAGAAAATATGGAAAGACAAAATAGGAGGCAAGAGTTTTGCTATAAGAGTAAGGAGAATTGGAAATCATAATTTTACATCAATAGATGTAGAATCAAGAATAGGAGAAAAATTATATCAATACGGAAAGATAAATTTGAAAAATCCTGATCTAACTTTTTATATCGAAATAAGGCAAAATAAGGCCTTCTTCTTCGATAAAATTATAGAAGGACCAGGAGGATTACCTATAGGCGTGGAAGGAAGAGGTCTTGCTTTAGTTTCAGGCGGGATAGATTCTCCAGTAGCAGCATGGATGATAATGAAGAGAGGAGTAGCACTAGATATATTACATTGCGACATCTCTGGTCCATTAGCTTTATCTTCTATCTCCTTAATTTTCGAAAAAATTAAAGAATGGTCATTAGGATATACACCAAAAGTTTACATCATAGATTGTGGAAAACTAATTTATACAATAATGAAAAAAATTGATAGAAGATTTTGGAGCATAGCATTTAAAAGAGGATTATATTTACTAGCTAACGAAATAGCCCAAAAATATGGTTATAAAGCAATAGTAACTGGAGAATCATTAGGACAAGTATCTTCGCAAACACTTTCTGTTCTAAGTTCGCTAGAATATAAGATAGATACCTTATTTTTGAGACCTTTAATAGGATTTGATAAAGATGAAATAACAAAATTAGCCCAAAAAATTGGTACTTTTGATCTATCAACTAAAGTTCCAGAGTACTGTGCATTATTTTCTCATAAGCCTAGAACTAAAGCTTCAATTAAAGATATAGAATATATTGATAAGGAATTAGATGGAATTATACAAGAGATTTTGTCCCAAAATGAAACAATTAAAACTGAAAATGTTTTTATAGATAAGATACCAGAAAATGCAATAGTAATAGATTTAAGAAATGAAAATGACTATAAAAAATCTCATATTCCGAACTCAATTAGAATTGACCCTAAAGATGTCTTTGAATATATTATAAAAACTAGAGATAAAAATTCTACTTATGTCTTATACTGTTATAATGGAGTAATGAGTGGAGATTTGGCATATAGACTAAGAAAAATGGGATATAATGCTTATGCATTCTTAAATAAGACTATTGTAAAAGCTTAACCATATACGGACCCTCTTTATAATATCCTCTTTTTCTATAATATTCTCTAACGCCTATACCAGATAGTACTGCAATTTTTTTAGCATCAAATTCTTCTTTTGATATTCTTTCTGCCTCCTCTAATAATTTTGAACCATAACCTTTATGTTGAAATGCTTTCTCGTTCTTTTCACCTATAGGAACTTCTTCTCCATAAACGTGTAATTCTCTAACTATAGTAGTTTTTTCATCTATTTCTTTCCTATGAGAATTAGATGGTTTCCTTAATCTTAGATAGCCTATAATTAAATTATTTTCTGACTCAAAGGATATGAAGGTTTCTGTACCTCCACTTGCTTCATATTCTACTTTTTGAAGCCTTATATTTGAGGGAGATTCTCTCCTATGAATCCATGCAATTCCTACTTCTCTATATCTAATCTCATTTATTTGAATGCCTTTCTCTACTGCTCTCTTTTCAGCAAGTTCCCTCAAATTACCTTTCCTATTACCAGCTAATATTATAGTGGCTGGAATATCTCTTTGTATTCTCATTATTCTTACCCATTTAGGAATGTATCTATAAGCCTCTGAAATTATATCAATTAATGTATCTGTATCATACGGAGTATACATTCCTTTTTTCCATATTTCCGCTAAAGGTGCTGTCTCAACTACTAAAGTAGGATATATCTTTAGCATGTCTGGCATATAGTCTGGATTAGAAAATATTTCTCTAATTGTATTTAAATCCTTATCTGGGTCAGAATAAGGTAAACCAAGCATTATATGATATACAATTTTAAATCCAGAATTTTTCAATATACGTGTAGCTTCGATAGAATCTTTAACTGTATGCCCTCTATTAGTTTTTTTCAATATATCGTCATATATTGTTTGAACTCCCAACTCTACTTTTGTTGTACCAAGCTTAAGCATTTGATCTGCATGCCATTCTTTAGCCCAATCTGGTTTAGTTTCTATCGTAATTCCAACGCATCTAATTTCTGCTGTTTCATTTCTAAGCTGTGCATCTTCTAGATAAACAAAGTTATTACTTTTATCTCCAGGAAAATTATTCATTGCTTCTAATGCATTTGTTACGAACCAATCTTGATAGTCAATTGAAGTAGAAAGAAATGTCCCACCCATTATTATTAATTCTACCTTATCTGGAATATGACCATTTATCATATACTGATTGAGTCTAGATTTAACTTGGTAGTATGGATGATAATTATTCTCTATTGCTCTCATAAGTGTTGGTTCTTTGCCATAATAACTTTGTGGAGTACCATAATCTACACCTCCTGGACAAAAAATACATTTTCCATGAGGACATCTATGAGGGTGAGTCATTACTGATACTGGAGCAACTCCAGAAATTGTTCTTACAGGTTTTTTTAACATTTAAATAGATTCTAAAAATGCATAAATATAACCTTAACCTATCTTCATTTTAAGATTTAAATATAATATAAAAAATAAAAATCCACTTATCTTAATTAATAGTTAAGTTTATAATATTTCTTCTTCCAGCTTTGTTTTTTAGGTTTAGTTGGTAATTTTTGCATTGAATCTTTTAACATTTCATACTCTTTTATTCTACTAACTGCTTCTTTTGGATCTTCAACTCCTTTTAATATCTCAGCTAAGCCTTTTTCTCCTATGTAATTTAACCATGCTACTACATGACCTTCTTTTAGATGATATTTTATTGCTTCTTGATCTAAATGTTCAATTCCTTCTTGTAATTCCTTTACGTTATGTGCTACTCCTATCGTCTTATTATAAGATTTAAAATAGAATGGCTCCATTTAATTGTTATAATTAATTTGATAATGCTTTTAAGTATTTTTGCTACTACTAGATCTTAATGCTATATACTCTAATTCCTTACCCTTTGTCTCTGGAATAAGGAAAAGCGTAACTAAGCTGGAAATTAATGCTATAGCAGAATATATACCAATCATTAATGGAAATCCATAATCAGACAAAAGCAATGGAAATGCAGTACTAGCTAAAGCCGCTGATAATCTATCTATACTTACGCTAATTGCTTGACCTGTTCCTCTAACCTTAGTAGGTACTAGTTCTGGAGTTACCATTGCAGAACCTATTATTGATGCAGGACCTATAGCAGAAAACAAATAATTCAAAAGATAAAATGAAAATCCTAACATTGCTGCAATTCCAGTTAACGCTTCTGAAGCATCAATAGGATTCTTTGGTACAGAAAAATGTAAACCAAACACTGAAGGATAACTTAGCAATACAAAGTACATAAAAAGCCAAAAAGCTACTCCTGCATATCCAACAACTATTAATGGCTTTCTACCTATTTTGTCTATTAAGAATAAACAGACTAATTGCCCTGGTATACCTGCTGCAAATTGAGCTACATAAGTAAACTCTATAGGTGATATTCCTAAATTGCCAGCTACTGCTATTGGTCCATATACAGAAAAAGTTGATGAATAAATATCATATAATAACCAAAGAATTGAAGCTACAACTATTAGAAACGCAGAAGATTTCAATCTTTGCTTAAATGGTAAGTTATCCCTATTTATTGTCAATTTTTTTCCTATTTCTTTTTCTATTCCTCGTATATCTTGTTCTTTAGGCTTTATTCTACTTACGTAAAGCATTGTTTCATATATTTTTCTTCTTAGGAGTATTACTGAGAAAGCTGGAATTGCACCAGCTCCTAATACTATCCTCCAAATTAAAGCAGAACTTAAACCAAATACTATAGTTAACTGTTCTGCAAACGCAGCTGCTACTGCGCCAAGCCCCCACATAAGAGCAAATGTTATAACCATTAATTTCCCCCTATTTTTAGCGTTAGCATTCTCCGCTACTATTATCGGAGATAAAACATAATCTGCTCCAATTCCTGCTCCTAGAAGCAATCTAAATAGGAATAGTTCTGGTATATTTTGGACAAACGCTTGACCTAATGCCCCAATACTCATCATTAGAGCATCGATCCCATACATAGCTTTTCTTCCAATTCTGTCAGCTAATACTCCGAAAATTAGTGCTGTAATAGCTGCGCCATAATAAGACGAAGCTATAATTAATCCTAAACTCAAATTAGAAAAATGAAAAGATGAAGAAATAAAGTAGTAAGTTAAAGATATTGAATATAAGTTATATCCATCAGTAAATACTCCCATTCCAGATACTATGACATTCTTCCAAGTTAGTCGTGACATATTTATAAGTAAATACTAAATGTTAATAAATTTGAGTATCTACTAACAGTATATCACAGGATATTATTATTTATCCAGTTTTGAATAATTTCGTATATTTCTTTTTCTTTACTTTTAGGTGGAGAATGCTTCATGTCAATAATTTTTAGTTCGCACTTACCTCCATATTTAATTATTTCGTTGCATAAATTGATGCTTTGCTCTTTTTCAACCATTTCGTCTTTACTTCCATGTAATAATAGCACGTTATTTAATTTTCTAGCATATGTAATAGCAGAATATTCTTTTAATTCATCATCAGAAATTTTTAGTAAATCTTGATAATTCTTATATTGAATTGTACCTTCAGGAAATTTTGAAAGATATTGTTTTTGTCTTAGCCTATCAGCTGGAGCACTTACTGCAATTGCACAGGTTCCCTTTATTGCTGCAGCAATAAGAGCAATAACTCCACCTCTAGAATGTCCTGCAATACAATCAAAATCAAAACTTAAAGCCTTCTCTATTCCTTCCTTAACTTCCATATCAAAATCTGGAACTTGCACATCTCCATATTTCCTTAATGGGTTTGCTAGCCATTCTACTTTTCCTGGTGATGAACCTTTACCATGTATTACTAAAGATTTCATGAAATACGACCTTAACAGATTTCATGTGTAGCGTATTGCTTGGAACTTATTTTGTGTAGAGCCGAAAGTATCACTAAATTTGAATATAGTATATAAACCTGCATTTCTTACTAAGTATACTGCATTTATGAAATCATTAGGCGTCAAATCTTCAGCTAAAAGCATTCTAGAAATCTGAATAGCTTGTGGTATTTCTCCTTCTAAAGGCATAAAAGCAAAGTCAACTCCCATTTTAAGTAGATCATATTTTAATTCTGTTAGAAACTTTTTTCTATCTTCTTGTTTCATTCCTCTCAAACCGTCTTGATGAGCTTGATGTATTCCTATTCCCATTACAACTAGATATATATTTTGATTTGGTGGCCTTACTATCTCTAATGCTGGTCCAGCATTTTGTGGAGGAATAGCAACTATATGAAATGGTTCCCTAGCTTGTGGAGGAGTATTTGTAGTTAATCCTAACTCTTTTACCCATTCAAGAATTTTATTATCATTTGATTTGCTATTCATAAAAATAGTATGCGTGACCTATATATTATATTTTAGGGAATTTGAATTTCATAAAATATTTAAAAATCTTCTATAGATCTTGTTCTATGACTAGAGAAACTGATATCTTCATCTACAAGAGAGTTTGAAGATATGCAAATCTGGAGAAACTTTATATTAAGCATATAGGTAAAAACTTTCATGCGAAAATATTGGATGCTATTATTAATTTTCGTTATTTTTTCTGTTTATATTAAAATTGTAGGAGAACCAAATGTTATTCTCAATGCATATTTCTTCAAATTAATTAATTATAATCAAATATCTGCTTTAAATCCTATTATGGTATTTTTTACTAAATATGGAAGAGAATACGTATGGATTCCATTAACTGCTATTCTCCTTATATTTAAACAGACTAGAAAGGTAGCTATTACTTTAGCAGCGTCATTTATAGTAGCAATAATACTAGGTGAAGCAGCTAAATATATAATGGCTGAACCTAGGCCATTCTATTTTATTCATCCTGATTATCTTCTAATTCCTAAACCTACTGACTATAGTTATCCTTCTGGTCACGCACTAATAGTATCTGATGGCGCAATAGTACTGAGTCTGACTACTTATAAGTGGTTATGGATTGTTATGATGATTGAAGCTATTATAGTATCTTACTCTAGGGTTTATGTTGGAGTTCACTGGCCTGCAGATATTCTAGGTGGATGGTTACTGGGAGCGTGGATAGCATTTTTTACAGTAGATATGGAAAAGAGAGGAGTTTTATCTAGAGTTGAAAGGTTTTTTAGAGCCTAAATACATAACATTGTTTGGAAAAATAGATTTAACTCTAAATAAACTACATTTTTCAGTTTTAAATCCATTTAATTCACAATATTTTCTTAGTTCCCAAGAAGAATAAAATCTATAAAACCTCTGTAAATCTTTACCGTTAAGTTTAGTTTTCAAATAAACTTTTTTTCTAAATAGAAATTTTGGTTGTCTCCCCCAAACTGTAATAAATATCTTTCCATTAACTTTCAGCACTCTATTAGCTTCTTTTAATGCTAAATCTGGATCAGATAAGTGATGAAGTGACGCTATATAGAGCAGGTATCCAAAGCTAAAATTTCTAAAAGGTAAATATTCCATATCGGCTTGAACTAAGTATTCGCATCCTTTTTTCTTAGCAATTTCTAGCTGTCTAACTGCTATATCTAGACATATGGTAAAACTTTTTATTACACTACAGTTCTGTCCTGATCCACAACCTATATCTCCTACAGGAAATTCAGTAATATTAATATTGAGTGGCCTTCGTCTATAAACTATATTTTCATATGCTTCTTTAGTTAATTTTTTTTCTAAAAAATTGTTAGCCATTTTAATCATAAATTAAATATGAGAGTTATATTATTTTTACTGATATAGTTTTTTTACCTTCGACTCTAATTTTGTCTCCTTTAGATATTTTTACAGGACCTATAAATGCTCCTAATGCTACATATCCTTCCATAAAACTCTTAACTACTTCTGATGGAGTATAGGAAGGAGCGCCTGCTGAAATAAATTTTTCATTAATAAATAACTTAAAAGATCCGTAAGGTGGTTCAATTTCTTTTCCTACGTATAGTCTTCCAGCAAAGGCATCATCAGCAATAACGTAATGCGGTGGTAAATCCCATTTATTAAACCTAGTAGCAGGAATTTCAAGTCCAATATATGTTCTTTCTATTTTACCATTTTTTACTAAAGCGATAATTTCTACTTCTAATTTATTTATTTTAAACCATAATTCAATATCGCTGAACGTTATCATAGGCTTTGTTAATACTCCCACTGCACCATTTTTTGTTATTTTATACCCCCCTAATCCTTCGTAATCTATTAACATTTTAGAAAATTCTTGCCCTACTTTTTGTGCTTCTTCTTCAGATAAAGGAAACGGATCTATCTCTTTTCTAGATTTATAAGCCTCAAACAATTGAGTTGCTTTATCCATATATAAAAAATTAAAAGGCAAATTATTAAAAGTCACCACATAGACTAATTTATGGTAATTAGTTGTACTAGAGATTGTTATGATACTTGTATATTCGATGAAAGTTATAAACCATTAAAAATTTTCCCCATAAATGGATTTACTTGTTCCAGAGGTATAGCTGATTTAAAAAGAAATAGTATTAATAGAATTTCTTCTGCTTATTACAATGGAAAAGAAATAAGTATCAATGAAGGAATTCAATTGTTAGCCAAGAAAATACGCGAAGCAAAACCAGAAGAAATACTTCACATAGATTATGATGGAAACCAAGGTTTACTTACTTGGTATTATCCTGCTAGAATCTGGAATTTTTTAGGATCTGCTAGTACTGACTATTCAATTTGTAGTAGTGAGGGACATGCTGCAATAAAGTCTCATTATGGTAATAGTATAGGAGCCTTACCAGAAGATTTTGAGAAATTTTCAGCAGCAGTTTTTTGGGGAAGCGAAGCTTCAATAAGTTTCATACATGGATGGAGAATACTAAAGGATAAATATAAAATTACTATAGATGTAAGAAAAAGTGAAACAGCAAAAAAGAGCGAAAAATATTTCATTGTAAAGCCTGGTTCTGATGCATACCTAGCTATAGGTATAATGAAATTTCTTATTTGGAAGGAATACATACAAAATGACGAACTAAAGAATAAAGTCAAAGCCTTTGATATGGATACAATTATTAAAGCAACTGGATTAAAGGAAGAAGAAATAGAGGAATTAGCTGACCTTTATTACTATTATAAACCTCTAACAATTATAGGCTTCGCGTTGGGTAGAAGTATAAATGGAGGATATTCGATAGGCTTAATTTCAATAATTCCAAAACTTCTAGGAATAGAAAAAGGATTCTTCTATGCAAATAGTCAAGGATTAGGAATAGATTTTGATTATTTAAGAGGATTACATAAGTACAAACCAAGAAAGATCATAGGCATGGGAGAAGTTGGAGACAGAATAAATGAATTTAAGATAATTTTTGTATGGAATTCGAATCCTATACACTCCTTACCTGGGAGCAATAAGATAATAGAAGCAGTAAATGATGGAAGAATATTTCTAGTAGTCCACGATCCTTTTTGGTCTGAAACAGCAAAAATAGCTAACTTGGTTTTTCCAGCACCTACTTTCTTAGAAAAGAATGATATAGTATACAGCTATTGGCATAATTATCTTATATATAATGAACCAATAATTCGTAACAATAATGCAATAACAGAAGTAGAGCTTATGCAAAGGCTAGCTAATAGTCTAGAATTGAATGACCCTTTATTATTTGAGGAACCAATGAAAGCTGTAAATTTCGCTTTAAGAAATACAAATGTAAATATTTCTGATTTACTTTCCAGAAAGATTGTAAAAATAGAACCAAAATATTCTAATACTTTTTCCTTAGATCCATTTCCTACTCCGACAGATTTAGAATTTCCTAATGGAGAATTTATGATATATTCTGCTCATCCAAACTATACTAATAGTCAATTTAAAGAAATTTATGGAAATAAGATTCCAGTTGTATATAATTCGAAATTAGATGGAGAAGGAGCAATAGAATCTGAAATTGGAAAGGTTAAAGTGATTTTTAAAAAGTCTTCAGATATTCCTGATGGAATTTATTTTCTGTTCAAATCCAACCTATTCGATTTGCAAAATATGCCAATAAACTCTATTATAAAACCTAGTAAAGGAAAATTCGGTGGTACGCCTAACTTAAATATCAAAATAAAATCGGCTAGTAGATTGCTTTATTAACTTTACTAAGATTGCTTATACTGAATTTCATTTGATAAAAACAAAAGACAGCAAATGGATGATTTCTCCATTACTATTCAATATCTCCTTAGGTCCATTATCAACTTTAATCACTCTAGAGATATTAAATTTAGGAGGAAATTCTCTTGATGTAGCCTATGCTATAACAGTATCTAATGTTATGTTAATTCCAGCGTCAATATTCTGGGGAATGTTATCAGATAGAATGGACATAAGAAAAATAATTTTGGCTGGATTTCTAGCATCATTTATGTTATTATTTGCAGCATTCTTCATTAGTAGTATTCCATTACTTATTTCTGACTATGGTGCTTTGACTTTCTTTTCTACATCTTACACAACTCCAATGAATTTACTAGTTATGGAAAGTAGTGAAAAAACTAAATGGGCATCAAATTTCTCAAAACTATCTATGTTTTCGTCAATAGGTACGCTGATAGGATTGATTATTTCAACGTTTTTAGTTCTCTTTATAAGAATATATGTGCTTTATCTTATTTTGTCAATAATTGCATTTTCAGCATTTTTTGTAGCATATAAATATACACCAAGAGCGTTTATAGGAATTGAAAGAAAATCAATCGTTCACAGTAAAGAATCATTTCTAACTAGACTTAAGATGCTTCCATTAATCTTTCTGCATATACCTAATATTCATAGTTTTAAGATGTTTAGATTATCTAGGTTAACTAAAAAACCAATAAATTATTTGCCATTGCTATATTTAGCTATATTTATTTTTTATATCTCAAGTGGATTATTTAATACATTATACCCGGCAAGTTTATACGAAAAAGGATTAGACAAGTCTATTGTACTTGGAATAATAACAGAAGGAATGCTTGTCCAAATATTGACATTCCATGGAATAGGCAAATATTTAGAAAGTAGAGATGAAAAAGAGGTAAGTTTTAGAGCGTTATTACTTAGAGGTTCAGGATATATTCTAATGGGTATATCACTAATTTTTAGTGCATTTATTACTGAATTATTTGGATTTATATTTTATCCTTTATCAGCTGGACTAGCTTATTCCGCTTACTATTCGTCATCTAATACATTAATATTTAAAGCAGTAGGAGGAAGAAGACAAGGAACTACTTTAGGAGTTTACAGCACATTAGTAGGAATAGCTATGTTTATTGGATCTTTAGCTTCAGGATATATAAGTAGCATAAGTTTTACTGTAAATTTTGCAATAGCAGGGATATTATTATTTATATCCGCATTTATCTTTAAATATATAGAAGAAGGATAAAAAATTATAATCTAAATGATACTACAGCTTTTTTCTTTTCTGCCTTCCAATCTACATTAACAGGAGGCAATCCTTGCTTGTTCCTCAAATAATTATATGCAGATAATGCTGCCTTTACACCATCAGCTGCGGCAATAATTGCTTGCTTATATGGCACTTGAGTAATATCACCTGCTGCAAATACTCCTTCCATTGAAGTTCTAGCCAAATCGTCAACTATAATTTCTCCATTCTGATTTAGCCTAATTAGACCTTTTAAGAAGTTTGTATTTAAAATATATCCCATCTCTATAATTACTCCTTCTATCTCAAGTTCTTTTATTTCTCCAGTTTTTAGATTTTTTATTACGATTGAGTTAATTTTTGAGTTACCTCTTATTTCTACTACGCTATATCCTAACATTGTAACAATATTTTTATTTGAAGTTACTGCTTTAACTAGTTCTGGTTCTCCAACAAGTTGAGGAGTCTTAGAAATATAATATGCTGGTTTTGCGTATCTACCTAGAAGTTCTATTGCTTCTAAACCTGGTTCTCCTTCTCCTACTACAGCCGCTGGCACATCTTTAAAAAACGCAGCATCACAAATCGCACAATACGATACTCCTTTACCTTTTAATTCTTTTTCACCTGGTACATTTAGTTCTCTTGGAGATTTACCAAAAGCAAGAATTACAGTCTTAGCTTTATACTCTTTATTTAATCCCTTTAGAATAAATATATCTCCTTCTTTTCTTAATCCTGAAATTTCTTCGCCATAAATAAATTTAGCTCCAAATTTCTTAGCTTGAGATTCTACTTTTGTAACTAATCCTAATCCCGTATCTGCTGAAATTACTGGATAGTTCTCTACTAACTGAGTAAGATTTAATTGGCCTCCTAAATCTTTTGAAACTACTAACGTGTTCATTCTTTGTCTAGCTGTGTATAATGCTGCACTTACTCCTGCTATTCCTGCTCCTACAATTATAACATCATATAATTCGTCTTGCATAGTCACTTTTTTATCTATATAAGTAAAAAATCTTTCTACATTATTTAGTTATAAAGAGATAAAATAGTATTTATTATGACTATAGTAATTCCGATTTTTGTAGTCTTATTCTATTTAACTTTATAAACAATGTAAGTTATCAGTTCTAGAAACGTTAATAAGTAAGGAATTATAAAATAATAGAATAAAGGACTAATGCCTAACCTAAAATTGATCATATAATATTCTTACATAGGTAGATAAATTGATGACATTAATTATTTTTATAAATCATCATAAAATTCTTGTTCCTAGACTATCTTTTATTTTTTCAAAGTTTTCCTTAGAAGTTATAATTACAGTAACAAAAAACTCTTCTCCATGCTTATATATTTCGTCTAACACTTTATCTATTATTTTTGATTTTTCTGCACAAGAAGTTTCTTTTATACCTACTAAGTAATATTCTTCGTCTTCTCCTTTGAACAAGTAAACTTCTTTGCTATCTATAATTTCTTTTAACTTAGAGTATCCAGCTTTTATAGCTTCCATAAATATTTAATGTTATTTAACGTTTTTATAATCAACTTAATAACAGAAAATATAACTTATAAAATAAGCAGATTAATAAAATTTTCTTTTGTTGTAAATATAACAAAATATAGTATAAGATCACATTTACGAAACTTGACATAAGACTTCTTGGTAAATAAATGGAAAATTATAATAGTTACAAAAAGATACTTAGAATAATTTTATTGAATAAAATTTCTATCTCATAAAAATACGTCTAACTTAATAAAGAGCAAGTTATAGAACTGGAAAACTTAAGATGATTACTCTCTAACTACCTAAGTTAATAGTTTCTGTATAGGATTCATTAAGTTTGTAAATTATTCAAAACTTCTAACCTCTTCTCTAAATAGTAGAACTAATTTGCTCAAATACGAGTGTTTAAATGAACATTTCTAGTTGTATAAATCGTTAGATATAAAAATGCAATACTCTTCTAGGTTTATTGTAGGAGTGCGCCCACAGTTGTCAGTTATAAATTTTATGTAACATAGAATTATTTGTATTAAGATTAACGTGGATTCAAGTTTATGAGAACCTTGTTGACTTCTAAAACATTATAAATACCTATACAACGCTATGAATAAACTCAACGGATAATGATTAATAGTTTGCGTATCGCAGTATACAATAATGGAAAAGAAGCTGATTACTATTGTTCATCATAATCTTTCCTACAAAAGCGGGGAGGGAAAAGTAGTTTTTACTGCAATAGATGTTATTAAAGACCATAAAATAGATTTTACTATAGCTACTTTTTCTAAACCAGAGAACGAATATGGATTACCTATAAAATATTTCCTTCCTTTTCATTTTTCTAAGTTTGATAGGTATCAAAGAATCTTTGTCTATTTTGTTGCATCTAAAATTTATTCCAGAATATATCTAAATTTAGCTGGTTCTCCTATCCCTTTATCTAAGAAAGGAATACACATAATTTATACTGGTTCATCACCATTTAGCGTAACTAAATATTCTAGATCATTATTCTGGAAAGTCTACAGAATGCCATATAAGCTCTTTTTAGGTCTTATGAAAGATGAGTATAAGAGGGCTAAAATTATAGCTAATTCTTACTATTCTGCTAAAGTATTGGCTGATCAATATGGAATTCAGCCCAAAGTCATATATCCTCCAGTAGAATACGAAAAATTTAACAAAGCTTTTCATGAGAATAATGATGGTTATATACTTACTATAGCTAGAATTGAGAGAGGTAAATTCCTAGAACGGGTAATAGAAGTATCATCTAAAACTAAATTACCTGCTGTGATAGTAGGTTATCTTAATGATAAAAAATATTTAATAGAATTGGAAAAAATAGCTAAACAGAAAAATGCAAAGATTTTGATACTAACAAATAAAACTGAGGATGAACTCATAGAGATAATGTCAAAAGCTTGTTGTTATTTTCATCCAACTGAAGGAGAGCATTTTGGAATACCAGTAGTAGAAGCTATGAGTGCTGGATTAGTGCCAATAGTTCCTAGAGAGAGCGGAGCATCTGAATTAGTGCCAGAATTTTCTTATACTACAATTGATGAAGCATCACAGAAAATCTTAGAAATTAAAAATATTCCTTTATCAAAAAGAAAGGAACTATCAGAAAAGAGCAAATTTTTCTCTACGGAGAGATTTAAGAGGGAATTATGGGAATATATATCAAATTTTCTTAATTAGTTTAATTCTATATTTACATTCTATAAATCCAGTTTTTGCAAACGATTTTTTGCTAGTTGATTTGCATTATAAATATTTTAAAATTAGTTATCTTTTAAGGAAAAGTATAAATTAAGTTCCTCTATTATATAGACTGGAGTTCATGTTATTGAATTGCAATTAGAATACAATGTATTAAAATTTTCTCATTTTATATTATAATGGTTATATGACATACAAACTAACATAGCATTATTATTTGAAACGTCTGAGTTGTGCTCACAATTTCACTTGAGGATAATTATAAATTTTTATTGATAGATATTACTGCTAGATGCTTATTTCAGTAGTTATTATCGCTCATGATAGAAAAAAATATTTAAACGACGCCATAACCTCAGTGTTAAATCAATCATTAAGGAGAAATTATTATGAGATTGTATTAGTTAAAAATTTTTATGATGATAAGATTGATAAAATATGTAAAGAAAATGGAATAAAAGAAGTATTTGTATCAGAAAGAGCTGTAGGTTATAAGGCTTCAAAGGGTGTTGAGAATTCTTCAGGTGATGTTATTTGTTTTCTAGATGATGATGATATGTTCACAGAAGATAAACTTTCTATAATATATGAGGAATTTAGTAAAGATCAAGAATTAGTATATATACATAATAATATTAATAAAATTGATGATGATGGAAAAATACTGAAAAATCAGCATGAATCAACTATCGTTAGAAATAAAATATTTATTACAGAAAAAACAATGAATTCAGCAAAATTAGCTTTTAGAAACTTTGCTGAATTTAATAGTAGCTCAATATGCATAAAGAAAAATATACTTGATACAAAAGTTCTAGGAAAGTTGTATAGGTCAGTTGATTACTTCTATCTAATTTCAGCTATGTATAAATTAGGTAAAATTCAAATAGATTTTAGACCGTTAACGCTGTATAGAGTTCATCATAGTGCAATGCATTTTACTGATTTAGATCTTGCATGTAAGTATTATTCTGAGACAACAGAAGCTAAGAAGTTAATAGCAGAATACGTAAAAAATGATAGAATATTACATAAAATAGTAAATTATGACGTGTACACGTTTGGCTTATTGTCAAATATTTTATGTAAGAAAAAACTAAGTATTTTAACTACTCTTAAAATTTTAAATGCCCCTATCTATCCTTTAAAATTTAGGCTAAAAATATTCTTAGCTTCTATTATGTATAAGGTATTTCCAGATTATACAAGGAAGCTGTATATGTCTGAATATCAAAAAAGGTGGAATATTTGAGATTTTCAATTATTATAACTGCTTATAATAGGAAAAAATATGTATTACAAGCTATCAAATCAGTTCCAAAGGAAGCAGAAATTGTTTTAGTAAATAATTTTAGTTATACAAATTTAGATGAAAATAATAATATCAAAGTAATAAATCTAGATAATAATATCAGAAATATAGGAGAATTTATGGCCAAAGGTGTTGAGAATTCTTCAGGTGATGTTATTTGTTTTCTAGATGATGATGATATGTTCACAGAAGATAAACTTTCTATAATATCTAAATATTTTAGTAATAACGATATCGTAATGACATATAATTCTAGGATATTGATAGACGAAAAAGGAAATATAATAGGTGAAGAAGTTCTCCCTACAAAAACTATTAAGCCAGATTTATATGGAACAAAATATCTTTTTTTAAATAGAATTTTTTTCAATAGTAGTTCAATGTGTATAAGAAGAGATCTATTAGAGGATAAAGTAGTAATTATGCCCAAAATAATAAGACTAATGGATAATTTTATTCTTTTATCTGCAATAGAATCGCAAGGGTATATTCAAATTTTATCTGATAAGCTTACATATTATAGAGTACATCCTAGTTCATCAAGGCCTATATATGATAATTATCATAAATTTCTAGAAGATAGGAAAAAGTATTTTGAGGATGCTATAGAAGATAATGATAATATGCTCAGAATTTTTTCTAGAGAAGAAACTAGATATGCAATAGAGTGTAGTAAAAAAATGGCATTTATTCAAAAGAAATTTTTTAGCATAGAAAGGAATACAACTATAATTAATTGTAAAATTTTCAATTTTAAAACACTTATGTTTATAAATATATTGTCACTAATAAGTATTTTATTTCCATCTCTTCCATCAAAAATATACTTTAGGAAATATAGGAATGCACACTAACATAGTTTGTATCATAACGAACACATGAAAAGATATAAATATTATATAATGATAATTTCAAAAATATCATGAAAAGATTTCTCACTTTCTTTAATACATGTATTAATTTGTCCTTAATCCGTAAGAGAGAAATAAAAATAGATCTACTAATATTAACTTGTAATAGCAATAAACGTATAATTAAGATAAGGAGAAATATATAATACACTTGAAAACTATTTAAATTGAATTATAGTATGATATAGTTTAGTCTTTAACTAGTGTCTTCATACTCTACTGGATCTTTGAGACCGTTTATCTTAAATGCAGTTTTTCTCATATAGCATGGACCGCATTTTCCGCAATGTTTTTCTCCTCCTTCGTAACAGCTCCAGGTTAAATGAAGTGGTGCTCCTATTTCTATACCTAATTTTACTATTTCATGCTTAACAAGATTTCCAATAGGCATTAAAACTTCGACCTTCTTATTTGGACCAGTAGCATATGGAGATAACTGAGAAAACATTCTGACAAATTCCATTTCATTGTCTGGATATGCTCCTGCTTCTTCTAAATTTATTCCAGAAGCTATCGCATCAAATCCTTTACTCTCTGCTATAGCTAATGCTACTGTAAAAAATATAGCGTTTCTAGCTGGCACCCATTCATGAGCAAATTCTGCGCCTTCTTCTCCTTTCCTATCTTTTACTATTTCTCCTCCATTTTTTAGTAATGTAGTTCCGCCTATGATCTTAAATAAATCCGTATTAACTTCCATTAATGGAACGTTTAGATATTCTGAGATTTTTCTAATGGCTTCTCTTTCTTTCTCTTCTGCTTTATGATGATAATTGAAATGGAGTAATGTTACGTCATAACCATCTCTAATTAGTTTAGTTGCTACAACTGTAGAATCTAATCCTCCACTTGCAATAACTAATGCTTTCCTGTTATTTTTGGATAGTAAAGGATATTCATTATATTGCAGATCTTTCGTTATTTCTACTACTGAATATGGGTTGATTTTCCTTACATTAGCAGTATCGAATGGTTTTACGTCAAAATATGTATCTAAGGATGTAAAGAATATTGCTTTTAGTGAATACTCATACATCATGTAAATTGGTTTAAAATTCTGGGCTAAAATTATTCTATTAGGATTTTTCTTATCTCCTATAATAAAAGCAAAACTTCCTTTTACTTCTTCTAGAACTCTAGGCAAATTTTCTGCTTTTCCGTCCCATCTTTTGTCAAGGAAGTTTGGAATTACTGATGAATCTACTTTTGTTAATCTCTTTATTCCGTATTTTTTCTCTATTTCTATGTCATTTGCTATAATTCCATTATGAGTTACAATATATCTTTCTCCTTCAAAAGGCTGTATATCTTTCTCTTCCTTTTTATTTACATATTCTGTAGTTGGTTCTGCTCTATTGTTTGCTATTGCGATTGAAGTATTTTCGTCAAAAAGATCGTGCAGTTTTTCTTCATTTTCTGATGGCTTTCCAATCGATTTTATCGATCTAGTAGAACCATCCTTATTAATTATAATTATTCCAAAACTATCTCTTCCTCTGTCTTCTGCATTCTTTAAGATCTGTATAAACTTTCTTTCAATTTCATCTTTTTTGTTATTATCTAATATTAGAACTCCACTAACACTGCACATGTGGATTCCTCTAATTAAGTGAGTAAATTATATAAAATTTATTTTATTTTAATTTCTCTTTTCTATATTCTAAAGTTAATTTAAAATAGCCATTAGGTAAATCTTCTCCATCAATTATTGAATAACCGTATTTTCCTACTATTTCTGGAGATGATTCTAGGACACTAGATGATATTATTACCTCAATTTTTTCCTTTCCTAAATTTTCTTGAATAAAATTCCTCAAATCTCCTTTATTTTCTAAGATATTAACCATATTTTTTAGTTATGAAGCTGAGTTATTAAAAGTATGGAAGTTCTAGAGAAACTTGAGGAAGGATTAAAATTATTCTCTGCTGAGATCGTTCATGTTCGTACTGAATCTGAACTTGAACCAGAAATGGGAGACTATGTGAAAGATCTGAATATTCATAATAAATTAAAAGAAGCTTTATTAGGAATTGGTATTTCTAGGTTATATAAATATCAAGAAGAATCTTTAAAAGTAATAGAAAATGGAAAAAATGTTCTCATCATTTCAGGCACAGGAACAGGTAAAACTGAAGCGTTTCTAATTCCGATTCTAGATTTAACACTTAAAAATCATGATAAAAGTACAATAATTTATCCGACTAAAGCTCTAGCTAGAGATCAACTAGAAAGAGTAGAGAGACTAACAAAAAACTTACCCATAAGCGTAGGAATATTAGATGGAGATACTCCTAAAACGGAAAGAGATAGACTATACGCTAATCCTCCAGATATTCTAATAACTAATCCTGATATGATACATGTAGGTTTGCCTTTAAGTCCTAATATCAGAAAACTAATTAGATCTTCTGATCACTTTGTTTTCGATGAAATTCATGTCTACGAGGGAGTATTAGGTTCGCACATAAGAATGATAAGTGATAGGCTTAAGGAATTTTCTAACGATATTCATGTTATAGCTTCTAGTGCTACCATTGGAGCTACCCCTTTTATGTTTAATGAATTATTTGATGAGCCAGGAGATATAATTGAAGGTACAAAAAGAAGGAAAGGAATGGGAATTCATATCTTAGTAAATTCAAAAGGCGTTAGTAGATGGACTCTTGCAGCATATACTGCAGCTCTTTTAATAAAAATGGGAATGAAAGTATTAGTTTTTACTGATTCCCAACAGATGGCTGAAGTTACTGCAAAGATAGGGGATAGGTTTGGCGTCAATTTAGCAGTACATAGAGCCGGATTATTACCTTCTGAAAGGATTAAAATTGAAGAAGATTTAAAGAAAGGCAGAACAATGGGTGTAGTAGCTACTCCTACATTGGAGTTAGGAATCGATATTGGAGACCTTGATGCTGTTATAATGGCGGAAAATCCTCCAAGTTTTCCAAAGTATCTACAAAGAGCTGGAAGAGCGGGAAGGAAAAATAATATAGGTTATATTATAACTATTCTTGGAGAAGATCCTATTGATTCGTATTTTGTTAGAAAGCCTGAAGAGTTTTTCTCTCGTAAACTAAATCCGTTACCTTTTGATACTAGTAATTTGGAGGTAATTAAAATTCATGCTGCTTCCTATTTGCTAGAGAAAAAAATGATCAAAATAGACCATTTACCTCCATTATGGATAAAAGCTCTAAAAATTCTAGAAAATGAAGGAAAATTGAGTATAGTCAATGGTGTTGCTTATGCTACAAGAGAGACTAAAAGATATGTAGCTAGCACCTCATTAAGAAGTACTGGACCAATTATAAGAATTTACGATAAGGATAAAAAGAAAATAGGAGAAAGAGAATTACCAATAGCATTATATGACCTTTATCCAAATGCAGTTTATCTAGTTTCAAAAAGAACTTATATAGTTGATGAAATAGATCTCAATACTTTTACTGCTAAAGTTGAAAAAGTAGATAAAGAATTACCATATTATACTAAGCCACTTTATGATGTGGAATTATTAGATTTCAAAGAATATGAAAATAGAAATGTATATGGATTACCAGTAAAATATGGAGAAGTGGAAGTTAAAGTTTCAGTTCACGGATTTGTAATCCATGATTTTTATTCTAAAAAAGAAGATAAAGGAAAAGATTATGAATATAAAATACCGTTAACGTATTCTTATAAGACTAAAGGATTAATAATAAAGCATCCAATTCTT
Source organism: Acidianus manzaensis (assembly GCF_002116695.1). Taxonomy (NCBI): domain Archaea; kingdom Thermoproteati; phylum Thermoproteota; class Thermoprotei; order Sulfolobales; family Sulfolobaceae; genus Acidianus; species Acidianus manzaensis. Next base: position 461,912 of record NZ_CP020477.1, read on the forward strand.
CAAGATTTTTCATTAATTGATGGAATGGAAGCGTATCACGCTACTGAGCATGTACTTATTTCTGCAGGAAGAGTTACAGCAGGAGCTTCGCTAACTGATTTATCAGGCATAAGCTATCCTAGTGGACATGTTGTGATTTATGATTCTATTGTAGGTGGAAGCGGAGTTTCAAAACTCCTTTATGATAGACTAGAAGATGCTTACGAAGTAGCACTAGACATAGTAGGTAAATGCGATTGTGAAGATGGATGTCCAAAATGCGTTTATAGTCCATATTGTGGTAATAATAATAGAATGTTATCAAGAAGAAAATCCTTTAGATTAATATCTGAAGTAATAAAAGGAGAGAACAAAATTGACGATACTAAAGTATGGGGAGATAGTGTTAGCTAGTATTTTATACATAACTGATGAATACTGAATGAACTCCTCTTTATAAAGAGGAAAATTCAGATTATATAATTTATATAGAAAATATTATAAGCTTTAGCATCTTTGTGCTTAGTAAACATAAAGTATAAATATAGAATATTTTAGTTACTGAAATATGGGATTACTGGAAGACTTCTTTTCTACTTTAACTAATTATAATGTTAAGAAAGTTATTACAGTAAAATCTGAGGATGACGTAAAAAATAACTTTGTAAATAGTGCTCCAATTTACGATTTCTTTAGAGCAAGTAAAGTCCAAGGTGAAACAATTCTAGATTTTACTTCTCTTAAAGGAGTTGATGACTTAGGTAATTCAATTAGAGTATTAGCTGGCACTAGTTGGAAAGATGTAATTAAGTATAATCCAGAAATTTATTTACCATTTGATTTTTCAGTAGGAGGAAGTATATATTTTAACGAAAGTGGTTTTGGTTTTAATGAATTTGGTGATTTTTCATCAAGAGTAGAAGTTGATGCTTATCTCAATGGAGAGAAATATACTGGAAAATATAAGGGAGGAATAATATATTCAGTATATATAAAGAAAGAAAATAAACCTTTCAAAATTATGAAAATTTCAGGAGACTCAAAGTTCGTAATATCTAGAACTAAGAGTTTGCTAAGTAATTCCCCGTTGCCTTTTAGAGATATATCTATTGTAAAAAATGAAGATAAAACTTCGTTAGTTGTATCATATCCAGAAATAAGAGAAATCCTAGTAAAACGTTACTTACAAGGATTTAGCACAGGAGATCAAATCTTTTTTACAGCAAAAAAGTATAAATATATATACATTGGAAAAACTAAATTAGATTCACTAAACTCAGACGAATTAGAAAAAGCTAATTATGCATACATATCGCTAAGAAATAATGATGCGTTCTACGTTATTCTTAGCGATATTGAATTAAGAGTTGAAAGCGTTTTTCCTCATCTTAATTTTAACGGATGCATAGCATGTGGTAATTGCGTTGAAGTCTGCCCTCATTCAAGTCAAAACAATTCATTAATGTTTTCTCCTATTGGTTTTTATGTATTATCAAATAAAAGCGAAGAAAATATAGTTGCTAACTGTCATATGTGCGAATTATGTGAAGAAGTATGCGTAGCAGATTTAAATATAGTAAATGCTTTAAAAAACAAAGCTAAATTAAAGTCTGTTTCGCCTAGTCTAAATATTAACATTCCTCAAAGTAAATCGATAGTAATAACTGCTATTTCAGAATCTTTTATAAAAGAAATATTCGAGCTAATTAAGTTTTTATCTCTTAAAGGACTAAAGCTTGGAATAATAACTATAGATGAACCATTAGATAAATTAATTAAAGGAGATATAGATAAGGAAAAAATGAAAAAAATACTGGAAGGAGTAGATGAAATTATAACACTTACGCCTGAAGAATCTTATTATCTTCAGATTTTAAAGTCAGTTAAAATTATTGAGATTACTTTTGCATATTACCTTTTAAACAATATTTTAAACGAATCAATAAAAAATATGAAAATACATTATCCTTGTTTTTACTCTGGAAGTAAATATTCTGGTTGTAGTTATGAGCTCCTTAATATTATAAATGGTGAAGGATATGGAAATGTATTACCTAAGGCTGATATTAGCCTTTGCCCACTAGCTAGTAAAAAATTAGGAATTAAAAGTTATGTAGATTTACTAGGAGTTAATATTGATACTACAATATCAGACAAAATATATAGTGAAGTATTAAAGAATCTAGATTCTCTCAATCAGATTATTGATGATCTATCATGGTATAAGGAAGTTAACCCAAATGTTTTTGACGAGGTTATAGTTAGGGCTATAATGTCTGCTTTAGAGGATAAGGAGTATTTCGATTTATTATTCTTTTATATGAACCTAAACAAGTACAGCTTTAATGAAGAAATAAAAAATAAGGTTACAAATATAGTTCAAGGACTATTATTTGGATCTGGCAATGAAGACAAGATGTGAAACCTCTGGAAGTATTAATTTTTCTAATGCTAATTTTACAGCATCTGGAGATCCAGGTAATATATAAATTACTTTATCATTTACAATTCCGGCTGTAGCTTTACTAAGATAAGCAGCGGACTTAACGGCTTCTTCTTGATAGCTTAAATAACGAAATACTTGACCAAATCCTTCTACTTCTCTATCTAAAATTCCTCTTATTACTTCAACTGTCATATCTGATTTCGAATATCCCGTACCTCCAGATGAAACTATAACATCGACTTCTGGATTATCTATAGCTGAGATAAAAGCTTTAAGAATTTTTATTTTATTATCAGAAACTAAATCGTACCCTATTAACTTATGACCAGAAGAAATTATTTTTTCTTTTATTAAATCCCCAGATTCATCAACTACTGGCTCTTTTTTTATAAGTTTCTCATATCTGGACGTACTTATCGTTATCACATAAAAATTTAGTACTTTTGGAGCAAGTTCTCTATGCGCTTTATGCCCACTCATACGTAATATGAGTTAATATGCTAAATAATTTTTACTTTTTCAGCTATATCTAAATCTAAATCGTCAAAATTTTCTCTACGCAAAATATAGCCCTTAACATATAATTTAGTCCCTAATGATAATTCGGTAAATCTAGTCCTAAAACTAGTAATAACTAATCCTTCTCTTGTTATATATTTTACAGGGATACTAAAATATTTTTTAGCCTCTACTATTTCTACAATGCCTTCAAATGAAGTAATAGATTTAACTGCAGTAAAATTCTCACACTGCACTATCTTAAAAGTATAAGGAATCCCCTTATATGTACCTTCAAGGAGGCGATTCTGTTTTAATTTTTTAAAATCATTGTAATCTAAAATTTCTAATTCGTTTCTATTTACCATGGTTAAGGGAGAAGTTAGTTTTTCTTCTCTCAATTTCTTCAGTACATCATAATTTTTTGGATTAAATGTTATAATATCTATATCATGGCCTTTTCCTTCATATAATAAACTACCCGTAATACCTACTTCAGAAAATAAGGAAAGAAAATCATTAATGTCCTTATTATTAGATCTAACTGAAAAAGGATCAAATATTTTACTTTCCTTTAGTGGAATTAGAGGCACTTCAAAGCCTATTTCTTTTACATAATGTAAAAGGAAAGGAAATTTTTCTTTTATTAACTTCATTCCTTCTGAAAATTTTTTTATCTTATAATCTCCTATTTTTCTAGGAATAGCAACTACATACCCTTCAGGATGTGTACAGCCTTTTACTGCCCATATTATATTCCTATATTCGATAAAATATCCTTCAGTAATCATCTAGAAAACTATTTATAGCATTTTTATTTATCGTTTATTTCGTTGAAGATCGCAATAATAGGTTCTGGAATAGCTGGAAGTTCACTATATCATTTATTTAAAAAAAGTAACGATGAGGTAATAGTAATAGATCCTAGAAAAAGAAGAATTTTCCCAAGCCTTATACACTCATTATTACTAGTTGATGACGATGTATTATTAGCTAAAAAAAGTTTAGAATTTTATAGAGAATTTAATATTCCTTTAAAAGAGTATCCATCATTTACAATTGGAAAGATTGATAAAAGATTATTAGACGAGTGGACAGAAGCTGGAGCAAGAATTGAAGAGAAATATATTAATTGGCTTAATACAGAAGGAATATATGCTGAAAATGGGGATAGATTAGTATACATTAATACAATGATAAATAATGTACCAATAATAAAAATGCCTGCTAAAATAACTGAAAAAGAAAATAAAGCAATAGTAACTGTAAATGGCAAAGAAATATCAGCTGACCTATTTATTTTATCGGCTGGACCATGGAATAATGAGTTATTTAACGTAAAAACAAAGAGTTATTATTGTTGGGCATCGTTAAGTATTACTGAACATGCAAAACTAGATAAAATGTTCATATACGATTATGAATTGAATTTCTATTCTAGACCATTTTTAGGATTAGGAATTAACACAGCAATTATTGGAGATGGAGCTATAATTGAAGCTAAACCAGGCACTAAGTTGAAAGTTGATCCCTACGAAGTTCTTAATAGAGCTAAAAAGAGATTAGGAAATGTCACTCCAATATATACTTCAGGCGAGTTCTGTGAAGGAACTCCAGATATGAGGCCTATGTATGGTAGAATTCTAGATAACTTATATTTCGTAGGTGGATTTAATGGTTATGGAGCCGAGGTTGGACCCGGTGTTGCTAAACTTTTATATGAATTTATAAAAAGTGGAAAAGAAAATAGGAAATATATGCTAGATAGATTCAAAAATGTTAAAGACTTCAGTCTTGGAAAAGAGCCTCATGAATTATGACTTATGTTAAAAATATTTTATTCAAAAATAAAAAAAATAGGGAAATAACTTGTTTATTTAATATACAAATACGTTTACTCTTCAAAAATCTTCATGTGTTCCTTTATTGAATCAAGACTATCATCTAAACGTAAATGTTTCATTTGTTTCTGTTCGCATTTTTCTCCTTCGCAATCATAAATTATCCAACCTCCCTTAAAAGTATCACCGCAATAATATTCCATAGCCCTCCATTTTTCAAATTGCACAAAGTATCTTATTAATTCCAAATTAAATGACGGAAAAGCTACATATTTTTTTAGCTTAAGGTAATACACTTTTAGTTTATTTAAATATGAAGGATCTAGTAGTACAGATGTAGGAAGAAAGAAGTCATTAACATCACTTACTTTTATTATTTCTATTTTATTATCTTTGTCTACATATACTGCTACGTTACTGTATTCTTCGAATATATCTTTTAAATCATACCAAGATGGAGCAGGAGAACCTATTAGAAAGCTTAACATAAACATAATTTATTATCTAGAATTGTTAAAGTTAAGCTAATGATGATGTGACGGTTTACTGAGGTTAATGAAGAGCGTTTCCCCAACCTGAGAGGTAGTTAAAAGTGAAAGTAGATACGTTTGTTAAAGATATCTCAAATTTAAAAAAGAAGATAGTTACATACTACGGTAATTCAGATCAGTTAGAAAATATTTATGAAAGATTAATAGAATTTCATAAATTAGGTCTAGTTAATATTAACCATTCATCTTTAGAATTAATAACAGCTTCATACTTAATAAAGGAAGGATTTAAAGTTCATGTAGAACACGAAATAGAGGGTAAGATAATAGATATATATAGTATAAAAGGTTTAGATATTGGAATTGAAGTAGAGACTGGATATGTTCCACCAAATTTTATTTCAAATCAGGAAGAATTTTTACGAAGCAGAATGGCCTTAAAAATATCTAGGTATAGTAATTTAGCCTCACAATTTTTTATTGCTGTTCCATCATATTACATTCCTCCAATTCCTTATCCTTTACTTAAACATCAAGAAGAAAGGAGTGAAAATGAAATAAGAGAACTACTCAGGCTAATAAGAAAATACCACAATAGTTTAGATATAACTTTATCATCAATAAAATCAGCCAAAATAGATGGAGTTATTATAATAAACACGCATGATCTAAAATTAAAGATATTTAACCATGAAATGTTTATGAAATTAGAAAAATTTTACAGTGACTAATAGGAAAACAAATGGAACAAATGGAACTAGAATATTATCATCTATCTTGCCTATTCTTTCTACAATAGTTGCTAAAATTCCGGATATTAGTCCATAAATAGACAATAGGAAATAGCCTAAAACTGTACATACAACTAACATTCCTAGAGAGCCCCATAATCCCTTTATCCTTTTTTTATACACATAATTCCTTATAATACCCGTAACTCCATCTCCAAATGCCATATAAAATAATGGCAATAACGCTATATACAAATATTTTATGCCAGGGTCCCAAAAGTTGGGCATAATTAACCAACTAAGAAGTAATATAGTTCCAAACGAAAAAGTAAAATACACTTCCCCTTGGTTTTCTGTGTCTTGAAACCAATTAAGCATCTTACCTTCTTTTCTATGAAAAATCAAGTAACCTGATAAAATATATGATAATATTATCGGTAAAAGAGGAGAAGAAAACAGATAAGGAGAAATAACTGCTACTACACCGCCTCCTAGCATATGGATAGATTTTCTAGCAACATATACAGTTGTCTTTTTTGCTATTATCTTAGATAAATATAAAGTAACAAACATTACCCAAAGAGTAAGTATTACACCCCATAATATGTCATTGATAGTTAATAGCACAGTCTTTAAGATATTGTAATACGTTAATAAGTTTGTCCATGAAGATATTTAGATATACTGAGAAAAATAACTTACTTTATCCTGATGAAAATGGAAAAATAATAGTTATAATAGATAATTCTATAGTTAGAGCATATAACGAGAATAAAGAAGAAATTATTAACCCAAATTTTTGGCTAGATAAAGAAGATCAAGAAATTATAAGAAGAATAAGATTAATAGAAAGCAAAATACAAAATGATCACATAAGCATAGATCAATGCATAGCCTATTATCCAAAAGAAAGGAAAATCAGACTATATAACCTTCTAGGAAAAATATTCGAGGATTACATCTTTCAATTGCTTCAGAATAGGTATAATGTTGAAAGAAATAGAGAAATTTTCATAAGTAGTAAATTATTTCCCAATTCTCATAATAGACCAGATTTTATTATAGAAAATAAGCTAGCAATAGAAGCTAAAATTAAGGAAAATGGATATCAGCAAACTTTAGAATATTCCAAATATTTCAAATTTGGAGCAATAGTATTTCCATTTTCTGGAATTTGCAAACCACCATTATTCTGGTCATGCATATATAATACTGTTATAGATCCAAAAAGATTGTTTTCTTGGATAGATATTTACTTAAAGAAGTAAATATATTAGACATAATAGACGAATTTTTTAACTTCACTAAGTAATATGGAGTATGGAAATAGGAACACCATTATTGGGAGACGCAAAAAAAATTCTACTTTTAGGAAGTGGGGAGCTAGGAAAAGAAATGGCAATAGAAGCTCAAAGAATGGGATTAGAAGTAATAGCTGTAGATAGATATGATATGGCTCCTGCTATGCATGTAGCAAGCAGAAAATACGTAGTAGATATGATGGACGGACCAGCAATATCATCAATAATAAAAAGAGAAAATCCTGATGCAGTAATAGCAGAAATAGAAGCTATAAACACTGATGCCTTAGTTGACTTAGAAGATAGCGGATATAGAATAATTCCCAATGCTAATGCAGTAAAAACTTGCATGAACAGAATAGAACTAAGAAGGCTAGCTGCAGAAAAAGTAAAAGTCCCCACAAGCAATTACGCTTTCGCTGAAAGTGCTGAAGAAGTAAAAGAAGCATGCAAAGACATAGGCTATCCATGTCTGATAAAGCCAGAAATGAGTTCTAGCGGCCATGGCCATGTTCTCATTAATAACGAAAATGAAGTAGAAAATGCATATAAAGAATCTATATCTCACGCTAGAGGAAAAGGAAAAAGGGTTATTGTAGAGGAATACCTAAAAATAGATACTGAACTAACTATTCTAACTTACAGATATAGTACTGGAAATGGAATTACTACTTCTACATTTCAACCGGTAGAGCATCAGAGACCAAGTTATTACTATGTAGAGTCTTGGCAACCGTCCTCATTGCCAGACGATGTAATAAGTAAAGCAAAGGAATATGCTATTAGAGTAGTAGAAGAATTAGGAGGATTAGGAATTTTTGGAGTAGAAATAATAAAATCAGGTAACAGAATATTATTTAGTGAAGTGTCTCCAAGACCTCATGACACTGGAATGGTAACTATGGCTAGCCAAGATATAAGTGAGTTCCAGGTTCACATAAGAAGTGCTATAGGTTTACCAACGCCAGAAGTTAAATTAGTAAGTCCTGCTGCATCTCATGTGATTTTAGCTGAAAGAGAAATGTGGAATCCAAAATATATTAATATTGATAAGGCGTTACAGATTCCAGGAGTTCAAATAAGACTTTTTGGAAAGCCATATGCATATGAGAAGAGAAGGATGGGAGTAGTATTAGCCACTGGAAATACAATAGAAGAGGCAAAGGAGAAAGTAAGAAAAGCATCCTCTCTAATTTTAATATCTCAATAATATTTAATTCAAATTATGGATTTGTTTTATTTTTTCTACTACATCTCTTACTTTATTCATTACAAAATTTGTTGATGATGTGTAGCAACAATCGTGAAGTATATCAATATCAGAAGAGTAAATTCCAGAAATTTCTGCTGTGGAAATCGTCCAAATTCGTGCTGTAGAATCATAATTATATCCACCGCCTCCCAGTAGTATTATTTTAGAATTTTGTATAGCATTTAGAATTTCTTGAATTACATTATAGTATCCTTTTGTACTTAGTTTTAATTCTACTAGTGGATCTCCGAAATGTGAATCTCCTCCGTCTACAATAATAGTTAGTTCTGGTTTAAACTTTAATAATTTTTTCACTGCAGTTTCTTTAAAAGCATAGATATATGCGTCATCAGCAGTACCTGGAGGTAATGGAACATTAAGTGTTAGTCCCTTGCCATTACCTTCTCCTATTTCATCATAATTACCTGTACCTGGGAAGAAATTTTTATGGTACATATGTAGTGAAATCTTCAATACTCTATTATCGTCATATAATATCTCTTGAGTACCGTCTGCGTGATGACCATCTATATCTACTATTGCTATTTTGTATTTCTTTTCTGCTAACTTTGCTATAAGTGCTACATCATTAAAAACGCAAAAACCTTCAGCTGATGATCTTTTCGCATGATGAAATCCCCCACCTATATTTATAGCAACATCGTACCCAGATTCTATCATTTCTAGCGCTTTAACACTTCCTCCTACTCTAATTTTTGCAGCTTCATAAATTCCCTTAAATGCAGGAGTATCGCCATCGTCTAGATATCCAGTACCTTTTTGGCTCATTTCTTTTACAAATTTTATATATTTTTTATCATGAATTTTTTCTAATTCTTCATCTTCTATAGGTTTAGGAGTTACTATGTCTATATAATGGAAAAATCCTCTTTCTTCCATTAACTTTTTAGCCATGCTTTCTCTTAAAGATTTAAAAGGATGATCGGCAGGAAATGAGTAATCCAAGTAATTGTCATGCCAGATAAATACGGATTTCTTAGCCAATAGTTATCCATAGAAGTTTTATTTTTCTCATTATAAAAGATTATACGTGAGAACTTGAGTACAGAAGAAATCGCGATAGAACCAAAAGTTATAGCTAATCCAGATTCTAGACTGGGTGAAATATTAGCTAAAATGAAAGAAGAGAATCAATGGGTAGTACCAGTTGTATTACATAAAAAAGTAGTTGGACTTTTATCATATAAGGATTTACTAAAAAGACGCGTTAGTCCAGATTCTAAAGTACTTAGCTTATCTTCTCCATCAATTTCCATCCAAGAAGGGGAAGATTTTGGAAAGGTTATTGCAAAATTCTATACTACTAAAGCTAGAGCTATACCATTAGTAAACAAAAATAAGGAATTAATTGGATTAATAACTAGAGAAACAGTATTAAAATATCTATTAGACACTAATCAACTTGGAGATAATAAGGCTAGAGAATACATGAGCTCTCCAGTAATATCAGTAGGACCTGAAGAATCTATAGCTAGAGTTAGATGGCTAATGATAAGAGATAATATTAGTAGAATACCTATTATTGACAACAAGAAACTTGAAGGAATAATAAGTTCTAGAGATATAGTTAATGCATTATATTCAATTAACGAGAGAAAAAGATCTTCAATACTTACCGAAGAAGAGAGAATAATGGCTATGCCAGTGAAGGAATTAATGTCTAGTCCAGTGATTTCTGTTAATGGTTCAGATAATGTAAAATCAGTTGCTCAATTATTGTTAAAGAAAGGTATTTCAGGTGCTCCAGTAATTGAAGGTGACTACGTAGCGGGCATAATTAGTGGAATAGACATTATAAAATCTTTAGAAAGCAAATACAATTTAACAATGCCAATAGAGGCAAAATTAACATCTGATCTTAAAAAAGAAGAAATAAAAGCTGAAATAGATGCTGTCTTAGAAAGATATTTGGGTAAGCTCCAAAAAATAACTGATATTATAGATTTTAAGGTATCGTTTAAGGAGACGGCAAAGAGTAGTGAAGGAAAAACTCTATATAAGACAACAATTACCGCATCAACTAAACAAGGAAATTTTGTAGCGAGTGAAACTGATTGGGATCCAATAGTAGCAGTAAAGAAGGCAGTAGAAAAAATAGAGAATAATATTATAAAAAAGGTAAAAAAGCTTGAAAATAAGAAAGTGAGTAAGGAAGAAGAATGAAAATAGCGATAGTACAGCCGTCTAATGCAAAAAAAGCTTTAGAGTTGACTGAAAAATCTCTAAAGGAAGGTGCACAATTAGTATTATTACCTGAAAAATGGATTAATTCGCTAGATGAAATGCCATTACAAGAATTTCAGCGATTAGCAATAAGGTACACTAGTTACATAATTCCAGGAGCTGTTGAGGATGGTGTTTCTATAGTTTCTCCCATAATAGATTCTAAAGGAAATGTTAAGGGAATAGCTAAGAAAATACATCTTTTTGGAAAGGAAAAAGGAAAATACTTACCCGGAGATAAAGCAGTTCTTTTTTCTTTTGGAGGCATAAAATTTGGTATATCAATTTGTTATGACGCAGATTTTCCTGAAGTAGTAAGAAGTATGGCAATTAAGGGAATGGAAATTTTGCTAGTTCCATCAAAAATAAATTTTAAAGGAATAAATTTATGGAAAGAATATTTAAGAGTAAGAAGCCTTGAGAATAGAATAGCTGTAATAAATGCTAATGCTTACAATCCTCCAAATTATTTAGGTAATAGTATAGCAATTGTTCCAGTTAAAAATGGAGAGATAGTAGATTTAATGAATGTAGCGGAACTAGGAGAAGAAGAAAATTATGCTATAGCAGAAATTAATCCTTTAGATTATTTTAACTTAAGATTAGAACGCCTTAAGGAAATAATTAACTTTAATGTAGAAGAAATCTGAAGCAAAATTTTATTAAGATAAGACATAGAAAAAATTGAATGAACCCAGTATCGTTATCTATCCTTAGAAAAGTACCTTCAATAACAAAAATCGTTGAAGAAGCAGAAAAATTTTCAGAAGAAAATAAACTCGTTCCACTTCTCACGTTTTATCTTGAAGATGAATTATTAAATAACTTAGTTAAAACTCTAGACAATAAATTTTCTAATACATTTAAAGAATACGGTTATGATAAAACTGTCTTCATAAAAAAACTTTACAACAATTAAACGATTCTAGCCCAAGCGTTCAAGAATTCCCCTATTATCTCATCCCAATAGGAAATATAAATAGAATAAAAATAACAGATAATGATAAAGTACCTCCTAAGGCAATGCCAATTGAAGGTATTTTTAGAGTTTCTTTTGTACCTTATCATTCATTAAAAGAATTAGATAATGCAATAAGCAAACAAGGAGAAGACGATATCTTGATTGAATATAAAAATGGAAAACAAATCAGTTTTGAGAAAAAAAGAAATATATTTATGGATTCTAGGTCTGTAGAGAAGATTCAAGACTCCATATTTTCTGCAAATCTAGTTCCAAGTATTGATTTGATGCTATTAGTTTCAATATTAGCAAATAATGTTAAACCATTTGAAAACGAAATAATTATTAGTAGAAGCGAAAATAAAGATAGTTTTAATTTTGAGATAATAAAAGGGAAAGCTACAGAAGATGATGTAATTTCAGGCAATACACTACTGTTAAAAGAAAAAGCAAGTATATATTACGATTATAAAAAGAAAGCTATACCGAAAAACGAAATAATAAAAGGAATAACTTGGAAAATATCTCAATAACCAAATAGATGAAATATAGCTCCTATTCCATGTGTTACTAATGCAGCACCTATTGCTAAAGCTGTCATAATTAATCCCTTTTTTAATGGATTGTAATTACTTAATAGACCAATAATACTACCGACTATTAAGGTAGAAATTCCAGTAATTACATATGATGTTATTAATCCAAATATTCCTCCAATTCCTATTAGAAAAGGAAGTATAGGAATTATAGCACCAAGAATATAGGAAATCGCTGTAATTTTAACGCTTTCTCCGCTCTCATTTTTTTCTTCGTTTATACTACTTATATTATTTTTAATTTTATTCTTTTTAATATCCTCTTCAGAACTAGAAGATAGATAAGCTCCAATACTCATTGAAATCATACCTGATATTCCAATAATTAATCCACCTAATGCGACAAGGAAAGGAGTATTTAATACGCTATCCAAACCTGAGACACCAGCTAATACTTCTATTAATCCATCACTTACAGCATATATTGCATCCCTAATTCTTTCTGCATTTATTTGACTTTGAGTTAAAACTTCCTCGTGAACTAGTTCTTGGTTCATAATATCTAATAATTTTTGCTTTTCTGTATCGTTAAATTCTTCATTTTTAGATAATTCATAATATTTCTGAGCATCATTTATTTCTCCTAGTTCTGCTAACTTTATTGTTAGCGGAAGACCTAATATTTTTCTAAATATCTTTAAAAAGAATAGCTTAATCTTATCAAAAAATCCTAAATTATCTAGCAAAATGCCCCTAGATTCAGCTACATTCTTCCAAAATTCTGCGTGAGATCTTTCTCCTTCTGCTAATTCAATTAACACTTCTTTTACTTTTTGGTTCCTTTCCATTTTAGCTAAATCTGAATATAGAGAATAATCGAAAATCTCAGATTTATAATTCTTTCTAATAATATCACTCATAATATCATCTTATACTTCTTCCTATTTAAAAGTTATTCTAAATTAGATAATCTTACTTTTTGAAACGTTGAAGGCAGATTATCTAAATCTTTAGTTGACGCTATTAATACACAACACCATTTTTCGTAACTCCAAGGATCTTGATCTTTTAGGATATAATACTTAAAACGATTAGGAGATGCATTTTCTAACATAGCATAATCTTTTTCGTTATTAATTACTACATAGACATTATCTGAATGTATTTCTTTCCCATTTATATACCATATCACATCTCTTTTCTTAATGGAATCCCAATTTTCCTTTGGATCAACAAGCTTCATACCTGATGGGGTAGATCCATATATCTCTTTAATTTCCTTTATGATCATTTCTCCAGAATTTTTTACTATAAAAACTACATCTCCTTTTGGATAATAAAAATAAGTTTTATCTCCTGCCTGACCTAATAATATAACAAAAATTTCATCTCCTAAATATTTCAAAAAGTACTCTTCTGACATATTTCATAATTATAAGCCAACTTTTATATTTCTACTCTATCGAGATATATTATTGTCTCTATTGACTTATAAATAGTCTTCATTGAATACTCTAGACATGATAATAACAGTAATTAATCAGAAAGGTGGTGTAGGAAAAACCACCACAGCAGTTAATCTGGCTTATGTATTATCAAAAACTAAAAATACTGCCTTACTTGACCTAGATCCAGAAGGAGGAACTACAACATCTTTTGGTATGAAAAGAGATAAAAAGGAATATCCATTAGGAGGAAAAAGTGTAAATATATTCAACGTTGAAGTATTTCCTGCTCATTTAGGTTTACTAAAATTAGAATTAAACGGAGAAGTAGATGAAGTAGTAAAGTCAATAAAAGATGTTTCTAATAATTTTGACATTTTAGTTATCGATACACCTCCAAATTTAGGAACTTTAGCAGTATCATCAATGATAGCAGCAGATAAAATAATATCCCCAGTAACCCCACAACCACTAGCTATAGAAGCAGCTAAAAATCTAGATGGTAGACTACAAAGTATAGGGAAAAAAGCAATAGGATTTACTAATCTTTCTAATAAATCAATTTCCATAGATCTTTCGTCAGTAAGTTTTACAAATATTCATATTCCTCAGTCTAGACTATTTGTAGAAGCTTCTAGACTAGGAGTTCCAGCGATTAGATATGAAGAGATTAGACTGAAGAAACCAAAGTTATCACGCTTCTTTGAAGAGTTAGCAAAGGTGACTCTAGAGTGAGTGAACTAGACTTCTTACTTAACAGAAAGAAGAATCTAGAAAAGAAAGATAAGAAGGAGGAGTCTAGAGAAGAGACTAAAACGAATACAGAAGAAAAAATACAGAATACCCAAGAACAAATAGAAAAGAGTGAAGAAAGAAAGACTGAAGAAACCAAAATTCAGAATATAGATAGCATAGAGAATAGTTCAAACTCCATAGTTATGAAAGAAGAAAGCGCAGAGAATAATCAATATTCTAGAGAAGAGAAGACAGAAAACAGTAGAGTAGAGAATGCAGAGGATAGAGAAGATAATGTAGAAAGTATAATGAAGACTTTTCTAAATAAAGATCCTAAGATAGGAGTATGGAGTTATCCTTCATTTTTAGTACTTCAGTACTTATATAACACTAAACCCGGCTTCAAAATGAGTAAGGTTGCAAAAGATGCTCTAGAGTATGGACTGAAGCGTATGTATCCAGAACTTTTTGATAAAGCTGAAAAAATATCTCAATCTAAAATCAGGTAATATCCTAATAAGACTTTCTTGCATAACTTTTGACAAAGTATATAGTTTCTCATAAGATTTTACCAAGTAGAGTTTGCCAGTAGAGATTACCAAATATTTTCTTTGTAGTAAAGAATATTGATGAAGGACCTAAAGCGAAACTTTTAGAATAGTTCATATAGATAAATGAACCTATGTCGAATCCGTTATATACTGCACACATTGCATCACCTTTAAATTTTAATTTCTCATATCCAAAGATGGAATTAATTATTGTTTTAGTAACATAGTTTGCTTCAAAGTGAGCTAGACTTCCGGTCTTAGGTGGTATTAATATATTAGTTATGTCACCTATTGCAAATACATTATCATAATTATTATAGCGTAAAGTTTCTTTATCTACTGAAATTAAATTCGTCTTATTATCTACTAAGTTGGAAAACTCTTCTCCTGCAAATATAGGAGTGTCTATTAACCCTAGATCGTAGTTTATTTTGTCTCCAGCCTCTGATTCTATTATCTTATTTTTATTATCTATGTTAGTTATTTTAAATCCTCTAATTACTTTTACACCTAATTCTTTGGCCCTTTTGCCTAAGATTTCTGCCATAGGTTTTTGAATCTCTGGAGGTTGAGAGACTGGATTGACTAAAGTTACTTCAGCAGTAGGATATTTCTGTTTCAACAGAAAACTTAACTCAAATGGAGCTGCAGGACATTTTATAGTCCCAAAGTATCCTACTACTATTCTTTTCCCATTAAAGTTCGAAACTAAATTTCTCATTTCCTTAGCTCCTTCAATATTGTGCCAAGATGGAAATCCTTCAATTTTTTTATTTTTTACTCCTGCAGCTATTACTAGATAATCATACTCTATTTTATTACCATTATTTAAAAATACTTGATGATTTTCTACATCAACTTTAGATACAGAAGCTTTTATCCACTTATCATCTAATAATTCTGAATTATGTTTTACAAACTTATTTTCCTCATCTAAGCCTACTGCTATATCTATTGTAGCTGGCTGATAATAGTGATATTCCGATGGCTCAATAACTTTTACTTCGACTTCTTTATATTTGGACAATTTATTAGCTACTATTGTTCCAGCATTGCCTCCGCCTATTATAATAACTTTGTTAGTCATAGCTAAAGATCTATTTTTCCACTATTTAAGGGTGACCCAAAAAATTTTTCTTAATTAAATAAAGTTTATTATAAAAATAGATTGATGTCTTGCTAACAAGAATTAAAATTATAAATAACGTTGCTTTTTCTTAAATTATGAAGATTAATTTAGAAAGGCTTAGAAAAGGAACATTAAAAATGCTAATCCTTGAGGCTCTTGATAAAAAGCCTATGTACGCTTATGAAATTATAAAAAGTATAGAAGCAAAGTTTAATGGCATTTATAAGCCATCGCCTGGTTCTATTTACCCAGTACTTAAACAATTAGTAACAAATAATTTAGTTTCTATTGAAGAGAAAGATAATAAAAAAATATATTGTATAACTGATAAGGGAAAGGATACGCTCAAAAATATGAAAACTGAGGTAAAAACTATTTTTAGCAGTAAAAATCATTATAGAAAACTCGTTTCTGAGCTCTTTGATTTAGGTCTAATATTATATAGCTATAAGGATAGTTTAAATGAAGAAAATTTTAATAAAATTCAGTCTATACTCGAGAGATGCAGGAGTGAAATAGAGAAGACTCTAGATGAAGCTAAGCAGTCCTAGAGAAATCTTTGCCACTTCCATTGGTTCTTTAGCTAAAACAAATATAGTAGGTTCTTTTCCATAATCACCTAAATCAACTATAAATGTAGGAATCTTACCTAATTTTCTATAGGCAGACTCTACCATAAAATTCATAGTATGCCTTTCTTTTTCTCTAGACTCTTCTGGCTCTAGTTTCCTATTAAATATATAGATATTATTTGGGTCAATTTTATTTAGCGTATTTACTATTTTTTCATAATATTTTATATCTATTGCACTACGTATATCTTGATTATATTTCATTGCTGTCAAAATTACTCTAGAAATATGATCTGACGCTCCAAACGCTGGAGGAAAGCAATATACTACTTTATTAAATGCTACAGTTAATCTACCAGGTATTGCAGCAACATCATTTTGAGATTCTGCATTAGGTAAAGCATAACCAAAATTTGTTCTTATTTCTGGAATAAGCAGATAAGATCTATCATTTGAAACAAAATAATCCGTAGCTTCCTTCAATTTAACTAAAATTTCGCTTCTTTCTTCCATAGTTACTTGTAATATCAGAAAATGATATAAATTTACAGCTTATCACTTATGCAGCTAACGGCAAGGCATTCAGTCTTCACTTTTAATAAGATTTACATTGTATAGAACAAGAAATATCTAGAATATAGAGTATAGAATGAAGAATAATAGTTCATATTATTATAGTTAATATGACTATTCATACTAATCTAAGGACATAGTAGTAATTTGTTAGTAAATAATTAGATGTTAACTCTAGTAAAATTAAAAGCAATATTTCTTACTTAAGATTATAAAAGTGCTATTATTAATTCTCCAAATACTATAGAGAAAAGACCGGAAAGAAATATACCATCAAAACTTCCCATTCCTCCTATACTAACTATTTGGGGAGATGCTTTTATGATATTATTTAAATTTAAAATATCCGCTCCCACTAGAGTACCTATTACACTGCTTATATATGCAGCAACTGGTACTAGTTGAGGGTAATGGAAAAAGAGTATGTAACTAAAAATTACTGCAAAAATTGGAGGAATAAACGGATGCATAACAACTCCAACTCCGTCCACAACTCTAGAGAATAACTTAGAAATCAGTATAAGCAATATTATATCTACTATTGTAAGAAAAATATACTTAAAAGTCAAAAATAATAATGTAATAGAAAGTAATAATGGAATAATAGCTCCTCCAAAGTTTATAGCTATAAGGGTAGTAAGATAATCTTGAGAGAGTTTAGGTACATAAAAAGGAATACCGAAAACATAGATTACATCATATCTAGGAACTAAAGCTTCTCTCTTAATTTCTTTTACAACTAAATTTACTGGACTTAAAGCAAAACTAAGAATAGATATTTCAAAAGCTAAAATGTAACTAAGTTTTCTACTTATTCCTATAAAAAGTAAAACGTCTTTAAAATAACCTATAGAGATGATCATTAGAAATAGAGCTAATAGGACATATATTGGAAACATTATACCCCTATATTGGGAGAGTATTACTATTCTTTTCAAAATTTCCCCTCTTACATTGATTTATAGCAGTTATTATATCCTCTTCTGTGTTAACATTTATTATTTCTTTTCTAGACTCTATATTTGAATAGTCATTAATATTTAATGACTGCCAAAAACTAATTCCTACATATTTTGATTTAGTAATAAGATTACATATTGCTGATTTACATGAAAAAATAAGATAAAGCAAATCCTCTAAAGAAACAAAAGGAGTATCTGAAGGTAATACTATTACAGGAAATCCCACTCTTCTAACAGCTTCTAAAATATCATACTCATAACCGATACCTGATGTAAATACGAAATTTCTTTCACTAAAGAATTTGTACAAAATAGGGAGCAAATTATGAATTCTTAATGTTGCAATATAAATATTCCGCTCATATACTATTTGTCTGATCGTATCATATATCCATAAAATCATAGGTTTACCGCATATATTTATTACTGGCTTATAGGATGTGCCTAGCCTACTTCCTTTACCTCCAGCCATTATAATTGCTCTCAAATTCAACAAGTTCTTCCCTAAAGTCATCCCTATATGTTCCAACTCCTTCAACTTGCAATTCTGGTTCCCCTTTTATTAATCTTCCTACAACACGCGCCTCATTAACTCTCTTTAATATTTCTTCTGGATGTCTAGTTATAACTACAAAAGAACCTGAAGAAACTAAGGTGAATGGATTTATCTTAAGCCTTCTAGTAATGATTTCTGTTTCCTCTCTTATTGGAAATAAATTAGGATTAACCTTAGCCTTTAATCCAGATAACTTAGAAATTTCTAATATCGCTTGATAAACCCCACCTTCTGTAGCATCGTGCATTCCTATCGCAAAATCTGAAACTAATAATGCTTTATCTTGGATTATTATATCATTTTTAAATTTTTGTGCATTTTCAATCATATTCTTTTCAATTCCTTCTTTTAGCAATAAATCTGAAAATTCAGAAGCTAATATCCATGTTCCTTCAATACCTATACTGCCTACTACTACTATATAATCTCCATCGTTAGCATTTTTAGCTGAGATTACTTTATTTGTAGTGGAAAAAGCAGTAGTAACTACAATATCTCTTGGTAGATCTTTTACTACTTCAGTATGACCTCCAATTACTGAACAGCCTATTCTTTCACATGCATAGTTAATTCCTGAGATAATTTTATCTAGACTATTCTTTGAAGACAGAAGAAGAGTACTTAAAATCCATTTACACTTAACTCCTTTCATATTGATATCGTTACAAGCAACAGCAACTGATAAAAATCCAGGATCTATTGATGATTCGGTTATAGGATCTGAATGAGTTACAATATATTGATCATTTGTCTTAACTATTCCTGCATCTTCGCCTATTGAAGGACATATCTCACAATTGCCAGATTTTATTTTATATAAAAAATCTCTTATTGGAATCTTACCAAAAGACACATTAACCAATTCTTCTCAAAGTAAATAAATTATGATTACGATTAAAGTTAAAGACTTATGGAAATCTTACGGAAAAAAGGATATATTGAAAGGCATATCTTTTGAAGTAAATGAAGGAGAAATCTTTTCCTTACTTGGACCTAACGGAGCAGGAAAAACTACAACTGTAAAAGTATTATCATGCATGATATCTCCTAGTAAAGGAGAAGTAGAAGTTTTAGGATATAAAATTCCAAAAGAATGTTCTAACGTAAGAAAAATCGTAGGAATAGTCCCTCAAGAATTTCAAGGTTTCTCTGATTTAACAGTAAGAGACAATATAGCATATTTTTCCAAACTATATGGAGGAAATGAAAACCAAATTGATGAGATAATAGAAAAATTAGATTTAAAAAATTATGAAAAAGTCAGATACAAAAATTTATCAGGAGGATACAAAAGAAGAGTAGCAATAGCTATAGCTTTAGTAGGTAATCCTAAGATAATATATCTTGACGAACCTACAGTAGGATTAGATCCTAAGTCTAGAAGAAATATATGGGAAATAATGAAAGATTTGAAAAATAAAAATCTCACTGTTTTACTTACAACTCACTATTTAGATGAAGCACAAAAATTATCTGACAAGATAGCAATAGTATATGATGGAAAAATCTTAAGATTAACAACACCAGATGGTTTAATGAAAGAATTTGAAAAATCAAGTCTTGAAGAGGCTTACCTTGCATTATTAGAGACCTTAGGTGAGCAGTAATGCTTAAAAACATATTAGCTACAGCTAAAGCGATAACTAAGGACAATCTAAGTAGTAAAACTACACTATTTTTCGTAATAATCTTTCCTATATTTCTAACGCTCATATTTGCAATAGGTTTCGGAGGAATAAATCACGTGAGTCAAATAGTAATTACTAACCAATATTCATTAGCTAAATATCTAAATTCTTCAGATCTATTTATAGGAATACAAAGCAATATGAGTATTCATGATGCATTACTTCATAATTATATTTATGTAAAAATAACAAATAGATCGACATTTGATATATATTATCCTTCAGGAGAAAGTTATTTGATTCCTTCATTAAAAGCATTAATTAGCTCCTATAATGATAGTAATACATCATACAAATTCAACCTTAATGAAGGAACAGGATTCACATATGTCGAATATATAATATCTGGAATGATAGGAGTTATTGCACTTTCTAATGGAGTATTTGGAGTAACTGGTGTTGCAGCAGGATATTATAGAGATAAATTAGTTGAAAGGCTGGCAGCATCACCATTAAAAAGTTATGAATGGGTAACATCATTAATGATTTATGAAATCATAATAACACTTATATCTATTGCCCCATTATTGCTTTTAGCAGTACTATTTGGATTTATACCAGCAATAGGTGTAGCATTTATTTTATTTCTCATACTAGGTACTTTAATGTTCTCTGGATTAGGGGCTATAATATTTGGTCTAACTCCTAAGGATAAATTGTTTGTAGCTAACGTAGCTGCTAATATATTAGTATTTCCACTAATGTTCTTAAGTAATTCTTTCTTCTATACAAGCTCATTTCCTCCACTAATAAGATCAATTATAGAATATCAGCCAGTATCAGTATTAAATAATGTGATTAGACAAACAATAGTTTATCAACAATTACCACAAATGTGGGAAATAATATATGTGTTAATTTTTATGGTAATAACAATATATTTAGGATCAAAACTACTTAGATTGAGAGAGATTGAGTAGCCAGCTAGGCTGAATTTTCGATAGAAATGCATTAATTCCTTCTCTAGAATCATCACTAGTAACTTGGATACTTAATGTTTTAAATACGTTATCTAATTCCCTTTCTAAATATTTAGAAATATGTCTCTTCATAAGAGCTAATGATGAAGGAGCCATATAATGCATTCTCTCAATTATTTTTTCAGTTTCAAGATCTAATTCATCAGTAGACTTAGTTATCAAACCAATTTTTTCTGCTTCATCAGCACTAATTTCCTCACCTAACATTGCTAGTCTTCTAGTATTTTGTATTCCTATTAGATATGGGCCTAATGTGATTAACACTGGTGGAAATACACCAATTTTACCACCTGGAGCAGCAAATTTCGCATCTCTCTTAGATATTATAAAATCCATAACTAATAACAATTCTAAATGTGCACCATAGGCTATACCTTCAACTTGTGCTATAGTAATTTTATCCAAATTAATTAATCGATTATATATCTCTTTCATATAATTAAAGAAGGAAACTGCAAACTCTCTATCTTTTGATGCTATATTGAGTTCCTTTATATCTGCTCCAGACCCAAAATTAGTCTGACCTTTGATTATAAGAAATCTACAATTCTTCTCTTTTTCTATATCAGCCAAAGTATCTAAAAATTCAGTCATAAACTTTATGTTCATTACATTATATTTTGTATTAGTATTTATAACTAATTTAGCTGTATCTTTTCTAGTAAATTCTACATTAATATACATTAAGCTAATTATATGAATAAGCTTAAAAACAATTATGTTTCTAGCTATTACAGTTCTATATGTATTTTAATAAAAATAGAATATAATTATAGTATAATTAAGTTAAGTAACTTATGCTGATATATCTCAAAAATTTTTAAGTAAGTTTTTATAAATCTTTATAATTCTTCAAAAGAAAATGGTAAATATGTTAATTTAACATACTTAACCATGAGTTCTAAGTCTAATCCTCTTGTAACGCTGGTCAATGCTGTATTTCAACTTGATAAAGATTGGGTAAGCAGAATAACTATGGCTATGATTGTAATGAGCCTAATATGGGGAATACTAGGAATTATAGATGCATTAATGGCAAGAATTCAAGAAGCTTCCTGGGGTTTATCTCAAACTCTAGTAATAACAAGTCAAGAATATTATGGATCAATAACTTTACATGGAGTAAGAGACCTATTTGGATTTGCAGTGCAATTAGAAGTAGCAATATTTATTTTCCTCTCATATAAACTACTTAATTTCCAACCAAGAGCTAAATGGTTCTTAAATATTGGATTCATATTATTTAACATCGCATTTATGCTAATGGAAGGACCAATAGTAGCATTTCCTTCATTTAATGACAACTACTTTGGAGCAACTGGTTGGTACTACATGAATCCGTTGGGAATACCTAACTACTCACAATATGTAGTTAGTCCTTTATGGTTCTTTGGATATGAATTCATGGATATTGGTACTTACATATTTGTAATATGGTTAATTTATCATTACTACTTGGCAACTAAGGGAATGAAAGAAAAATTGCCAATATTTGCAGTATTTGCTTTAATGACTTCATTAATGATAGCATTAGGATGGAGCGGAGAAACTGCAGCAAATACTTGGGATATTCTGGCTTATTACGGATTAGTTGGATTAGATCCAATAGCAAACCAAATAGCATTCTGGATATTAGGACACTCTATAGTATACATAGTATGGATGCCAGCAGTAGCCTCAATGTACTATTTAATTCCTTTACTAGCTGGAAGACCACTATATAGCGATAAAATGGCTAGAATAGCTGCTCTATTATACTTAATATTCTCAAACAACGTACCAATACATCATTTATACATGGTAGATTTACCAGTTTCAGTAAAGATTCTTCAAGAAGTTTTAACATATGCTGTAGTTGTTCCATCAATGTTAACTTTCTTTAATTTATGGGCTACAGTAAAAGGAGCACAATTCAAACCTAATTTAATATCTGTTTGGATTGCTATAAGTTTTGCTGGGGCAATAGGTGCAGGTGTTACTGGAATAGCTAATGCTGATATAGCATTTGATTCGATAATACACAATACTATGTGGGTCCCAGCTCATTTCCATGCTATGATATTCTGGAGTATTGTACCAGCTGGATTTGCTACATTATATTACATGGTTCCAATGTTGACTGGAAGAATGTGGTATTCGACAAAATTAGGATGGATTCATATGATAGGCTACATGATAGGAACAGCTATGGTAGACATCGGATTTATGAATATTGGATTAGCGGGATTAGTAAGAAGAGCTGAAATTTATCCATTAACGCCAACCTATATATCTGGTGAGGTAGTATCAGCTATAGGTGCTGTAATTGCTGATTTTGCTACATTATTGTGGGCTGGTGATCTTGTCTTAACATTATTAAAAGGAAGATCTGCTAACTTAGAAGGAATGTCAGTAAGTAATGTAGTTAGCACAATAGCAATGCAGTTAGGATATGAGGGATTATCTATAGGATCTAGCTTGGAAAAAATACCAAATAGAATATTGAAAATATTAAGGCAACAATAAGTTTTTAATTTATTTATTAAAATTTTTTCCTATTTCTTTAAGTATTTCATTTTCTTCTGGGAATCTTTTAGCTTCATATCTAGAAAAAATTAAATTATCCTCAATATAAACATCAAATATACCATTTTTCCCTTGCACTAACTCTACGCTAATTCCGTCAAAATATGTTAATATAGATCTAGCTAATTCTATTGCTCTATCTAAATAACCACATGGTCTACAATATACTATTTTAATTGATGCCATAAGTGTAAATTGATTTCTAACTTTAATTGATAGTTTATGAAGATTTATTAGCAAATAATATTTAAGTGCAAAATAACAGTATATTGCCATGAAAATAGTCGTAACATACGATAAATCTCAAAATCTTAAGCCATTAGATGAAGCAGAAATTATAGGAGTGATTGACGAAGAGAAAAAGGTAGTAGAACAGTATGAAAACCCAGCATCAGGTGTAAGTAAAGAAGCTACTATGGGTGTGATTCTAGATTTAGGTGCTGATGCTATAGTAGTTAAGAAGCAATTTTTATGCCCTGGATCTTATATGATGTCATACGGAAGAATAAAATATATACCAACTGAATATAATACACTTAGTGAAGTATTAGAGCATTTAGAAGATCTTAAGACTAAAATAGCAGAAGATTTAGACGAAGAAATGTATGCTGAAGCATATCCTGAAGAATAATTTACCTTGAATGTGGATTAAACTAAAATTATTTTATTTAATATTTAAAAATATGATTTTTCTAACTGCAAATGGTTTATTACGCTGTATAAAACTATTTTAAGCATATTTATGTAATACTTATTTATGGATCTAGATTCGAAAGGAAAAGGTATTCCATTTAAGTTCTACGCTGCATATTATCCGCCTGTCTACACTAAATTTAAGGCTAATAATATAACAGAACTCATTAGAGGTATTGCTAATGTTGATAAATTTTCAATATTTTATCACGTATTTCATCCAATGTTATCTTCCCATGTAGTTCCAGAAGATTTACCGAATGACTTTGCTTTCTGGCTTAGAGAATCTTTACATGACGAATATTTAGCAGAAGTAGTTGCTGATGTAGAAGGAGGAGAGCCATTACAGATTGAAGATATAAGAAAAGAGATTATAGAATTATTAAATACGTCAACTACAGAAAAAGTAGCAGACTATCCTTTTGTCTTCATATCTTGTCAACCAATAATATACCCCTTGAATATCGAGGCACGTACGCTAGCTGAATTTATCGATGCTATTGGAAGAGTTCCAGCTAGATCGTTATTCTATCATTTTGTATACAGAAGAGTAATGGGGGAAAGTAAAAGAAATGAATTCACTTTGTGGTTAGAAGAAAATTTTGGCTTAATAGATCTAGGAGAAAAATTAAGCACTATAGATCCACAAAGTTATACTGATGAAGAAAAATTCAGAACTGATTTATTAAACTTGTTTGAAGAGGAGTTGTTAAGATGATAGAAAAATATACTGAAATAATAGGTGAAGATGAGCTAGACGGAATAATAAAGATAGCTGAGAGATTAAAAGACTTCTCAATTTTGCACGTCAATTCTACTAGAGCTGGAGGCGGAGTAGCTGAAATCTTGAATAGAATGGTACCATTAATGAGGGAATTAGGCCTAAACGTAGATTGGAAAGTCATTAGAGGAGAAAATGATTTCTTTAAAGTAACTAAGTCGTTTCATAATTCTCTTCAAAATGGAGTAGGAAACTTACCAGATAATGCTTTTGAAACTTATAATAAATGGCAAGAAATTAACGCTAATGAGTTACCATTAGACTACGATATAATAATGATACATGATCCACAGCCATTAGGATTAATAAATTTCAAAAAGAAGGGTAAGTGGATATGGAGATGCCACATAGATATTTCTAATCCATATCAGCCAGTATGGAATTTCCTTAAGGAAAAAATAGAAAAATATAATGCTATGATTGTGTCAACCCCGATCTTTGCTAGGGATGATGTAGAAATACCTCAATTTATAATACCTCCTTCAATTGACCCTTTAAGTATTAAAAATATTAAACTTCCAGATATTACGGTAAAAAGAGTATTGTACAAGTATGGGATAGATCTCAAAAAGCCTTTATTAGTACAGATATCAAGATTTGATTATGCCAAAGACCCAGTAGGAGTTATAAAGGCTTATAAATTAGCTAAAAAGCATATACCAAACTTACAATTAGCATATGTTGGAAGTCCGGCAACAGATGACCCAGAAGGACAAGAAGTATACGATAAGACTGTTAAAGAAGCAGAAGGCGATAAAGATATTCACTTATTAATGTTACCACCATATAGTGATCTCGAAATTAACGCATTTCAAACTGGAGCCTCCGTAGTGATGCAGAAATCCTTAAAGGAGGGATTTGGATTAACAGTAAGCGAAGCTATGTGGAAGAAAAAAGTTGTTATAGGTGGAAGAACTGGAGGAATACCATTACAAATAATTCACGGAATAACTGGATTTCTAGTTGATAATATAGATGGAGCAGCACATTATATTATACACAGTTTAAAAAACCCAGATTTAGTAGAAAAAATTGGTGAAAATGCCAGAGAACATGTGAGAAATAACTTCCTAATTACTAGGCATATGAGGGAATATATGAGTGTCATGCTATACGTTACAGGGAGAACTATTCCTGAAAGTTTGAAAAATCCAGTTTTGCAATAAAAAACCCTTCTGAAAAATCTTTATGAGGATATGTTCTATATACACGTAACCATACTTTACTTTTCTTATATCCCTCATGTCCTTTATTTGGAATTTTTATAAGATATTTTTCAAAATCTTCTATAACTTTTTCTCCTTCTTCTGGAAACAAAGAACACGTAGTATATACCACAATTGTTTTTAATTTAGAAGCTTCTCTCAATATGCCTTTTTGTAAACGAGATAGCTTAATTATATCCTTTTTTGCTAATCGAATAAATACTGATGGATCTACATTTATTGTACCACTGTTGCTGCATGGTGCATCTATAAATATTTTATCTGCTTTTCTTATTGGTAAATGCAAACCATCAGATATTATTAGGTCAACATTATTTACTTCAAGTTTTTTCATCAGCTGTTTCTGCATTAATACTCTTTTTGTTGAAACATCTATTGCTACAACGTAGGATCTATTTTTTGTAATCTGCTGTATTAAGGAAGTTTTTATGCCTGGAGCAGAGCCTATTTCTAAAATTCTTTCATTAGGCTTAGGATCAAGAAACAAAATTGAGAGTATACTAGCTTTATCTTGTAAGATAATATAGCCTTCCTCGAATTCTTTTGTTTTAGTTATTGAATTATCTGAGTTTAATTCAAAAAGATATGGAATTTCAGTAGGAATTAATGTATAACCTTTTTCTCTCAATGAGGTTACTATTTGATTTAAATCTGATTTTAAAGTGTTAACTCTAATCCACTTTTTTCTGTTATATATTCCTTTTAATCCTTCTCTACCTAGAAGAGGGTAGAGTCTATAGTATGCCCAGACTGGAATAGTAAATTCTGGATCAATGTTTTTCACTTCCAAATTATAGATCTGATTTATACTATATCCCGGATACACGTTTCTTGAATAAAGATATTTTATTATGAATTTTTTAAATTCTTCAAATAATATTTTCCTGTTTCCTTTACCATAAAGTTTAAATGAAGAATCAAAGGCTTTCTCTAGGGAAACATTTTTCGAAAGTATCAAAATTAGTGCTTTAGTGAATAATTTCTTATAACCCACTGTAGTGAATAAGAAATTACGTTAAAAAGATTATCTTCAGATGGACTAGGAATCCTCATTTTTTCAGGTAAACTTATTTCATCATATTTTTGCTTTTGCAACCATAAGTAATTTAGCATAAGCTTCTGCTTCTTCTTTTTTTATTCCTGATATTTCATCTGCTAGTCTATTTAAAATAGTAATCTCTTCTATTGATGGATAACTCCATGATTTTATATAAGATAATAAACTTAAATCTTGATTATTTATCACGTCTATTCTGGAAATGGGTGAGATAGCATTATACTGATAATAACCAGAAAATATTTTTATACCATTCTTAGCATAAATTTCATACGATTTTAATAGACCTTTAAGGTCTTCTAATGGTTGTATTATGTTGTCCCAACTTATCCATCCTAGAAATCTTGGATTATTGTAGTCTTGATATTTATCTCTTAAATTTTTAAATATAGTTTTTATTACTGAACTTTCTCTTGCATCTTTAAGTTGTAAATATCCATTATTTATAAAATAATTAATAATAAATCTTTGACTGAATCTTTTTACTATTCCTATGATATTCTTTTTTATAGACTTTATACTATTCACTCTATAGTTTACAAAGTCTTTTAGCTGACAATCATTTTCATCATAAGTAGGTGGATCTATTATTGGCCCATCAATAAAAACTATATCACAATCTTCGCAAGATTTTATCATATTAGTTTCTAGAGTCAACATAGAAATAATTGCATCTTTATTTACTTTATCAATACCATAATAGTCACTAACTAACTTTAAATCTTCTAATATCTCAGGTGGAATTTCTTTTACTTCTCCATAAATTCCTTTTATTTTGACTGCCCTAGTAATTACAAGGGTTGTATCATCAATATCTACTTTATACATACTTCCATCTATTGCGCAAGCAGTATGTTTTCTAGGTAATTCACTTATGTTATAGAACGTAAAATCAGTATTCTGATAATAAATATCGTCTGATATTATTGATAATAATGTATCTATTTTTCTTTTTCTCTGCTCTTCATCTTCTGCTATCTTCGATATCTTCTCTATTATTTTTTCAGGATTCAAATTTTCACCGTCAAAATTATCCCTTTTTGAGATAGAAATTTCAGTAGATTTATTACAGTATCCGCATTTTTACGATTAATAACTATATTACCAGTTTTAAGTAATTCAATTAGCAGATTTAGTTGTTCATCAGTCATTTGTAATGCTTTTAATTCGTCTTTAAGATTCTCATATGTCTTTTCTACAAGTATCTCAGATTCTTTAGCGGTTTTTTCTAATTTTGAAATATCATTACATATTTGAAAAGATTGAATTTGAATATCACTTTTCCCTAGTATTGTAATATATATTCTTGAGTATAGCTTTAGTTTTTCATTATTTGCTTCTATAATTTCTTTGTATTTTTTTATCTTTTCGTTAATTATATCGCTTAGTTCCTTTTTACATTTCTCTACTTGAATGTATTGTTCATTTATTATATTAATTATTGAATAAGGATCGTCAGTTTCGTCTATTTTCTTTAATGCGTCTGAAATAGTTGTTACGTATTTACTTGTAAATTCATTAGAGCAATTTTGAAGTTCATCCTTGATTTTCTTTAATCTAAGTTTTGCTTGGCTTAATTCGTCTATTAATTTACCTTGTCTTGAATACTCCTCTTTAAGTTGAGCCCAATCTAAGGAATTCTTCTCTTTTTGTAGCATCAAAAGAATATCAACTAAGTTCATTTTATTTCACCTTTTATTTCAGAAATTAATTGTTTCATTTTTTCTTTTTGATTTTGAACTTCTGCTTTAAGTTTATTTATTTCTGGATTTATTTTTTCTATTGATTCTAATTCTGTTTCTAATCTAGAAATATTTGAACCGATTTCTCTTAGCCTTAGACTATTTCTGTATAGTCTAGAGTTCTTAATTTCATCAAAAAAGGGAATCATGTTTCCTTCTATACTATACTTATATATTTCCCAAATAATCAAGTATAAGTTATTATTATCGACACCAGATATATTTTGTATAGAATCAATAAAATCCTTTAAGCTTTCTGTTTTCTTATTTTTATTAAGATTATTAATAATTTCTTGAAATTCGTCAATATATTTATTATAGTCTTCGTTTAATATTTCATTTATTTCTTTTTCTTCTTCTAGTTCTTCATGAATATTTAGAAATCTCTTTGCCTTTACGATAGCGTCAGTTTTATTTAATATGTCAGATTTGATTTTTGTTATTAAATTTTGCGCATCTATAGTTTTGTTTTCAAATTCAATAAATAGGGTATATAATATTAATATTGTAATTCCAAGTCTTACGAAGTTTTTATAATCGCTATTCTTTATTGCAGTTTCTAAAGATTTATAGTAATCTAAGATTGATGTTTGCATATCTTTTAAACTTCTAATTCCTGCATCACGTTTTTTAGCTGTTATAAAGTAACCTAAATCTATATTTATGTTTCTTAGTTGCAATATATATTCATCAATTTTATCTTTTAATTTTTTATAAATAGTATCTGAATTAAGATATTGGATTATCTCTCCAGTGAAGAGTGAAGAGTATATAAAGAAATCTAGTGAAGGGGATTTATCAAATATTTTATATACTATTTGATTTAATCGTGGTTTTACATCTTTTATTCCAGTTACAGAATAAATATATTCTAAAACAATATCTTCTGGATTATCAACTTTTTGTTTAAGATAACCTGCTAACGTTTTACTGAATTTCTTTACTGCAGGACCTGCTAGATCATCATAATATATTACGTCATTTTTAATATTTATAATGCCATTATCGTAAAAATACGATAATATGTCTTCCTTTAAAGATTCTGAAGTTTCTATATCTTCCAAATGAAACTGTTTAGAACCGAAAATTCTGAATTTATCATTAACTATGTCATTAACTTCTATAAACGTTTTTTCGTAGTTTTGAGGAAATATTGAGGGTGAAAATAGTATCCAATTGATTGATTGTATAGGCCTTTTATTTCCTTTAGCTAAGGGCAATTGCGGAATAGTTAAGTTTTCAGTTATTTTATCTAGTAAGTCTGAGATGTTTTTTACTACTTCGCCTAGTCTTATTTGTATAGTATCATATTTTATTTTTGTAGATTCTTGATGTAGATAATGGAAAAGTAAGTATAGTAATTGTCTCCTAATGGGAGTAGATAAATTAAGCTCTAATACTGGAATTGAAAAACTATCCAAGTTTATATCTATTTTACCTAAAATTATAGCTCCATGTATTATTTCATTTCCTATAATTTCATACAGCTTTTGCAAATCGTTATTTGGCTTATATATAATGATATTATACTCTTTATTGGATTTTAATTTTATTAATTTTAAATTCTTGGAAAATGACTTCTCTTCGATTTCTAAATTCATTGATTTTAGTAAGGCTTCTATTGAATCTACTTCAGCAGAAATTTCCAGTAAACTTTCATTAACGAATTTTAATGCTTTTTCCTTTATTTCTCTATTCTTAAATTCTACTACTAATCCACTAATATTTGTATTTACTATTGATTCAAAGAAATTCCAGTCTAAAGCGTATGCTTCGATTTTTGAATAAAGTTTTGCTTTTTCATAAATTTCTTGGTAATTACCTAAGTTTACTCCTTCATAGATTATCTTATTTAAATTATCTGAAATAAAAATATAGAGACTTTTATCGAAGTCCTTAGATGGAGTATAATAAATTAGAAAATCTTCTACCTCTTGAGGAATCTTATAATCCTTTGATATTTCCATCCATGTAGGATAATCTATTAAAAATCCTTTAACAATGTTACCGTTTATGCTGTTTATAGAAATTTTATCATCAATAGTAAATATTCTACTTAACAATAATTTATGAAATTGTTTTACTTCTTTAGAATCCATCTTATTTTCGATTTTATAAATCTCTTGTTTTATTGTCTCTCCTTCGTCGTTTAGATCTTTTGAAGCTTCTACTTCCTTAAAAATTTGTTCTGGTATATCTCCAGATTCTAGACTTTTACATATTATATCATTGAATAATCTAGCATATTTTCTTCTCTCTT
Organism: Acidianus manzaensis; assembly: GCF_002116695.1. Lineage (NCBI taxonomy): Archaea > Thermoproteati > Thermoproteota > Thermoprotei > Sulfolobales > Sulfolobaceae > Acidianus > Acidianus manzaensis. The sequence goes on from NZ_CP020477.1 coordinate 493,707, forward strand.
GGGAAATAGTCCAATATGGTAAATCAAGATATTTAATGATGCTCTTATCTATAGAATTTAATTCAAATAAACAATCAAAAAGAGATAGATATTCCAATTTAGTTGGAGGATATATCTGTATTACTTTAATTCTTTGAATAAGAGAATAATAAGTCTCTGGAAATAGTAAACTTAGTTGTCCTCCTACTCCAAATACTTTAGAATATGCGCTAGGAGTCATAGACAAATAAATAATATTGTTTCCTTTTGAATTAGCTAATTCTTTAATTGAAATCCAGAAATCTCTAATATTATCTTGATATCTAGAGAATATCGCATAGTCAACACTTGACTCAACTTCATCAATTAAATAAACTGGACTATCTTTTATTATGCTAAAATCATTCTTTTTTACTAAGTCTATAAATGAAATTTTTCCTATAGGAATTTTTCTTTCTTTTAACGCTTCTTCAACGATATCAAAGAAACTACTTTTTCCTTGTCCCCAATCAGCTAAAACTGTGATTATTTCTGGAGATTCTCTATTACTATCTATTCTTTTAATTTCCCATCCGATTTGGTTAAAGAATCTTAATTTTTGTAAATATCTAGTTTTAGTAGTGATACATTGATATAATTTGTACAAAGTAGAAGAATCTGCTGCAGTTTCACTAATCCTATAATTGCAAGTCATTTTATTGAATCTTCAATTAGAACCCTATCAATTCTTTCCACAGCACCTGCGTATAACCCTAACCTAGGATCCCATGGTATTTTAACTAATGCTGGAACTTTTAATGCACTCATAACTCCGGAGACTATTACATATCCTGTTTCTAGGGAAGTTAATCTCTTAGCTAACGATTCTGGTAATCCACCTGAGGCTGACATAACGTATCTTAGATCTTCATGATAAATTCTATGAAAGAAGAAAGTATTAAGCATAGATAGTACATACTTATCTATAAATGCTGGCCTTTGACTGACTAGGAATAGTGAGACTCCGAATTTTCTGCCTTGTGTAGCTAAAGTTACTAAAGCTTCTTTAGTAAGGTTTGCTGAAATAGGATAATCATTTGAAGGAATATAATTTTGTGCTTCTTCTATTATAAATGATAGAAGTTTTTGAGAACCAGAATATTTAGCTTTAGTTAAGTAATTTAATAATAGTCTAGATATATAACTAACAATTAACTGTTTTGTTGATATATCAACGCCTGGAGAACCATCAGCTGAAAAGTCTATAATTAATAATCCTTTATTTTCCCAGATTATATCCAAAGTAGATTCATTAACTGAAGAGGAATTACTTACTAGTTTAAATCTTTTTACTATTCTATCTTTAAAAATTTCTAGAGCACTAATAACTGCTCTGCCTGTACTGGGGCTAAACCCTACTTCTTTCAAATTTTCACTTTGAATTTCTTGTTGGAGTAGAGATATTCCTTCTTCTTTTCCTAAGAGAGTATTATATTCTTTATTATCGTGTTTAGAAAGAACATAATCTAATAAATTACTTTGCAATGAATTTATATCATTTCCACCATATTTTAATGAAATAATAAATTCAGACAAATCTTTAGGTGAAAATAAGCTCAAATCTATAGTTAACTTTGTTTCTAGATCTGATTTAGGCTCTCTTATTACATATTTTTTTATCCATTTTCTTCCACCTGATACTAAATCTATATTTATAGATGAAAAATCGGTATAATCTCCATTAGCGTCTATTATAATCATAGGTAAAGCAGTAGTTTTACCTGAAATTTTAATATTTGAAAGTAAACTAATTAAATATCTCATGTCATAGCTCTTTCCACTTCCCGTTTCTCCAAAAATTCCTAAATGCATAGTTATAGAATTCAAATCAAGTAAAAGCGGTATATCTGAACCGGCAAAACTTCCATACTTAATAAAGGATTTAGGATCTACTCCATAAAATTCTTTTAAAAAATCTTCATTTTTGTTTTCTGGTAACATCTTAACATAAGAACCAGGTAACGGAGACGAATTATGATTATATTTTTTTATTATACTAAGTTCAGCCTTAATTGCAGTATTCATGTTTAATATGTCAAATGTTTTATCTTCTGTAAGTAATCCTTTAACTATTGGAATTTTCTCGTCATAAAATTCGTTTATATATTGATAGTTATCAAGTCTAGCCAAAGATAATTTATTATTATCTTTTATAATAAATAATTGACCAGAATTTATCTCAACTTCTGGTGATATTAAAGCTTGAACTTCATTAGATTCGCCTTTTTGTAATACAATCCCTATGGTCTTTCCTTCATCTAACATAAGTTATGAATAGATATAATTTAGCTTTTAAGGAGTATTACTAATCTTTTCTAAACTGGTTAAATTAGTATCTTCTATAATTATTTCATTTAAAGTATTGCTTATTGTCTTAAATGCTAGCCTTCCATAAGGATGAAATTCAATATTTACATTAGATATTTCGCTAGCTTTTTGTGTAATTTCTAGGTGATGTTTTGGTAAAACTGCTATTATCTTTTCATGCATTGGAAAAATATGCTTTAATGCCCTAGCTAAAAGATTGATAAATTCTTCTTTTTCTTCTTTTGTCATCATTGAAGGTGGATAATCGTAGGAATTGAAAGGATAGCAATTCTCGTACTCTCTGGGAACTAGTAACATTGGTTCAGATACAGAATAAAATTGAATATAATCAATGTTTTTAGCTATGGAATAGGCAAGCTTATGTGTAGCTGACCTATTATAAGGTTTTATTGAGGTACATGGAAGAAGAAACGCTATTCTTTTGTTTGAAAACCAGTTTTCTAGAAAATACTCATGCCACTTTTGGACTACTGGATGCTTAAAAGGATCTTCTCCTTCTCTTTTAACTACTCTTTCACCTTGCAATGGCGGACATTGCATTATTTCTCACCTTTTTACACATCTCCTCAATTTCTTGTCTTAAACTATCGTTTCCCATTTTTTCTACTTCCTTAGAATATCTTATATTATAATCTTTAGAAGAATATTCACTATATAATAGGACCCATGCATTTATTAACGCTCTTTTTTCCCATTTCGTAATATCAATCTCAAAAGGAAAATGAGTCCTCTCTAAAAAATCAAATAAAAAATCTATTTCATCTTTTGTAGCTCTTTTTGCTTTCCATACTACTTTTCTGTTTCCTACGTACCTTTCTCCTTTACCTGGAATCAAAAGTAATCCATTAGCTCCCTTTATCCTATATGTAGCTGTATCAACGCTATCAGCATTAAAAAATATGCTTCTCATATATGGCGAACCAGCTCCTAGAACGTGTATATAATTAATTTTTCTTCTTAAATAATGATAAATTAATGTCACTATTTTTTTACTACCTTTCAAAGATGGTGGAACTATACCACCATACGCTATCTTATCAGTGTATTGCTTATAGAAATCTATACTCTTATCTATAGAGTCTGGAGTATATGCGTGAATTATAGGTATTGTACTAACATATGGATAGAGGAATTCAAAATTCTTAAAATTCATCTCGTTTACTTCAGAGCAAAATGATGGATAGTCTAAACTCATAAAATTTGAAGCCTGTAGCGACATGTATTTCTTCAAAACTTCTTCTACTGTTATTTTCTTTCCTTTAGTCATAATCTGATATCCACCACTATCAACCCAAGTTTCATTATTCCAAGGTATTTTATTCCATGATAGTTGATTGATCATCAAAGGAGTACCTAATTCCCATACTGGAATCCGAGAATCAGGCAAACCAAGTATTACTTTCATAATTAAAGTAATACCAGGGTATTTTTACATTATGTTAACAATAATACGGCAAATATTTACATCAGGCGGAACAACTCTTCATCATATAAATTCAGGTAAGGTTGAGGTCTTCATTCAATGGTATAATATGCAAAAAAGTATTTAAGCTTAGCAAGAAGAGAGTGCAGAACAAAAATATATTAAGGATATTAATAGTGACTAATTGTATATTTTCTTTTATATTAAATATAATTTATAGACTCAAAACTTCTAGACTTCATATAAGGATAATGAAGCATTTGGAGATTCTTAATTAATACTTAATCAATGAAATGATTTCCCTAATAATCATTAAATTTAGGATATTTTCAATTATTTGTTAAATCTACACAGAAATAAAGACCATATTTGATTAATTAATAATTGAAAGTATAAGTAAATTTTCCTTAATATTGTCAGAAGACTAAGATAACTAAAGGAGTTTAAGTTATTGCTTAAATTATTTAAATTCAGTTAAGGCTCTCAACTATATTTACCTATACTGAATAGTATGAAAATAAAGGCGTTAATACTTTTAACATTAGTAATATTAGTATTTAGTCTAAAAATTCAAGCGTATAATGTAAATATATCGATTTATGAACATAATATGTCTAGTAATGGAATTCTAGTTTTTGTGGAATATAACGGTACTATATCAACAATAAAGGAAAACTCAACAATAAATTTACCTAACACTAGTGTTACTATAATAGTCTATAATACTCAAATTGGCTATAAAGTACTAATAAATGGAAATGCTACAAATGAATATACTTTCTTTCCCTACAAAATAAATAATATAAATATAACTATAATACCAAATTATATAGATATTCATCTTTTTATCAATGGTAGTGGTAAAATTGAAATACGTTATCCTAATAGTAGTAGCATAATTATCAATAAAACTACTACTTTAAAGGTATTATGTGGGAGTTTACTAACTTTATATGCTAAACCAGATCATGATTCATTTATCAGCTGGAATAACTCATCGACTTATCCTACATTATTTATAATAGCTCAAAATTCAACTACGATTACGGCGATTTTTGGTCATAGTAAAGACCCTAATAATGTAGGAATTAATTCATCACAAGATTTAGTATATCTAGGAATACTTATAGTTTTAGGTGGTTTTTATCTTTTTATTAAAAGAAAGAAAAATATCTAACTAATTTTTTAGTCTTATAATATCATATAATATTTAATGAACTCTTTAGCTAACTCTGAAAGTGAATATTTAAGAGAAGCTTCTAATCAGCCTATTAATTGGTTTACGTGGTCAGATGAAGCTTTCGCTAAAGCAAAAAAGGAAAACAAGCTTATCTTAGTTGATGTAGGAGCTTCATGGTGCCATTGGTGTCATGTAATGGATGATGAAACATATTCTAATATAGATATCGCAAATATAATTAATAATAATTTTGTAGCAATAAAAGTAGATAGGGACGAAATGCCTGAAATAGATAGAAAACTTCAGTTATTAGTTAGCCAAATCTCTGGCGAATCAGGTTGGCCTTTGACAGTATTCATGACACCAGATGCTAAAGTATTTTTCGGAGGAACTTTTTTCCCTCCAGAAGATTCTTATGGAAGAATAGGATTTAAGAAATTATTAAATGAAATTATAAGATTATGGAATACAGAAAAGGAAAAGATACTTAATGCTTCTGTGTCTATAGATTTTAAGGAAAACTTACAAGTAAAATCCAACTCTCTTAATTTTAATCTAATTGAATCTGCCTTTTCGATCTTAACTTCGGCTTATGATTTTGAATATGGTGGTCTAGGAAATTCTATGAAATTTCCTCATCCTAAAGTAGATGAATTTATGCGGGCTTACTCTTATTGGACAAAAGATGACATAGGAGAAAAATTAAGCCAATTCACTTTAAAAAAGATGTTTTATGGAGGAATATTTGACCAAGTAGGAGGAGGTTTTCATAGATACACAGTAGATAGAGAATGGAAAGTACCTCATTTCGAAAAATTACTAATAGATAATGCTGAACTATTAGAGGATTATTATAATGCATATTTGCAAAGTAACGATATAGAATATTTAGAAGCATTCAATTTAACACTTGATTTCTTAAATAGAGATCTAAAAAATCCAGATGGATATAGCAATAGTATAGATGCAGACAGTGAAGGTATAGAAGGAGGATATTATACATGGACTGAGGACGAACTTAAAGATGCACTTGGAGACAATTTTAATCTAGGTATAAAAATATTCAACATACCAGAATGTGAAGAAGTAGAAGGAAGAAAAGTCCTAATGTTAAAAGACCTTAATGATTTAACTAAGATAGTGAATAAAAATAAGACAGAACTAATCAGTTATATTAGATCTCTAAGGAAAATATTATTACAGTATAGACAAAAAAATAGAAAATTACCAAACATAGATAAAAATACATACTCATATCCTAATTACAAGTTAGCTGAAGTATTACTATTCTCTAAAACTAACGTCCAGGACGCTTTATCTATTGTAAATAATATCAATAATAATATAATTACTAGAAGATTAAAAGGAGGTAAAGAAGGAATTTTAGAAGATTATGCTACTGCATTATTAGCTAGCATTGCCGCTTATGAAGTAACTTCCTCAGAAAAATACTATAATATGTCTATTGAGTTAGGAGAAAAAATAATGAAAGATTTCCTTACTGCCGACGGTTTTATAGAAAGTAAAGATAATAAGGATCTCTCAGTTTTTGATATGCCAAATGAATCTCCTAATTCACTAGCCATAAAAGGATTGTTAAAGCTTTCAAATATATCTGATATCAAAATAGACGAAAATATAATTTCTAAATTTTCTAACCTTGATCCTTCTTCAGTTTCAGGAATTTTAATTTCTGCTGGAAGTTTAATAAAAGGAATAGCCCATATAGTAATAATCGATGAGAAAGACGGAAATGCAGAAAGATTACACGATTATTCGCTTAAAACGTATTATCCTTTAAAGGTAGTGGAAAAAATTTCTGATGATGTAAAAGATAGACTTACTTCTACTTTAAGAAGCATGATTACTTACGGTAAAGGTAAAAGTAGAGCTTTCATATGCATAGGAACTACATGTAGTATGCCGATCTATGAAGGAGAAAAAATAAACTCATTCCTTAAATCTAAGGAAATCTAAATATGAAGTATGAGGCTAAAAGATAAAAAAGTATTAATTGTAGGAGTAAGTGAAGGCTTAGGATATGCATTAGCATATTTTCTATTGAAGGAAGGAGCAGAAGTAATAATATCTGCACGAAATTCGGAAAAATTAGAAAGAATAAAGAAAAATCTGGAAAAATTTGGTAAAATTAATTACATATCAGAAGAAATAAAGGATATAGATTCTGCAAGTAAATTAATAAAAAATGCTTATACTATATTTGGAGGGAAAATAGATGGATTATACATACTAATAGGTGGATATATAGAAGATGATATCTATAATTTAAAAGGTCTTGACGAGATGATAAATAATCATATTAAATATCCTCTATATGTTATTTCTTCTGCATTAAACTACTTAAATCAAGGATCTACTATAGTATTAATATCTGCTCTTAGAGGAATAGATAAAGCATTACCTAATCAATTATCATATTCTATAGCAAAAGCAGGAATAGCAAAAGCTACAGAAGTAATAGCTAGTGAACTATTAGATAAAGGAATAAGAGTAGTTAGCATTGCTCCTAGCTGGATTTATGGAAATTTTGAACCAGAAAGAAATTGGAAATCAGAAAGAAAATTAGGAGATGTAAAAGCACCGCCAGAGGACTTTGCCAGAATACTAGTTTGGTTAATAAGTGATGAAGCGGAATGGATAAATGGCGTAGTTATTCCAGTAGATGGAGGTGCTAGATTAAAATGAAAACAAGCGAAATTTTAAAAGAAAGCGCAGGCGATTTGTGGAACAAATATACCAGGCATGAATTTTTACAAAAAATGAAAGATGGAAGTTTAGATATTAATACTTTTAGATATTATTTAATACAAGATTCAAAATATGTTGAAATAATGTTAAAAAGTTTATTAACAGCGTCAAATAAAGGACCTATTGACAAAGTAAGTAATATTCTAAGTATTATATTTGAGACTAGAGATAAAGGAATGGAAGTGCATTCTTGGTTATTATCTAAAATAGGCATTACACACGAAGAAATCTCTAAAACAGGATTTTCAGTTTCTAACTATGCATACACTAGACACCTATATTATTATGCTACATTAGGTTGGGATTACTTTCTAGCATCATGGAGTCCATGTATGTGGGGCTACTATGAAATAGGAACGTATGTTAAAGATTCGCCAAATGAACTATATTCAAAATGGGCCGAATTTTATGCATCTGATGAATACAAAAAAAGAGTAGATGCTATTCTTGATGCTTTAGACTCTATACAGTACAGAGAAGAATTAAAAATACCATTCATTGATAGTGTAAAATTTGAAATAAAATTCTGGGAATCGGCACTAAATAGAGTAGAGACTGATATACAATGACAGAATGGATAAAAGAATTTAACATTAAATTAATCTGTGATCTAAAAAACCTAGATTTCTACTGTAATAGTAAAGGTCATGTCATTGAAGTTCATTTAAATGATAATAACTGCAATGTAAGATTATTTTCTAGCAATTATAGGCTATCGTTCTCTAATGATAGGTTATTTGATTTTAACAATTTAGATGTAAAAAAAGGTAATGATGCAAGAAACGAACTAGTAAATTTATTATCTCCTTTAAAAAATGATATTTTAGAAGAATTGGAAACTACAAAGCTAAGATATGATATACCCACATCTGTAACGGAAGATTTTGTTAACATGTTTAATGGTGACGCTATAGATTTAAGGAAAATTTTAGACTTTAACGTGAATTATCTAGAATACGATCTCGGTAGAGATTTTGTTAAAAATGATCCAAAATTTGCAACTGAAAAAAGATTGAAACTGGCTTTAGGAATACAAAATAAATATATAAAAACGATCAATTGGATTGATTCCAAAAAAATCGACATATTATTTTCAACAGATAATGAAAGCTGGACAGAAAATTTAAATGAAACAAAAAATTTAATCACAAATTTTCATACATTAGATAGAAAATATACTGATATTAAGAAATATCTTGAAAATCTTATTAACAGCCTCTAACAGAATAATTAGAAACTGTATGCTGGCGAATATTATAATATATGTTATTGATTTTATATCAATATTATTAGATCTTGGTCTAATATTTCAGATATATCAGGAGAATAAAAAATTTTTTATAGAGCCTAAAGGAAACTTTTCTGGAAAAGTAAGTGTAATAATACCAGTTAGAGGTATTGATATAAATATAGAAGAAAATATCGAATCTATTTTAGATCAAGAATTTACTCCATACGAAGTAATTTATGTAATAGATCCAGATGATCCAAATAAAAGAGAACTCATACAAATTTTAAAAAAGTTTAATGTCAAAGTTATTGAAAGTTATTATCAATGTGATAAATGTAGCGGAAAAATAAAAGCTCAAATTTCTGGTTTATTACAAAGCAAAGGAGATATTATAGTTTTTGGAGATTCAGATACTTTTTATCATAAGAAATGGTTGAAAGAGCTTATAGCCCCATTAAGTATGTATACAGCCACTACAACGTTCTCGTTTGCGCATCCTATTAAACTTTCGTTATCTAATTTAATAAGAGCAGGCTTTTGGACTCTAGGATTTGAATCCCAAGCACTTCAAGGAACATTCTTATGGGGTGGATCTATGGCTTTTAGAAGAGATTTTTTAGATAATAATGTAATAACAGAATTAAGTAAAGAATGGTGTGATGACTGTACTTTGACAAGAATAGTAAAAGAGCGTAATGGCACAATAGGATTTATAGGGAAAGCAGTGCCGCTAAATATCTATGACGAACATAGTTTAGTCAAATGGGCATCAAGGCAAGTATTAACTGTGAAAATTTATTCATATAGAGGAGCGAAAGCATTTCTAGTTATAGGATTTATAATGCTATTACTATTTATTATAGCTATTATAAACCTTAATGTCATTTTATTTATTCCGTTTATATTATGGATAGTTAAAAATCTGAATAGAGGAAAATACTTAGGCAAAAATGCTATACTACCATCTTTGATGTCTATATTAGGAATATTTTTTGCTTGGTTTATACTAGTTATAAGTTGGAATAGAAACAAAATAACGTGGCGCGATAAAATATACGTAATAAAGTGATGAAGTTCCACCCCATTGATAGATGAAATAATTTTTAACATATACTGATTAAATATAATAGAAAGTGATGAGGTCGAGCACTACATGAATTATGATGAAAGGACCACAACTGAAGCTACAGTAGAAATTCACTTTAATTTATACGAGCTAAGGGAGTCTGTAGCTTCTTATCGAATATTAGATGAAGGAGATTGGACTATAATATCAAATAAAGATGAAAACTACTTACTTAAAGAGTTCGATACATATGGAATATTAATATATCCAATTACTGTAAAAGAAGAAATAAAAGAGGCATTTAGCCAGAGATTGGAAAAAATAGATAAATTCAGAGAAGTATTATATAAACCACAGTATTGGAGAGAAAATATTACTATTTGTATAGATAAAGATAGACTATATACTGCAGATGATCTTAACCTAGAATTTTTCAATGGGATAGATTTAGTTAACGATATATTAAAATCTAAAGGGATAGAATTTTATAATGATGAATATTCTGTAAGAATTGTAATAAAAATATCTAGACCATTAAATAATAATATACTAAATCAAGCTATGGAAAACCTTTCTAGAGCTTTATCACTTTACTTTAGGATAAAAGAAGCACAAGAAGATATAGCAGAAAAATTAGCAATGAAATTCTAACCTTTAATTCTTTTATACATTAAAACTATGGTTCCTATAATAAATAAAATTCCACCTATAAACAAAATAGGAAATATGAATAAAAACAAAGTAGTAGGAATATTAATTATATTTTCAAAAACTGATACTTGCTTGCTATTATTATTTCCTATAGTCAATGTGTCATTATTGTTCGGAAGTTGAATATAGGTATTATGTATATTGACTATTGCAGGACCATAAAATACAACTCCAGATGCAGAAAATACTATAACTTTAGATCCTGGGTTAATTGTTGTAGTAAGAGTAGATGAAGAAGGAATAGTAAAACTTGAAGACTGAGAATTAATTTGTAAAATTAAATCTGCAACTAATATACTGCTTAACAATAATACTATACCTACAATAGTTAATATTTTATATATTCTGACTTCCATCTAAATTACATATCTGCTTTTCAGAAAAAAATCTTTTCTAGAAAAACATGATATATAAAATATAATAATACTAGGCTTTTTATTGATTCAAATTTTTATAATCATAATGTATATCTACTTATGTGCTATGGTTAATATTTACTTCGGGTAAATGCAATCTAGTTTGCGACTATTGTGGAGGATCATTTCCAAAAGATATAATACCATGGAAAATAAATTACGATCTAAAAAATATAAAAAAATTAGTTGAATCAGATAAAAACTCTACAGTAATTTTCTATGGTGGAGAACCTCTTTCTAACCCAAAATTCATAATGGAATTTATGGATAATGTAAAAGCTAATAGATATGGAATACAAACTAATGGAACTTTAGTAAAATTACTCCCTGAAGAATATTGGAAAAGAATGAATTTAGCTCTTTTATCAATTGATGGAAGAAGAGAAATTACGAACAAGCATAGAGGCAAGAATATTTATGATGTAGTAGTAAAAAATGCTAAATATCTTAAGTCGCTAGGAATTGAAACAATAGCTAGGATGACAGTAACCCAAGATTCAGATATATATCAAGATGTAATGCATCTAATTAATCTTGGTATATTTGATAAGATACATTGGCAACTTAATGTCATATGGACAGAGAAATGGGATGTGCAATCTTGGTCAGAAAAATATCTTGAAGGAATTAAGCTTCTTACACAGTATTTTTTGGAAAAGCTAAAGGAAGGGAAGGTAATTAAGATAATTCCTATTTTAGGATTAATAAGTGCTCATTATTTTGAAGCTTATAAAGGATCTCCTTGTGGAGCAGGTTATAAATCAGTTTCAGTAACTACAGATGGGAGAATTTTATCATGCCCAATAGCAGTTAGAGAAGAATGGGCAGTACTAGGAAATGTAAAATCTGGATATAAATTACTTGAAGATCCTTTGCCAGATATTTGTAAAAAATGTGAAGTAAAAAATTACTGTGGTGGAAGATGTTTATATTCAATGAAAGAAAAATACTGGGGAGAAGAAGGCTTTTTACAAGTTGATGAAATAACTAAAAAATATATAAAAATTGTTATCTCAATTATTCCAGAAATAGATAAATTGATACGAGATGGAATAATTAGACTAAGCCAACTCAAATACGATCCAACTTTAGATTCAACAGAAGTTATACCTTAAGAGGTAAAAGTAATGATAATAGAATCATGTAATATTATAATGAATAAAATTACATCAATGTTACTATCTGCTACAAATTCAATATTTTTAGTTAGTGGAAAACTAAATGAAGATATAGTGAACGAAATATACCGAAAAGCTGCTAGCGGAATAAAAGTCACAGTAATAACTTCAGATAAAAATTGGTCTAGATATCTAGAAAATTTAAAGAAAGGATATGGCAAGGAAAATCAAAATAAACTCCAAGAATCTGTAAGAAATCTTAATTTAAAATCAAATATTTATGATAGATTAAGATATATAATTTTAGCTATAACTATTTCTCTTTCTATAGTAATTTTTTTCAGACTCAACCTAGATATTATTACTATAATTTTGTATATAGTTTTTGTTATTATAGATATATCAACTTTTATATATTTTACAAAAAAAGAGAAAGATATAATTAATCAGTTAAGTATAGAAAATGAGAATTTGCAAAGAGAAATTAACGATATAAAAACAATTAGAGAAAAATTGGAAAAGAACCTTCATATAATTGAAAGTATAGAACTAAGCTTTACAATACTTATTGCCGATGATAAAGCAGTTATAACAAGTTATACTCCAAATTATAACAAAAATAGTTTCCATTATTTCCAAGAAATAAATAAAAGCGAAGCATTAAAAATTATATCTTATATATTAAATTTAAGTAAGTCTTGATAATATTTTAAGCATTTCTAGACCTTGTTGTATGCCCTTTTTAGCCTCCGGAATACTATGCTCATTAAAGAAATTAACTACATCATTAACGTTATCTAGACCTAAAATAGGTAATGTATCTGATAGAATCCTACCCAATATTCCAGTGCCTTGATAGGCTTTTCTAACCTCATCGATATATGTTTTTAGCCATACCCATACTGCTCTTCTACTCTCTAGATTACGAGCAGCAAGTGGTAAGATTCTTAATATATCTTGTTTTTTAATTAGTCCAATAAGACTTAAGCTTAATGTGTTATTTACTAAATACGATTCTTTAAATGATAGTAGCGCCTTTAAATATCTCTGCTTTTCTTCATCAAACTTTTCTTTTTTGTAGGACTCTAACAATTTTTCATAAGCGTTCTCTTCATAAGTTCTAGCATATGCCATAAGCACAGCGTCCTTTATTTCAGTATCTATATTTTCATTAATTTTTTTAGATAATTCTATTGCAAATTCATTATCCATAAGTACTAAATTCTCTAGAATATTTGCATATGTTATCTTACCTAGTTCGTCTTTTTTCTGTGACCATATTTTTTCTTGCGATTTATGAAAGTCAACAGCTATTTTTCCATATTTCTGTTTATTTATGAGATATAAAGTCATTAATTGAGATGAAAGTTCTAAAACAGGTAAATAATTATCTTCGTTCATCATAGTTAGCACAATTTTCTTATACTGATCAAAATTTATCTTTCCAGAAAGTAAAAACGCAAAGTAGTCATTTACTAAGCCAAATTTTTCCAATGAATTTAGATTAGCGATTTTATCTATATTATCGTAGTATACTCTATAAAATCCTGACTTATCTAAATTAACCTTTATTGAATTTACTGATTCATTTATTTTAAACTCCTGCTTCTGCGAATCTAATAACATATTATATTTTTTGCCATTAATCTCAAATGTCAATGGAACTAAGTAAATTTTATTATCTTCGCTACCATCTTGGAAAAATCTTTTTTGTGTAAAAATAACAGTATTACCATCAATTTTAACATCGATTTCTGGATATCCTTCTTGAGTTATCCAGGATTCCATAATTTTAGATACTGGTTTTCCTGAAGCCTTTTCTAAGCTTATCCACAAATCTTTTCCTTCAGCGTTAGAGAACTTATGGGATTCTAAATATGATGAAATTCCTTTTCTGAAATCTTCATTTCCTAGATAATATTCGATCATTCTTAGAATACTAGCACCTTTACCGTAACTTATATCATCAAATATTTCCTCTATTTCCTCTACATTTTTTACATTAGCTTCTATAGGATGAGTTATATGTAATGAATCTTTTATCATAGCTCCACTAGTTTCCTCATAGATGAAATTACCCCAGAAATCCCATTCTGGTTTTAACCAATTTACTGCCTTATAGCTCATAAATGTCGCAAAACTTTCATTTAACCATAAGTCATTCCACCACTTCATTGTAACTAAATCTCCAAACCATTGATGCGCTAACTCATGAGCTATAACTTCTGCCACTCTTCTTAACTGTCTTATGCTAGAATTTTTATCTGCTAAAAGTGCAGTTTCTCTAAATGTTATTGCACCCCAATTCTCCATCGCTCCAAATGCAAATTCTGGTACAGCAATTAAATGCTCCTTCGGTAAGGGATACTTTATGCCGAAATACTCCTCATAAAATTTAATGAAATTCCTACCATAGCTAGCAGGAATCTCTCCTCTAGATATTTTGCCTGGTACTGTAGCTACTATTACTGTAGGCTCTGCTGAATAATCATAATACTCTTCAAATTTGCCTATTCCTAAGTAAATTAAGTACGTAGACATTCTTGGTGTTTTCAAAAATTCTACTATTTTTTTATCGTTTTCATATTCTATTCTTTGTATAGGCATGTTAGAAATAACATCTAAATCTTTATCCACCTTTATTGTGAACTTAAATTCTGCCTTATATGCTGGATTATCAACACATGGAATGAATTTTCTAGCGTGAGAAGACTCAAATTGAGTAGTAACAATATATGAACTATCATAAGGAGCAACATAAATTCCTACTAGATCATCCCTTACTTTTCCTTCAAAATCAATTTCTAATTCTCCAGAAAAATTTCCAGTATTTATAGTTACACTCTTTTCGCCAATAACAAAAGGAATATTATTCCCGTTACTAGAAACTTTCTTTACTTCAATACCATCAGCGTCTAATACTAATTTATCATCAGTTTGAAGTTGAATTTTTTCATGACCATAATATTTTAGACCCTTAAAATCAAAATCTATAAAAACATCGTAATAGTTTATTTGCATATTACAACATAATTGTATCTATTTAAAAAATTGCTGTACTATTTTTCTAGATAACTTACCATAAAGATTATCATGTTTCATATAACTAAAATATACAGATAAAATACTATTATATAAAAAATATAAATAAGACGTGTATTATAACTAAAATACAAATTCTAGTGCATATATTAACTAAACGATTTATTTTAAAAAATAAAGATCATAATTATAAGAAAAAGTTAAAAAAGTTAAATTATTATCTATATTGTAACGATAATAATTGAAGTTTATTAAGTGCTAGATTATGATTATAATTATGAATAGCCTACAATTGGTAATCATCGTATATATCGTTGGAATGATGATAGCAGATTTTACTATTCTGTACTACTTACTTAGAAGTTCTATTGTATCAAGAAGAGCAGTACTATTCGTAAGCTCAATATTATTATATATGGCTACAGAAGCTGCTGATATAGGATATATATTATTTTATCACGGTTCAATATTGATAGAACCAATTACCTTAATTATAGCATCATTACCTATACTACTTTCACTACTCGTGAAAGACTATAAAACTCACTGGAGAGAAGACAAAACATCATCTATTACATTATCTATAACTATTGTTTTAGACGAACTAGCTATGGGGTATTCGTTCTCATCAGCTTTCGGACCACATATTAATCCGTTATTATCATCTGTAAGTAATATAGCGTTTGGCATAATGATGATGGCAGATGCAATATTTTTCCTTGCTTTAGCACCAGTAAAGAAAATTGAAGAAATCTCATTATTTACTTTTGCTGTATCTATGGCTTTTATGCCAAATATATTCATTCAATTTTCCGCGTATGCAGAACTTATGGCTTCTCTATTAGCTTCTATAATAATGATAATAAATATTATTACTTTATATTTAATACAATCTAAAAAACTTACTTTTAATGCTCAATTGACTTCCATATCCCTTGGATTATTAGATTTCTTAATGATGTTAGGTCTATCAATATACGCTACTTCTAAAGACCTATACATGATCTCATTAGCAATGATTATTTCTATGTTCTGGTACTTTATTCTAATATTATATAGTTTTAATCGGAAGAAAATTCAAATGTCCCTAAAATATCCGCTGACTTTTGTTATATTAATAAACTTAGCAGAATTAACCATGGGATTTGGAGAAAGCACCATGGGCTTCGAGATAACAAACGGATTATGGGCTCCAATGGGAGTGAAAATAATGCACCACATGATGATTATGTCAGGAATTCATATGCTCATATGGAGTCCACTATCAAATTCATTCTGGTGGATCTTCCCAACAAATCCGTGGACAATGACTACTATCGCATTTAAACAAGCTATTATGAAGTCTCATAACATAATTTTTGCAAGCTTCTGGGGAAGTTATATGCTAATAATGATGACGACAATGATGCCTTTCTATGTAGTAATGATGGGAGCAGAAATGAGTTATCTTGTATATGAAAGATTTAAGAGCAGTAAACAATTAAAAGTTAGAGCTTGGAGTTTAGCAATACTAGTAGGAATACCAATATTTGTCTGGATATTACCATACTATACTCCAACATATATATTTGGAATGAGCGATATGCTCTCTGATATAAATCCTTCTTTCTCAGTAAGCTTATTGAGTTTTGGGATTTCTATTATAGCAATAGTAATAGCTTCATCATTATTTGGGAGAAGAGCATATTGTAATTTAGTTTGCATGTCAGCCCATATGTGGATAAATACTTATTACGATCAATTTAAGCCCAAAAAAAGTACCAAAATATGGGAATCTTTAAGATGGATAATATTAGGCATAATGATTCTAGTATTCATATATTCATCACTTATCTTTCTAGGCATTGAGAAAAATCCAGTTATAGAAGGAATACAAATATCATTACTTGATTTTTACGGAATGTTTACTCTAAGTTATATTTGGTGGTTCTTCTTCTTTTTAACGCCAATATTTGGAACATATTCTTGCGCAAGACAAGGATGGTGCGGTTTTGGAACATTTACTGGATTATTTAACAAAATATTATTTAAAATAGAAGCTAATTCAATAGATACTTGCAAAGAATGTACTACAGTTAACTGCGAAAAAAGTTGTCCAATAAAAATTCCAATAAAAGCCGATATCTTATCTAATGGATACAGTAATAGAATAGCATGTGTTGGATGCGGTGATTGCGTAGAAGCTTGCCCATATAATAATCTAAAAATTATAGATATAACTAGCTACTTTAGAAGATCAGGGAAAGCATTTACATCATGAAATCAGCCCTTGTAAGGTTCATCACATTTTTATTTTTTATATACTATACTTTTTATTATGATTTACTTTGATGTAGACTCTGCTAATTCATTATTACCATGGATAAAAGAAAAACTAAAAGAAATGAAAGAATTAAAATATAATACAGAAAAAGCTCTAATGGAAGGAAACAAAGATGCATTATCTGCTTATGTATCCAGAATTGATCAGATAATAAAAGAAATTACTGAAAAAGGAATAATATTAAGGGATTTAGATCTAGGGATTTTGGATTTTCCAGCTATAATAAATGATAGACCAGCATATTTATGTTGGAGAGAAGGAGAAGATAAAATATTATATTGGCATTATTTGGAAGAAGGATATAAAGGAAGAAAGAGAATTAGCGGGGAAGAAAATATCTTAAGTTATACTTAGTTTATTCTATCACAATCTTTATATTCAAATAATATAAAATATAATAAAGTTATATTTTTACACAAATTTTAGGAACATATAATAAAAATATTACTTTATTTTCACTGTGAATAAGCATACATTATTAAATATTCTTCTAAATCCATTTCCATCTTACATCATATAATACTTAGCAGATAACTTTAAAAACTCTTGGATATTGAAGAAATAGACATTTGTCTATATTTATTTGATAAAGAGACTCTTCTTGATTAAATCTTATCTAGCCATTCTTCCCATTTTCTTCCATTTTCATCCATCCCATAATCAGTTTCATATCCCATTGACATCCACCCTACCATTCCATATTGCATATGAATAGCTTTTCTCTTCCATATATGTGGCAAACCATAAGTAGCATACATGGCTCTATTTCCATGCTCGCAAATTACTGCTACATCCTTATCTGAAGGTAAAAATTTAGATAGAGCTTCTAAATAATCTAGCGGTAATAAGATAGATCCAGGTATATGATGATCTTCATATTCTTGAGGAGTTCTAACATCTATAAGAATTATCTCATTTTTCTTCCATAGTTTTCTAACTGATGATGGAGGAAGACTTATAATATGCTTGTAGTAAGGGCTTGTATATTCTTGAATGAGTTGCATAGATTAACAATGTTAAAGTAAGTTAAAAATCTTTTCTTTTGAAATTATTGTAGAAAGTTTTTATTCTAAAAAAATATAAAAATCTTTCGTAAACTTCTAAACTAATTAACATATCTAATATTCAATAATAGAAAATTTTATTCTAAAAATAAAACTAATATATAAAAAGCTTTAATACCATTTAATCAGATATTTTCCAAATAAGATTTTCATATATTAGTTTTCTTATTTAACTTTATTTTTAAGATTGAGGGTTTATCCTTTGTCTTAAATACTCTCCTGCTGAGGTAGCTAAAGATATAGTAGGATATAATTCTTGGCCTGCAGGTACTACTATAATTAAGCCTCCTTTTTGAGAAATATCAGTTAACGTCTCTAAAAACCTTAATTGTAGAGCTTGAGGATTATCTTTATACTGTTTTGATGCTTCAGCTAATATACTAGATGCCTGCCTTTCGCCTTCACTTACTATTACTCTTGCCCTTCTTTGTCTCTCTGCCTCAGCTTGCTTGGCCATAGCTGATAGCAAATCTGGAGAGATTTTGATATCCCTAACAGTTACTGATGTGACTTTTACTCCCCAACCTTCAGTATAAGAATCTAATATTTCTTGCAATTTTTTATTGATTTCGTCTCTTTTTGTCAGTACTTCGTCCAATTCCATCTGACCTACAATATCCCTTAGTGAAGTTTGAGCTATATTAATAACAGCTTGATTATAATTATATACCATTGAAACAGCCTTTATAGCATCTACCACCTTATAATAAACTACAGCGTCTATAGAAACTGTAACATTATCTCTAGTAATTATAGTTTGAGGAGGAATATCTACAGTTCGTATTCTTAGATCCACGATTACTGGTCTATCTACAAAAGGTATCAAAAATATTATACCAGGACCCTTAATTCCTAATACTCTTCCTAATCTTAAAACTACAGCTCTCTCCCATTCTTTTACCTGCCTTAAAGACATCCCTATAAATACTAAGATAATTATTAGCAGTAGTACTAATCCGATAATTAAACTTACTAACATAATATATGTTTGTCTTTAAAGTTTTTAAAACTTATATTTTATTAATATTGCAGAAATTATAACTCCTATCGCAAAAGCACCAATATATTCTAAAAGTATATAATTTACACTTACTCCAGAAGATTTGTATTTTATTTTATTAAAAGCTGAAGATAAAGATTTCTTAAAATTATAAGTTTTTAGAAAATTAACCAATTTGGTATAAGCAGATGTAAAGCTTGAAACTATTTTAGATAATACTGGTGAAGAGATAATATAAGTAGGAGCCAAACTAAAATTTCCAGGATAATATACTATAAATAGACTTTGATTAGAAATATTAAATTGTGCCACTCCATTTACAGTATAATTACTTGCAATCACAGAAGTAAGTGGTATAGGAGATGAAGACGAACTTAAAGACGGAACTAGAATTTCTACTTCTTGATAGCTTAATTTATGACCATTAATACTCATATTCACATACTTTACGTTTTTATTTACAGTAATGGAAATAGTAGGCTGTACTGGCCACATTACTGAAGGAGAATTAACACCATTACTTATCACATCATTAGGATGAAGTATACTAGTAATGTTTCCATAAGATGCTATACCGTAAGCACTTTCTGCAGTATCTAAACCTACTGAAATAGCATCATAGGGAACTACCAGTGAATCTCCATTAAGATAATAAAGCTCTTCATTCATATTTCCTGACATATACACTATACTACCTCCTCCAGGACCTCCCCAAACTAATTCTAGATCGTTTGGTATTCCTGCAAGAGAAATACTACCTAATTCGAAGTTTCCAAAATAAGGCAAACTTAGATATACAATACGAGATCCATTTATCGAATACCCAAACTTTAATCCATTTGAAGTATTCATAAATAATGAAATATGAGCAGGCAGAGTAATATTAAATGTAGGACCTTGATAGCAAAATACTCCTAAACCATCATAGGTAGTAACATTTGCTTTTAATACAGTAAAAGGTCCAGTCAAGTTCCAGAAGTTGACTACCATAGTTACTTCAAACTCACTAGAATTTATTTCATGAAATAATGCAACATCTTGAGCCCAATAGGCCCCATCAATCATTACGTTAAGTTGCAATGACGCATTGCCTGAAGTGAAATATTGCCCATTAGGAAGATAAGATTTTCCTATGCTTAGATTCTGTATTGATACTGTTCCTTTTACAAAAGTAGTATAGAAAGGCGAAGATAAAGGATAGAAAGTAATTCCTGTAGGATATGCTGACGAGGGTAACACTGAAGAATACATTAGAGTAGCTGAGAATAAAGGTAAAGGCAAAACAATAAGTAGTATTAGAAATGCTTTGATAACTGACATGTAAGTTTATATCTGTAAAATCTATTATAAAAATGTGGTTGCTCACATAGTAATTCCTATAGTAGTTATTATAGTATTAATTATTGTCTTAGTTGTGACCGGATATATTTCAGATCCTATAATAGACATACCTTCTCTAGCTATTATAGGATTTCTTTCATATAGGATGTTTTATGTAATAATAAAAACCAGAAAAAGAAATCTATATAGTTATGTAGGTAAGTCAGGAAAAGCAGTAGATGATATTAAAGCTGGACATACTGGATATGTAATAGTAGAAGGTGAATATTGGAAAGCTATAGCTAAAGAAGATATAGCATCAGGAGACGAAGTTACAGTAATAGGCATGCAAGATTTAAATCTTATAGTAAAAAAGAAAAGTAATGAAGTTATCATTTAACTCATTGGAGAAAATAAGGAATTTACCTAATTATTCTGTTATAGAAGATGGAGAAAATGTTATAATAACTTATTTTACCCCATCTATTTCCCAAGCCTCAGGTAATGAAGAGGATGAAGAGACTTCAAGGATAATAGTTATTACTGGAAGAAAGAGTAATGATCATATAGATATAGAAAAAGCTGAAATTAAAACAGAAGACAATAAGTTAATAAGAAAAATGAATCTAGACGAATTAGAATTCTGGATAGAATCTCTGGAGTGATACCTATGTATTTGCTAGCTTATGGAAGCTTAAGATATGGATTTGAACTACATCATTTTCTAAAAAGTTGTAGATTTGTAGGTATAGCCTTTGCAGAAGGTTACAAAATGTATGATATAGGAAATTATCCTGGAGTAATTAAAGGAGATGGAATAATATGGGGAGAAGTATATGAAGTAGATGAAAATCTAATAAGATTATTAGATGAAGTAGAAGATTTCAAGGGTAGACCAGATGATTTATATGTAAGAGAAACTACTACAGTATTTTTTGATCAAAAAAGAAAATATAGGCTAAATAACGTTTATTTATATAGATATAATCAAATTATAGATGATAAACATGAGATAGAAGATGGAGATTATAGTAGATGGGCAGGTATGCCTAGTATAGTAAACTATTTTGCTTATGCAGAAAACACAAATGAAGAAGTATTAAAGGAAAGAAAAGTAAAAACAATATTAAAGGAAATTGAAGCATACGCAGAAGATTATGAAATAATATTCAATATAAAATGCAAATACGGATATTGTGCAAATATGAAAGAGCATAAAGGAGGTAAAGTATTAGGCTATATCTATGTTATTTATGAAGACGAATTGAATGCGCTAGACAAAGCAGAAGAACATCTAATTAAATATGTTAGGGAAGTTATAAAAGTTAAGGATAAAAATGGAAAAGAATATTATGCCCAAGCTTATGTTTCTGATTATAAAGAAAATGAACAAAAACCTTCAGAAGAATATCTTAATATAATTAAAAAAGGATTAAGTAGAAAATGGAAAAACTCTACATCAACTGGATTACAGTGATGAGTGAACCCTGGGTTGAAATGTGATGAGATTGAACCAGACTGATTTATATTTAACAGTGTTAAAACTTACTTTATGAAAAAACTTTCAGAAAACGAAATAACAGAGAGACTTTCTAAGCTAAATAACTGGAAATATGAAAACAATAAAATTATAAAAGAATTTAAATTTTCTAATTTCGATGATTCAGTAAGCTTCCTAAAGTTAATACAGCCAGTAGCAGATGGATTAGACCATCATCCAGACGTATGTGTATATTACAATAGAGTAATTATTGAACTAACTACTCACGATGTAGGTGGAATATCTGATTTAGACTTTCAATTAGCAGAAAAGATTGATGAACTATCGACGCACGTTAAGTCATAACTCCAAAGTAGTTTTAATTCTTTCTAAAATTTTTTGTAACCTTTTTTCTTCTTCTCTAAGTAATGAAACTCTTTTTCTAAGATCTATTGAATATTCAGTCTTTTGTTTTATTTCATATGCATCTTTTCCTAAATATTTACTTTTTAGTTTACCTTCTTCCCAATATCGTAAATAATAATAAGTATTCTTTCCAATCTTTTTAGCATCCACATGCCCGGAAGGAAGATTTTTCAATTCATCTTCTAGTTTCTGCCTCTCTTTTTGCACTTCTAAGTATTTTTCTTCTATTTCCTTAACTTTCTCCCATATCATACGACATCACTGTATAAATGCAGAGTATTTCTAATATTCATACCCCATTTCTTCAGATAAATTTTCGTCTAATGCTTTTAAGATTCTTTCCTTATCAGAGACCTCTATATATTTTCTTATACCCCCTGCTCTTCCTTTATTTAATATTTTTATTTTTATAATACCAAACATATCTAATTCTGATATAATATCAGAAAATCTTCTATAGGATAAAGGCCTTTGCTTTAATTTATCACATAAATCAGTATATATCTTATGCGCAGTAACTACATCTTCAGCCTCAACAACTGATCTTAAAGCTAACTTATAATGAAATGGCAAAGATTTTATTGCCTCTACTAACCTTTCTTGTTCATATTCAACTATAGCTCTATCAACATGATCTTTTCTCAAAATTCCTTCCCCAGAAGCTAACTGAGCTGCTCTAAATAGTAGATTAACAGCTTTTCTAGCATCGCCATGTTCTTTAGCTGAAATAGCAGCAATATAAGCTAGCACTTCCTCATTATATGTTCCTCTAAATAATCCATATTCTGCATATTTACTTAAGATCTCTCTAAGTTGATCTGCATCATAAGGCTTAAAAATTACTGAAGGACCTAAAGAAGAAAGCACTCTAGGTTCCATGTAGTCTCTAATATTAATATCGTTACTAATCATAATTACGGAAATTTTAGCATCAGCTCTAAGCATTTGATATAATACTATATCTCCATCTCTTCTTTTAACTAAAGTATCAACTTCATCTAAGTAGACTATAACTTTCTTTTCTTTTACTGCATGCTTAATCTTTTCAATATATTCACCTAAGTTTATCCCATGCTTAGGTACTATACCGTTAGTTAGCTTTTCAGTTAATACCGATAATACAGCTTGAGGCGTACCTCCAACTTCTCGACAATTAATATAAGCTTGTTTAACATTAGCGTAATCTTCATCTTCGTTCTTTACAGCTTCTATCTCGCTTAAAATATATCTTATAACAAACGTCTTTCCAGTACCAGTTAAACCAAGAAATAAATTTGAAAATCTAACATCATTCTTAACAAAATACCTAATAGAGATAGCAGTCTCCTTTATTATATCTTCTCTATATGGAATTTCAGTAAATACAGATATAGGGTCAATAAACACTTTAGGATTCTTTATTACTTCTCCTTTACCGCCTTTAAGAGTCTCTCTAATCACAGTTGTTTCATATGTTTCTCTAGTTATATGTTGTTTCCTTTATTACTTATCGTAGTACCAGGTATTAGCCTGGTAACGTATTACACACTATTAAACTCCCCAGTTTTACAGTATGTATTCTTAGTTTCCATCATCTATATTCAGTAATACTTACATTTTATAAGAAATATCTATTAGTATATGAATTATGTTTAAAAATTATTATCATAAATAATACCTTCAAGTTTAGTATTAATATATAATAAGGAGAGACACTGTAAATCTGCAGTGTTTCTCAAGGTTAATAATAGCAACTAAATATAACAGTTTGTATAATAAATTCTTTTAAAAGATACATCTCAATTAGATTAAGCGTTACATGATTAAAATTAACGAAAGAAATTTGCTGTCTCTCAGTCTATGTATACGGAATTTATCTTTATGAAATAACGTAAATATACTGTAAAACCGGGGAGTTATCATCGTCTTAGGAATTAATATAAATAAAAAATCTAAGAATATACATTTTAGTAAAAATATACTATATTTATGGAATAAAAAGCTATAACGTATCTATTATGGATATTAATACATCTGTAAACTCTTTAGTTCCTAATGCCTGTACATTCATGAATCTTGCTATATCTTGTGTTACCTTTTTCTGCTTTATTGCTTCGTTAATCGAATTCTCTATTAGGTCAGCTGCTTTGTCCCAGCCCATAAATCTTAACATTAATTCGCCTCCTTTAATAATTCCAGTAGGATTTGCTATGTTTTTCCCAGCGTATTTTGGAGCAGTTCCATGTACGGCTTCAAACATTCCTCCATTATCCCCTACGTTAGCTCCCCCCAAAAGGCCAATATTGCCTATAAGTGCTCCGGCTGCATCCGATATGTAGTCACCATTAACATTAGGTGCAAGTATAATATCATAATCTTCTGGTTTTATTATTATTTGTTGGAACATATTATCTGCTATTCTATCATTTAGTAGAATTTTTCCATCAGGTATTTTTCCATTGTATTTAGTATTCAACTCTTCTTCAGTTACTATGCTTTCCTTATATTCGTTAAGAGCTGTTTCATAAGCCCAATCTCTGAAAGCTCCTTCAGTGTACTTCATAACGTTTCCTTTATGCATTATTGTTATTCTTTTCCTTGAATTTTGTAATGCATATTTTATTGCTAATCTTGTTATTCTTTGAGTCTTGTATTTACTTATTATCTTTATGCCAATACCTGTGTCATTTTCAATGTCTATATTAAGTTCTCTCCTTATGAAATCTCTAATTTTTGTTGCTTCGGTAGAATCATATGGATATTCTATACCTCTATATAGATCATCTGTGTTTTCTCTAAAAATTATCATATTTACCTTTTTTGGATCTTTTAGTGGACTTTCTATTCCTTCAATATATTTTACTGGTCTTATATTTGCATAAAGGTCTAACATTAATCTTATTGCAACATTTACTGATTTCCATCCTTTACCTATTGGTGTCTCCATTGGTCCCTTAAGTACTACTCTATAGTTAAGTAATGCTTCTTGTGTTTCTTTAGGAAATCTATCTCCTACAGTATTAACTGCCTTGTTTCCAGCTAATACTTCTACCCATTTAATCTCTTTTTTTGATCCATAAGCTTTTTCAACTGCCTTATTTATTACTTGAATTGCAGAATGCGTTATTTCTGGGCCAATACCATCTCCTTCTATATAGAGAATTATAGGCTTATCAGGAACTATCCACTTGCCGTCTTTAAATTCTATTTTCTCTCCATCTTCAGGAAAATGATACATATAAACTTCAATTTTCACAACTTAATTTTATTCCTTTTTTCTCAATAAGAACTTACTTCTTCCTTTTAAATCACTTAATGATCCAATTTGCTTAACTAAAGTTCCATCTATAAAAATGAGTTTTATAGACGTATCTCCCTTACTTATTATTAATTCTATTTCATTTTCTTTGCTTTCTAGTATAGCTTTTGAGATTACGGTGTCAATATTCTGAATATCAATTGTGCCAGATAAAATTGTTTTCATTTGTGTTTTCTCCTCGTTAAATTCTTTTTCTTCCAATTTAAGATTAGAATAATTATTAACTGAAAATTGTTTTTGAATTGAATTATATAACTTTCTGGCTTGAAGTTTTACAATTATCTCAAATGGTCCACTATAATAAAAAATTATATTAATTTCAGTTAAGTTTTGTTGTCCTTGCTTTGGTTCTAAAATATGATCTAATTTTCCTACAATACTAGGAAAGGACTTATGCTCTACTATATATGTTATTCTGTTTTTATTTGAAATTTTAAATACTTTTAAATCAATGTTAAATATCCATCCAATTTTAACTAAAAACGTATTCTCATCTATATTTATGATGTCATTAAACATAGGTATATATTTCATAATATTTCTAGGATTGTTGAAATATTCAAGTAACTCAGAATAAGGAGAAGCTGAAGTAAGCTTAAATATTTCTTCCATATTTACATTTCTAGTTTTGTAAAATTTAAATTGTATTATTATTGACTAAAGACCTATTTTTCATCAGTATGAGGTTATATCGAAAAGATTTATCTTATAGACAAAATCAAGTATAACCATGTTTAAAACTTTAATGATATTAGCGTTATTACTAACTCAAGTTATTCCATTTATCTCTAGTGTAAATTTAACCAATAACCACCAGGATATTAGCTTACAGAGTATAAATCCTAATTCTTTTGTTACAATAGCAATAGTAGAGACTCCTAAAAATTTAGCATTATTGCAAATGTACGTAGAAAATCATATTATTCTAAATAGTACAGAGGTATACAACTTATTCATCCCTAACAATACAATAAACAATATAGTAGACTATTTACATAGATATAATATTAATACTACGACTTACTATAATGTAGTTCTTGCCTCTGGGCCTGCAAAATCGCTTGAAAAAGCACTTAATGGTACAATATATGTAAATAATTTTAATAGCATAAGATTTTATCAGTTTTTAGGAGATCCACCATCTATAATAGGTAATGCAGAAATATTTGGAACTAATATAACTGCTGCACTTCTTGCTAAGCCTAATACAATATATAATGTTAGTCAAGCAGTAGCATATAACTATGTCTTACCTAGCCAATTACAAGAAGCTTATAATACAACATGGTTATATAATCATGGAATTACAGGTAATGGTACTACTATTGGTATTTTGGATTTCTGCGGTGATCCTTATATCATTCAACAATTAGATGAATTTGATAACGAATTTAATATAAGTAATCCTCCCTTTTTACAAATTCAACCTATAGGTTGTTATAATCCTAATAATGGAATAGAAACAGGATGGGCTCTAGAAATCTCATTAGATGTTGAATACTCTCATGAAATAGCTCCAAATGCTGGCATTATTTTATATGTAGCTAACGAGCAAGTTCCTTTACCAGCTGCTATAGCTTTCATTGATCAGCAAGATAAAGTAAACGTTGTTTCGCAAAGTTTTGGAATACCTGAAATCTATGTTGATCTAGGTTTAATACCATTATCTTACGTTCAATCATTAACTTACGAGTATTGGTTAGGTGAGGTTGAAGGAATTACCTTTATAGCAGCCTCAGGAGATGAGGGAGGAAATGGAAATAATTTCTATTTATTTCCAGAAGGTAATGATATATTGCCTTCTTCTGACCCCTATGTATTAGCAGCTGGAGGTGCTACATTATATTCTTCTGGCTCTTCGTCTGTACAGACAGCGTGGAGCGGAGAAAGTGTTTATGGAGCTACTACTGGAGGATATAGTAGTATATTTCCATCTCCATGGTACCAAGGATTAAATGGATTTAGAAGTGTACCCGATGTAGTAGCAGACGCAAATCCTTATTCTGGAGTTCCAGTAGTTTATTATCATAACGAAGTATGCTTAGTAGGAGGAACATCAGTAGCGTCACCAACAATAGCTGGAATAATAGATCTAGCTAGCGAAGTACATGGAAAATTAGGTTTTATAAATCCAATGATATATGCATTAAACGGTACTAAAGCTTTAGTTCCAATAGATTTTGGATATAATACGCCTTATATTGTTAATAGTACTCCTAATCCAGTTACTGGTTTAGGATACATTAATGCAGGATATTTTGTTATGTTAGTACATAATGTTTCTACAATTTCAGTAGCTACTACTAATTCAACATATTTAGATGGTGAAATAGCTAAAGTTATTGTAAAGGCTTCTCCTCTAGTTCCTGTTCAAGGATATGTATATAACGGATCTACAATAATAGAAAGGTTTCCTCTAGTATATAATGGTAGTTATTGGATAGGAGAATTTTCCGTTACTGGTAGCGGAATAGAAGAGATAGTGATAAAGCAAGGTAATGAGTATACAGGTACATATATTACAGTAGGATTACAAGCAGAATATATATTACCTGAGGTTGGAGTTTATACTTCACCTGGATCTATGCCAATATTAGCAGAGTTAATATATCCTAATGGTACTGGAGCGATAGCACCTAATAATCTAGAAGCTACAGTATACAAATACATACCATCAGATAACTCATTTTCTGTATATGCTACTACTGAGTTATCTGTTCCTTCAATAATATTATTATCATCTCTTAATATTATAATTATAAATAATGGATCATTTGTGTATGGAACATTTAATGATTTTCCAAATTTTGGTGGAATATATATGGTCAAGATAAGCGGTATATTTGGATTTGATGAATATGTAGAAGGTGCATATGTCCTTCCTTATATTGTTCCTTCAGCTTTTACTGAACCTACTGTTATTTCTCCTGGTTCTAACATAACTATAGGAGTATCAGTAGAAGCAGAAGTTTATCCAAATATAACTTTTGAATTAGTAAGTACAGATGGGAAAATAGTATATTCTACTACTATCAATTCTGTAGATGTAAATGGCCAAATTTTCTATGTTAAACAGATAACTTTACCAAAAAATATAGAGGCAGGATATTACTATATTATAGCTAAGGCAATATACGAAGGTAGCAATTATAGTGTAAATAGCTATGGCTATACTCAAATCTATGTTTCGCCATATTCTTTAAATGTAAAACTTCTGTCACCTACTAGTTCAGCATTATATGAGAATCAAAGTTTTATATTGAGAGCACTAATAACTTATCCTAATGGTACTCCAGTTAAATTTGGCATATTTAATGCAGTTATAATTCCGTCATATTTAGCAGGAGATTTTGACTCATTAGATATAACGTTTTCCACACCATTAATATATCATAATGGATACTGGATAGCCAATATAACTACACCTTCAGGTAATAGCAATCCTCTTGGATATTCTACCGAAGGCTTAGCTGGTAATTGGTATATTTATATTTATGGTGTTTCTTCATCTGGAGTTCCTATATCTTTTCCTGCATCATTGGATTATTCATCATTAGCTATTGTTCCTAGCACTCCAAATAAGATTTTTTCATTACTGCCATACATTTATACTTCATTTTTTAATGGTACTATAGCAGTTAATATGTATATTCAAAATGCTGTAATAATTAATCATGATGCAACTTTTATAGATACTATAATTCAGAATTTAGAAGCTAAAAATAGTACAATAACTCTTATCAATAGCCAAGTTATTCATGAAAAAATAGATAATTCCAAAATAATATCTAATGAAAATATAACATCTGACGAAATTACTACTAATACATCTTCAACTATTTCACCTAATACGACTATTAATGGTAATAATGTGAGTAATAGTAAGTTATATGTTCTAGTATCTATATTAGTAGTTGTGTTAGCGATATTTTTTGTACTTATTAAAAAGTTAAAGTAATTTTTTATTTTATTTCTGTTATTAGTCCTATCCACTCATTATTATCGAACATTATGTATTGTACGTTTACTTTTAATCTTTTGATGTTGAATTTAGTCTTTATCTTTAAATTATAATTAAAGTAGTATATATTTCCATCAACTTCTATTTCAGCTTTCTTGGGAAATTCTATCTGATATCCGTAATCTTCTGCTAATTCTTGAATTTTAGTAGTTAATCGAGCTATAATATCTTTAATTGAATCTCCATAAATTGGTTCGAATTCTAAGGCTGATAATTCCTCTTTAAATGCTGATATGCTTTCGTTTTTATTTGCATGAAGTTTTTGCCTTTTTGTCTGTTTTGCTTTCACAAAAGAGGTTTCATATTTCTCATTAAAAAATACTTCTTTTTGTTTTCTGTTCCCTTCAATTTTAGAGAAAATTAGGTTTATTAGGAATTATCTACGTGATATGAGATTATGAAAGATAGTTTGATGAATCCTTTAATTGAGTTATTATTTTATTTATTTCATTTTCATATTCATTTTTTGGATTGCTTGAGATAGATTTTTTCCCTTCATCTAATATTTTTTGGATAGAGGATGAAATGTTATTTTCAAGGATATTTCTATCAAAATAGAAAGTTCTTTCAGATGCTAATAAAAATATATAATCTTGTATATAGTTTATAAAATCGTCTAATGCGTTAGATAATGATAAGGCCTTAAGAATATTTTGTTTGCTTACTGCCTTGATCCAAGGATTTTTTCTTTTTAATTCATCAGTAAAATTACTTTCATATGCTATATCCTGGAATACATCTAGAATGTTAGTATCATTATCATTTTTTCTTTTTTGTGTTATGTCTTCAATAAATGGTGTAAAATCAAACCTGAAATCTATTTCAGTCTCTGTAGGATAGTTGCTAATGGAGTTAGATATGCTATTTTCTTCAATATATTTGTATATAAATTGAGTTTCAGAATAGACCTTATCCAATGGTAAAGGTAATCCTAATAGCCTTGAAGAGCTTCCAACTACACTTAGAACATCTAGTGTAATTAGAAGTTGAAATGCTTCATTATATCCAGGTAAACTTAGTTTTGGATATTTGAATATTTTTTTCGTATAATGTTCTGGCCAATCTTTAATAGCAGTAAGAATTGGAGTTTTAGCGTAATATAATTTCATATAATATCCTCCATCTAGCCTTCTATACACGTATATGGCTTTTTCTCTTTCTAGACCTACTTTTTCTGACACTTCTATATAATCCATTTTTACATAACCCTATCTATTATTGTGAGTAAAGTCTTACTCTATAGTTTAAAGTCAACTATGAAATTTACATGTTAAATTAACTCTTAATAAACTAAAAAGTTATTTGATTAGAAATCTTTCGCACTTTATGAGGAAAGCTTGGATAATTTCATTATTCCATATACTATTTCCTATCTGAATAATTTAATATAGAGGTATCAATGAATTATCGCGATATATTCAATAAAATTATTTACTCTATATTTTTATTTAGACAATATAAAAATTAAAATATTTTATTGTTCTATATATCCTTTTTCTACAAGTAGTTCTGCAGTTAAAATACCGCCTCCTGCAGCTCCTCTAACTGTATTGTGTATTAATGATACCATTCTTATTGATTTCTTACTTGTTTGTTTTAACCTTCCTACTACGATACTCATTCCAGGTGGATTTCCTGACCATCTATCGAAATATACTTGCGGTCTATTATCTGCATCAGTGATTATTATTGGTTTTTCTGGTGCTGTAGGTAGTTTAAGATCTTGTGGCTCTCCTCTAAAGTTATCTAGTGCTTCTCTTACTTTACTTATATCAACGTCTTCTTTAAATGTAACATATGATACCTCATAATGACCCTGAATTGTGGCTATTCTATGAGTTGTCGCGTCTAATGACACTTCATCTAATTGTGGTTCATTTACGTTTCTTTTTGTTTCGCTTAATAATCTAGTTATTTCTTTTATTGTTTTTGCGTCATATTTATCACCTAATGGTAATATATTATCAACGATATCTAAAGATGGTATTCCAGGATATCCAGCTCCTGACAAAGACTGTATTGTAGTAATGTACGCTCCAGTCATTTTGAAATTCATAAATATTGGAGCTAATGGAATTGCAGCACCTTGAGCAGTACATAAAGGTGTTGTAACTATAAATCCCTTCCAATCTCTGTTCTTTTTTTGTTCATCAATTAGGGATATTGTATGCGAATTTATCTCTGGAACAATCATTGGAACATCAGGATCAAATCTATGATCAGGAGAATTACTTATTACTGGGAATCCTTCTTTCGCAAATTGTTCTTCTACCGGTCCTGCCGCTCCTTGAGGTAAGGGAGAAAATACTATATCTACGTCATCCATTAATTTAGGATCTGTAGGTTTTACTTCAATATCTGCAACTTCTTTCGGAACTTGTCCGATTGTTTGCCATCTTACTATTTCTCCATATGGCTTCCCTACTGATCCTTTTCCAGCTAGGTATGCTGGTTTTATGTACGGATGTTGTGTTAACATTCTCACGTATTCAATTCCTACTAGTCCAGTTGCACCCAATATAGCCGCTTTTAGGGTTCTTTTCATATGTATCATATAACATTTGTATATTCTGGAATATAAACTTGCTTTAAAAATATAAGTTCTACAGTTTGTCTTTTATTAATAAAAAATATAAACATTTTACAGTTAGTATGGAATAAGTACTGCTCCTTTAGAAGAAGATGATACTAATTTAGCATATTGTGCTAATAATCCAGATTTATATTTAGGCTCTAATGGTTTCCAATTTTCTAGTCTATCTTTTATTTCCTTTTCGGTTAGTTCAACATTTAATTTTCCATTATCTATGTCTATTGTTATTATATCTCCATCTTGTAGAATGCCTATTGTTCCGCCAACAGCAGCCTCTGGAGCCACATGACCTACCATAATACCTCTAGTTGCTCCTGAGAATCTACCATCTGTAATTAATGCGACGCTCTCTCCTAATCCTTGACCTACTATTGCGCTTGTAACAGCTAGCATTTCTCTCATTCCTGGACCTCCTTTTGGTCCCTCATAGCGTATAACAACAACTTCCTTTTCCTTTATTTTTCCATCTAATACTGCAGAGAAAGCTTCTTGCTCCGAGTTAAATACTCTAGCAGGACCTTTATGATATCTAACTTTTGTTGCGGATGCTTTTATTACTGCTCCTTCTGTAGCTAAATTTCCTTTAAGAATTCTTATTCCTCCATATGAATTAAATGGTGCATTAATATCTCTTATAATATGTGAAGAGTCGACGTTAGGTAACTTAAATTCTTTTAGATTTTTCTCCATAGTTTTTCCTGTTACGGTAATAGAATCACCGTGAAGTAATCCTGCATCAAGAAGTTTCTTTAAAAGTAGTGGAACGCCTCCTACTTTATGTAGATCTGCCATTACAAACTCTCCACCTGGTTTCATGTTTACAATTTCTGGCACTTTCTTACTTATTCTATCAAAATCATCTAAAGTTAGATTTACACCAGCTTCGTAAGCTATAGCTAAAATATGTAATACAGCATTAGTAGATCCACCTGAAGCCATTAGTGCAGTTATTGCATTTTCAAAAGCTTCAAAAGTTAGGATATCTCTAGGTTTTAATCCTATTTCAAGAAGATTCATTACAGCTTTACTTGTTTCCCTAGTATATCTTACTCTTTCTGCGTCTACTGCCGGAGGAGAAGCACTTCCAGGCAATGCTAGGCCTAGTGCTTCTGATATCATTCCCATTGTATTGGCTGTATAAAGTCCACCACATGTTCCAGGCCCTGGTATAGCGAAATCTTCCATTAATCTTAAATCATCTGAAGTAATTTTTTTAGCTGAATATGCTCCTACGGCTTCATATACATCTCCTATTGCTATTGGTTTTCCTTTATAATTTCCCGGTAATGTAGTTCCACCATACATATATATTGAAGGTATATTTAACCTAGCCATAGCCATCATTAAACCTGGTCCTGTTTTATCGCACCCTCCTAAAGCTACGAAAGCATCATAACCATGTGCATTTACTGTAGATTCTACTACGTTAGCTATTAATTCTCTGCTAACTAGAGAATATTTCATACCTTCACTTCCCATTGCTATACCATCTATTACTACTGGTGTTGTGAAGATTCTAGGCGTTCCTCCTGCTTCTCTTACTCCTTCTTTTGCTACACTAGCTAATCCTAATACATGTATATTACATGGTCCTGCTTCGTTCCATGCTGCAGCTATACCTACCAGTGGTTTAGATATATCATTATCAGTTAGTCCCATAGCTTTTAGAAAAGCTCTATTTGGAGCTTTTTCATACCCTCCATATACAGAGTTTGATCTAGACTTAACAGATGACATATCAATAAAGATAGAATGTAAAGTTTTAAGCTTTGAATATTATATTTATAAATTACTTTTATTATATCTTGAAAAGTATTACATAAAAATTATTACGTGCATTAACATTTTTCATCTTAGAAATACAGTTGAATTTCTATTTATTGTCTATCATAGTTATGAAGATTTTTCTTTGCTGTTTTCATCTACTATTTGTTGTAAATAATCTATTATTTCTTGAATGCTTTTGTTTGCTCTCTTCAAAACATCTAAGTGAAAGAATAAAAATTCTTTTCCTCCTTCTGTAAGTTTATAATATTTTTTCCCATCTTTTTCATAAATTTCCAATATATTTCCATTAACCATTCTTTTTAATGTCACATATAATAAACCATGAGGTATTTTTTACCGTGTATCTCCTCTACTTTTTTCTTTATTTCATAACCATACATATCACCATATCGATAAATTACATAGGCTATGAAAATTTGTAATAAGCCTCTTATAACCATCATTTTAGGCATTTCTTTAAACTTCATTCATGAGAAATATGTAAAAATAAATTATAAATTTTTCAGAGTGATTCTAAAATCTTTATTACCTTTAGATAAATTAAGATTTTATAGAGAATTAATATATTAGAATTTTCTTGATTTTATTAATTTTTATATTGTCATCCTGACGTGCAATCATCATTTTTCTCAGTAATTATAATCTAATCATCTTTGCTATTATTTTATACTCCAGCTATTATAGTCATTTGAGGATCTGTAACCTCAAACTTTTTCCAAGAATATCCAGAAACTACATCAAGAATCTTAAAACCAGCTTTATTTATCATTTTTACTATCTCGTGTAGACTATAAAATCTTTGACTGTATTCTATTTTTCCTAGTTCGTTTCCTTTTTGGTCTTTGTAGATTCTTTTTATTCTTAATCTTGATGTCATTGGATCGAAGTTTGTATTATCTTCTACTAAATAGTTGGGTGGTATAAAAGTATAGTATTTTTCTGGTCTATTATATATAATATAATCTCTATTATCCATATTTATTACTGCTATTTTATTTGTAACTTCTCTGAGTGATTTCAGTATTTCAAAGTCTTCTTCATCGGAAAAATATCCTAAGCTATTAAAAATATTTATTACTAGATCAAATTTTTCTTTTTCCAATATTTCGCTTATATATCTCATATCTGCTCTGTAAAATTTTCCACTAGGTATATTGTTTTTGGCCATTTTAATCATTTTTTCTGAAATATCTACTCCTGTTATATCATACCCTAACTTACTTAGAAAGTATGATATTCTGCCGATTCCACAAGGTACATCTAACACCTTTTTATTTAAATTATATTTTTTTGATACTTCATCTAGCCATTGAGCCCATTTATTTCCTTCATCCCATATCTTTATCATTTCATTAATATAGAAATCTGATTCAAATATACTTGGAAATATTTCGCTCATTTTTTTAACCTCAATAATAAATCATAGATATATGACACCTTTATTATTACTTGTTTTTATTGGCATGGTTTCTCCTCATACGTTTTACTTATATAATGTTCAAGTAGATGTTAATAATACTATTTACACATATACTTATAATTTTAGCATCTTAGATGTATCTAACAATTATGTAGATTTTAATTTAACTATATCTAGTCAAAATTTTATCCAAACAAATAGCTATAATGTTAGTTGCGCTCATCCATATCCATTACCTTTTAATTACAATGCCTTTAATACAACAAATTTAGCTTTTGTTAAAAATGTGTCTATTAATGGAATATCGATGGAGGAATATAGTGGCATATTTAATGCATTAGGTAAGTATAAGATTCCAGTTAATGCGTATTTTGATAATGGAATGCTTTATACTTTAAATGGTACGTATAATGGTATTTCAGTTTACGTAAAATCTCAAAATATTACTATTCCAAGTACGACAACTTCATCTTCCTCTTCATCTATATCAAATTATATTATTCCAATTATTTTTGGAGTAGTATTTGTTATAGCTATAGTTTTATTACTAAAACTAGGCAAAATATAAATTATAAAAAATCAAATTTTATTTAAAATAAATTTTACATTATTATTAGCTCTATACATGTATTTGTTATTTTTCTCTTTTCTTACTGATATTAATCCTGTCCTTTCCATAAGTTCTAAATGATACTTTACTGTAGAGTAATTTAGATCTAATTTCTTTGATAATTGATATGCAGTCATTTCTTTTTCTGATAATTCCTCTAGTATTTTCTTTCTTGTTTCCCATCCTTTATTTTCAAGTACTTCATCTAGTTTTACTATCATATGCTATTTCTTAGTTACTATTTAATATAGCTCTACACGTTTGAAAAGACGTTAAAATTGTTTTAAACTAGGTAAAATCATGTAAAATAGTTTTTATTGTTGAGAAGTTCTCTAAATATAATGGTTATATACCATAATGCTTATTAATATTTTTAATAAAGTAAAAAAGAATATATGTAATTAATATTAGAATACTTATAGTATATAAAAATCCATGCAGATCAATTAATAACAGTAATAGTAAGGTCAAAGGAATATAAAATTTATTTGTATATATTTTTACAAATGTTAATCCTATTGCGCCAATAAGAAATAATGGACTTATAAGCGATAATAAGAGTAAAACTATAAATATTAGTACTAGTATAAAATTTAAATTAATACGTCTTTGGGATATCATTGTTAATAACTAATAGTTTGGGAATATATTTAAAGATTTAATAGTATTTTATGAAAGTCTCTGTTAAAATCTCTGAAGCTATTAAAATATCTAGATTTTCTAACATCATCAATGTTTATTTTTGTTTTTACTCTATCCTCTTCAAATTTTTTTCCTTTTGCAGTAATGGTTCCATAAGGTGATGATACCATCGATCCTCCCCAAAAATACTCTTCTTCCTGACTACCTACAGAATTTATGAATACTGTCCAAATTCCATTCATGAGAGAGTGCGATTTTAGTAATGCTTCCCAGTTATCTTCTATTAAGAGATTTTCTTGTAGTTTTCTTATTGGTGACGAAGATGGAATAAATATTGCATCTGCACCTTTAAGCGCTAGGGCTTGTATTGGTTCTGGATGCCATGCATCTTCACAAATTACTACTCCAAAAGTGAAATCCTTATACTTAAAAATTTTAATATCATGTAATGGATCTCCGGGCTGAAAATATCTTTTCTCTTCAAATAAACCATAAGTAGGTAAAAAGAATTTATATACATAATCTATTTTTTTATCAATAATTATGGCTGCAGAATTTCTCAGAATCCCATATCTATATTCTTTGACTGTTCCTACTATACTGCACTTTGATATTTCAGCTATTTTTTCTATAGCTTTTTCAGTTTTCTTATGAATTTCGTACACCATATCTCTTAGTAAGTATCCAGTTAATGATAACTCTGGGAAAATTACACAATCAGCTGACGATGTTTCTAAAATTTCAATATGCTTTTTTAAGTTATAATCTATATCTCCTAGTTTTGGATTTATTTGAGCTAATTCTATGTCCATTGTCTAGGATATCTCCAGTCTGAGTTTATAGCTCTTCCACTCAATCTAAAAATTTCTGGTGGTAATCTTTTATGTTGTGATTGCCTTATCATGGTATCTATTTTACTTACTATGTTTATATCTAAGTTAAGTTCGCTTGAAATTTCTTCTACTGTCATTAGTTGTTCAACTCTTAAATAAAGTATTGCGTCAATAGTCTCATATGATAATCCTATTTCGTTTTCTGCTGTCTGTCCTTCCCATAATGCTGGAGAGCTAGGTTTATAAGCTATATAATCTGGTAAATTTAGATATTTTGCTAGTTCTCGTACTTGAGTTTTGTATAAGTCTCCTATTGGCAAAACATCAACTCCGCCATCTCCATATTTTGTAAAGTATCCTAAAAGTAGCTCACTCTTGTCGCCAGTCCCTATAACTAAATAATTAAGTTTTTGTGCATATGCATATAATAACGTCATTCTTATTCTTGCTTTTATATTTCCTATAATCAATTTGTCATTTGTTGATATATCATATGATATTTTTTCTACTATATCATCTATATTTATTATAGTATATTTATTTTCTGCATTAATTTTTCTTATTATCTCTAAAGAGTCCTCGATATCCTTTTTAGGGGTTGTAGAGGATGGCATTAATAAGATATAGAAATTCTTAGTAGCGTTAGCTAGCAACATTGTAGTTACTGCAGAGTCTACTCCTCCACTTAATCCTATTATTCCTCCCTTTTTATTGCTCAATTCAATGTAGTTTTTAATTCTATTACTTAAATAAGAGGAAACTATACTATAATCAAGGTTTTTTATGTTATTAAGTAGTTGTTGTATTTTCGTATTTGATATAAGTTGAGTTTGTTTCATTATATAATGTAACTTTATATGAAGCTATAAAGTAATTAGAATAAACTTGAACAGTAAAAGATGAAGCGTTTATATACAATTTTGGATTGCTAGTATATGCGCATATTTTACCTACAGCATCAGGTGGTATTGTTCCATTACTAAAATTCCATACCATATTAAGTGAATTTGGAATTGAAACTCTAACTAAAGTAACATTTACTGTCTCATTTTTAGTATTTTTAACTAATATAAATAATTTGTTTATATGTACTGTAGCATTAGTTATATGGCTAGGTACTTCGATCTTTATTACTTCTATTGGATTTTGAGAAACATATTGAATATGGGAGACTAATCCTACTGCACTTATTGAAATAAAGAAGATTCCTAGAACTCCAAGTACCTCAATTTTTATAGATTTATTAAAATGTATTTCTCTTCTATTCATTTTAATATTACTACTGATATTAAAGATTGATAGAAAAGCTAATTCTGGCCACATAAGAAAATAACTAGTTAGTGTTCTCCATTCAAACCAAAGGATTAGCATGGGATAAATCCATAAAGTTTCTTTTAGCTTATCGAAGAATCTTATATAGATATACATTAAAACTACTGAAGTAACTGCAAGAGTAAAAGTGAAAAACCATGGTTCAACGCTAAATAATGTAGTCATATTGAATATCGTAAATCCAGTTACAGCTACTTCGATAGTATGAGAATCCAAAGTAAAGATATTCATGAATGCTGTAGGGTTCCATAATAAGAAAGGCAAATTTATTATTGAAAGTGTGATTATATAACTATATAATATATCTAAAAAGTTACTTTTTCTCTTATAAATTAATAGGAATGGAGTTATTATCCACGAGATCTGATTAAATGAATTAGCTAGAGCTAGAAAAATACCAGATTTTTTATCATCATAAATATAGCTTAAGGCTATAAATGCAGCCCATATAGTACTATTTACACCTGCAAAGGAAGGAGCTAATATTCCTGCTGTTATAAATCCAAAAATTACGGGTAATGTAGCTATGGGATCTTTTAGAGTTTTTCCCTTTGAGTATATTATTATGCTTAAAATATCCTGAAATAGTATATTTATAATATTTATATAGTATAATTGCAAATGAAATATAGATAATATGGTGTAAAATGGTAGGTATATCATAAAACTTAATGGCGGATATATATAATTTGAGGCGATTTTACCAGAAATAAGATAAGTAGGGCTTACATTATATGGATGATAAATGACTGTATATGGATTTATCCCAGATAGTATATTTTTTATAGCTTCAGCTATATATTCCATATCATCGGTTCCATATCCATTAATTAAAGATATACCAACAATTGTATATGTTAAAATTGCTATTATAACTATTATATCATCTATTTTTCCTATTTTTCTATCTGGATTTAGAATATCTGGATATAAGCTTATTAGTAATATAGCCACTGCAGAGAAGAAACCTACGGCTATTATTGCAGCTGATATTGGGTTATTAAGAATATTTATTCTATAAGCTAATAGAAATAGTACTGATAGTATGGTTATACTAATTATGGCATATATTACTTGCCTTCTTTCTTCGGTCATCTAAAATTATTTACAACGAAATATCTTAAAGCTTTTCCTAATTTAACTAGTAAGATAGCTAGATTTATGAACTAAAATTATTAATTTTTTGAGGTAAAAAAGATGATCTGCACACTGAAGAATTGCTAAAACGTACTTAAGAAATTTTCTCAACACGATAAAGGAAACATTATAAATTATGTAACATTTTGGTTTGAATCCTATATTGATTTATAAGCAGAATTTATTAATGATATATAGAAAATCTGTATTCTAAGTTTTTGAAAGGCATTAGGAATCTAAATGTTAACTAAATATTGTGATAAGGTTTTTGTATTAAATTTGTAGAAATAGATATGAAGGCTGATAAATTTGGCTATACTAAAAGTTTATTCACATCCTAATGAAGCTATGGTATCTTGTTTACTTATTGATGAAAAAGGAAATGAGAAAGATATAATGACTATATCTTTAGAAGATAATGGAGTTCATGTACATAAGTTATTAGGAGAAGAAAATTACTATATATTACCTCCTATAGCTCAAATAGATACGCTAGTTAGGGAAGTTATCGAGGAAGTTGCTGAAGAGCTTAATATAGATACTATAGTATTCAAATTTGGAGACTATAATGAAGATACAGATGATTTAATATTAAGTGATGCGTGGTATAATATAGAAAGATTAGCTTTAGCAGCATCTAAACATACGGCTCTAAGTAGTGATGTTGAAAGTAAAATAGTTATCGGAATTGTCAAATTCTCTGCCTATTTATATGCTTCTACTATAATAAGAAAGGAAGATACGTTTCCTTTACTTCAGATAATATATGATAGATCTTCTAATCCATCTATAATTAAAATATATAACGAGCTAGGACAAGTGGTTGAGGAGAGAAGAGAGAATATAGAGAACTTTGAGGAATATGTAAAATCTATGTTATCTTCAAACGATGACGTTGCTATAGTCTATAGAGAATCATTAGATGAAATTCCTTCTCCTAAAGAAGTAACTAATAATAATGGAGAAAAATACTTTGTCGGAATTATATTTAAATATTTAGCTGGTTTTGTTCCTTCCATATCAGATAGTCACTTAAATTTAAATAAAAAAGAGAGAATTATAATAAAAAATAAGAAAAAATTTGTAAGGCTTTTAAGAGCAATACTTTATCTGGATAGATTTTCCAAAGATGGAGGTGTAGAAGTTATAATTCCTAGTTATACGGTACCACTGCATATGCTTCCATTAGAGATTAGCAAATTAAAGGGTAAGGCAGAAAAATTTCTTTCAAATAAATTGGGGTTAAAAGGAGATAATTATTTTGGGGCTAATGAAGAAATATTAAAGGAGTTGTCTAATGAAAAAAATTTTATTAGTGATAATTTCTATTTAGATTTAAGAATTCTACCCATTCCCTTCATAATAGTAGCTAGTACGAAACAGCAATTTGATGAATATGCTAAGAGGATAATGAATGGTCCTACATCAGATGGATATGAGATCCTAGATGAATTAATAAAGGAAAATCTTTCTACATTTTTTATAGGATATTTAATGAGTTTAGAAGAAGCATTAATAATTTACAGTGATATATTTAATGAGTTGAGCAAAGATGAAAAATAATCCTAATAGTATTTACATGTTAGTATTTTCTTTAAGATTTAATAGAGATTGGTGGAGGCTTCAGTCTCTAGATAGAAAAGATATTTCAAGCAAAATGAAAGAAATAGAGGATAAGTTTTCTAATCAATTTATTTCATTAAAAAAATACGCTTCTCTATCTAAAGATTCTCATTTAATATATTGGATTTCTTCTGATAACACGCTAAAACTAATAGACTTTAGATTTAGTATTATTTCAAATCTTAGAGGTTATGCTGAAGAAAATGATATATTTCTCTCAGTATTTAGGCCATCTCCATATATGAAGAAAAACTCCAATATAGATTATAAATCCATTTTAAATCTTCCTCCATTAAAATATTTTGTAGCTTATCCAATGAAAAAAGATCCAGAATGGTATCTTCTTCCATTTGAAGATAGAGAGAATATAATGAAAGAACACATATCTATGGCAATAAATAATCCTGATAATAATGGTATAAGATCATATACTACGTATTCTTTCGGAATAGGTGACTATGAATTTGTGGTAATTTATGAAATACCAGACTTGAGAAATTGGGTTAATGTTGTAGAAAAATTAAGAGAGGCAAAAGCTAGGAAATGGATAACCAAAGAAGAGCCTTTACTTGTTGGAGAAGTTAGAGATTTTGATTTTCTAATTTAAAATATAAGATACCTAAAATCGTTTTTGCGTCGCATATTTCCTTATTTTTTATCATTTGTAATGCATCTTCAATAGAAATTTCCTTAACTTCTATAACTTCGTATTCTTCAGGGTGAGCTCCTACAAATTTTAAGTTAGTAGCAATATATAAATGCATTAATTCGTTGCTTACGCCTGGAGATGGATAAAAATCGATTAAGTGACTAATATTATTTGCCTCATATCCAGTTTCTTCAATTAGTTCTCTTTTTGCTGTTTCTAGTGGATCTTCTCCCTCTTCAACTGTACCTGCAGGTAGTTCATAAATCCATTTTTGAATCACTGGTCTGTATTGCCTTATCATTATTATCCTATTTTTGTCTAAGAATGGTAATATGACTGCTGATCCTCTATGTTTTATAAATTCGGTTTCTCTTACCTTTCCATTAGGTAAGTTAAATTTTTCTATATATACTTCGAATTTTTTCCCAGAATATATCTTCATCGTTCTTTTAAATGGTAACGAGCCTTAATATAATTTTCAACTCTATTATATAGGTCTTCCCAATTTAATTTAAACATTATTATCGCTAATATTACAAGAACTATTGTAGAAATAATTCCTGTTTCAACTGGTTTTAAACCAATCGCTTCACTTATTTGTAATATACCAAATACTTCAATTGGTATTTCTATTAGACTCTTTATAATTTTAGCTCCATAAGATATTTCTAGCATTCTTATTAAAGGAGCTTTCTCAACTCCACCTAAAAGGTATACTAAATCGTCTAATGGAAGAAAAGGTATAATAGAAAAAATAAATAGAATAATATAAAAGTATTTAGTTTTGATAAACTTACTAAAGAATTTAATATTTTTATTGTCTTTCAATCCTCTTCTAGTTCCTACACCTAAAATATACATGACTGATTTGGACGTAGCAGCTCCTAATGCTGTAAATATTACTACTTCAATAAAATTTAATGTATTTACGCCGCATTTTATTAAGATTGTAGAGGCAATTATTGTATATGGAGCCCCAAAAAAAGGCGTAGCATTAGTTGCAAATGATATAGCGAATATAAATAATAGCAAATATATTCTCATTAAGCTATGCAACTATGAATACTTTAAATTAAATTTTTTCCGTATTTTTGGCTCTTAATAATCGTTATAAACTTAAGTTAGATATGTTAGTGAGTAACCATGTGTTTATTTTGTAATATAATAAAAGGAGAAGAACATGCCTTTATAGTATACGAAGATAAAAACACTATGGCATTTTTAGATAAATATCCATTATCTCCAGGTCATACATTAGTTGTTACTAAAACTCATTTTGATAATTTTCTACAATTAGATAAGGAGCATTTGTCGCAGTTATCATTAGCTACTAATATTGTAGCTAATGCTATAAGTAAATCAATAAATGCGTCTGGAATGAGAATCTTAACAAATATTGGAAAAAGCGCAGGTCAAGTAATATTTCATGTTCATGTACACATTATACCTACATGGGATAGTGATTTACCAAAGGAATTTAATGAATTTGAACCAAGAAAAGAGCAAACAAAGGAATATTATGAAACATTAAAAAGA
Organism: Acidianus manzaensis; assembly: GCF_002116695.1. Classification (NCBI taxonomy): domain Archaea; kingdom Thermoproteati; phylum Thermoproteota; class Thermoprotei; order Sulfolobales; family Sulfolobaceae; genus Acidianus; species Acidianus manzaensis. The sequence continues at coordinate 538,104 of NZ_CP020477.1, forward strand.
GTTATTAGTCAGAATATAAAAACTATTATAGCAGATATAGATAAATATAGGTGACACTTCTTGATTAAAGAAGAATTAGAAGATAGGTTTGGTGATAATTTTTCAGATAGCCTAGTAGAAAGGCTTTCTCATACTGTAGATATGGGATTCGTACCAGAATTAATTTGGTCTGGCATAAAAATAAATATTATACCAGATTATGTGGTTTATCCTAAATCAACTGAAGATGTGATAGATCTTGTAAAAATTGCTCTTAAATATAAGATTCCTCTCACCCCATATGGAAGAGGAACAAATAGGTATGGAAACGCAATACCTGCTGATGGAGGTATACTTATAGATTTTTCAAAAATGCAAAAAATAGAAATAGATGATATAAACAGAGTAGCAATAGTAGAGCCTGGAGCTACATGGAAATTAGTTGATATTGCAGCTCAATCTAAAGGACTTCAACTTAGGACCTTTCCTTCATCATATGATTCTACAGTAGGAGGAGGTATCGCTGGAGACGCTTTGGGAGTAGGGAGTTATGAGTATGGATTTATTTCAGATAATGTACAATTTGTAGATATAGTAAATCCTAAAGGTGAACTAGTACATTTGGAAGGAAAAGATTTAGCATTAGTGTGTGGTGCAGAAGGTACTACGGGAATTATTGTTAAAGCAGGAATAAAATTAAGGCAATTTTCAGCTACTGAAGCTATGGTTATTTCATTTGACAATTTTGAGAATACATATAATGCAATAGGAGAATTTTACAGAGAGGTTATACCAGCATGGCATATACAAGTTAGAGGTCCAGCAATTTCATCTTATATAGCAGAGAAATTTAAAGCTTCTCTAGATCCCGCAAAATGGAATATGGTAGTATTATATCCATCAACTAGGTCTACTATCGTAGAACCAAAATTATATAGAATAGCACAAACTTATTCTGGGAGAATATTTGAAGGAGAATGGACTGGATGGTGGAGTTTTAATCATGGAGTGAATGCAGCTCTTAGAACTAAAGGATTATTAATTCATCAACATGGTCTTATTCATTATACTAAAATTAAGGAATTAATAGAAGGACTAGAGAAAAATATAGGAAAACTAGGCAAAATAGATGTAAATGAAGGTTTTGATTTAGATATTGATTTAGAAAGAAGAGAAGTATTATTAGTCAATGCATTTACTCAATCTTCTTTAAGACCTGTTGATAAAAAGATCTTGTTTGATTTAGCTAAAAATACGTTAATGATGGAAGAATATGTGAAAGTAGGAGGCTCAATGCTGTCAGTAGGAATTTTTGTCCATAAATACGCTAAAAATAGGCTTTCAGCAATGGGTAAGACTTTCCAAGAATTTGGAGTTGATAGATATGACGTTATGAAGAAATATAAAGAAGAAACTGATGCAGACGAGTTATTTAATCCTGGCAAAGTCTTTGAACCGAAGAAGAGAGCAACAGTAGTACTAGATATAGTTAAAAAGCAAGAAGAAGCTCTTAGGTTTAGATTTGGAATAGGATTTGCAAAATCTTTAGTTCCAGGAGGAGATGTAGAAGGATATAAAGTTGCTAAAAGATATTTAGATATTTTCACTGATTATGCATTAACATGTATAGATTGTGCTATGTGTGTTACTGTATGTCCGCAATATAAATTAATTCCTCAGTGACCATATGCTCCAAAAGGTATGTTTGATTTTACTAGAGGTGTTATAAGTTATTTTGAGCTTCACGATACTGTAGACGTTCCTGATAGTGCTATTGCAGAAATCTCAGGTTGTCATAAGTGTGGATTATGTGATGGTGTATGCCCAGCTAAAATTCCTATTTCTACACTATTAATAAAACTAAATAGTCTAGTAGCTAAGAAGATACCAGAAGAAAAATCTTCAGATTTGCCAATTCCAGAAAATTATAAAGATATTATTGACGATAATAGCGAAATAGGATTATGGATAGGTAAATATATAATAGATAATCCTGGTGTAGGTTATGTTGCACTAGAATTAATAAAGAAATTAGGATTAAAAGTGAAGTTGTTTAATACATCAAACGATAGTGGATTCTTAGATTACATTAGTGGAAATGGAAATATGCTAATGGAAAAGATGAAGGATAATTTAGGTTCTATGTCTAGAGTTGTTGAACTTCTTACTATAACACCAGAAGATTATAAGACAATAGCAGAAGCATATAGAGAATATTCTAAACTAGCTGGTCTGTCGGTTGCTATAGAACCTACTCCTTTAGAATTAAGATTACTAAAATCTATTCAATTTGATGGAAATAATGAAGAAATAAATTTCCACACTGCTTGCTTCTCTACAGTATATTCTGATGAAATTATAAAGAGACTAAGAGAAAAAGGATTTAGAGTAAAGAAAATAGAAGGATGTTCTGGTGCTATATTAGAGAAGAATTTAGGCAAAAGATCAGATATGATGGCTAAAGCGTTAGGAGAAAAATATCCTAGTATAGTGACTACATGTCCATTAGCTGCTGCGAAGTTCAGAGCTGTTGGAATAAATGCTAAGACACTGCTAGAATTTATAGGAGAAAAAGTGGGAGTAGCAATTTCTGTAAAATCATTTACATATGCAGTTGCTGACGAAGATAAGAAACTATTAGTTGATGTTATAAATGAAGCTATTTTATCTTCTCTAAAGAAGAGATTACAGATAATTGCAGATACAGTATCATTTGTTTCTTCGGGAGAAGTGGAATATAAGAAAATCATAGAACCAGTAATTTCTGATGCAATGCAAGAAGCATCTAATGTAGTTGTTAACTCATTAAAAAGTATAGTAGATGCTAGATCTAAAGATAGAAATGATAGTGAAAAAGCGATAATTAAGAATGCATTTGTTAGGGAAGTTTCAGCATTGATAATGTCTACTAGTTTTGATAAAATTATATCTGAATTAGTTTCAGATGTAAAGTCAGCATCTAGCGAAGAGTTCGATGAAAAAATAATGTTAAATACATTACTAGATCTTTTAAGGGAAAAGCTACAGTTGGTAACTAACTCGTTATCTTCAATTTAAGTATTTTGTATATTTTTAATTGTTTACTATTAGATGTGATTATATAATTTTTATACTTGAATTTTGCGATTATAATAGTTTTATTTCATTGTGGATGTTATCGGAAATATCTCTCTTTAACATTAGTGGGGGTTGGGGGGCGGAAGTCTCCATACGTGAGGTTGAGGATGGATAGTTTAGGGAGAGGAGGAGGTCAGTTAAAATTGGAAGCGTATCTGATCATATGCTGAGGAAAATGTGCACTTATTTTTGAGCTAGAATTTATGACGAATTAAACTTATTCGCTAATTTCTCATAAAACCTATCTATAAGGATCTATATTGAAATTAATAGTATGAAGAGCTTTTAATTATTTTTAATATTATGTTTCCTATGAAACTAAAATTACCCCCTAGAATAAAAGTGTTAGAGGCATTAGGAGCAATAGCAGATGGAAGAGTAAAGAAAGTTGATGATCATTATGAAGTAACGTCTTCAGAAGGAGATAGAAAATATATTGTTAAAATTACTGATAAGGGAGTATATAGTGATGATAATGGTACTAAATTTAGGAATTATATAGGTTATCCTATTATTTCTGCTCTTATGCTTGAAGGAAAAATTCCATTTAATAAGGAAATTTCTGAAGCATTAAAAGGTATAGATTGGAAAAAGCTTAATGAAACATATAAAAAATATTCATTAGTAGAAAACTTGGTAAAGCAAATATGTAAGGAAAAAGGAATAGATGAAGAAGATATAAATAAGTTTATAGAAATAGTTCTTCATGAACTACGTAGATATTCTTTCGACAAAATTACCTAAGCCATTGGTGTATATAAATGAAGATGACGTTAGAAGAATTAAATACAATATACAATGCATTCATAACAATTAAACAAATTCAATATAAGGAAAAAGGAGATCTAGAAGGATTAAAATTTGGAATAAAAGATATTATCATGACTAAAGGAGTAAAAACTACCGCAGGTTCAAAAATTCTAAAAGATTACATTCCAACCGAAAACGCATGGATAGTAGATAGAATTTTAGAAAAAGGCGGTACTATCATAGGTAAAACTAATACGCACGAATTCGCTATAGGCGCTACTAATACATCCTCTATAGCAGGTCCAGCTAGGAATCCAATAGATAAGGAAAGAATCACAGGAGGTTCAAGCGGAGGCTCTGCGCTTGCTGTTGCATTAGATATGGTAGATGTTGGAATAGGTACTGATACTGGAGGGTCTATAAGAATCCCAGCGTCTCTATGTGGTGTAATAGGGTTTAAGCCTACTACTGGGATATTCCCTATGGATGGAATTATACCTTTTAGTTGGACTTTAGATTCTTTAGGTTTTATAACTAAAGATTTTGAAACACTTAAAAAAGTATTATATGCTACTATTCCAATAGAAAATAAAAAAGTATTATTATCTACTGCTAAGACTAAACCTAAACTTGGTGTATTTCTATTTAGTGACGATCCTGCATCAAAATCTTTAAAAAGTGTTTTAAATAAACTATCTTCATATTTTGATTTAGTTCAAATTAATTTGAATTTTATGCTAGCTTTTGGAAGTAATGTAAGATCTACTATAGCTGTTGCTGAAGGTGCATCGTATCATAGGGATTGGATTGAATCTACTCCAGGTATGTATTTTCCAGATGTTAAAGATATTCTTCTGAGTGGATTAAAAATAAGGGCTATAGATTATTTAGACGCGTTAAGAGCTAGGAGAGTAATTTTTGAAGAATATATAAAGGCATTTAAAGATATAGATGTTATAATATCTCCAACTACTAAGATACCTGCGCCTAAAATATCTGATGTTGTAGGAAAGGAGAAAGAATTTAGAAATCTTCTAATAGCTAATACGGAATTATTTAGTCTTGTAAATGCGCCTTCAATTTCTATTCCAGCTACTAAAATAGATAATTTACCTATAGGATTAATGATAAGTGGTATTCCATTTGAAGATGGAAAAATTCTTGATATAGCAGAAAAAATATTTCAGATATTATCCAATTGACCTTCTTATTAATGCCATTTCTTTTAGGTAATCCTTTAATTCATCCATTTTTTTCTCTTTACATGCTAATAATGCTAGAGATGATAATAAATTATGTTTTTTAGATTCATAATCATTTCCTCCCGCTTTTATATTAAATTGAGATTCTAGAAAATCAATATCGCTCTTAATATTCTTGATAATTCCTTCATCTATATTCCAAATTTCCTTTATTATTTCTAAGCCATCAGCATTAATGAATTTAGCGCTTTGTTGCAAGTCAAATCTTAAACCTCTATAATTTTCATTTAAGAAATCCCATTCCTCGTTCTTAAGATCAGATAATGACGATATGCCTATTATTTCTGGTGGTATCCCTAGAGAATACATGGCACCAACAAAGCTTATCGCTCTAGGTAAAGTTACTTTCCCTGTACTTCTAGCATATCCAAATAAACTGATGTGCAATTTTCTTGCTCTTCTTTTAGGCAAGTTAAGTGCTATGAAATTAATTGCAGGTGCTAATGCTTCAATTATTGGTTGATATGCTATTACGTATTTGTTAATTATATTTCTAATTATATTTTCTTCGTTTTCTGTATATTCTCTTGGTTCTTGTACTTTATTTTCATTTATTCTTTTTGTGGCTTCTTTTACTGTTCTTTCGTCATAATCATATTTAAATGCAGACTGTAACGTAAATGTGTAGACTCCCTTATATTCTTCCATTGCTTTCTCGTAGTTTAATGGGCTTAAATGACCTCTAAACGGTAATGATCCTACTCCTATAATTGGAAAAATTCCTATTCCTAGTTCATCCCTTAGCTTATAGAGTGTACTTAAGGCAAACTTTGCTAATAGTACTGCAGTTAACATTCCGTAATTCATTGCAGGATCGGATCTAGCTATAAATACTCTCATATAGCTTGGTTTAATAGCCTTATAATATCCTGTAACAATTTCCCTTATTTTAAGTAATGAATCTTTATCTTCTATTAAAGGAATTACCTCAACCTTTTTAGGATAAATTTCTCCTACTAAGTCTTTGACTTGAATTCCATCAAATAACTCTATTTCTTCTTCTCCAGCAACTGCTTTCTCATAATATTTCGCTACTGATACTAATTCTTGATAATCGGTAGTAAATGGTAATATAACTTCAAAAACTGGTACTTTTCCTTGACCATAGAATTTTTCTGCTAAATCATATGCTATTGGAATGCTTTCCATAGTTTCAGCAAATACTTTTCTTTCTGCTCCTTCTATCCTTGGATTTGGTAATCTATATGTTAAGAAAATATCTTCTCCTAATATATTTTTCTTGAAATAATCTGAATAAGTTGAAAATAGCTTTCTAACTACATGTGTATCTACATCTTTGCCTTCAGCATCCCACATAACTTCATGAATTCCTAAATCCAGATAAGCATAATATGCTTCTATTACTTCATCGTCACCTTCTATAACCTCGCTTTTAGTCCATTCCGGAGTTTTTGCGTTATCAGGATGCTGAGTTGACATAGTTTTAGGTATTTTTCTCATTTGCTCTATTTCTGGGCCCAAAATTTTTAAACTTTAATTAGATTACTAAAAACTTATGTTACAAGTAGGGCAAGAAGCTCCAGATTTTGAAGCTGAGTCTAGCCAAGGTAAAATCAAACTTTCAGATTTTAAGGGAAAGAAATCAGTAATATTATATTTCTATCCGAAGGCTTTTACACCAGGATGTAGTAGAGAATTACAAAGATTTACAGAACTTTACGATGAATTCAAGGAGCATAATGTTGAAATTATTGGAGTTAGTGTAGATTCACTTTCATCAGTAAAGAAATTTTCAGAAAAATATAATGCCAAATTTCCTCTTATTTCAGATAAGGAAAAGAAAATAGTTACTGCATATGGAGTATTAAATGAGAAAGGTACAAGTGCTCAAAGGGTAACATTTATTATTGATGAAAATGGAAAAATAATAAATATTTTAGACAAGCTTAAAAAAGCTGAAGAGCATGCAGATAGAGCATTAGAGGTTATAAAATCCAAAAAGTAAGATATGTATTTTAATAAAACAATTCTTCGTAAAGTCTATTAAATTATGATCATTAATAGAAGGTATAGCTATAATATTAGAAAGTAATTAGTACAATACCTTGTCATATACTCTTTTCTTAAAGTTTTCTAGGGGATCATTTATTACATTAGGTATTTCATTAATTAAATCTGTAGGAACAATATGGTTACCATATTTTTGATAAGCTAATGATCCTGCTAGGCCATTTATAAATGCTCCTATACTTGCAGAATCTAATGGAGTTAATTTTTGAGCTAATAATGTAGCTATTATTCCTGTAAGTGTATCTCCAGTTCCGCCTACTGTCATACCAGGATTTCCAGATTTATTTAATTTAAATTGAACGCCGTCGCTTATAATGTCAAAATATCCTTTAAGTAATACTACGCATTTAGCTTGCTTAGCCTTTTCTATAACTTGTTGTATTCTTTCTTTATTGTCAGTTTTTGGTTCTTCGTTAAAGAAAATCTTGAATTCTCCTGCATGAGGAGTTATAACTGCATTAGGATATAACTCATAACCGCTTATAGACTTCAATGCGTCTGCATCAATAACACTAGGTTTATTAGTTTCTTTAAGATAGTTCACGATCAGTTTTGATGCTTCTTTAGTCTCTGGATTTAATCCCATACCAGGACCTATAACTACAGAATTTACTCTGTCAATCCAAGGCTTTAACTCTTCAAAATTGGCAGGATTTATATTATCACCAGAAAGTTTTATTGCAATAAGATCTGGTGAGTATGAAGCTATGGTAAAGGATGTTTTATCTGGAGAAGCTACATAAACTAAATCTGCTCCAGTTCTTAAAGCTGCTAATCCAGATAATGCTGGAGCGCCACTAAATGTATAGCTTCCACCTATTACTAGTACTCTTCCACCTGCTCCTTTTTTACTTTTCATATCTCTTTTCTTTATATTCATTAGAACGTCTCCAGGTCCAACATAAATTTCTGCTTCTATTGGTATTCCAATTTTGTATACTTTTACATTATTAAATTTACTTAGACCTTGTTTTAATTCATGAAAAGTGACTATTATGTCTGGGATAACATATTCTCCCGGCGCTTCACCAGTATCACTATCTATACCTGAAGGAACATCAATAGATACCTTAAAACCTTTGCTCCTATTAAATACGTTAATTGCAGTTCTAAAGGGTTCTCTGGGCTTTCCTGAAAATCCCGTACCTAACATAGCATCTATTAATATGTCGCATTCTAAAGGGCTTAATTCTTCAACATCCTTTATGGCCTTTAAATAAATAGTATAATCTAAGTTTTGTACAGCTAAAAGGTTACTTATTGCATCTTTATGCTTGTTTTCACCTAATAATAAGACGTTTACTTTAGCTCCTTCTGATGCTAGATGCCTTGCAGCTACTAAGCCATCGCCACCCTTACCTCCATGTCCAGCAAATATGCACACTGTTTTATCTTTTATATCTTTTAATTCCTTTAAAATCTCATCTTTTACTGATCTTCCTGCATTTTCCATTAATAATAATGTAGGTACTCCAAAAGCTTCTGAGTTTATTTCTAGAATTCTCATTCTTTTAGAAGTTATCATAAATAAATAAAATCCAAATTTCTAAATAAGGTTTTCAGATTCGGGTTACTTCTTCATAATTCCAGTATTGAAGTCAGTCATCATCATTTAAATATGAGTTTATCTTAATAATTAATGTTACTAATTTTTAGTTCTCTTTCTTAATATGAAATATTAGTACGATTGTATTATTATGTATCTTTAATTAAAGTTTATAAACTAATAACTTTACTATTATATAGTGGGCTAACATGGCCTTAGGAAAAGAAACCGAAATGGGGTTAAAGGAATTATTTAAGGCAAATGCAGAAGACTACTTAACTCTAAGTTTTCTCGCAGATAAATTAGATAAGTTAGGCAAGAAAGAAGAAGCAAAGATGCTAAGAGAAAAAGCCAGAGTAGAATATGGTCATGCAATGGGAATTTTTGAAAAATTGTTAGCAAATAAAGATGTAACTGGATTAGTAGAAGATTTTGCTAAGGAGGAAGATGAGGAGCACATAGCTGAGTACAATAATGTTGCTATGAAGGCTAAAGAAGAAGGGCATGTAGACGTAGAGAAGATGTTATGCGCTTATGCAGAGCAAGAAAAAGACATTGCAACAACTTCACAAAAAGTTTTAGCTATGTTGAAGGATTTTGCTAAGGAGGAAGATGAGGAGCACATAGCTGAGTACAATAATGTTGCTATGAAGGCTAAAGAAGAAGGATACGTCGATATAGAAACAATGCTCTGTGCCTATGCAGACCAAGAGAAAGGAATAGCTGAAACATCTGCTAGAGTTTTAGCTATGTTGAAGGATTTTGCTAAGGAGGAAGATGAGGAGCACATAGCTGAGTACAATAATGTTGCTATGAAGGCTAAAGAAGAAGGGCATGTAGACGTAGAGAAGATGTTATGCGCTTATGCAGAGCAAGAAAAAGACATTGCAGAGACTACTAAGAAAGTAATTAGAAACCTATAAGCTATATTTAATTTTTTGTATTACCTATTTCAGCTTAGTATAGTTTTTATATTGTTGTCTCCTATTTTATTTTTAATGATTATAGGTTATGTTATTGGGGATGCTAGTCCTCAGCAAGCTACAATTTTAGCAGAAAAACCAATTAGGCTTGGATTATATACAATTATTGAATATGATGGTGAGAAAGTTCTAGGTATGATAACTGATGTCACTAGAGGAAGTCCAATGATTGATGGGAACACTATAGATATAAAGCTGATAGAACGACTAAATAAAATAGATTCTACAATTCCTCACTATATTAAAGGCGTAGTGAAACTGCTTTATGATTTGAATACTGATTCTCAACCTGATTTACCACCTATTGCAGGTTCTCCAGTAAGACTGGCGGAAGAAGAGGAATTAAATAAAATTTTTTCTGAGGGTGACTTATCTTTGGGAAGACTAATAGGAGCTAATGTTCCAGTAAAAGTTAAAGTAAGTGCATTATCAAGACATTTAGCAATACTTGCAGCTACTGGTAGTGGAAAATCTAATACTGTAGCTGTATTATCTCAAAGGATAGCTAACTTAAAGGGATCAGTACTTATATTTGATTATCATGGAGAATACTCTAGGAGTGATTTAAATCCATTAAATGTTATAGAGCCACGATTAAATCCCCTATATTTAACAGCAAGGGAATTTGCAACTCTTCTAGAGATTAAGGGTAATGCCCCAATACAATATAGAATTCTAAGGAGAGCATTTGTACAGTATCAAAATGAGATTAAGAAAAAAATACAAGATGGACAAATCGATTATGAAGAATTGAATGATAATTTTGTGTCAGATTTAGAAAGTATTATTGATAGCGAGCAAGAAAAAGGCAATAAGAAAGATTCCTTGGATGAAGTAAAGAATAAGTTAGAAGAATTTGCAGATAAATATTCTGGGATAATTGATTTAACTTCTAAAGATATTATATCAAATTTAAAGACGCATAATGTAAATGTGGTAGATATTAGTCCATTAGACGAAGATACGATGGATGCTATCGTTTCTCATTATCTAAGAAGAATTTTAGATGCAAGAAAAGAATATAAGAGAAAAGGAAATGGATTAAAGTTTCCAGTGATTACAGTCATAGAGGAAGCTCATGTATTCTTATCTAAAACTGATGATACTTTAACAAAATTCTGGGCTTCTAGGATTGCAAGAGAAGGAAGAAAATTTGGTGTTGGTCTTATAATAGTAAGTCAAAGACCTAAGGGGCTTGATGAGAATATTCTAAGTCAAATGACTAATAAGATTATTTTAAGAATTGTTGAGCCTTCTGATAAAAAGTATGTTTTAGAAGCAAGCGATAATTTAAGCGAAGATTTAGTTAACCAGTTATCTTCCCTAGGGGTTGGTGAAGCATTAGTTATAGGTAACTTGGTTAAAATTCCTGCAGTATTAAAAATTGATAAATTTGCAGGATTATTAGGTGGTTCAGATCCAAATATGATTGAAGAATGGGAAAAAGCTGACGAAGAGTATTCTATTAATAAAGGATTTGCAGATTTTGGGTGAGAATTGATGCAAGTTCTTCATATTTCTGATACTCATTTAGGAGCTAGAAAGTATAATTTAGACTCTAGAGAAGAGGACATTTATGAGGTTTTTTCTCAACTTATAGATATAGCAATAAAGGAGCATGTAAAGGCAATTATTCATACAGGAGACTTATTTGATACTTATCATCCTCCAGTTAAATCCTTGAAGGTTGCGGTTGATAATCTTAAGAAACTAGGTGATAAAAGTATTCCTTTCATTGGAATACCTGGAGATCATGATACGCCAAAGAAACGAAATGCTATATATCCACAAAAATTCCTTGCCGACTCTTTAAACTTCCTAAAATTATTAACCGGTGATAATACTGAACACTTTGATATAAATGACGATGGTCTTACTTTACAGATTTTTGGTATAAAGCATATTCCTACCATCTCAAAAGATAGACTACTAAACACTTTACAACAATTAAAACCAACAGGAAATAGAAATATATTAATGTTGCATCAAGGGTTAAGAAATATTCTTCCTTATGATAATGCATGGCAAATTGAAGAAGGAGATTTACCAAAAGGATTTAATTATTATGCTTTAGGTCATTTTCATACTAGAAAAATAGAAAAACTAGGATGCGGCATACTTTCTATTGCAGGTTCTCCTGATATAATAAGAGATGATGAAATTGAGGGATATAAGAAATTTGGAAAAGGTGCATTTTTAGTAGATTTAAGTAAAAAAGATGTTGAAATTCATCCTATAAATTTGGACATTAGACCACAAGATTTTGTAACAATAAATACGAATGATATAGATAAAAACATAGAAAGCGTAATTCAAAAATATTCTAACTGTAAAAAGAAACCAATTCTTCATATTATACTAGAAGGAAGTTCCGTAAGTAAAACAGTTATTTTCAAAAAGTTATCTAAATTGGAATATTATACAGAATATTATAGAGTAGCTAAAGATAATACTGCGATGGGTAAGGAAGAAAAAATAAATTTACCATCAAGTGGTACTATATCAGAAATAATTTCCGCATTTTTAAAATCTAGAGGATATACTGATGATGAAATAAAAACTATCTTAGAAATTATAAATAAATACGATTCTGAAGATATTAATCAACTAATTAAAAAATTTATAGGTGTAGAGAATGAAAATTGAACAGATTACTCTAAAAAATTTTTTAAGTCATGAATCATCACAAGTTAGTTTTAAAGGAAATATAAATGCAATAGTAGGAGTTAATGGTGCTGGAAAAAGTTCTATAATTGACGGTATAGTATTTTCTCTATTTCGTGAACCATCTAGAGGAAATATGAATAACTTGATAAGAAAAGGTAAGAAAACATCAACGGTTGAAATAGTTCTATCTGACAATAGTAAAGGAAAAATATATACAATTAGGAGAAATATTCCAGCAAGTACTGAAGATTCAATTCTAGAAAACAGCAAGCCTTTAGCATATAGAAGTTCAGAAGTATCTCAAAAAGTTCAAGAAATTTTACACTTAGATAAAGACATATTATTATCTACAGTTATAGTAAGACAAGGAGACATAGAAAGTATATTCAAAGATCTTGCAGATGTAATGAAAAAAGTTATGAAATTAGAGAATTTAGAGAAGCTTACTGACAGTAATGGTCCTATTTTTTCAGTTAAGAAAGAATTAGAGATGAAATTAGAGAATTTGCAAAAAGATAAAGAAATGTATGAGTCTAAAATAGCTCAAAAGAAAGATCTTGAAAAAGAGATAGATAACCTAAATAACAATCTTAAAAGTTTAGAAGCTCAAAAGGAGGAAAAAACATTACAACTAAATCAATTACAAAAAAATAAGGAAGAAGAAGATAAAAAAAGAGAAAGATATATTGAGCTAAAAGCTAAATTAGAAAATGCAAATACTCAATTAAATAAAATAAAGGAAGATGTAAAGGATCTAGAAGAAAAAATGAAAATTGAACAAGAGCTTGATACGGAATTAAAGCAATTACAAGAAGAGAAGGAAAACTTACAGAGACTTAATGATATTATAAATCAATTAAAATTAATTAGCCAGAGTATTAAGGATAATAATAATCAGTTACAAAAATTATCTAGGGAAATTGATGAATATAAAGAAAATCTTCATACTAAAAAAGAGTTAGAAGATAAGGCTAAAAAATACGAAGAAAATAAACAGATCTTAGAGCAATTAAAAAGAAAGTATTTAGAATATAATAAAATTAAAAGTGTGTATGACTCTGATAGGGAAAAAGAAAATAATTTAGAAAATGAATTACAAAGATTTTTAATATTTATTGATATAAATAAGTTGCAAAATGATCTAGATAAAATATCAGAAAGAATACAAAATCTGAATACTGAAAAAGGTCAGAAAGAAGAAAGCGTAAATCAATTATTAAAAATTATTAAAAATCTTAATGATGTCCATGGTAATATATGTCCAGTCTGCGGACGAGAATTAGATGAGGAACACAAGAAAAAGATAAGGGAAGAAAGTGAAACTAAAATTAAAGACATTAAAATAGAAATTCAAAAAATTGAAAAAGAATTAAGAGATCTTAATGAAGAGAAGCGTAATATTGAAACTAAAATAAAGAAAGCATTAGAGTTAAAAGCAAAAAAAGAGAGTAAAGAGAAAGAATTAAATGATCTTAAAGAAAAAATCATAGAAGAAGAAAAAACATTAAATCAACTAAAAGATAGTCATGATAAATATGAAAGTATAGAGAAGGAACTTGAGGAATTAGAGCAATATTATAAAAAATATCTTCAATTACAAAGATATACTCAGAACGAATTAGAGGAGAAAGAAAAAAATAAGCAGGAAATATTACAACGTTTGGATGAGCTAAACTCTAAATACTCCCAGTTGAGATCTCAATTAACAATACCAGATGAAGAGATCTCAAGAATATCTTTTAAAATATCTCAAATAGAAAAGGAATACAACAATAAACAAGGGATTTTGATAAGAATAAAAGCAGAAATAGAAAGAAAGAAAAAGGAACTTGATGATATTAAAGAGATAGATAATGAAATTCAAACTATTAATGCCGAGATTTTAAGGCTTGATTTTGATGAAGCAAAATATAATGAGCTTATCAATTCCATTAATACTCTAAATCAAGAAGTAAATTCTATGAGTCAAGAGATATCGAGAATTTTGGGCAAGCTTGAAGCTGACAAAAAGTCTTTAGAACAGATCAATTCTGAATTAGAGAAATTAAAGACCAGTATAGATAAAATACCACAGATAGAAAAAGGATTATCAAAATTAGAAAAATTAAGAAATGATTTGAGTGGTAGTGGATTACAAAATTTTATAATTTCTAATGTAAAACCAAAAATAGAGAATAACCTTAATGATATACTAAGTATGTTCAATTTATCATTTTCTAGAGTTTCTGTAGATTTTGAAATTGGAGGAAAGAGTAAGAAAGGGAAAACAAAAATAACAGCTTTCAATACAGCCGGATATGATTTAGATATTGAAATGCTAAGTGGAGGAGAAAGAATTTCTATAGCTTTAGCCTTAAGATTAGCTATAGCTAGAGCGTTATTAGACGAGATAGGATTTATGATATTGGATGAGCCAACTATTCATTTAGACGAAGAAAGAAGAAGAGAATTGCTTAATATAATAAGAAGTGCTATGAGTATAGTTCCTCAGATCATTATAGTTACTCATGATGACGAAGTTAAGGAGATATCAGATTATATTATTAATGTATATAAAAAGGGAGATTCTAGTGCTGTAAAAGAAGGTGTTTCTGATGATCAATAAAGTGTATGAGGAAATTGCTAAAAATCATGATAAAATACAAGATAAAATGCAATTTTTTAAGGATACATTTAAAGATAAAATTAAAGATAAGATAGAAGAAGTTTGGATAAATTATGAACCTTCCCCAATCCAGAAGTCGTTTATTGCTATAGATGGTGGAGAATTTGTTAAAGAAACAAGATTTAGCACTATTTATGTTTCTAATGCAGAGGCAATTTTAGCAAAAGGAATAGAAGAATATTCTTCGATAGATAGTGAAGTAAAAGTTGGAGTTTTTAGCCCAGGTAATTTAGGTAAAGAAAGGGTTTCAGAGTTAATGAACATTCTGGAATTAAGTCTAGCATTAAGAAATGGATGTAAGTCGGATATAATATTAATGGATGGTAGTATTATCAAAAAGTTAGGTAAAGGAAATGGCATTTCAGGAAATGAAATACAAAATATAGATGATATTTTGAATTCTGATGATGAAGAAGAATCTTATAAAAATTTAGTCTTAAATAAGCAGATAATATTGAGCAAATTAGTTCAAAAATATGGAGATAAGACATTATGGATATCAAAAAACAGTAGGGGCAAAGACATTTTTATGCAACAAGTTTCAGATATAGCTATTTTAGAATCTTTAACAGAAAATCCTGGATACACTAAACCAAGAATACATCAAATAAAATCTGATACTCTAGCTGAGAATAATGAAATAGAAGTTCTAAAAGGGCTAGAAATTTCCTCATTTTTGATGAGATTAGAGAAAGGTCAAAAAGTTCTGAAAGTTGATATAGTTGGCAGAATAGATGAGTCATTTATAAAAAATATAATGGACTATCTATTTGCAGTTTCTGTTAATGGATATCCATACCCCTTACTAAAGGTTCATTTTGAAGTAAAGGCCAATAGAGAAGATAGACTTAGGATTTTGGCGCTATTTAATTTAATTAGAAGACAAGGGAATACTTGGATTCCTAATCAGTTTTTTTAGTCTCAAACTGAACTGTGACGTGATTTATATTAAAATTTTCAGAAAGTAGTTTTTCAATATATTTTCTTTTTTTATCCATTTCAAGAAGTGTAGTATTAGGATCTTCAGTTATATGGAGAGTTGCTACTTTAATATGTGGACATATGCTCCATACATGAATATGATGTACAGTCGGGAAAATTGGTGTTAAAAGTTTTTCTATATTATACGTATCTATAGGAGATTTTTCCATTAGTACATCAATATATGATTTAATCTGTGAAGAATTTTTTAGCACTATAATACCTAAGATTCCTAATGACGAAATAGGATCTAAAATATAATACTTTGTAAAAAATATTGCTAAACCTGCTATTATTCCCAGAATGTAAGATAACGTATCAAGTATTGCATGAAGTTTAACACTTTTTTTAATTTCATCTTTTTCTTCTTCAGAAGAAGCTATAAGTCCAAAAATGGTAGCTATTGATGATGCGATTATAACTATAAATGGATTATCTTCTATTCTGAGAATGATAAAGAGAATTGAAATAATTATACCTATTATTGCACCTATAATTACTATTAGAATGTTTAATAAAGAGAATAATATTTCCATTCTATGCATACCATATGTGTAAACTGAGTTAATATTATCTAATTTTTTTATTGCATAGATTGAAATTGTGACTACTAGTGCATCAAAAAATGCATGAAACGCTTCTGAGGCTAATAACGCGCTTTTTCCATAAATGCTAAATATTGTGAGAATAATAAATATTAACCAGAAGCTAATTACACTTCTCATTAATCTAATTTTTTATTTTGGTTTTTTATATATTTCTAAGGTTATCCCTAAAAATATGATTGCTTAATCTAAAGGTATTGTTTTTATACATATATATGAACCTTCTAAATTTTTACTTGGATCTTCAATTTTTTCTTCTTCATTTGGGGAATATGTTAATGTGGAGATTTCATCTATCACTTTAAAGTATTTTTGTAATACATTTAGTAATTCATTTTTAGAGATGAAATGTGCTTGTGAATAATATTTATGGCCTTTCTTGCCTAGATTTTCATAATATATTCCCCAAGGTGATTCTTTAGGGATGAAGCAAACTGAGAAAACTGATTTAGTAATCCTTTTTATTTCTTTTATTAGACTTTCGATATCATTGATAAAGCATATAGTAACTGAAATAAAAGTACAAGGAATAGATTTATCCCTAAAAGGTAAATATAACGCATGAGCTTGTACTTTATCTTCAGAATTTTCTACGTTTTTTAACATAAATTCTGAGATATCTAATGATATTTTTCTTCCATCTATAACTTCATGAAATATTGAAGGACCAGCTCCTATATCTAAACAGTTACGTAGATTTAATGCTTTAACAGCTTTAGCTTCGCTTTGGTAAATTTTCCAGTTCTTTTTATACCATGCTGAGTATCCTTCTGGATCATTAAATATTTCCATGTTATTATATCTGTTCTGATAGTTTAATAAGTTCTAAAGTAAGTTTTATCTTGTCGTTTATATCGTTGAGTAGTAGAATTAACTCCTCTTTTCTTCTTTTTATCGATGAATATGCATACATTATATTATTCATTTTAGACTCTATATATTCGATTTCTCTTTCTATACTATCTTTCATTTTTATATAATATAGATAAATATCTATTAAACTTGATTTTGGAGCTATGTCATTATATCTTATTGAAAAGTAAGGGCAAATATAGCATAAAATAGGGTGAGGTTTAATTTTTCCTTTTGATGTCCATGAGCTAATTATTTTTTCTTCAAAAAATATTTTGCAAAAATTTCCATCATAATATATGCATGAATTACGTTTTTTTATTCCATCATTCTCTATCTCATTGAAGTTACTAAACTTTTTGGACAATATGGAATCAATAATAAGCTCTCTAAAGTTTTCCATAAGTAATATATTGTTTTAGTCATTTATTAACTTCAATAGACTTTTTAAGGTTGTACTAATATTTCAAATTATGGGAATTATTAGGAGTTCTATCCTTCTTAGGCCATACGATACATTGCTATATATTATCAAAATCATGACTATGGAATACATACCTAAAGCTATCGTAACAGATGAAAAAGGTTATCCTTTAGGAATTATTACTCAAAAAGATATAGTTAAATTTGTTTATTCTGCAGGAGAAGATATAGATTTCAACAATGTATATATATCAGAAGTTATGAGGAAGGATTTCTTATGTGTTAATGAGAATATTGATCCATTAGAAGCTGCACAAATAATGATAGATAAAAAGCAGCCGTTATTAATAG
This sequence comes from Acidianus manzaensis, assembly GCF_002116695.1. Lineage (NCBI taxonomy): Archaea > Thermoproteati > Thermoproteota > Thermoprotei > Sulfolobales > Sulfolobaceae > Acidianus > Acidianus manzaensis. Next base: position 556,316 of record NZ_CP020477.1, read on the forward strand.
CTTGTTCTGAAGAAGGTAAAGCATTAGGTATGATTATAAAAAGTGATTTGACACAATATTATGCTTCTCAAATTAGGAGTCTTCAAAAAGTAGGAGAATTTATTACTAGTCCAGCTGTTACATGTAATAAAAATGATAACTTGGCAGAATCTATAAAAATATTACTAGATAGAGACTTAAGTAGGCTAATTGTTATGGACCAAGGGAAAATAGCAGGGATATTAACTACTACTGATCTTTTATATATAGCTCCAGTTCTAAAATACAAATCTTGTAATATAAAAATTGGTGACGTTATGAGTCCTAACATTATAGTAATTTCTTCTAATGAAGATTTAGCTAATGCGGCAAAGTTGATGGCAAATAGGAAAATTAAAGGTATACCGGTAGTAAAAGAATCTGGAGACTTAGTTGGTGTAATTACTACGACAGATGTTACAAGAGCGTTGCTTGATGATAGAGTAAGAAAATACTTATACGAATTAAAAATGTATACTTCTACATTTTAATTACATCTAATTTATGATCTATTGAATTTTCTTTATCTCTTCTATCGTCAATTTTTAATATGCTTACTATTCTTTTTACTCCTTCTTTAGCTAGTGTATCATCAATATCTTTTATTATATATCCTAGTTGTGTTATATCATCTAATTCAAGAGTAGTCATAGAAGGAGCTGGATAGAATTTTATATTTTTGGATTTTAGTACTTGATATACTATTTTTACATATTTAGATAAGCTGGTGGAATTTGTGCCTATAGGTTCTACACTTATATCTACTAAATATTTCATAATTAATCACATTACAGATGTTATATTTAAGCATGATTGGGATAAAGTTTTAATTACTTTAAAATAATAGTAGTTTTACTATGGAAATAACTCCAGTAGAGATTCTAAGAAAAAAGGGTCTAAAAGTGACTCCTCAAAGGCTCGCAGTATTATCTCTGCTAAGTAAAGGCGGACATTATAGCGGAGAACAAATATTTGAAGAATTAAAAAAGAATGAACCAAGTATAAGCCTATCTACGGTATATAATGCTCTAGAAGTTTTAGAAAAATCTGGTATAATAAATTCTTTCGAAGCTAATGGCATAACATGGTATGAGATGAGAAGACAACCACATGTAAATGTTATATGCGAAGAAAATAATGAAATTATTGATGTAGATATAAGTTTGGAAGAAATAATAGATCAACTAAAGAAAAAAGGAATAAACGTAATAAACCTTAGTGTTGTAGCTTATGCAGAATGCTCTAAATTAGAAAGTAAATAATTAATAAATTTCTGTTTATCTACTTTCAAAACTATTTTAGCATTAGTAGTTTTTGTAATATTATACCAATCTACTAACATTGCGCCTCTAGCTGTAGAACAAGTTTCTACTGTGACATTAAACTCCTTTTCTTCTAATATCATTGAAGGATCATAAGCTAAAGTAACTGTTAGAGAGTCTGTATGAATACTTCCATGTCCTTCATACTTTTTCGAATATTCGCGTAAGGTTTTATTTACATTAATGAAAAAAGTGGAAGCTTTATTTTTTATTGATTCTATTTTTTTCCATATATCATCATTTATTTCAGCATATTCTTCTGTAACTTCCCATGGAACTATTGTAATATCAAATCCAGCATTTAGTACGATTTCTGCTGCTTCTGGATCAACCCAAAAATTGTATTCTGCTATTTGTGTAGTATTACCCCTACTAAATGCCCCTCCCATAATCCAGACTTTTTTGATTCTTTTTACAATATTATGATCTTTTAGATAAGCTAATGCCAAATTAGTTAGTGGAGATACAGCTAGTATTTCTAATTCTCCTTCATATTCCTTTGAAAGTCTTATTATTGCATCTATAGCATGTTCTGTACTAGGTTTTAAGTTAGGCTCTGGTATGTTCCAATCTCCTATTCCGTTATTTCCGTGTACTTCTTCTACTGTTTTCCACTTTCCCATTATTGGCCTATTTGTTCCCACAAAAACTGGTATTCCTAAATTAAAATATTCTACAGTAAATAGTGCATTTCTTATTTGATTTTCAAATTTCACGTTTCCGGCAACTATGGTTATTCCTACTAACTTAAAGAATTTAGATGCAAGATAAATTGCTATTGTATCATCACTTGCAGTATCCGAATCAATTATAGCATATCTTTTTTCCATATAAACACTAAAGTTAACTCACTATAAAATCTGTAACATTATAACTGATTTTTTTATCTATATTTTAGATTAGAAGTCTAAAAATTTAATATATTTTTATAATTATTTAATGGAAATTACCTTTTATACGAAGTAATGGTATACTTATATTACTTGAGCTATGAAAAGATTTTTTAATAATAATATAATATTACTATTAGATGAAGGTATCAGTATATAATATAGGCGGTATTATTACTCCTTTAGATTATCAAGTAGATAAAGGAGTCAATATATATAAAGCACCTAATGCATACGGAAAGACATCACTAGCTAAAGCTATGATATCGTTGCTAACATCAGCTATAAGACCTGATGATCTTTTAAATGTTTTTGCTGATGAAGGATATATAGAGTTAGAATATGAAGGTAGGTCATATTATAGAAGAATTAGAAGAATTAAAAACAAGATAATAGAAAATTCTAAGCTATTAATGGACGATGATAGAGCATTATTACTATCATATTTCTCTCCTGAAAATAAATTATTAACGCAGATAATGTCTGGAGACGAAAATGTAGAATGGTTCATATCTGCTACATCTAAAGTTCAAGAAATAAAATCGAAAAAGAATGAGATGGATATTAAATTGCAACAACTTAAATCTGAATTAGAGGATCTAAATAGTAAATATAAAGAAGCTATAGATCTTCAAAATAAGATTAAGTTAATAGAAAATGATATAGAAAGACTTGAAAAAGAAAAAGAGAGTGATAAAGTACTAAATAGAACTTCTCATACTATTAATCTTACTAGAGAGAATAAAATGACAGAATTAAGAGACAAAATAGAAGTTAAAAAGAGAGAATTAAACGAATTACAGAATAGATTAAACAAGTTAGAACAAGATATAGCACAAAAACAGTCAATGGTTTCACCTGAAATAAGAAAATCTTATGAAGATCAGCTAAACGACATTATTAAACAGCTTCAGACAAAATCTTCTTTAAGGAATGAAAAAGAAATAGAAATAAGATTATTAGAAAGAGTTTTAGATGAGATAAAAGATTCTGAAAAGAAACAGTTATCTACATGTTATGTATGCGGAAGCCATGTTGATCCATCAGCATGGAAACTTAGAGCTGATATAATAACTAAAGAATTAAAAGAAAAAACAAATGCATTTGAAAATATAAAGAAAGAAACAGACGAATTGCTTAGCAAAAAAGCAGAAATAGAAAGAAGACTAAAGGATTTAGATTCACTACAAAATGAAATAAATAGATTGATGCTAAATAAAAACGATCTTCAAAATAAAATAGAAACTGTTAAGTCACAAATAGATGATCTAGAAAGGCAAAGAAGAGAAATGGAAGAGAGGTTTAATAGAAGTAATGATGTAATAAGAGTAGTAGACATAAATGATTATACAACAAAGAGATTAGAAGAATTAAATAAAAAGAAAGAAGAGTTAGAGTATGAGTTATACCAGACTGGAGTTCCATCTCAAATACTAGAAAAGATATCTGAAAAGAAGAAAGAATTGGAAGAATTACAGAAAATTATAGATGATCTAGATAAAGAATATATAAGAAGATTAACTGTAGCTAGAGAAGAGTTCGTTAGCATAGCAAATTCTTTAATGAAGGAACTAGAGTTTGATATCAGAGCAGAAATAGACGAGAATTATAAGCTTATAGTAAAAAGGCACGATGCTATGTTAGAACTAAAGAAACTATCGTCTTCTGAGAGAACATCGTTAGCATTAATTCTGGTTATCACTGCATTAAAATCATATTTCAAAACGCCATTCTTCATAGTTGATGAGTCATTTATGACATTTGATCAGAAAAGATTTGAAAAAATAGTAAAATATCTAAAAGGAATAACTGATTACATCATAATAACAAAGAGCGATGAAAACTTAGAAGTAGTTAGGGAGCCCATGGAATCTCTAGTCTCTTCATAAGTATTTTGTTTAGATCTGTTTTTATCGCATCTTCAACTTGTGGTGGTAATGTAGTAATAGGAGTAAACCAACCAACTGATGTAGTCATTCCCAATTCTTCTGCTCTAGCTTTTAACCACATTGCGACAGCTAAGCCAGCCATAGTTGGTTTGAATATCACTATTGAAGGTCCTATAGAAGAACTAGAGATTTTTATTGCATGTTTAGATATTGTTTTCCATCTGGTCTTTGTTATTATCCTGACTAATTCTTTTGCTCTCTCTTTTTCTCCTATTGCATAAAATATTATCATATGTAGAAAACAGCTTTAACCTACTAAAAAAATTAACCCGAACCTGTACCGCATCCACAATATCCGTACTCATCAATCTCCATACCGCAGACTGGACATACTATGCCTGTACCTTTTACTTCATCTGCACTTTTTCCAAATTGCATATAGTGTACATCTAATATTGCTCTAGACAAGTCTCTTATTGAGACAATACCATATAATTTGCCATCCTTTGTTATGATAGGTAAGTGTCTAAAACCATTTTCCAGCATAATGTTCAATGCATCAGTTACAGGTGTGTCTACTAATACTCCTTTAACTTCTTTTGTCATATATTTTTCTATTTCACTTTCTAGATCATTATTAGCAGCTGCTTTAACTATATCTCTTTCTGTAATTATTCCTATTAACTTATATTGGCTATCTACTATTACAAGCGAGCCTAAATTGTTTTCTTTCATTAGTTTTGCTGCATCTATTATTTTCTCTGATGGCTTAGTAACTAGAACTTTTTTTGTTGCTATTTGAGAAACCTTATAGCTCATACATGTATAATAGTGTTAGAAAATAAAAACTTTTATAATGATAAATAGTTATTTTAAATCTAAGCTTAGTTCATTAAATAACATGTAAATTGTCAAATATATCATATCAAATTAATATTTAGCTAATATTAATTAGTGATATACAATATTAGTTTTTAAGTTTTATATGTGATTTTTTATATAATTATATATAGATTTTCGTAAGTATTATTAAATATTTTAATAATGTGAATTGTGGCTTTAGCCTAATAAAAACTGATGTGCTTTTACTTTATCTCCTTCTAAAACTACTATAGCAGCATGTAATATACCTTCACCATATTCACTACCTGGGTTCAATACTATTGTTCTTCCTATTTTATCAAATCCCCTAGATTCGTGGATATGACCATGTAGGCCTAGCAATGGTTGAGTTTCTTCTATTACTTTTCTTACAGAAGTGGAGCCTACGTGAGTAAATACTAATTCTCCTCCTTTTACCACTGGTTTAAGATTGTTATCGAGTAAAGGTGCATTATCTAAATTAGAGCCATAAGGAGGAGCGTGAAAATTATATATAGCCATGGACGTGTCAGACAACTTAGATACTTCTTTTTTCAATGCTTCGTAAAGTTTTTCTTCTGGCATTTCTCTAGGCGTATTCCAAGGGGTTGGATTTACATATCCAAAGGATATCATTTCATATTTTTCTATCTGTAAAACTTTTCCTTCTGCTTTTGTCATTATATCGCTTTCTTCTATAACATCAAACAAGTATTCCGGGTCATCATTTCCTAGATTTACATAGATTGGTATTTTATTATCTTTATATTTCTCCTCTGCTATTTTTATCCAGTTTCTTACTACATCAGTCATAGCAGTTTTGAATTTTTCATCTACTTTTCTTTTATCATTTAACATGTCTTCGTATTCTTCTTTACTTACTATTGTGTAATAATTTCCATGATCTCTTATTTCTTTTATCGCTGAATTTAAATCTGAGGACTCAATAGTTTTTCCTTCTATTTCATATTTTCCATTTCCTAACTCTATTATTGGTACTAATGCTTTTCCTGCCAGGTCTCCCCCTATTATTAATGCATCTGCTTTATACATTTTCCCTGCATTAAGAAATTTCTTGAATACTATGTCTGAACCATGCAAATCAGAAGTAAATAGTAGCTTAACTTGTTTCATGTCAGTATTTTTCTTTCTGTTAAATAGGCCCACGTTTAACTATCGTTATATATCATATTTAAAACTGATTATAAAACTACTAATACGAACTATATATATTCATAATTATGAGTTTCTATTACAGAGTATTTCTAGCTATATTTTAAGCTTTACAATAGTTAACACTATAGGAATTAATTAAACCTATTATAATTTATATGGGAGGGAGTTTTCCGAGTATCTCGACTGTCTCTCAGAGTAGAGATGTATCTTCGAATCGATGAAAGGAATCCTCACCTTTAGGCGGAGAGGGGGTCAGTATAGAAGATTTAACTTGTATGACGGTTAGATTAAGTTTAAATCTATGGTAAAATAAATAGGGATAACTAAAGAGTAGAGTGGAAGATCAAGATGGTTTTAATACTTTTTATACGACATGGATTTGCAATTTCAAATCAGCAAAAAATATTATCGCATGATAATAACGTGTTTCCTCTTACAGAAGAAGGTGAAAAACAAGCTAAATCGGTTGCTAAAGAATTAAAAAATTTAAATATATCAAAAATATATACAAGTCCAGTTCTTAGAGCATATCAAACTGCAAGAATAATAGGTAATGAACTAGGACTTATACCTATAGTTGACGATAGATTAAGAGAAAGATATCTGGGAGAGTTAAACAATAAAAAATTTGATCCAAACGATCATTGGAAACTGAAAATGATAAAAGGTCAGATAGAAATAAAAGGATTAGAAAATTGGATTTCAATGCAAAAAAGAATGATTGAGTTTGTGAATTCTGTAAAAGATGATAAAGATGTAATAGTTGCAGTTAGTCATTATGATCCTATTAGAGCATTAATAGGTTATATCTTAGATCTAGACGATATTTCGGCTTTTGGAATATCTTTGCATAATGCTAGTATAACTACTATAGAAGCTGATGAGTCTGGAAAAATGAAAATATATAGTATTGGTTCTCCTGTTATTTCTCAAAATCTATTAAATAGACTTAATAGATATTTTATTACTATTAACAAATGACAAAATTTTTTCTCTAGTCTTCTTGTTGATACTATCGAAAAGTATAGTATCTGGTTTGTCAATACTTTTTTCTAAAATCTGATCTATGATGTTCGAGTTTATTTCAGAAATATAATGTTTAGAAATTATATGTGAAATACATGAAGCTAAAGCAAATTTAGATATTCTATGCTCATAATGAGGTCCTCCTATTCCTGCAATAACATTTTCACAATTAGTACTATTTATATTTTCTATCCCTTTTAAAACGGCTTCAACTAAGTTTCTTACTAAATTTTCATTACTCCAAAAACTTTTATCACTGCCTACTTCAGCAAAAACAACAGGTATTTTAAGTGATGTAGGGCCGTGATGTGTAGCCTCAAAAGTTTTGTCTATATTAATTGGTATTTTTATTATCTCTCTATATATGGAAGTTATCAGTCTTGGAAATGCTATACCTAGAGTGAAAGGATCTCCACCCATTGTCTCTTTTCCAGGATTACCTGGATGATGTACAGTTAGCGATGGCATTTTAGCTGAACTTTCATGTCTACAGATTACTACTATTGCATCTCCAGAATTATATTTAAAATCTATTACATCTTCATTAATATCTTCAAACTTATATCCTAATTTTTTCACTGTCTTTCCTACTTCGTCTTGATTAGATATTATAACCTTTATGTCCATTATCTTACAACTTTCTTGTTAGTTCTTTAACTTTTTTCGCTAATATTGGAGCTAAGGCAAATCCAAATTTGTATCCTCCTACTATTATGAGGTTTTTATACGGATTTAATAATACTGGTTCACCAGTACTATTTACTGATCTAAATCCTACTCTTATTTCTAAATTGCTAGTAGAAAAATCTATAATGTTTTTAAATGTATTTATTGTTTTTGAAATTTGATTGTAGTCAATATCTAATGACTGGGTATTAGTAGAATCTCCGTTCATATATAATTTTTTTCCTTGTACAGCTATTCTATCATTTACTATTAATATTCCATTTAGTGTATTTTTGGTATTAGCAAGAATTAAGTGTCCTTTGTATGGCTGTAGTGTGATAAAATTTTGTAAGAGATTTTGTAATAAATAGCTTGCAGTTATTATATAGAAATCTCCTTTAAGCCTTTCATTATTGTCCAAAACTATACTCTCAACAAAATTATTAGTTATGTTTATTTTTGTAACTCGTGTATTTTTTAAATTTACCCCTAGTGATAAACTATTAATTAAATCTTCTCCTTCTACGAAAAAACCATTATCAAAGTATTCTGCTTCTTCCAAATTTACTTCTGGTTCAATACTTTTTATTTCATCTTTATATAATAATTTACCTCCTATTCTATTCTCTGCATGTCTTAAAATATGAGTCTTTTTATAGAATATATTATGTTCTTTGCAGATTTTGGAATATTCTTCTTCTGCTTTTATACATTCATCATAATGATTACCACATAAAGGAGGAAAAATACTCCATAAACTAGCTTGTGAATTTCTATATTTTTCTCTTTTTTCTTCTATTACAATAGAATCATCAAATTGCATTGCGGTAAATAATCCTGTTATTCCTCCTCCAACGATAACAGTAGTCATATGATTCCTTTTACTTTATCCAATATAAACTTTTTAAATTACCAAGTAAAAGATTATCATATGAGTGTAGATAATGATCCTGAACTAAATAAGTTATTACAGAAAAAAATTAAAGAGATAATGAAGGATAGTAAAGTTATGCAAGAAAATCAAAAAGCAGGAGAAGTAGCACATTTAGATAGCAATACTTTTGACCAGTTTATTAAATCTCATAAAGTAGCTGTAGTTGATTTTTGGGCTGAGTGGTGCGCTCCATGTATAATGTTATCACCTATTATTGAAGAATTAGCTAAAGATTATCCTGATGTTGGGTTTGGAAAAGTAAACTCTGATGAGAACCAGGACATAGCAGGTAGATATGGTGTAATGAGTTTACCTACAGTATTGTTCTTTAAGAATGGTGAACCAGTAGACGAAGTTATAGGTGCAGTTCCAAGAGAAGAAATAGAAATGAGAATAAAACAACTAATAGAGTGAAATTATAATGAAGCCTTTGCTACTTGGCATAGATGGGTTAAGTTATACTAGTTTTATGAAATGTAATCCTAGATTTCTTTTAACACTCTTTAGTACTACATTTAGAGGAGTGGTAGTAAATAGAAAGCCTCAGCATCCAGCATCTTCCTGGCTATCAGTTTTAGAAATGACGGAAATAAAAGATAATAAATTCATAAAAGTTGATGAAACACCTAAGTTACTTAAAGACACAAATGCTGTAGCTATAAATCTACCTATATCTAATCCTACTTACGGCGAAGTAAGTATACCTTATAATGATGGTGTCTCAGCTAAAGATGAGATAGATAAGGTTGTGAATTCAATTCTGGAAGAGTTAGAAGATAGGCCAGTAATAGCAGACATATCAGCATTAGATAGACTATTACATAATTCTCAGACGAATAAGTGTGAATTATATAAGGAAATTGATGATGCAGTAAAGAAAATTTTACATAAAGCTGATGAATTTATATTGTTCTCGCCTTATGGAGAACCCAAATCAGATCAACTTTGTGATCATGAAGATTATGGAGTTTATATCTCAACTGTTCCTAGACCAAATGAGCATGATGTAGTAAAATTACCAGAAATAGGGTTGTTATTCAAAAGGGTTGTTACTCAAAGTTAATTTCTTTGTTATAGAAAGGATATAATGCTAATATAACTGGTTCAACATAAAGCTTTTTTCTATCTATATACTTTGTTAAAATTCCTACAGCTCCTTCATTATGCTTGGAGTCATGTCTTGAATATTCTATATCTATCGCATGACCTAATTCCATTCCTTGTATAATATGTCTAATTACATTTTTAGGCAAAACGAAGGATGCAGATTTAGAGAAGTTCTCATTTCCATACTTATCTATAACATACACTACAGCATATGCTAACATCTTGTAATTTTCTATGCATAATCCTCCCTCTATTCCTATGCCAATATCAGCATTGGTTATTTTTATTGAATTTAATGCTCTGTTTCTAGCTCCAATTAATGTCTCTTTACAAAAAGGTTGATTTGAGACACCAGATGAAACTTCTACATCTATCACTTGTGCTTCTAAATTAATAATATCTAATGCTTCCTTTACTGCTTCTATTTTAGTCTTGTTCTTACTACCTATACTAACTAACATTTTTAACCAATTATCAAAATTAGTGTATATGGTAACAATAAAAGTTGGTGCTCTAGCTGATTCAGGCGATTTATATCCATTTATTCCGTTAATAGAAGGGAAAATAAAACCAGAAGGGTTTAACTTAGAGATCGAGGTAATACCTACTGTTCAGTGTGTTAATGAAAAAGTATTAAAAAGAGAAGTAGATGTATCTGTTCCTTCAGCAGCAATGTATCCCTATATTCAAGATTATTATTATATCATGAGTAATGCTGTTGCTTCTGCAGTTGATGGGATAACTGGAATGCCTTTACTATCAATAAAAGAGATGAGCCTAGAAGATGCAAAAAAATCTAGACTTATTGTTCATGGTCCAAATACTACAGCTTTCACTCTGTATAAGTTATTAGTAGGTAGATATGGAAAACTCGTAATTATAGAAAGAGTTCTAGATGAGATAAAAGGCTTAGGTAAAGAAGGAGATCTACTTGTAGCAGTGCATGAGATAAAAATGATGTATGCATTACGTAAATTAGGAATTAAAACTAATGTGATCACAAGCATGTGGGATATGTGGAAAAAGATTTCTAACAATGTACCTATGCCTATGGGTATGGTAGTTGTTTCAAAAGACCTTGGAAAAGATATAGCAATTAAATTCAAAGAAGTATATGAGAAAAGCAAGAAATATGCTGAAAAGAATTTACAAGAAATTATACCTAAAGATGTAGAGATAATGAGCGAAGTTCAAAAAGCAGATTTAGATAAAGAAATTGTAGAGAAAACAATTTGGGCTGATATTCAAGAATACAACGTACCTGAAGATAATGTTATAAAAGGCCTTCAAACTTTCTATAAATTGACTGAAGAAAGAGGTATATTGCCTAGAGTAAATACTTTAGATATTATTTAAATAATTCTACTTACATATGGTTTTTTATTAAGTGTAAAGAGGAAATTACATTCAGTTTTTATTTCACTAAGTATCTCTGAAATACTCCTAAAATATTTGTAAGGAATAGATAGTTCTGTAATATATAGTAAATCATTTTCAATTTCTGTTGATATAGTAAATCTTATGAAAGGAATAAATTCTAGTATATCTTGTACTTTTTCGGAGTATGTAAATACATCTACTATGAGATCTCTTGTACCATAATCAATTAGAAAGCTTTCTATTAATAGATTATTATACATTCCTTTAAGTACTTCATTAAATGACTTGAAAGATTTCAATGAGGAAAAATCTAATATTGGATAATTCTCTTCAAATTTTGTTGTAACAACTAATCCTTCAGACTTTTTATCAAATGTTAACTTCCAAGAGTCAAATTTAGGGTCATATAATTCTGGTATTCCAGAATAGTTGATAAATTTTTTTATTTTTAATCCTTCTTTTTTAGATAATGAAAAAAAGAAATTTGACTTCAAATTTATTCTAACAGGAAATGATTCAAAATTTATTTTTAATAAACTAGAACTTGCTATAGGTGTAAAATTTAGATTCTTAATGCTTAACAGCTGTTTCATTAATGTCTCTTGAGGTGTTTTTAATATTTGCGATAGGAGTGGGATATTCGGACCTAATTTTTTCATCAGACTTATTGTCAATGCTAGTTTTTTGTACATTAATATTATTAGTTGTTTTTACTTTTTTACTTTTTTCTGGTATTACTTTAACTTCTACATTAACTACTCCATCAAATGTTTTCGCTATTCTTTTTACAATTTTTCTTAATTTATATATCTCTGCTAGCGTAGTTTTAGGTTCCAATCCTATAATAACGTATAAGGAATAAAATGAACCGATTTTTCTAATGTAAATATTTTTAACATTTAGTCCAAAACTTTCTAGCATTATTTTTAATCTTTCTTTTATTGGTGAATTATAATTGAATCCGATTAGAGAATATATAGCTTCCTTGAACTGTCTTATAGTGTCAAATAATACAAAGGCTGAAATTCCAATGATTATGGTTATGGTTAAATAATAATTGTTCACAATTATACCTATTCCACTAAATATTTCTAGAAATGTATCTAATTTAGTATGTGTAATATCAGTCTTAACTAAATTTATCCACGAATATTTCTTTTCTATTTTATAGATTAGTAGAGATATTAATGAACTTATATAAATTAATATTGCTAACCAAGTAGGTCCACCACTTATTGAATTATGTAATGCTGTTGTTATATAATTTATAGCTAAATACACTATAAATATGCTTACAAATAGAACGGAAATACTTTCCAAATTATATAATCCCCAAGGAAATTTGCTAGATCGTTTATAAATTACTCCTAATAAAATTGAAAATAGTATTGCTGACGTAGCGTCTATAAATCCATGAAAAGAATCCACAATTAAGATAGACGAGTTATAATATTCTCCATAATAAAACTCAATTATTGATAAGGGAACTATCAAAATACCTGAAAGTAAAAATAACTTTGATAACTCTCTCAATTTTTGAAGATCTATCAAACATAATCACCTTTTCTGATCCCCAGTATATTATATACCTAGGCTATACTTAAATCCATCTTGAAATTTATTAGTAAATTTTTATGGAAAAAAATTGATAAACTATGTTAAAAATCTCTTAGCATAATTCATGAAAGAAAATTTTTAAAATAAAAACTACACAAAGATGCATATGAGCGAGAAAAAAGAAGAAATAAATAGCTTTTCGGATTTGATAAAAGCATTGTTTAAGTATGACAATTGGTATCTAGGAGGATTTGTAGTAGCATTAATTTTGTTTATAATATTCGATTTAGTAGTATATAAATAGGTAAATATTTTTTTCTATAAACAAAACAGTAATAAAGAAGTTTTATAAAGCAGTTAAATATAAACAAATGTGGGATTAATTTGGCAAGAGTCAATATAGCTGCAGATGCAGAGTTAATGAAAGAATTAGAAAAAGAAGCTAAAAGTAAAGGATATACAATATACTCTCTTACTAATATAGCACTAAAGGCCATGTTAGATTTAATTCAAAGTGGTGAAGATTCTACTACTTTAACTAATTTAGTAGACTTCTATAAAATTACAAAAGATTTAGATATAATACCTGTAACATCTTGGTATATTGAAAGTCTAGTTAAATTAGCTTATGAAAAAGACGCTAAAACTCTTGAAGAAATTTGTGAAGAGGCAGGACAGCAACTTTCTTCTTATCTTAAATCAAGAGCATCCACATTTGATGAAATAATAGAAATGTATAACAATGTTAGATCTGTATTACCAATAAAAGATATTAAAGTAAAGCAAGGCTCTGATTCATCTTTGGAGATCCGTGTAACTGGCAGTGGATTTAGCAAAGAATCAACATTTTGTACTTCTAGAGTATTCAAAAAAATTTTGGAAGCATATAATTTTGAAATTCTAGAAATAAGTTATTCTGCAGGCGGAATAATATTTGCAAAAGCCAAAATAGGAAAATTAGATTGAATTGCAAAAACTTATAAGTCTACAAACTACCTGTTGCGTTTCCAAAATTTTTTCACTTATTGAAAATGACTTTGTAAATACATCTTTAACTTCTTCGGAAAAATCCCCATGTTGAAATCCTCCTACTCCTATTAAGAATTTATCATTACATAATGACGTTATTTTAGTTTTTTCTCCGTGCTCTGATAATAAAATAGGAACATATTCTTTCGTCAAATCTTTTAATTTTATATTAAGTATTTCCATTAGCGGTTCTGCAGAATTAGGAGGTACTTTTCCAATTTTTAATAGTTGTTCCATAAGAGGAACGAATCTATTATAATTCTTTGGGGGTCGCATTTTTGTGTTTACTTTTATTATTTTAGAATTTATTGTATGAATATATAAATTCTTTATAAGATCTCTTTCTGATAATAACATTATTAAAGCCATATGTATTATGTCTGGTCTTCCTCTTTTTTGCCAATAATCTAATTTTTTCATTGCATGAAAATGAATTGATATGTCTAACAGTGTTTCTTCTGGATTTTTACCCCTCTTTTTTGCGTTCTGTATAACTGATTTTTCATTGATAATTTCTTTAGGGACTAATTCAAGGCCAGAATCTAGTAAAATTACATTAAGCATAAATATAGTGAAAAACAAAGCCAATAAAGGATTATGGTAAACAAGAGGCAACTTAAAAGAAGAGCTATAGAATTAATAGACTTAGCTATTGAAGAGGCAAAAAATGGAGACCTAGATCTTGCCAAAAAATATGTTAAACTTGCCAGAGATTATGCAAAATATGGTCGATTTAAATTACCTTTAGAGTATAGAAGAAAATATTGCAGAAAATGCAATGTTCCTCTTATTCCAGGCAAAACTCTTAGAGTAAGAATTAAATCAAAGATTTTAATTAGAAGTTGCTTAGAATGTGGGTGGATAAGAAGATATGAACTCAGAAATAAACGATGTAAAACAACAACATGCAACAATTAGAATAGGTAAAAATGGATTAACTGATGGTATTTTAAATGAAATAAAAAGACAATTAAAACAGAAAAAGATAATTAAAATAAAAATTGCGTCAGAAATAAACGAAGATAGAAGAGACTTTGCTAAAAGAGTAGCTGAAATTACAGAATCAGAACTTATAGAAGTTAGAGGATATACATTTATCCTGAGGAAAAATGATTAGTTACGATTCATTTACAATATATGGTCACCATAATGTTCTAGCTTTACATGAAACAACATTAGAATTTACAAAAGAGAATTTTCTAACGCCAAGAGGCGATTGTATAATTGGAATAAACTCAACTAAAGCTATAAAAGATCTTGATAATAAAGTGAAAGAAATTCTAAAAAATAATGGATATGGTTATGTAATATTAAAAGTAGGAAATTATTTAGACATAATAAAAGGTAGAGGGGATGAAAAACTCACATTTTCTAACGAAATTAAAATGATTATTAGGAAATCTACGTTTATCTCAGATTCAACTTTATTAATTAAAGCAGATAAGTCGGCTAAAGATATAAATAGGGACATAATTAATTTACTAAAACAAGGTAACAAAGGTTTAGTTACTGTTATCGCATCTGATATACCCCTTAAAGATGAAGAGGTCCTTAGAATATTCGTTAATTTTAACCCATCTATCTGAATTTATATTATGTAAATTCTCTTCTTTATCCAAAATATAGATAATTAAAATATGTTTTGTTATTCTACACAATTCAGAAATAAAATTCCTTATCATTGTAGGATTATCTGCATATACTTTATCAAAAGATTTATCCCTAAAAGGCAAAAATGTTGCATCATACTGTACAATATCAATTTCTCTTATACACTTCTTATTTAGTTCTATAGATTTTTTTAGCATATATAAGCCATCTATATTAAGATCTCCAGCTACTAGGTAGT
Source organism: Acidianus manzaensis (assembly GCF_002116695.1). Lineage (NCBI taxonomy): Archaea > Thermoproteati > Thermoproteota > Thermoprotei > Sulfolobales > Sulfolobaceae > Acidianus > Acidianus manzaensis. The sequence continues at coordinate 572,020 of NZ_CP020477.1, forward strand.
TACTAACTAATGATACATTTAATGCTATTCCTCCATATGCAGTAAACGCATCCAGAATTCTCTCATTTTTTTCTACTTCGTTCCTTATATTTAATCTTTCAGATCCTAGTGAAGGATTAACGTAAACTTTAGAAATATCTATATAAAATCTTAAGTTATTTTCCTTGAAAACCGTTTCTGTAATATGTTGTCCTCCAGCAAATTCTAATTCGCTTATTCTGAAGTTTCCTTTAACTCTTCTTTTTATATATACTGCCTTTACTCTTGGAGAAATTGTCATAATTGCTTTAGCTAATTCTTCTTTATCTACTTCAGTTCTTGGAGAAACTATTGCTATATTTCCTATGACGTAGAAACTTCTTACTCCTTTTATTATATCCCTTAGTTTAGGAGTTTTATTCAACACAGAATTAGCCTTATATTAAAGGTAAAAAATTTTCTAAGAATTTTATTCTAAATAATTCTCTCTTATTCTTTCTTGAATTTATCCATCTCCGAACTATGTCCAGCGAATAATGATGCTGAAGGATCTATATATTTCTTAGCTACACTAGTAGCAATAGCTACTTGTCCAAAACCCACAGCTATTAATGCCAATTTTGGAGTCCCTTCTTGTAATGCAATATCTCCTGCAGCGTAAACTCCGGGTAAATTAGTTTCCATTCTTGAATTTACTATAACATCTCTTCCTTTCATTTGTATTCCCCATTTCGGTAAGTTTCCTAAATCTCCTTTATAGCCTATACTTATAATTATAGAGTCAACATCTAGGGTTTTATCTTCTTTAGTTCTATTGTCGAAAATTATAGCTTGTGTTACTTTACTTCCATCTCCCTTAACTTCTTTCAATTCATGCCATGTATATACTGTAGCTACTTGAAATAATTGTTTTACACTTCTTTCATGAGCCCTAAACTGATCTCTTCTGTGAATTAGAGTTACTGATTTAGCTATAGGTGCTAATGTTAATGCCCAGTCTACTGCAGCATCTCCTCCTCCTACTATCAGTATTCTCTTTCCTTCGAAGTCTTTCTTTCTCCTTACTGCATAGTATAATCCTTTATTTTCATATTCTATTTCACCTTTAGCACCTAATCTTGAAGGCATTATTTTTCCTATACCGATAGCTATTAGAACTGTTTTAGTTTTTACTTGAGTTCCTTTATCAGTCTTTACTATCCACATTCCATCATCTGTTCTCTGTAAATCGTTAACAAATTCTTTAGTTCTTAATTCTGGAGAGAACATTTTGGCCTGTTCAACTAGTTTTTGGGCTAAATCATAGCCTAAGATACCTGGGTATCCTCCTACATCGTATACCATTTTTTCTGGATATAGTGATACTAGTTGTCCTCCTAATTCGTCTTGAGAATCTATAACTATAGTTTTTAAGTCTCTTAATGTAGCATAAAAAGCCCCAAATAAGCCTACAGGGCCTCCTCCAATTATTGTCATGTCGTATTCTGACATATGTTTTCACAAATTCTAATTCACTTATACTATTTAAACGTTACTAATTAGTTGAACATATAAAAAGATAAACAGTAAAATATATTAGATCTTCCATTTTATTATCTAGCAAATGGTAATGATAGAATTCTTTATTTTACTTTTAATTCCATATTTGATTTTATGGACTTTATGGAATGTCTATTTTAGAAAAATTATTAAAGCAGGATTAGAATATGTCGGAAACAATTACCAGGAAACCATATATAAAATACCACCTTCTAATTCTATTAAATTAAAGATTAACGGTAAATGCGTATTACTAATCAGTGGAGGTACAAATTGGGTGACATTAAGAGTGAATCATGGTCCAAGACAAAAAGTCTTTAAAATACGTTTGCTAAATGATCCTGGAGAAGTAGAGATAATAAATGATAGTAAATTATTTTCTATTAATGTAATAATTAGGCGTTCAACTTAATTTTTGCTAATAAGAACAATGGAAATACGGAAATTATACTTTCTAATATCCAAACATTGTATCCTAATAAGCTAGATAATGGTTCAAATAGACTTCCTAATAATATATTAATTGAATTAACTTCAGCTAGTGTGATTCCAGCATTTATACTCTTTTTACTTGACACTATCGTATAAGTTACTGAAATAGCAAGTTCATTAAAAATTCCTAAAATTATGATTCCTATTAAATAATAACGTGTATATAAAAATAATGAAGGAAATATTCCAAGTAATGACGAAATTACAAGAAGTTTAATTTTATCAAATCTATCACTTAAAAACCCTAATAAGCCTCCAATCATAGCTGAAATAAGTAATACTGCGGTAAATTCACTACCTTGAATAACTTGGAGATGAAGATAAATTTTACTAAAGTTTGGAAATAATTCTCCTATAACATAATATATTCCCCAAACTCCTGACGTGGAAATACCTACAAATAAGCTGACCTTATCTTTAATAAAATTCCAGTTAGGCTTATAGTTAGGTTTATCTATATTCAAAAATGCTACGATCAAAGTAATAATAGAGAGTAGTATTGTAGATAATTGAAATCCTATTCTATCATATAAGAAAATCCAATTTAATCCTATTATTCCTCCTATGCTAAACGCAGCGTTATATATACCAAGTACTTTTCCAACATTTTTTTCATTCAATAAAGTTAGAATTGCTGCGCCAGTAGAGAAAAACATTGAAGCGCCAACTCCACCTATAAAATAAGATATTAAAAGTTCGTAAAAATTTCCTGATATACCTACCAGTGCTGAAGATATTGACATTATAATTAGACCTAGGACTAGAGCTCTTTTAACCCCTATCTTTGATGAAAGAAAAGCTGACGGTAATTGCATAATACCTGAGCCTAAAAAGAACGAAAAAGGGATAAATCCAGATAAATATTCGGGAATTTGAAATTTGCTTATAAGCATGGGAATTGCAGGGGCTAAATAAAACCAGCTTATTGAATATATTATTCTAGCAATGATTATGCTATATCCTTTCAACGTAAGTTAAAATGTAAGATAAGATTATTATAACTAGTGCTCTTTAAGTCAATAGATGAAAGTAAAAATCGTAAGTAAGCCTTCACAACAAGTTCAACAAATAACACAAAAAATAGTAGAGATTTCCAGACAATTAGGTTTTACTATAGTTAATAATGAAGAGCCAGATGTGATAATAGCAGTAGGAGGAGATGGAACTTTATTAAAAGCTATCAAACTAGGTAAGCCAGTAATTACAGTTAAAGCTGGAAGGAGAGGATTCTTAATGGATATAGAACCAAATTCTATAGAAGATGCACTAAAAAGATTAAAGGCATCAAATTATACTATTGAAGAATATCCATTACTAGAAGTAAAGGGCGATGGATTTTCCTCTTTATCATTTAATGAAATAGGAATATTAGCAGATCAACCAGAAACTATAGTTCTAGATTTATCTTTTTTAGAAACAGAGTTAACGGTTGAAGGTGATGGAGTTCTAATATCTACTCCACAAGGTTCTTCTGGTTGGAGTTTATCTGCAACAGGTAGCGTAATTTATGGTTTAAAAGGTTTAGAAATAGCGCTAGTGAATCCTGTTTTAAGCCCTTTAAGATCAATTATAATACCATTTACAGAAATTTACGTTACAATTAAGTCAAAGGGTTATCCTCAAAAAATTAGAATAACTGCAGATGGCGATATTATAGAAACATTACCTACGAATTCTAAGATAGTGATAAAAGAAAGCAATAAAAAAGGCATAATTTATAGATTCTATAAAACAAATCTATTGAGAGGAATCTTGTGTGGTTCAAATTGTGTTTGATACTGCAGGTTTTTTAGCAGGATTAGAAAATTCATTCAATAAAGTATATACTACAATTGAAGTTATAAGCGAAGTTAAAGATTATGATTCATCTAAAATGCTAGATTATGCTATGTCTTCAGGTAAGGTAGTCGTACTAGCGCCTTCAATAAACAGTTTAAAAAAAGTTAGAGTAATACTTAAAGACATTAATGAGAAAACACTATCTAAAGCTGATATTTCTGTAATAGGTTTAGCTATAGATTTATCTCCTTCCATAGTTTTTACCGACGATTTATCTGTGCAAAATGTACTATATAAATTAAATATAGAATTTAAGTCAGTAAAGCTAGGTTATCATATTACCAAAACTAGAAAATTTAAATATAAATGTATTAATTGTAATAAAACATTTTCTAATTATATTTCTGAATGTCCTTATTGTGGTGGTAAAATCATCAAAAATTTATAGAAAAAAGGAAGAAAAGTTTAATTTAGAATCTGCATAAGTATCTTATGGAATTTAAAAGCATTATTAATGCTATCATAGCAAGAGGTACTAATTTAAATGCGCTAGCAAACTTATTGTCTCAGCCTTCATCTAAGATTAGGCAAATGTTAAAGATTTTATTTGAAAAATATTCTTTATCAGTTTTTACCACATTTAACTCAGAAAGCTTTGGGCTAAAGAAAATAGCACTAATATGTAATAATTCTAAGTTACAAATTGAAACTGAGAAAAAACTATTTATACCCTTATTAAACTTATTTAGATCAGATTTTGAAGAAAATAAATTCATTAACATCTTGTATTATACAGACTACTCATCATTACAATCTATTTATAGAGCAGTTGAAACTTTGAAAAGCAACGATTTAGTTAATTGTGAAATACAAGAGATAAAAAATGTCGTAAAATACAATAGAGATATTAACTGCTTTAACTTTGAAACAAATAAATGGATATGCGAAAATAAAATTCAAGTTAAATCCAAATTCTATCAAATCACTCCAGATGAAGACGATATAAAACTTACAACCATGCTTCAAGTTAATCCATCAATTCCTTACTTTTATCACCCACATTATAATCACATTAAAAAAGTGTTGGAAGGTTTTATGTATACTTTAGGTAACAAGGATTTTATTATTGATGCAATATCTGAAAGCGACATCTCAGATTATTTCAGTGACGTAATATGGTCAGTAGAAGCACAAGATAAATATATTTTAGAATTACATGTTAATTACGATGATTTAGAAAAAACCATCAATAAATTAAAGCAATATAAAGTAGACTTTATATTAGCTCCGCGTTCGCCTTACTATGCAGAAGGATATACTATACCTTTTGAGATATTTAAAGAAAAACAGTGGAAGTTTCCAAAAATATTAATACAATAAACTAAGAATTTATTTACTAAAGATCTTAATTTATCTTGTGTTTTGTCTAGATTTTAGATCACAAATACCTATAACGAAAAATTTAATATACCTTAACCATGCAGCTATTTCTCCAACTCCTTTAGAAGTGCTATTCGAAAGCTTTAGATATCTATATCAAGTTTCAAACTATGGGTCTATAGCTGATAATGAAGAAGAAAAAGACGAGTTTATGAAAATAAGAAATAATATAGCAAAACTAATAAATGCTAATCCATTAGAAATATCCCTAGTTCCAAATACAAGTTATGGAATAAATATTATTGCACATGGTTTAAACTTAGAAAAAGGAGATAATGTAGTAACTGATTCTTTAGAATTTCCTGCAACTGTTTATCCTTTCCTAAAATTAAAAGATAAAGGAGTAGATACTAGAATAGTAGATGTAACAGTAGATAATTTCGAACAAGAAATAATTAATCATATTGATGAAAATACTAAACTAGTATCAATTAGCCATGTTAGTTTTAATACAGGAATTAAAATTGATGTAAAAAAGATATCCGAAAAAGCAAAAAAAGTGAACGCTTTTATCCTTTTGGATATTATCCAAAGTGCAGGAGCTACAAGAGTTGACGTAAAAGATATGAACATAGATTTTGCTGTTGCAGGTGGTTATAAATGGTTAATGTCACCACAAGGTTCTGGATTTTTATATATAAAATCTGGATTAATGGAAGATCCTCCTTTTTATGGTTGGAAATCTTCTAAAGAATATTTAAAATTCAATGCAAAAGAGTTTGAACTAGAAAAAGGTCCAAGAAGATTTGAAATAGGAACTATAGATATTGCAGCTAATTTAGGATTATCCAAATCTTCTGAGATAATTTCCTCACATATGTCTGAGATAGAGGATAGAGTAAACTACCTATCTTCATATGCTATAGATTTAGCAGAAGACAAAAAGTTAGATGTTATAACACCTAAAAATAAGAAAGCAGGTATAGTAGTAGTAAAAGTTAAAAATGCTAAAAAATTAGCAGAGAAATTAGTAGAAAATAAAATAATAGTATCACCTAGAGGAGAAGGAATAAGAATATCTACTCACTTTTACAATACTGAAGAAGAAATACGACAAGCAGTTAACTTACTTTCTCAAGAAGTTTCATAGTTCTTTCAAAAGCCTCTTTAGCCTTCTCTGCTACATCTTTTGGAACTTTAACTTCTGTTACCTCATTTACTAACGAATTCTTTATTTTTTCTAATGTTATCATTGCCATATAAGGACATCTTGCACACGCACAAGCTTCAGTAGAAATTAAAGGATAAAATTCCTTATTAGGTACTTGAATCTTTAACGCATTTATCATTCCAATTTCTGTAGCTACTATAAATTCCTTATTAGGATTTTCCTTTGCAAAATTAATCATTTGATTAGTTGAACCGACAAAATCAGCAGCCTCTAATATTTCTAATGGAGATTCAGGGTGTGCCATTAATAATGCATTAGGATATTTTTTCCTCGCAAGATTAACAAATTGTCTAACATATGATGCATGAACTAAACATCTTCCATTAGGTGGAACTTTAATTATTTTCTTTCCAGTTTTCTTTTCAACAAAATTTGCCAAATTGGCATCAGGTCCAAATAATATTACGTCAGAATCAAGATTCTTTACTATTTTAACTGCTGTTGACGAAGTAACTATGTAATCAGCTAGAGCTTTAGCATATATGCTAGTATTTATGTATAATACTACAGGCGCAGTAGGATACATCTCTTTAAATTCCTTCAAAGTTTTTACATCTAAAGAGTCAGATAAACTACAACCTGCATTAGGATCTGGGCTTAATACCTTTTTATCTTGATTTAGAGCTGCTGCTTGTTCAGCCATAAAGTAAACTCCTGCAAATACAATGATGTCTGCATTAGTCCTTAATGCTTTAACTGCTAAATCATATGAATCACCAGTAAAGTCAGATACTAATTGAACTCCATAATCCATATAATTATGACCTAATATTATAGCATTTTTCTGTTTTTTTAATTCTTTAATTTGTTTTATGATCTCCGTATAATCTGCCATTCCCGAACACATGTTCGATTATGAAAACTAAGTTAAAAACTTTTTTATTGAATAAAACAATTCTTCTAAGTCCTCCATTATTCTTACTAGTAAACTATAAAGAATTTCATCATCTATCTCATTGATATTCATTATAAAAGATCTAATATCAATTAATTCTTGTAAAAGTAAGGAATCAATTATTTTGTTTTTAAATAGCTCAAAAAATAATTTTTCATCATCATCAATATTATATATCTTTCTAGCCATTGAAATAACATAGGAATAAAGCTTCACTGATGCATCTTTTACGTCATTTTTAAGCTTATCATCTTTCTTAAATTCATCAAAAGATACTTTAGTCCCTTTTTCTACTCTGTGATACAATTCCCAAAACATTAATTAATTAAGTTATTAGCAAGTAAAGAAATATCATGGTTAAAGAAGTTATAGGAAAATTTTTAAATGAAATAAACTCAGCAAAAAATTTCTCCTTTTTATTAGTAATAGCAACAACTGATGTAAGTTTAATACCTGGATTGACAATTGCCGGTGCTACTCCAGAATTAACTCATTTTACTCCAGCAGCAGATGCAGAATTTCTAATGTTAGGAAAGTGTAAAGTAATAAACACTGTTCCAGTAACACCTGATGGAATACCAACCCCAGCTTTAATATCGAGAGCATCTCTTTCATTTTTAAAAATTAGCAAAACGATAGTTAACGCTGGAAGTAAAATAACTCCTAATTTACCCTTTATAGATTTAGGAGGAAAGCCAGGGGGAGATATAAGAAAACAATCATTAGATAAATCCACCGCTGAAAAAATTATCCAAAATGGAATTATTTTAGGTGACGAGCTTTCTAATTCATATGATTTATTAGTAATAGGTGAATCAATTCCAGCAGGCACTACTACTGCAATGGCAGTTTTAGAAGCGTTAGGTTATAATGCTATTGATAAGATGAGTTCAGCATCTCCAAATAATCCTAAAGAACTAAAAAGTAAAATAGTTAAAGAGGCACTAAAAGATTTACCAACTTCCTTAATTGATAAACTAGCAAAAGTCTCTGATCCTATGTTATTAGGAGTAGCAGGAATTTCTATAGGATTTAAAGGCAAAATTCTACTTGCAGGTGGAACACAAATGTGCGCAGCTGCAGCTATTATAAAAGAAATTGAAAATACTAAAATTCATGACATAGGAATAGGAACTACTAAATGGATCATAAATGATAAAACAGCTGATATAATATCATTAGCAAAAGATCTAGGAGTAAATTTACTTTACTCTGATTTGGATTTTTCAATATCTAAATACGAGGGAATACGAGTTTACGAAAAAGGTTACGTGAAAGAAGGTGTAGGAGCTGGAGGTTCGTCAATATTAGCCATGCTTAAAGCTAATATTAATAATAAAGACCTTGTAGATAAAATAGACTCTATGTATTCAGAATTGCTTATAAGATAGTTTTTTATGAAGTATTTTAATGGAGTATGATTTTTTAACTACTAGAGAGAGAATTTTCTATTTGTTAAAATATTCAGATGAACCTTTAACTGCGAGACAAATTATGAAAATACTTGGAATAAAAAAGGAAAAAGAAGTTTATGAGCATTTGTATCATATTTCTAAATCATCAAAAAGAAAGGACTTTATAATCATTATGTTTCCGCCTATATGTGAAAATTGTGGCTATACATTTAAGTTAGAAACTCCTAAAAAGCCTAGCAGATGTCCTATTTGCAAATCAGAAAGAATCAAACCCCCAAGTTTTTTAATTAGAAATAAAAATATGAAAAAAGATGGCAAAAGCAATATTCATTGACATGGGAGAAACTTTAGTAAAATTCATACCAAGATACGACGAAGCAGTAGCAAACGCAATAAGAGAAGCAGGTATACAAGTAGATGACAAGGCTGTATTTAGAGCACTTATGGCGCAGATGGGTAGCAATCATTTTCCGCATAAAGAAATCGGAGGTTTAAGTAATATAGATTTTAAGGATCTATTCTATAGATTAGGTAAATATCCTGATCCAAAAATAATTAAAAAATTAGAAAATAATTCCTATCTTTCAGAGAAATATGAGCTTTACAATGATGCTATACCATTTTTAACAGAAATGAAAAAATTAGGTTTGAAAATAATTCTAGTCTCGAATGCTACATATAAAATTCATGATATAGTAAAAGAATTGAACTTAATAAATTACTTAGACGGTATAGTAGCATCATGCGATCTTGGAATAATGAAGCCACATCCTAAAATTTTTTACCATGCTAAAAAAATAGGTTGTAATGACGGAATTCATATAGGTGACGTGTACGAAATTGACTATTTAGGTGCAAAAAGAGCATATTTAGATGCGATACTTCTAGATAGATTTGGATTTTATCCAGAAATTAAAGAAAATAAGATTAGTAATCTATTCGATGCAATAGATCTTATAAAAACTAAGTTAAATATGTAGGTAATATAATATCAGATAACCTTCTATATCTTTATTACTTTATAAATCTCTCCCGTTAGAATCATATCCAATAATTTACTGACACCTTTTCCATTATCCTCATCAAGTACAAGATCAGCTATATCTTTTATTTCCTTTAACGCATTATGTACTGCTACTTTATAATCAACATTTTTAAATAAATTTATATCATTTTCACTATCCCCAATACCTATAGTCTTACCTTTGAAATTTATTAATTGTAAAAATTTTTTTAAACCAAATCCTTTATTAATATAAGTTGGCATTATCATTCCATCAGACCTATTCCATTCAATTGAAGCATTTTCTAGAAATATTTTATTCTTTAAATGAACTGCATTATCTAAATAAATAATTACTTTCCCTACAGAATATTTAATTCCCATTTCATCTAATTTTCTAATTATATTTTCTCTTAAATTAAACCAATCATTTTCTACAAAGTAATATTCCTTATCATCCATCAAGGCAAAAGAACCATTCTCTAGTATCCATGCAGTAGGTTTTAGGCCCTTAGCTAAAATATTAATAAACCTTTTTTCTCTACCAGTAACAACAACAAAAGGATATTTTTTTACAAAATTATTAACTTTCTCCGCTACATCCTTTGATAATATAAAGCCATTTTCCTCACTAGCTAACGTCCTATCATAATCTGATGCAACCAAAAACATTTCAATCACCAAATTTATACCCCATTCTTTCCAAAGTTTGTTTCATTATTAAAGCATCATTTTCCAATTCAGGACTTTCACATATAAGAGTAATTGAAAGATTTTCTCTTTTTAATATTTCTTTAGCCAATGGCTCAAAAGGTGGCGTATTATAAGTAATTGATCTATGCACATCAACATATTTGCCCTTTCTATTTTCTAACCCTTCAAAATGAGAATTTATGTGGTCTAGATTCAATTCATTTTCTAACCTATCTATAATTTCACCATAATCTATCTTACCGCCTTGCCTAGCAAACGTATGAGCCCAATCTATATAAGGCTTTACTCTAGTTTTATCTGTTTCTTTAGCCAATGAAATAACTTCATCTAACGTACCTATAGCAGTTTCCTTAGCCATAGTTTCAATTCCAAATTTAACATTTGATATTCCAAGCTCCTTACTTTTATCTAAAACTTCTCCAATACCTTCTTTTACCAATTCATAACACGTTTTTTCATCACCTTTACCGTAGAATGCTATATGAATAGCTATCGCATCAGCCATCATAGCCTCTGCCCTTAATGCAGTTTCAATAATTCTATTCTTAGAAGCTTCAATTTTCTCTTTATCAGTAGAACACAAATTAATAAAATACGGAGCATGAACAGAAAGTCTAACATTTAATTCCCTAGCTATCTCTCCCAATTCTTTAGCTTTTTCAATACTCATTCTTACTCCTTGTACAAATTCTACTTCCATTGCGTTTAATCCTAATTCTCTTACTCTCTTAACTCCATCAATAGTACTTTTTCCCTTTGCTGACAAAGGAATTCCAGCAGTACCGAGATAAATTTTTGGCATGAATATTAGGTAGAAATAAAGAAGATAAAAATAGCTTTGTTGTTATATACGATTGTTTAACATTCAATAAGCTGATAATATTATATTCCATATATATAAATAACTAAAAAGTATATCCTTTTAGAATGTATTTTTCATCACTTCATCATAATTTTTAAGCAATATAAGTATGTTTAAACTAATGAAGGCAGTAGTTGTAGTTGGACGAAAACAGGGATATAAAGTCCAAGATATTGAAGATCCCAAACCAGCTGACGATGAAGTAGTAATAAAAGTAGATAAAGCTGCTTTATGCTATAGAGACCTATTGCAGTTACAAGGTTTCTATCCCAGAATGAAATATCCAGTAGTTTTAGGCCATGAAGTAGTTGGAACAATAATAAAGAAAGGCAATAACGTAAATGGATTCGAAGAAGGAGATAAAGTAGTCTCATTACTCTATGCACCAGATGGAACATGCGAATATTGTAAGGCAGGAGAAGAAGCATATTGCCATTCTAGGCTTGGATATTCCGAAGAATTAGATGGATTTTTCGCAGAATATGCTAAAATTAAAGTAACTAGCTTAGTTAAAGTTCCAAAAGGCGCGTCAGATAATGGCGCAGTTTTAGTACCTTGCGTTACTGGAATGATTTACAGAGGTTTAAGAAGAGCTAATATAAAGCCAGGAGAAACAGTATTAGTAACCGGAGCCAGCGGAGGAGTAGGAATTCATGCATTACAAGTAGCTAAAGCTTTAGGAGCTAAAGTAATAGGAGTAACAACATCAGAAGAAAAAGCCAATTCAATCAAAAAATATGCAGATCACGTAATAGTAGGTACAAAATTCGCAGATGAAGCCAAAAAAATCAGCGACATTCACATAGTTATAGATACTGTAGGAACTCCAACCTTTGACGAAAGCTTAAAATCCCTATGGATGGGAGGAAGAATAGTTCAAATAGGTAATGTAGATCCTTCTCAAGCTTACCAGCTAAAATTAGGATATGCAATTCTTAAGGATTTACAAATAATAGGACATGCAAGCGCTACCAAAAAAGACGTTGAAGGTGCTCTAAAACTTACTGCAGAAGGAAAAATAAATCCAGTAATTGCAGGAGAAGTAAGTTTAGAAGATATTGATAAAGGATATGAAATATTAAAAGATAAACACAAAATAGGTAAAGTTTTACTAAAGCCCTAAATTTTTATTTTTGATCCTAAAGAATTATAATGTGAAGCTTAAAATATCATGGCTTAAGATACCTTCTGATTTAATACCACACGAGAGTAACGAAAATGAAGATCTAGATGTTGTAGCAGAAGGAATAGTAGAAACATTAGAACAAAATCAAAATGAAAATTTTGAATTAGATGACAAATTATTAATCATATCAAGCATTTACTCATCAAGAATTATTGAAGACCTCTTCTCTAATACTTCATACCTTCTAGGAAGATGGGGAGGAAAATATTATTCAGGAGATATATCAGCTTCAATAGGCGAAGCAATAGTATACTCATTCCTAGAGCAAAGATTTAGCATAAAACTTACTGACATAATACCTTTGAGACAAGTAAAATTTCAAGGAATAATAACTGACACGTTCATAAACATAGAAAAATATCCAAAACTAAAAGAATTTTTAGATACAGAAAAAGGAACACTATATACTAATATAAGATCAATGATAAAGTATGACAGAAGAACGTTAGCAAAAAATATTTCTAAAGATATAATAATATCAGAAAATTTGAGATATCCAGATAATTATTCCCTATTATCCTACCTTATAGAAATGAAAAATTTATATCTCGTGGTGATAACGCCATGAACTGTGAAGAAGAACTAAAAAAAGCCTTCATACTAGCATGGATAGGAGACAAAAAACAAGTTGAAAAAATAACTAAAGAATGCGAAAAAATACTATCCTCCTACAAACCACTATTTAAAGAAATATCCGACACAAGAGCAAACATAAACAAAGACTTTGAATTACCTAAAAAACTTAGAGAAAAAAACATAACTCCAGAAGATATAATCCAACTCGCTTTTTTTAGACTAACAAAAAGACTATCACTCACCATAGAACTCGACATAAAAAACAGCGAATTTTTAAAATATACTATTATAGATACAGGAATTAAAAAAATTATACGAGGATATTGCGAAAAATGCAAAGGCTACACATACCAGATTATAAAATCCGGCATAGGCTTTTTCATACAATATGACCAAATAATATACGCAGAAACATATCAAGGCAAAATAGAGGAAATAATAGCAGAAATAAAAGCAAATGTGAAAAATAGTATATAAGCAACATATTATCTATTTTCAATGGTTCAATATACTTTTTATTTCATTAGCTACTTCATTAACATCATTCTTAATATTCTCTTCACTTAATTCTATTTCAGACTCAGCCATATCGACCATACTTTTTATATCAGATATAGAAGAAAAAGACTTTATTATATTCTCTGATGCTAAATTCACTATCTCTATAGCTTTTATTAAAATATCTAAAGTACTGGTATTACACTCAAATCCATATCTTATTGCTTTATATCAAAGTTTAATAGAGAAAGTGTGGCAACAATTAGCAAAAGAGATAATGGAAATACTTTATTGTTATACTCCAGAGTAAGAAAAATGAAATATAACAACAGATTTATAGAAATCGTGTAGTAGGTATTAAAGCATGATTTCCCTTATATTGACTTTTACACTCTTTTTGATAAAGGTGAAAGAAATTATTGAACGTAATCAATATTGCACTGACATATCTTTGTATATAGCTAGTAGCATAGTCTAAGAAAACTTTTAATACTGTCCTAAAATTATATTTATCTTGCTCCGGTAGTATAGCCCGGTCAAGCAATAAGCGCCGAGAGTATGCAGGCCTTTCGAGCCTGTGACCCGGGTTCAAATCCCGGCCGGAGCACTTATTTTGAGTTGAATTGAAAGATATTTACGTTCTCTTTATAAAGGTGTAAATGGAACAGTGAAGCTTATTTTTGGAACAGCCATTAAAATTATGGAACTGCCTTTTTAAATCCTTATTGAAGAGGCAATTTTGAAGAGGCCGTTATAGATGGGAACTTCAGCTCATTAACTCCTGCTAGGTTGTCTTAGAATGGCTTTCTTTTTTGTCAAATTAAATATAGAAAATATAAGCCGAAACTATAATGCCACATTCTTTCACTTTATCTCATCTATATCCTTTACTACTGATATCGAATAATATTCAGTACCGATATCCTTTTTCACTCGATATACTTTCAATTATTTCTGATGATATTTTTAGGTCTTTTGTAGTCTCTTTTTCAGATCTTTCTACTTGCACAAAAATCTTTTTCTTTAAGTGTGAATGTCCAATCAATATCCTCCACATTATTGTAAAACTCTAAATGTAGCTCTTTACTAATGTCTTGTGCAGTTTCATAATTATCTTCTATGTTTACCACGTTATGATAAAAAATTAGGACAAATCTCGTCTTTCTGGAGTAGGTCAGATAATGTTCAAAAATATATTGTATCGTTAGAGAAATAATCTTATATACTGCGTATCTGGTGATAGTATTTCGCTTAACGGAGTAGTTCAAGAAGAAATCGATGAGTTTTTGAATGAACTTACTGTCAGTTTTTTATTAGATAGATTTACGTTTATCTTAATTTCCCTTTCTATTTTAAGGTTCTCTATTTAGGTACCAGGTTAATGCACTAAAGATATAATATGAGGGCAGTTCAGTATATTTAATTTGGCTTTGACTATAAGTATAATATGAATATTAGTCTTTTTTCTATAGTTAAGAAATGAAAATAAATTACACCTAGGTATTTTAATTTAAAACTTTTTAATACTCATGTTTAAAATGCTTTGTATAATTAAAGTATTTATGAATGATAAGGTATTGTTTGTTTTCATGACTGGAAGGGAAAATATGGCAAAACTATTAGCTAATATTGGAATGGCTGGTAAAATTAAATCTGCTGATCCTAATATAACAGTAGAGATGATTTTCTTAACTCCTGCAGTAGAGGCCTTAAATAAAAAACAAGTTATTTTTAGGCCTATAATAGATACTATAAATGATGCTAAGAAGGTAGGTGTAAAAGTAGTAGCTTGTGAAGTTGCAATGAAAAATGTGGGACTTGATAAGGAGGATATAGAAGATGGATTAGTTGATGAATATGCACCAATAGGAGGAATTTATGTTTTGAATAAGATAAAAGAGGGATATGAAGTATTAACAATCTAGATTTTTTATTGTTAAATTAAATTTTACTAAAAATTCAATTGAGACTTATGGAGAGTGCTTTTTAGACTCTTTAGTTTAAACGGAAACTAAAGTTATGTATGTCTAAAATTTTCGGTTTTGTGTCTAGATTATTTAAAAATCTTAACTTCTAGGTCACTATGATAAGTATTGCTTCAGATAGGTCATTTAATAGTGAAATAGATCATATAATAGATACTATTATAGATTTAAAAAGGAAATATAATTTAAATATAGAGCACAAAATATTTGGCAATATTTTAGAATTCAGAATGAAAAGTAAAAATAGTTATAATGAAATAAAATTTGTAATAAGAAGAGATAATAAATTAACTGTAGATATTTTTTCTGAAAATGATTCTTTCTTGGGTGAAATATTATGGAAAGTGTAACTTCATTTATCTTAGTTATGGCTACAGTCGTGTTGGGTCTCGTAGCTGTAGGATTATTCGCATCTTATGGAAGTATTACTTATGCTAATACTGTTAGTTTGCAACAAGCTCAGGATTATTCTGCTGGTTTAAGAATATCGTTAGGAAAAGCTGAGGAAGGGACTATCCCTGTAGTTATACAAGATTATGATTATAATGGGTCAATATATCTAGTAGCGTTTTATTCGAAGTATAATAATCCTAACTATTTTACTTCTCAGTACGCAGAAATTAATTCTACTAGTCCACTCTCTGGTAATGCTAAAATATACAATTTGAATAATGGTATTTTATACGAGGGACAAATAAATTACTATAAGACGTATACTGGAGACTTGCAGTTAGTAAGTGTAAAGCCAGGATATTATACTATCTTATGGATAATTATAGGCAATTATGAGGTTGGTTATGAGGTGATTCAATGAGTCCAGTAATAGGTATGATTTTTGTGTTGATTATAATGTTGTCAGTTATAATACCAGTAATGTATTTGGTAACTTCTACTCCTTCAAATTATGAGGAGTCTTACGCTTCTGTCCAACCTGAAATGACTAAAGCTAATGAACAATTACAAGAAGTTAATAGTCCTTCTTCGCCTATTGGATTCTATTACGGTTCTGGTGTTGCTTACATAGTATATTATAGTGAACCTATGGTTCCTTTGAACATTTCGTATTTTCTAGGATATTCTGGAAATGATTTGAAAGTGATAAAGGCTGATCCTACTAATACTACGTATAATGGTTATCCTGCAATTGAATATGATATAGGAGATTATACTGAGTTAGCTATGGTTACTTCGCTTGGTAATATAATATATGCTGATCCTATCGTTCACTATAATAGTAATGTTACAGATTCGACAGTAAGTCCTATTGAAATGATTGCTATACAGAATTACAATTCCTCTACTAATCCAAACAAGGTAGTAATAGATAATCCTTATTCTTTTGATTCTCATTACGTGCTTAACTACTGCAATATTAACGGTTTAACGGGATATTATGATGTAGAAATAGCTCTAATGAGAGAACAAAATTCTGGATGGATAAATTTAACCATAGCTGGAACCAAACCCTTCTTTGGCTCATCCAAAGCTGATGCTGATACTATTGGATTTTATGCACCTACTGATTATGGAAATATATATGGTCAAATAGAATGGTATTCTAACTCTATGTTATTCAATATATCATATGACGGAAATCCCTTTAATTGGTATTTGTGTCCACATTTCTATGCGGGAGTCTATACGTCTGTTCAATATAATGTGATATTTCCAGCAAACATAGACTTTCATTTTGAAGGAAATGAACTCTATGTATGTATCATTCACGATGGGAAAGAATTAGAATTACCTAATCTTAATCTTGCTAATGTTAAACTTTATGCCAATCCTGATTATTCTCCATATCCAACTAATGTACCGTTTACTCCAGTATATGTGGCAAATTATAGCACACAAATATGGGTTCCTAATTTACGTTCAGGATATTATATTACTACGAGTGTAACGATGAGTAATAGTTTTCCATTTAGTCCTATACAAATGGAGGCATACTCTAAACCTTCTGGTGATGCTCAGTTATTCTGTTATTATTATCCAGTAAATAATGATTATGTTCCAATTCCTATAGGGGCTCCAATAGAGATTTTTATAGGTAACGGAATGATACTAAGTGATGTTCAAGCTTCAATTTAGTAAACATATAAGACTATGTTTTCATAAGTTTTCTTTAGAAAGATTTTTTTATCTAGCTTAAAGAAATATTTTTATGACTATAAAAGATCTTATAACGAAAGAGCCTATAACTATTTCATCTTCTTCTTCAATTAAAAGTGCAGCTAAAATGATGAGGGAGTATAATGTTGGTTCGTTACTTGTGACTAGTAATGGGAATGCTGTAGGAATAGTAACTGAGAGAGATATAATTCAAGCTATTTCTGATGATATTTCGTTGGATGATAAAGTTAGTAAGATAATGACAACTAACCTAGTTATGGCTGAAAGTAATATGGATGAAGGAGATGCTGCATTATTAATGGCTAACAAGAAAATAAGGCATTTAGTAGTTACTGAAAATGGAAAAATCATAGGTGTAATTTCTTTAAGGGATGTAGCCAAGGCTTTGGGGTTAGAAACTACAGACGCTACCATATGGTGATTAGTCGGGAATATTAGTCGGGAATTATTAAGCTCCTTATAGCTTCTCCTTGATTTAATAATTTTACTGCTTCATTGATTTCTTCTAATTTGAATTTGCCAGTTACTAGTTTTGTTGGATCGTATTTGCCTAATTTTACTAGGTCTAATAATCTTGGCATATCTACTCTTGGTCTTCCTCCATAGTTTCCTATTATAGTGATTCCGTTTCTTACTATATTGGCTACTTTGAATGGAATTTCTGCTGAGACTGGTGGTAATCCAACTAATATAACTCTTCCTCCTAGTCTAACAGAATTCATAGCAATGTTTATTGTTTGTTCGTTTCCTCCAGCTTCTATTACTACGTCTGCTCCTCCATTAGTTATTGTTTTTATAGTGTTAGCAGGGTCTACTTCTTTTGAGTTTATTACATCTGTAGCTCCTAGTTCCATTGCTCTATCTAATTTCCATTTTTTAGTTCCAACTGCTATTATTCTTCCTGCTCCAGAAGCTTTTAGTAATTGCATTACTGATAACCCAACTCCTCCAACTCCTATTACAGCTACTGTTTCTCCAGGCTCTATTTTTGCTAAATTGACTGCTCCGTATCCAGTTAAGCCTGCACAACCTAATACCGCTACTTTATCTAAACTTAAATCCTGAGGAACTATAGTTAACGCGTTTTCTCCTACTATGGAATATTCAGCAAAACCTCCGCCTAAAAAAGTTCTTACTTGTTGACCGTCTAATGAAAGTCTTGTAGTTCCATCCATCATTACTCCTTTTAATCTTACTTGTGAGAATGTTTCACATAAATTTTCATGTCCTGATACACACATTCTACATTTTCCGCATGGGTGAATAAATGCTGAGACTACTTTATCACCAGGTTTTACTCTCGTTACTCCTGGTCCTACTTCTTCTACTATTCCAGCTATTTCATGTCCTGCAACTACTGGTGGGGGTACTGGAGTTTTTCCTTCAAATACGTTAACGTCTGAATGGCACATACCGGTTACGGCAATTTTTATTTTTACTTCTCCTTCTTTTGGTTGAGCAATTTTTACATTATCTTCAATTTTTAAAGGTTCATTATATTTATATAATACAGCTGCTTTCATTTTATATGCCTCTTTCTACTATGTTTAATAAAATTTAAACCTTATAAACTAGTACTAGCTTATTAAAATGATGAAATTCGCTGTAGTCGGTTCTGGAGCCATGGGGCATGGAATAGCTGAAGTTTTAGCTATTAATGGTTTTGAAGTAAAAATGATTGATATTTCTTGGGATATTCTTAATAAGGCTAAATCTAGGATGGAAGATTCTTTAAAAAAATTCTATGAAAAGAAGATTATTACTGAAAATCCTGAGGAAATAATGAAAAGGATTTCTATGTCTACGTCTTATGACGTGGCTAATGATATAGACTTTGCTATAGAAGCTGTACCTGAGTCTATCGACTTAAAGAGGAAAGTATTTCAATCTTTAGATAAGATAGCTCCTTCTAATGCAATATTAGCTTCTAATACTAGTTCTATACCAATTTCAGATATAGCTGAGGCAACAAATAGAAGAGAGAAAGTTATCGGGATGCATTTTTTTAATCCTCCTCAAATAATGAAGTTGGTTGAAGTTATTCCTAGTAAGTATACATCTGAAGATACTATAAATAGAACAGTAGATTTAGCAAAGACATTAGGTAAAGTACCAGTTAGGTTAAGGATTGAAGTACCTGGTTTTATAGGTAATAGAATTTATCTTAGACTATTACAAGAAGCATGCAGAGAAGTTGAAAACAAAGAAGCAACTATAGAGGAAGTAGATAGTGCAGCTAGATATAAGTTGGGTTTGCCCATGGGTATATTTGAACTTGCTGATTATGTGGGAATAGATATTTCAGTTGATTTATGGAATATCATAGTAAATAGGGGTGCTAGTGATGTTAATTGTAATTTATTTAAAGAAAAAATGAATAATAAAGAGTTAGGAGTAAAGACTGGAAAAGGCTTTTACTCTTATCCTTCGCCAGGTAAGTATGCAAAGGTAAAATTGCCTGAAGAATCTAAAGTTGACCCTGCTAGATTATTATCTTTAGCAATAAATGAAGGCTGTTGGCTTATTGAGAATAATATTGTTAATGCGAAAGAAATAGATGATGTAATGAAGTATGGATATAATTTTCCAAAAGGTTTAATGGAAATGGCTGATGAATTAGGATTAGATAATATTTTGCAAAATTTAAAGGATATTTCTTCTAAGGGATATAAGGCATATATTCCTCAAAAATTACTTGAAAAAATGGTTAGTGAAGGTAATTTAGGTAAAAAGGCAAAAAGAGGCTTTTATATATACGCTTAAATTTTTTAAATAGTATAAGTATTAGATAATTATGAGTTCAGTTTTATCAGAGTATGAGAGAATTCACAGAGAGCTTAGAGATGAAGGATATATAAGAAGTGATTATCTTCATGGAGATAAATTATGGAATCCAAAAATCATGACCATGAAAAGAGAGGATCTAGATAAGTTAAAGACTTTTAGATTAAAAAGAATTGTAAAGTGGGCATGGGAAAATACTCCATTTTATAGAAATTTCTGGAAATCCAAGGGATTTGATCCAGATATGATTAAAGATTGGAGAGATATAACCAAAATTCCTATACTTAGAAAAGATGAATTAAGAAAAGATCTTCAAGCTAATCCGCCTTTTGGCACAATAATGGTTCCAGAATTAGCTAGAAGGATAAGATTTGTAGGTGCAACTTCAGGTTCTACTGGATTACCTACATTTCAAGGATGGGGTGCTTTAGAGTTAGATTATTTTGAAGAGGCGCAAGCAAGATATTTATGGACTTTTGCAGATGTTAAACCGACAAAAGTTTATGCAAATTATCTGAATATGAGTGGATTTTATAGTTGGGGTCCTCCACTCGTAGAAACTGCTATGTGGAGATGTGGAGCTACAGCTATAGCTGGAGGTGGAGAGACTTATTTTAGTTGGAAATCTAGACATAACTTAATATTTAAATTATGGAAAGTCGACGTTTTAGCTACTACACCTTGGTTACATAGATTAATAGGAGAAGAAGCTAAAGCTGAAGGATGGGAAACTCCATTTAAAGTTTTACTGCTACATGGTGGTGCAGCAGCAGAAAATACTAAGAAAAAATTATTTGAAGTCCATCCTAATGCTAAATTAGCGATAAGTGTTTGGGGTACTACTGATGGCCATATGGCTATTGAAGTTCCTAATTTGCCTGGCCAACTAGTAGTTTGGGAAGACATGGAGATCTTTGATATAGTAGATCCCAAAACTGATGAACCTGCTGCTGAAGGAGAAAGAGGAGAACTAATAGCTACACTTTTAAATCATTTTACTATGCCATTAATTAGGTATAGTTTAGGAGACTATGTAAAAAATGAATTTCTTACGGATCCAGATCCTACATTTGGTATAACCCATATGAGATTTGCTGAGCCTATACCTGGTAGAGTAGAATGGATGTTTAAAGTAAAGAATAATTTGCTTTTGCCTATTTATGTTGAAGATGCAGTTAATGAGATTCCTGATACTACTGGGATGTTTAATATATTCATTTATGATAACGATATGGATAAATTAAAAATTAGAATAGAAACGAGAAGACCTAGAGTAGATAATGAATATGATTCAAAGGCTAAAGAAATTCTTGGAAGTAGAATCGGTTTAAGTAAAGATGATGTAGATATAGAATGGGTAGAACCGGGCAAGACTATCTGGACTGGATATAAGCTACAAGTATTCGTAGATCAACGCAAGAAGAAATAGAATTATAATTTTTATGTTTTTGCTTATATTTTTTACAAGGATAATAAAGTTTTTAGTGAGCGTAATAATTCTGCAGTACTCCACGCTTGAGCTATACATCCTCCGCTATTATATGGGGGTATATCTTCAAATAGTTCTGGTACATATCCATTATTTGTTTTAGCTATAGCAAGCAAGGGCTCAAAATAGTTTATTAAGCTTTTTACTTCTAGCGTATCAGTACTTACTTTAATTTTAGCATCCACATAAGCTCCAACTAGCCATGGCCAAATAGGTCCGTTATGATATGCTAAATCTCTTGATCTTCTATCACCTCTATAGTATGGTGTATATTTCTTATCATTTTTAGATAATGTGCTTAATCCATATGGCCTTAATAATTCATTTTCTACTGTATTTAGTATTTTTTTACTGTTTTCATTATCTATTATACTAAAAGGTAAAGAGATTGCGAATATCTGGTTCGGTCTTATAGAATTATCTGGTTTATAATTAAAATCTATAAAATCGTATAATCCAGTATCAGTGAGAAATCTTTCGTTAAAGGAGTCTTTTACTTTTTTAGCTTTGTTCTTGAATTCTTCTGTATTCATTTCTAATATGTTAGAAAAATAATCCATTATCATTAAAGAATTATACCATAGAGCGTTAACTTCTACTGCTGCACCTTCTCTTGGAGTTACTACTTCAGAATCAAATTCTGCATCCATCCATGTTCTGGGAGATCCATAATGAAAGATTAGTCCATTATCATTTTTTATTATTTTATTGCCTTTCCAATACCAATCAACTATGTTTAATAATCTAGGAAATATTTCCTTAATAAATGGTAAATCTTTAGTATACAAATAATATTTATATATTGCATTAATTGCCCATAGTGATACATCTACTCCCATATATATTGGTTCTCCATTATTAAGGAAGTTGTTTGGGAGTAAGCCTTCATCTTCATATTGTAAATATTTATTTATTATATTTTTTGCGATATCATACTGTGCATTTAACAAAAGTAAGCCTTCAAGTGAAATAAACGTGTCTCTTCCCCATTCATCGAACCAATGATATCCTGCAATTATTGACCAATCATTCTTTCCTTTTGTAACAAAGTCTAAGCTTGCTCTAGAAAGTAGATTTAAAATATCCTTTTGTAAATGTATGGTATTTGATTTCTTAAAAAAATCATAATAGGCAGTTATACTTATTGTGTTATTCTTACTAATTATACAAAAAGGATTATAGAGATCTTCTATGCTATTTGAGCCTCTATCGTAATCCAATTTATAAAAAAAGTTATAATACCAATATTCTGTATTTTCTAATGAGAAATCTCCTTCTATATAAAAGTTTAAAATTGGTGTATTATTATATTTAATAGATATAATATTTGGTGATACTTCTTTATACTCAAAGAATCCTTGTCTTTCTTTTAATGCTATGTGATGGCTTCTAAAAGTAATTAATGGACAAATTTTAAAATATCCTTTATCTGAATCATAATTTACAGTAATTGAATTAGTTCCTTTATTAACTGTTAATGTTTTATATACTCTAGAATTTTCGAATGAATACTCCCATGAAACAAAGTTTTCTCCCAATATGAATTTATTAAGATAGGAGTAGCCATTTGGATAATATACTTTAAAGTTGTATCTATTAGTAGATAAAGGTAATTCATTTCCATTATGTATAAGAAAATCCTCGAATTTAGATAAAATAAGATGTCTAGAGTGTGGAGCATTTAATGGCACAATTAAATAACCATGATATGTACGTGAATTAATCCCGCAAATTGTTGATGAGGAATATCCACCAGTTCTAGTAGGGATAATCCATTCTCTTTTCTCGCATTCTTCTGGATCAATCATAATCTGATTTTATTCTATCGTATTTATTTAAACTAATTATATACTCTGCATGAGACCATACTAGAGGAATTACTGAGACTGACTCTAATGTTTCTGGATCTACTTGTTCTGGCAATAATCCTGAAGGAGTAGCTCTATTTACTACCCACTTTATCAAAGATTCTGCATCTGAAATTCTATTCGTATCTATATAATACTCAGCTAACCATAAAGTAGTTATTATCCATGGATTTGGCAATTGCTTTCTTCTCTGATAATAATCATTTTCATATCTTATTATACCTGAATTTACTAATAGTTTTTGTCTTATTAATTCCATAGTATTTGAGACTAGTGGATCTTTAATTTCGAACATTCCAAAAAAGTATGGTGCATACATGCTTGCATCTATCGTTAAGTCCTTGTTTCCATCTTCATCTATTCTCCTTATTAATCTTCCATCATATACCATTCTTCTTCTTACTTCATCTTTAATAGCTTTTGCTACTTCTATTGCATCTTCTGCTAATGACTCTTCTCCGATGTCTTTTGCTAAAGTAGCTCCTTTAACTAATCCTCCATAAACTGTAGAGACAGTGTACAAGTGTATTCCGTATCTTTCTTCCCAAAGATCAAAGGATGGTTTAGGTAAGCCATCTTCAGTATATTTCATCATGAATTTTATTGCTGGTTTAACTAATTTTTTATAGATTTCAGTCATTTCATCTAAATCTTTATATTTTTCATAATGGTTTCCTATAGCCCAAACTTCTAATGCTGTTTCGTCTTCCTGAATTGGAAAAATTCCTTTTCCCTTATAAATCCAAGGATGCCAGGAACTAGCGAGTGTTTTATTTGGATTATACTTATGATATAAAAATCCCTCTGGACTTGTTAGATCTTTTATGAAATTGAAATGACGTATAGCTAATTCGCCGTAGCCCGAAATATCTAAAGCGTATGCAGCATATGCACAATCTCTAGGCCAACAATACTGGTACGAATCACCATAAAGATTTACAAAGGAAAAATCTGAGGATGCAATAAAAGAGCCATTAATATCCATGTGATTTCGCAAAACAAATAAACTTATATCATATAATTTACTCAAATCTGATAATAATTTATTCTCCTTTTTCTTTCTAACCCAACTTTTCCAAAACATGTAACTAGATATAAATCTAGATTCTATTTCTGCGCCATTTATTCTTGATAATTTCTCTCGCAGATTATCTAAGTTTCTATCTGCTGCTATTATATAATATAATTTAGAGAAAGAATTAGAATTTACTTTTACTCGAGTTCCTATTGCAGATTGGACATTGCCATGAGCTATAGGATAAAAATTTAATTTTCCGTCATATAAGTCGTTAAATAAATCGTCTTTTCCGGTATTATATTCTATATCTTCGGGTTCTGATGTTATCATTCTTATACCAATGTATCTTTTTGATTTGTAGTGTATTATGGAAGAAGTATAAGGATCGTAAAATGCTGTATCACCAAACGGGTTAGAATATATGTTAAAATCTTGTACATAAAAAACTTTTAATATTTTATCATTATTACTATTATTCAAAATTTTTATAATAGAATAATAAATAGTGTCGTCTTGATCAACAAATGAGTATGATGATGTTCTTAACCAGTTTTTCTGTAGTTCAACTTGAATTATATTACTACTCTGTAAATAACTTAGATTTGTTTTAAATTCTAAATCAGTAATTAATTTTTCTCCGTCCCATACACCAAAACGTATAGGATTACCAGATGTTTGATTTTCCATTCCTATATATGGATAATAAAAATCTACTATTCTACCTAATTCGTCTAAATTTATTAACAATTTTCCATTTCCTATACTTGCAAATCGCATAATATTCACTTAAGTTAAAATAGTATCATGTAGTTTACTTCCTTCATTTATTGTCCTATGCGGATATATTTTAGAATTAACTATTTCGCAACCTTCTCCTATAACTACATCATCAGCTATTACGCTATTTATTATTTTGCTTTCAGCTCTAATTTCTACATGTCTTCCTATTATGGAATTTTGAATTACCACATTCTCAGCTATAAATGCTCTATCCATTATTGAAGATTTCGTTATTGAAACATGATCTTTTATTATAGAGAAATTATCAATTGAAGAGTTTTCTATGTAAACTGAATTTCCAATTTGGCAATGTCTTCCTATTAACGCATTTCCTTCAACCTTTAGTTTACCTTTTTTATATTTATTAATAATAATATTTCTTCTTCTAATTGAATCTGGGCTAGTTCCTTGAACATATATTCTTTTATTTTCATCTATTCTTTTTCCTCCAATTTGAGTATCTTCTAATGTATTTAACAAAGTCTCCATAGCATCCAAATATCTATCTGGAGTTCCTACATCAAACCATATATCTTCTGTTACAAAACCATACACTGGATATCCATGTTCAATGAGATAAGGAATTAGATCTTTTCCAAAATCTAATTTACCTTCTTCTCTCATTTTAGCTATATCGTCTGATTCAAATACCTTCATTATATCTGGTGATAATAAATATATTCCTGTATTAATTAAATCTGATGGCGCTTCTTCTCTAGTTTTAGGTTTTTCTACAAATCTTTTTATCCTTAAGTCATCTTCCACATCGGCTACTCCAAATTCATATAGATCTCCTTTCCATTTCTTTAAAACTATAGTCATCAAAGATTTCTTCTCTTCATGAAATTCTAGTAATTTCTTAATATCTAGCTTAAATATATTATCTCCTTGAATTACTAGTGTAGGTTCTTCAATTTTATAATATTCCATGTTAATTTTTACTGAATCAGCGTTTCCAATACTATCTACTCTAGGCTGATACTTAAAATGTACTCTAGGTTTAATTTTATATCTAGCTGAAAATCCAATGCCTTCTTTAAAAATATCAAAAAGTGATCTGTAATTTATATATCCTCTTACGCCAAAAATAAACTCTTTCACATTTTGTCTAGCAAGTTCATAAATTGAAAATTCTATTAATGGTCTATTAAGTAGTCTAACAGTAGCTTTAGAAGTTTCAATTGTTAATGGCCTTAATCGTGTAGCTTCTCCACCTATTGGAATAATTACTTTTATGTCTTCAATACGCCACTTCATATAATTTTTATTATTATGCAAACATATAAGTGCTTATGGTAGATAAAGTAATAATAGGTTTTGAAGTTCATCAACCTTTTAGAATAAGAAAAGATGCTTTTTGGAATCCTAGAATCAAAGGAAATGCTATTGATAAGTATTTTGATATGGAGTTAAACAAAGAAATATTTGAACGGGTAAAAAAGAAATGTTATCTCCCCGCTACGAAAATTATTCTAGAATCAATAGAAAAAGCTGAAAATGAAGATAGAAGAGTAAGATATTTCTTCTCTATTTCAGGAACTTTTATAGAACAGGCTGAAAAATGGGGTAAAGATGTGCTAGAACTTTTTCAAATTCTTGCATCTACAAAAAAGGTAGAATTTTTATCGCAAACATATTATCATTCAGTAACGTCACTTTGGGAAGATAAAACAGAATGGAGAGACCAAGTTAAAGAGCATAAAGAATTAATAAGGCAATATTTTAAGCAAGATCCAGTAGTTTTTGAAAATACTGAACTTTTAACAAATCCTCAGATAATGGACGAAGTCGAAAAAATGGGATTCAAAGGTATTATGATGGAG
Organism: Acidianus manzaensis; assembly: GCF_002116695.1. Classification (NCBI taxonomy): domain Archaea; kingdom Thermoproteati; phylum Thermoproteota; class Thermoprotei; order Sulfolobales; family Sulfolobaceae; genus Acidianus; species Acidianus manzaensis. The sequence continues at coordinate 599,449 of NZ_CP020477.1, forward strand.
GGTAAAGATTCTGTGTTAAAAGGTAAGAGCCCTAATTTTGTTTACAAGCGAAAAGGGTTATCAGTATTTCCTAGAAACTATAGACTAAGCGATGATATAGCTTTTAGATATTCATTAAGAACATGGGATCAGTATCCTTTAACAGCTGATAAATTCGCTAATTGGGTTAGAGATTCTTTTGGACAAGTGATTACGATATTTGTAGACTATGAAACATTTGGAGAACATCATTGGCCAGAATCTGGCATTTTAGAATTCTTAAGATGGCTACCAGAAGAAATTACTAAACGAAACGTAAAAATGTTTACTCCAAAAGAAATGATTAATGAAGCATATTATGATATTGATATTCAAGAAACATCATCTTGGGCAGATATAAACAAGGATGATACAAGTTGGTTAGGAAATATAATGCAATGGGCTTATGATGAAGGAGTAAGAAGATCCGAAATGCCATCAAAAGAGTTAGGCAATGATTACGAGAAAGCTTGGAAATATTTTACTACTAGCGATAATTATTATTATCTCTTCACTGGTGGTGGAGGACCAGCAGAAGTTCATTCTTATTTTAATGCATATTCTACTCCAGTTGATGCTTTCATCAATGAATTTTATGCTATTAATTCATTTTTAAATGAGGAATTAAAAGAATTAAAGATAAATAATGAACCTTTCTTCTTTATGAAGAATGGTAAAAGAACTTCAGTAGCATGGAATAAGAAAGAGTTCGAAGAAATAGTTAAAAGAGACGAAAGTTTGAAAGATAATATAAAGTATCTTAAAGAGTGGATTAAAGATGAAAAGGATTGAATCATTTTGGATACCAGAAAAAATTGATAATGTATGGTTAATATCATTTGAGAGCTTAAAAATTGCTAGTATGGGTGGATTAGGCACAGCAGTATATAACTTAGGGAAAGAATTAGCAAAAATTGGATTAAAAACAACATTGATAATGCCAAGCCATGGAAGACATATGTCAGATTACTTTAGAAAAATGCTAAATCTCAAGGATTCAAGTCTCTCTATTTATGGAGTTAGAAAGGGGCTTAATGGAATATACTATCCATATAAATTAGGATTTGAAGTTGGAGAACTAGATGGAATAAGAGTAATGCTAGCTAAAGGATTAGATTATGATACAGGAAAAATAATGGATAGTTGGGGAATTTATGACTACGCAATGGAAAAATCTGCACTACTTTCTAGAGCTATAGAAGGATTAATAAAAAATCTTAATTTCAATGATATACCATCAATAATTCATGTTAATGATTGGCATTCAGTATTAGCAGGTGTAAAAGCTAAGTTACTATTTGAACAAAGAAGAGTAATAGTTCCATTAATGTATACTATACATTTATTGAATAAAGTTGGAGCACCTTGGCATTATGCTTCTCCAGATTGGGGCGGATTAGAAGATTATTATCATTATATATGGATGGTAGCTAAGCACTTAGCGTATAAAACTAGTGAACTATGGGATAATTGCGAGGGAAAAATTGAAAGGTTCGGATGTTATGAAGCAGACTTAATTGCATCAGTAAGTAAAAATTACCTAACTTACGATGTATTTTCCTTCATAGGAAATTTTATGGAGAATAAAAGCTGTGTAACTTATAATGGTACTGATTGGAACATAGATGAAGCAACAGACTTATCTAAAAAATACTTTAATACCGACAATAGAGTTGAGGCAAGGAAAAAAGCATTTGAGATAATTTCAAAACAGAAGATAATACCAGAAGATTTTACTACAGGAAATATGATTTGGAATAATAGATATAGACTAGGGATAAATGAAGATTGGACAACACAACAATTATCTGACGGACCTTTAGTATTATTTACGGGGAGGATAGTATACCAGAAAGGAATAGATTTACTATTAAGAGCGTTTAAAGATGTAGTTAACGAAATTTGGAATGCTAAGTTAATAATCCTTGGAATACCTGCAGGCGATTATGGATTACTTCAAGACGTTATAGATAGATCAGCAGAAATAAAAGATAATGTGAGACTATTTGTAAGTTATAATATAGATAGAGGTCTTTATAAGGCTTTACATTACGTCTCTTCAGTATTCGTAATCCCATCTAGATGGGAGCCTTTTGGAATTAATGCTATTGAAGCAATGGCAGTTGGAACTCCAGTAGTAGCATACTCTGTAGGAGGATTAGCTGAATCTGTATTAGATTTAAGATGGAATAAAGATGGAACTGGATTCCTAGTGGAACCTGAAAGTATAGGTTCATTGGCTACAACATTAAAAACAGCTATATATCTATCTTTGGCAGATGAAACTAAAGATAGAAATTATCTAAATAAAACTACAATTTACAAAACAGATGACGTTAATTTATGGAGTAAAGTTAGGCAAAATGCAATAAACAGAGTAAACTTAAACTTCAGATGGGACAAAATTGCTTCATCTGTAATAAACTGCTACGAAAAATCTTTATTGATGGCAAAGTATAGGGCATTAGCGTATATGTAATGAAAGTATATAAGCAAGGAATTCAAGATAAAAAAATTATGCTTATTGATAAAGGAGACTATCAAATCTTAGTAAGCGATGATGAGTTAATCATTCATAATAATTGTATTAATGTTAATCTAAAAGAAATAAACGAAGAAGAGTTAAAATTCTTCTTTAATTTAATCAATCAAGGTTATAGATATTTTTTCCATAATAATTATGCTCTTCTATACTATCCTTCTTTTGGATATGGTAAATATTTTCTATACAAAACTTCCTCACAAAATACTCAACTAACTAATCTCTCTCTAGATCTACTTAATGGAAAAGTATCTGAAAACGAGTTTATGGAGAAAATATCATCTATCGGAAAAATCGATGGTAAGATAATAGGTGAAATAGATGAATTCTGTTCGATTTCAAATGAGGTAGTTCTTCCTAATCCTTCTAATATACCTCAGTTATCTGACTGTATTGATCTAGATATACAACTTCTAGATTCAAATATTAGAATTTTTTCATTATTTTTTGAAATAAAAAATATAAGTGCATTTTCTTTATTATCAAAGTATTTGACTGTACTAGAAGTTATTAAAGGTGAATACAAGGGTAGTATTTTTACACAGAATGGAAAAGGTATAATATATGATAATATAAAAGAAATTAGTATAATAAGCGAAGGTTTTACTAAAATATGCGGAAAATTTAGATTAGATGATCCTAAATTCTGCATAATAGGAAATGGAATATCGTTTTATAGTAATGATAAGTCAGAGTTAAAAGAAGTCGAAAGATCATTAGATAATTTAAAAACTGCTATACGAAAGATTAATAGTGATGAAGATAGAAGTAACGATGATAAGAGAGAATAAGAGTATATCGTTAGATTTACCAGAAAATTATAGAGTTAGAGATTTGCTAAAAACTTTAGGATATACAATACAAGGTACAGTAGTATTGAGAAATAATATACCAATAATTGAAGACGAAAAAATAAAAGATGGAGATAAACTAACTATAATATTAACTGCTTCTGGAGGATAAATGTGAAATTAAGTGACTTAAAAAGCTATAATCAAGATATAAGAAGAAAGGCATGGGAAGAAATAGAAAAAATAATACAAACAAATCAGTATAACGAATTAGCTAAAAATAAGGGATTTTTAAGATCGTTATTATGGCATCACCTTCAAGGAGTTAGGGAAGATGCATGGAAGCATCTAGATGTATATAAAGCTCTTTCAATAGGAGGAATAGAAAGAGCTTTAGGTGCAAATTCTGATAAAATAAAAATTTCTGCTTGGGAAAATATAGATAATCTTATACAATACGATATAATATCAAAAGACTTTATTATATTAAATAGAAAATATTTTTGGAGACTTTTAAGGAGCTATTATCCAACAATAAGGAAAAAAGCTTGGAAGATTTTTCCTAAACTTGTTGAAGAAGGAATTTTTATGGATAAAGATATTGAAAGATTTATTGAATTCCTTAGATATAAAAAGCCATCAGTAAGGATTTTGGCATGGAAATGCGTTCCACAACTTTTAGAAAAAGGTTTTATAAAGAAAGAAAATATCTATTCTGAAATAAAATATTTACAAGAACTTTTAACAAGAGAAAGTAATATTAGAAAAACTGCATTAAAAGTATTAAGAGAAGTAAAATGAAAGTTGCAATAATAGGCGGCGGCATAACAGGTTTATTTTCAGCCTATTACCTAGAAAAGGAAGATACAGAAGTAACTATTTTTGAAAAAGCTGAATTAGGAAGTTATTCCATACATGCTGCGGGTTTAATTGAACCTTATAGATTTGACAAAATAAATACAACTGAAATGATATATAAGATGTTAAAATATAAAATAAAAAATGTAACTAATATAAAAAATGTTAATAAGTATTGGTTAACAGAGTTATTAAAGAATCTAAATAAAGAGCCTCCTCAAGATGCATGGGATATTATGAGAAATATGGCACAATTCTCACTTAACGCTTATAGAGAACTAAGTGAAGAAAAGAATGATTTTGATTATATTGCAGATGGTTTATATGAAGTATACACAGACAAAGAAAAACTAGAAAAAGGTATAGAAGAAGAAAAAAGAAATCCATTTAACCCTAAATTCGAAGTTGTAGACTTTAGTGGATTTGAAGGTGCAATATATTTTCCTGAACTCTCTAGAATTTCAACAGAGAAATTTATTGATAGAATTAAAAGAGAATTATCTGGCATTAATATAGAAAATAAAGAAATAAAAAATTTAGAAGAAATAAGAAATAAATTTGATTCAATTATTATATCCGCAGGCATATGGTCAAATGAATTTATAAGATTACCATTAACAGCTTTTAAAGGATATGGATATAGGATAAGCGGAAATTTTGATGACAATAAGGCTGTAGTATTAGTTGATTATGGCATAGCTATATCTCCATTATCAGATTATATCAAAGTTACTGGAGGATTTGATGCAGACTCTTCATTTGATTCTAGTAGAGCACAAATAATTTTAGATAGAGTATCGTCATTACTAAATATTTCGTACATATATGATATGAATATGGGATTCAGACCTTGTTCGCCAGATGGTTTTCCAATAATAGGTAAAAAAGATGAGCAAACAATTATTTCTACTGGAGCATGCAGATTAGGCTGGAGTTATGCCCCAGCTATTGGAAAATATTCAGCTGATTTGGCTCTTGGGAAAATTCATGACTTAGGTTATCTTTCGAGATACACTAAAACTTAAAATATATCTACAGTCCGTTATTAGTAGAACATATTTAAACTTGAGATCAATAATAGTATTTAATGGGAACCGATACTCGTGAACTAATAAAATCCTTAACTCAAGCTAAAACATTAATCGTAGACGGATTTGTAAAACAAGGTATAGACATAATTGAGAAATCAGTTACATCAGAAAATATTAATCAGTCAAACTGGATAATTTGTAACATAATAGATGCAGCATCCTGTGACGCTATTATAGAAGTCCTTGATAGCATAGGAAAAATGTTTGATATAAGCGTATGTGGAAATGTAAAAAGAGTTATTTCATGCTATG